>CAZCTN010000031.1:0-9236 GCA_964501655.1 uncultured Syntrophomonas sp.
TTGTGCGGCATGAATGGTAATTTTTATATTCTCCGTAAGTACTATTTCTCGCATTTGCCTCCTCCATTTCTATTTTAGCCAATCCCATTGAACGGTTGCCAGTTATTACGATGTATATAAGCAATGTGGTTGCCCTAACGGCGATCTAGCTAAATAACATGATAGGCCTCTACCAAAAAGGTATGTGGCTCTATCGTTACCAAACTGACTCCTTTTTCGGCAACACGCTAAAATATAGCCGTTAATTTCTTGGTTTTGAGATGAAAAATACAACGATATTGGGTCTTCCACTGGTGTGCCACTTGGTGTGCCACTTGTGTGCGTGCCTGTGAATACATTCGGATATAACGGGATTTATAATTATTACTGCCTGCCCATAATGTTTTATCAGAAAAACTTAAAAGTCCCGAAATATCGGGACTTCAAGCTGTCTTTTATGGTGGGCCGTATAAGATTCGAACTTATGGCTTCTTCCGCGTCAAGGAAGCACTCTCCCACTGAGTTAACGGCCCATTTCGTGACACTAATTATATAACTATAAGGGAGCAAAATCAAGACTTGTTATTTATGTGTTGTTGTTAATCAGCAATTATGTTCTGGTATAACTCATCAGGGAAAACTTCATGCTCTTAGTGCATGAATACAATAGATATGGATAAAAAAGCGTGGAAAACCAAGGCTGCCCTTTAGTATAAAAACCTTTGATTCTTAATACTATTTTAATAGACTCTTATAATGCGCAAAGGAGTATTTATGTTTATTGTGATGAAGCGGAAAACCGCCGGGGTCATTTTGGCCAGCATATTCTTTTTCGGGATTACTTTGGGGGCCTACAACCTGTCCCTGCATCCCAATATGCATAACTGGGAAAAGCAGGGGCTCCTGATTCGAGAGGTTAATACTGATAAAAAGGCGGTGGCCCTGACTTTCGATGACGGTCCGGACCCGGCAAATACCCCGGCTCTACTGGAGGTATTGGATAAGCATGGTGCCCAGGCTACTTTCTTCGTAGTGGGCAGCAGGGCTGAAGAGTATCCCGATTTGCTGAAACAGATGGATCAGTCCGGACATGAAATTGGTAATCATAGTTACAATCATGCAGATTACAACGGCAAAAGTGATGAGTTCATCCGAGATGAAATCATCAAAGGCAGTAAAACCATAAAAAGCATTACCGGTAATGCTCCCACCTTCTTTCGCCCGCCTGGGGGTTATCTTTCCTATGCCATGGTCGATATTGTTCAAGAGGAGGGGCTAATCATCGCTTACTGGACCTGGCAGCAGGACAGCAAAGACTGGCAGGCCGGCACCTCATCAGCAAGAATCGCTGATCATATTCGGGACAATATTGAACCAGGTCAGATTATTGTCCTGCATGACGGTGCAGCCAACGGCATGCAAACAGTAAAAGCCATGGATATTATGATTCCGGCCCTGAAAAAGGATGGATACCAATTTGTGACCCTGAGCAGGCTGCTGGAACTGGAGAATAATGAATAATGCCGGTTTCATGACCATATAAATAGAAAAACTGCTATACAGGAGTTGAATTAATGCCTAGAATATTTGGTTTTTATCAAATACAGAGGCAGGCCCGAATGGCTATAGCCTGTCTGCTGGCCTTGGCCGTCCTGGGCAGCAGTGTGGCCTATGTTCAGGCTCATTATACCCTCAAGCCTGTCTATGAAGTCAAAACGGACAAAAAGATACTGGCCCTTACTTTTGATATCAGTTGGGGTAACAAAACCCCCCTGCCGGTCCTTGATGTATTGAAGGAAAATAATCTCAAATGCACTTTCTTCCTTTCCGGACCCTGGGTTAAAGAATACCCGGAAATCGTGAAGCGAATCAAGGAAGACGGTCATGAGATTGGAAGCCATGGATACCGTCACATCGATCTGAGCAATCTAAGCAAGACGGAAATCAAGAAGGAAATAAGCCAAGCCCACCAGTTGATCAAAGCAGGTACCGGGGTAGAAGCCAATCTTATCCGAACTCCGAATGGGGATTTTAATAATCATGTGATAGAAGCTATCCATGAAAGCGGTTATGAGGCAATACAGTGGAGTACTGATTCACTGGATTGGATGAATCCGGGAGTTAACTCTATTATCGAAAGGGTCAGCCAGAAGGCCCATCCCGGAGACATTATCCTGATGCATGCCAGTGACACCTGCAAGCAAACTGCACAGGCCTTGCCAGTTATTATTGACAGCCTGCAGGAACAGGGCTATAAATTTGTTACCGTTTCCGAGCTTTTAGCGGAAGATAAAGCAGCGAATAAGGCTCACAATAAATAGCCGGGGATTATCGCGGGGAAATAAAAAAGCCGTTTAAGGCTGAATCCTTAAAGGCTTGTCTATCGCTGGCAGTAGTTTTCTTCTTCTTCTTCGATATGCTCCAGTCCGATTGACTCCAGTATTTCGTCTATCAATTTTTTATCCAATTTTATCACCTCCTTTGGCTAAAGTCTTTCTCCTCGTAATCATAATTCCCGCAGCTTAAGTTCTGATCCCTTTAATGTAAAAACTGAGTAAAACATTTTATGAAGGCTAATCCCGATCGGGCACTTCCTCTTCTATCATTTCCGCAGCACTCAATCCCCTTAGAGTTCTATCCACTGAAAGAGGAGTATCCAGCTCTGCCTGAGATGCAATCCCCATGTCTTTAAACTTCCGTGCGGTAACCAACACTCTTCCTTCCAGGGAACCGGCAGCTCGATTGTAGGAATCGACTGATTTTTCCAGCCCTTTGCGCATCTCGGTAAAATGCCCGGCCAGCACTCTTATCCGTTCATAGAGCTCCTTGCCCAGTTCACTTATTATTCGGGCGTTTTCTCCTATTTGTTCCTGTTTCCATCCATAAGCT
This sequence comes from uncultured Syntrophomonas sp., assembly GCA_964501655.1. Classification (GTDB taxonomy): domain Bacteria; phylum Bacillota; class Syntrophomonadia; order Syntrophomonadales; family Syntrophomonadaceae; genus JAAYJK01. The sequence goes on from CAZCTN010000031.1 coordinate 2,869, forward strand.
ACCGAACGCAGCAAAGCAATCAAGGTGGTGGGGGTGGCTATGATAACTCGCTGCTGGGCTCCGTATTCAATCAACTGCGGCTGATGTTCCAGGGCCGCGCTGAAAAATGATTCTCCCGGCAAGAAAAGTACCGCAAATTCAGGTGTAGGTTCGAACTGCTCCCAGTAGCTTTTGCTTCCCAGACTGCTGACATGGTTCTTAACCTGTCGGGCGTGATCCTTAAGATACTGGACTTTTTGCTGTTCATCCACTGCTTCCACTGCCTCCAGGTAGGCTTGCAGAGGTGCTTTGGAATCAATTACTACGTTCCGTCCCCCCGGCAGTCTGATAATCATATCCGGTCTCAGCTGGCCCTGCCCACCAATGCTGACGGTATGCTGTTCTACAAAATCGCAGTACTCCAGCATTCCGGCTACTTCCACCACCCGCTTGAGCTGAATCTCCCCCCATCTGCCCCTCACGGTCGGCCTTCGCAAGGCTTTCACCAGAGCAGCGGTCTCGAACTGCAGCTGTCCCTGGGCGGCGGCCATGGACTTAATTTGTTCACTCAAACCGGCATACGCCCCTGCCCTTTCTTTTTCCATGGTCAGAATCTGCTCGTTAACCTGTTGCAGCGATTTCTGCAGGGGCACGACCAGATGATCTATAGCCTTCTGCCGCATTTCCAGTTCCCCCCTGGCTCCCTCCTGATATTTTCCCAGGGTGGTTTGAGCCAGCTCCAAAAAAGCCTGATTATTACTCTTGAGGGCTTCCGCTGATAAAGCCTGGAAGGAGGCCAGCAAATTCTCCCGCGCCTCCTGGAGCAGAGCCAGGTTATCCGCTGTCTTCTTCTTTTCTTCTTCCAGGCTGCCTTTCAACTCTGCGGCCAGTATCTTGAGTCTGCCATTCTCATCTTGGAGCTTCTCCAGGTTTTTCTGACGGCTGCTTATCTGCCCTTCCAACACCTGCAAGGATCTGTTTTTCTCCTCTGCTGCAGCCCGGGCCTGCTGCTGGAATGACAGCTCGGTTCGCAATGATCTGATTTCAGTTTCCAGGTTTTCGTTGCGGATCCTGCTTTCCTGCAGGCTGGCCTGCTTATCTTCCAGCCTCTGGTTCCAGTTCTTTTCCCAAACTTGAATTTCATATTCATGCCTCTGCTGCCTGGCCTTTAAGGTATTGCGCAAGAAGGGCAGGGAGAGACCAAACCCTGTTGCTGCCGCAGCCAGTAATACCATCCCCTGCCACAGGTAATTATCCACTTGATCACTTCCTTAGCAAATTCACAGTCATTTATACTCTCTGTCCAGTAAATGGGTTCCTGGATACTTTGCCGCATACTTACTCTGCTAATTGCATATTACATCCAGGTACCTCTATTTTACAGCATATAAATTGGAATCCTGCAGAAAATAACCTGTACGATAAAAATGCAGGTCTATAATGGAAGGATACGATATGCTTAGTAAAGACGGAGTTACCGCAAGATATATACTGGCTTTCTGCTTCTTTTTTATGTCCGGCTCCCAGATGGTGACCGGAAACGCTGGAACCTTATGCGGTATTATGGGTACGGTGGAACTGGCCACTGCCCTGATGCGTTACTCACCTCTGTATGAATTATACGATGTACTGAAAGCAGGTCGATCCGTGCGACAATAGCTAGCCTTATAGGATCATAGACCGCAGCTATTGCTGCCATCTTCCCTCCTGCAAGTGGTATACTTCAAACCTGTCTGCGGGCAGATGAGTGTTTCTCCAACTTTGCTCTATTTTCCATTCCCTTTCATCATCCGAACCGGATTCAGCGGTTACTATACGATACTTATCGGTAATATACTCATTATCCTTGAGGGTGGTAAGGTAAAAGACTTCCCCAGGCAATCCCTGATAGTCCGGCGGGAAATAGATAGTCTTCACGTCTTCCAGATCTGATTCCGCCAGTATCACCTCCAGCACCCTATGGCTGGATACAACCTTCTGCTCCACCAGGGAATCCTGCATAAGGTTTTGCCATAGCCAGATGACTATGAACATTATGAAAGCTATGTATAGTATCCTGCGATAATTCATTCCATGTCCTCCTGTTAACAATATATGTAATATCCGTCATCCAACTTTGTGGCTCTGCCGGTCCTAATCATATACTGCAGGTGTTTCAAAGTCATCATTTTAGTGTAAAATACCGCATATTCACTATCCCAGAGGAAGTCTCCGGAAGCTCTGGCTATATCATCCAAGGTTTGAGGCACTCTCAATACCTGCATTATTCGCTCTTCCCGCTCCAGAAGAACAGCCTGATAGTTCTTCATCAGCCGCACAATGCTGTCTTGCGGTGCACGGAACACTCTGCGATGGGAAGTAACCAGTATCCGCGGGTTTATCTCCAATATCCTATCGATAGACTTGATCATCTGCTCCACATCCGAACTTTCTCCCCCGTACCATGGTCCCTGGGGAGCTAAATCCAGATCTCCTGAAAACAGCAGGCCCTCGCTTTCAATATAAAATCCATAATGGCCCCAGGTATGGCCGGGAAGATGTACGGCCTGCAAGCAGGTACTGCCCAGATCAAATACCTGCCCATCTTTAAAACACCCTTTCAATTGAATGAACTGAAAACCAGGGTTAACCGGGACATCGTCGGGAAATACCGCCCGGGAACGCAGGGGCTCGCTCTTGTCTTGCCCCATCAGTTCTTTCCAGCGCCACCGTCCGGTATGCTCCAGATATTGCTCCGGACTGGTATATACCAGGGCCTCTTCCTGGCCTGAATAGACATCAGCTTCAGAAAAGAAGCTGACCCCGTTGACATGATCAAAATGATAATGACTTAATAAAAGCATATCTATTTGGCCTGGGGGTATGCCCTGGTAAGCTCTTCCGCCGGCTCCGGCGTCGATCAGGGTGTTTATCTGATCCTCTATGTATATTGAATTGCTGTATGGATAAGCCGTTTTTCCCGCCGGCCGCAACAGACTGACTCGCGGAGTGACTTTAATGATCATGCTTCTCCCCCTGGCCGTGAAAAAGCCCGGGAAAACCCGGGCTTCTAATACTCAATTAATTTGATAAATAGAATTTACTCCAGTTTTTCCATTACATCCATGATCATGTCAAAGAAATAGTTGATGTCCTCTTTGTCATTCATCCCGGCTTTAAAGCCAACTTCCGGAAACCGACCTGGACTGTTGATCTTTACGTTCACCATATAAGTGGCTTGATCCATTTCGTCTTCTACGTTTTCTATGTCCAAATCTATATCATCAAGGTCATAGGAAAGCGAATTTTCATTTTCTTCATTGAATACTTTTTCGAAAGCCTCCGAATCAAATTCCTTGCCGTTATCGATAATTTGAGCTACAATCCACATTACGTCAGTAGCACTCATGTCTAGTTCTTCAGTTAGATGCATGATTTCATTGGCAACAGGTGTAATTTTAAGCAGATCCGACAGATTGACTGGTTCGCCTTTACCCCATCTCTTTTTCATAACCTCACCTCCGCATCTGGTCAACGCCTCTTAACTTCATTTATAAGGATGACTCCAACACTACATAATACTCTTTCTTATTTGATTATATGTGAATTGTTATATAAAAAATAGTGATTTTTACTGGGAATCCCTTTATTTCTTCGACTTTTTTTGACATTATTCCATTTTTTAATAGTATACCTATGGTAGAAAACTATACCATGAAAAGAAACGCTTTGCAAGTGCCGGTCTAAAATTATATTTATGGTTTTTCTTGACAATCCCGAAAGCCTTATGCTGTTCTGTCTCTTCGCTCCTTTCTTATCCTTTCCACCTCTGGCTTGATCTGCTGTTTTAAAGCCTGTCGTGAGTTGTTAAGAAATTCCTCCAATTCACAAGTACTAACCCGGGTATCATGCCGCCCAAGTCTGATGCTGAGACATTCATTGCCCTGCAAATAAAAAATAAACTCCGCCCTGATTTCAATTTCACCGTATTCCAGGCAAGCATCCCCGCCCGCTTTATTACGGTCAATATACCTGAAATTTTCGATTCTTAACAGACGCATAACCGCATCCCCCTTTGCTTATTTATTATTTCTATGCCCGGGTCGGCATTACCTTTAATATGTTTGATTTTGCAGATTTATTTTTCCAGTAGAGTAACCTATACTTAAACCAGCGATGACCCCATATCAATCTATATATCGATGAGGTAGAATATTTTGCTTAGAGTTTCGGATTCTATCACGGGAGTGATCTATATATCTATATCGGCATTTGCTTATGCTACCCAGACCATACTGGGTAAGTTCGCCTTTGCTGCCGGACTGACTCCGGAATCCATGTTGCTGCTGCGCTACCTGTTTACTGCATTACTGCTCACTCCTTATCTTCTCTTCAGGGGATTGCCCTTTATGAATAGGTCCCCTCTGGTATTGGTGCAATCGCTCTTGTTTGTATTGGAGGGCTTGTTGTTTTTCCATGCCCTGCAGCATCTTCCGGCAAGTATTACTATAGTGGTATTTTTCAGTCATCCGGTTCTGGTGGCCATTTTGGGCTCGATGGTATTCAAAGAAAAGCTTCATTTCCATTTCGTGTTGGGCCTGCTGCTGGCAGTAGGGGGAGTAATCCTGGTATCAGGAATAGCAGACGGGGTAGGAGAATTATCTGTTCCGGGACTTATTTTGGTTATATTGGCTGCGGTATCCTATACCATCTACAGTTTAATCAGCCAGAAAAACGTACGCAGCATATCTCCGCTGACCATAACCAATACCCTGGCAATCGGCAGCTTGATATTGCTGCTGTTTATGTTTCATGATCTGAACTTTTTATCTACACTCTCTCTCCAAGGTGTTTCTCTGGTATTAATGATGACGGTATTCAACACCATTATTGCAGTGGTATTTTTCCTTCAGGGCATAAAAAAACTGGGAGCAGCCAAAGCCACCCTGCTCGGCACTCTGGAGCCGGTTTTGGCCATGTTCCTGGCCTTTTCTTTCCTGGGAGAGAGTCTGTCCCCCATACAAATCTGGGGAGCTTTGCTGGTATTCTTCAGCACTGTCCTGGCAGTATATCCAGGGCCGAAGCTGCCGCTGCAAAAAAGCCAACCCAAACTCCCGCGGGGTCAAACATAAATCACAAATTCTAGTAAAGCCTTATCTCCATTAGCAGCACACCCTGCTCCCTGATTTCGAACCTGGCTCTGGCCCCTTCATCTGCTTCTTCCTGGTATATTTCGTTGGCATCAGTTACATGATAACCATTGTCCTCTTCATCCCCAATGACAGGCATGAATACCCAGCCATTGTCATCCCGCTCCAATCGCAGCTGTTCTATTTCCCTCCTGGTTGAGTCAACCCCCATGTCTCCAATTATATAATAATCCACAGCTATCTTTTGACTCCCATTCACCTGGGCAATCAGCCCGTCCAGGCTTATCTCCATCTGTTTCTCTCCTTTCCAGCGCTTTGATAATCGGGTATATTCGGCAATATCCTATTTGGATTGCTCAATTATTCTTTTAAATATAGTGATAAAACTACTGTCGTATCTCTGCATCACCCCGTTAGTATTCCACAGTCCCGAATCTCTTACCAGGACATTACTGCAGAAATTGCCCATCCAGTCTGGTGAAGGGGGATCCAAGACTTCCTTTTTCCAATTGCTTAATAGGGCAACGGCGTTTTTTTGAATATATCTTAAAGCCTGCTTCTCTATATCGTTATCCTCAAAAGAAATCATCAGTACTTCCATCCGGCTGATCACTTCGCTTACCCGGACCTCCAATGGATGCTCCAGTTTCCTGACCGAGGCGTTAAACTGTTCATCCTCCCAGCTCTCACAGGAGATCTGCATCCTGGTCATCATAGCTGTGCCAATATGTTTGCGCAGCAGGGACAGACGATGGTTTCCCCCTCCGGTAAATACTCCGGCTATAGTCCCGCGATGTAATATCAGCTGGCTGTACATATCAGTTTTAGCCTCCAGGCGCGGGTAGCTCTCGACCCTAACTATCCGCGGTGCTCCAGACTCTTCCCGGTATTCTCCTTTTTCATAGAAAAAGCAACATCCCCACCGGGGTGAATGAGTTCGGCTGAGTTCAGCCAGGCTTATCTTTCTATCTCGGCGCTGTTCATACCCATCCAATATTTGGTATAATGCGTCCAGATCTGCTTTTCTCATACCGCCCTGCCTTTCGGCCCATCCACTTCTGCCAGCTCCCCATCCAACAACAACTGATGTTTGGTATTCTCCCCTGAAAAAGCAGCAAATTGCCATGGGGCAACCAAAATGTACTGGTGCCCGTTTATCGGTGAATGGTGAACAATATCCTGGACAGATAACTGCTGCTTAATTTCGCTGAATTTGTTCAGCAGGGCGGTCAGCCCGACAACGCCGCTACCCGGCATGAA
>CAZCTN010000031.1:9336-40474 GCA_964501655.1 uncultured Syntrophomonas sp.
CGCTGAATTTGTTCAGCAGGGCGGTCAGCCCGACAACGCCGCTACCCGGCATGAACCGGAAGCAATGTCAACCGCGCTGACGGGCCGCAAATGCCTGCTGATCGGGAAATTGCTAAAGTCTGCTGAATTGACTGCAACAGACTTTCTTTTGCAGTTGAAGTTTAAAGCATCATTTTCACATTTAGTGCCTTAAATGCTACTGCTGCCTGATCTCCCAGTTTATACCCGGTATTTCTGAATTTCTCCAAGGGCATGACTGTAGTCAGCAAATTATCGCCGATATTCAGGGTAACCCGGGCCATATAGTCACCTTCATCTATTTCTACTATACGGCCTTCCATTCGATTAACCAGACCCTTATTAGCGGGAAGCCTGCAAGATTCAGTTATTATTCCTGTCTGATATTCCGAAAACGGCTCTGTTTCGCCCTGAAGGTGCTGGTGAAAGGCTTCGCACTCTTCTTCGCTCTGGGTGCAATAACTTAGAGTCTCGCATTTTCCGCATTCTTCTACGGCTGGTTGCTGGTGCTAGGCAAAATTTTCCATGTATGCATGATGTTCTTTTTCGGTACCGGTACAAAAACCATAAACTTCGCAATTTCTGCATTCAGGATACGAATATTGCATTACCTGTTCCCCCTTTAATATAACGAGGCGAAAAGCGGTCCGCCTCCTGGTTGCATCGATGGGTTGAAACTGCTCCGCAGTTTCTTCCGATGCTCTAACCCCCTGTGATTTGTCTACTGCCTGCGGACCCCCGCCTGGTATTTTCAGGCAGTCAACAAGCGATGTATTCTTATCCCCCCCTTTGCTATAGTTATTTCAACACCAACACTTGCTCTCTTTTATTGATCAGACCTTTCTTCGCTGGTGTAGGGTGCGTAAGAAAAGTCCATATCATCCAGCGTTTGCTTCTGATAAAAAGCTTTCCACATATAACCCGCCAGCTGAAACAGCTTATCTCTATTCTCTATCATTTCTATCCACTTTTTCGGTATAGCCTCTATTCCCATTTTTGTACCCAGTAAAGCACCCGTTATGCACCCGGTGGAATCACTATCTCCCGGATGATTGACAGCCGCAGACACACCCAGACTAAAATCTGACGGGAACTTGATAGCGCAGTACAATGCTATAGCCAGCGCCTCTTCAGCTACCCAGCCTTCTCCCAAGCGGTTGATGCTGTCGGCCGCACTTAGTTCAGAATCGGCCAGTTTTCTGGACAGATAAAGCTTGAGCAGAATTTCCCGGCTGCCATTATGGTGCCGGAGAATCTCCATCGAGGAGTCAAGGGCCTCCTCCAGGGAATTATCCTGCACCAGCCGGGCGGTTATATCCGCCAGTACACCCGCACTCAGGTATCCACTGGGATGATCATGGGTCAACCGGGCAAAATCTGCTCCGCATATAAAAGCTTCCCCGGGGGGATAAGCCAATCCTGCCGGAGCTGCTCTCATAACTCCGCCGCAGCCTTTGCTGTCGTTGATCTTGCTATGAGTACAGGTCGTTCTTCTGATATGCAGGGCAGTCAAGCAGGTATGACCTGGTGCCCTGCGCTGTCCGTTGCAGTTCTGGCTTTCCATCCACTGCAGATAGGCCTTTAACACTTCATCAACCGGATCCAGCCCTGATTGTCTGGCCTGCAAACACCCCAGGGCGGTAGCTATAGACATCTGAGTATCATCGGTATAAGTACCGGCCTTGAAACCATACCAGGGGTAAAGATCTTTCATTCCCCCGGCTCCGAATTCATTAATGATACCACTCATATCCATGAATTCTATCGGAGCCCCCAGGGCATCGCCTATTGCCAAACCTAGCAGGCATCCCTGATACTTTAACAGAGCTGCTCCCACAATACTTCTCCCCCCTTTAGAAGCCCGGGCTGTAATTATTTCTCTTCTTTACTTACAGCCATACGGGATACAGTTTAGAATTATAAGTCGTCTGATCCCGGCACCAAGGACTCCTCTCTGTCTTCAGTGCCCTATCCTAACTACGAACTATGACCACCTCACTTCCATAATGCTAGAAACCGATTAAATTTTTGAACTCCATTTAATTATTGGTATTATTGCTATTGTTTTTATATTTGACACAAAACACCTCATTCCTTCTCCGAGCATTATTCGCCAATGAGTCTTTTTCTACTCGCCGGCAGGCCTGCTTGGAGAATGAAAAGACTCCTCCCTTTTAGTCCGATATGTATGACATTGCGGGCATACTCCCGTCCGTTCCAATGGTATTTCAGTAACCAAATAACAGCATTTCCATATTATATATCATCAGATAAGAAAGGAGATGATCCCTATGCCCGATGGAAAAAAGCATTTTCATTACCATCCTTTAAACAGAATCTGTTTTACTCCGGTTAAAGATGCTTATATATCAGAATTTTATCCGAACATTAACTTTGGAGATCGTTATTACCTATTTGCCAACCAATTTCAGGGCCGCAAGGATGAATACCAGTCTTTGCTGAAATTCGATCTATGTGAAGACCGGTGCAGGATGATACCACCGAACAGCTTTATCACGGATGCCTGTTTGAGATTGTGGGTCTTTCGCAATGAGGTTCCCCAAAACAAAACCACTGATTTATGTGCTTATCCTGTACTCCAAAAATGGAGAGAACTGCAGGTAACCTGGAATACCCGGCCTTTATTTGACCCAGGCAATTCTTTTTGCACCTGTGTTCCTCCCGGTTTCGTCAATGATTGGCTGGAAATAGACCTGACCAACCTGGTCAAAGCATGGTATAAAGGTTATGTGGTAAACAATGGCCTGCTGCTTAAATGCGATGAGCGTTTCGATAGTCTTTTGGCCTTTTACAGCCGTGAATTTAAGGACTCTACCTTCTGGCCCCGTCTATGTGTAACTTACGGGGTAAAATGCTGCGTAGATACCCACCGTCCCCGGATTAATTTCGCAGAATTATAGAATTGACCCATCCCACACCCTGGTGCCGGGATGCATCCCGGCACTGCTTACTCTCTCATATCCTGCAGCAAGGGATTTTACCATCAGAGAAAATACCTTTTATTTGGCTGGTTAAAACCTGTAATGATTGTGATATATTAGTATAATAACTAATGACAGGTAGTATTTGCTATGCAGAAAGAAAAAGCCCGGGCCAGCATCGACACCTGCGGCATATCAGCTTATCAGCCTTTTTGGCGGGGAATCAAGGCCTCGATACCGATAGCGGTAGGTTATATTCCTATTGCGATTACTTTCGGACTGGTAGCCAGATCTTCCGGTATTCCGGATTATATAGCCCTTCTAATGTCTTTCATTGTCTTTGCCGGAGCAAGTCAATTTGTGGGGGTTAACTTGATTGCCCTGAGCACTAATCCCTGGGAAATCATATTGACCACTTTCATATTAAATCTGCGTCATTTTCTTATGACTGCTTCTCTATCCCTACGTATTGATGTCTCCTTGTCCAAGACCTGGCGATTTCTCTTGGCTTTTGGAGTAACCGATGAAACATTCTCAGTAGCTTCCATGCAAAAGGATCAATTACTTTCTCCCTGGTTTATACTGGGCTTGAATATGTTGGCCTTTACCGCCTGGAATGCGGGTACCTGGGCAGGCATATTCCTGGCTGCGGGACTGCCTTCAGCCCTGCAGGCCAGTATGGGCATTGCTCTTTATACCATGTTTATAGCTTTGCTGGTGCCGGCTTTGAAGGTATCCCGTCCCATCTTCCTGGTGGTATTGATATCTGTCGCAATCAATTCCGCCTTGGCCTGGATACCCTTCAGCCAGGAATTGTCAACCGGTTGGAGGATTATTGTCAGCACCATTACAGCTGCGCTGGCTGGATCGATCCTTTTCCCCCGGGGGATTGGGGGGTCTGAAGATGAATGAACTGCTGATGGTGGTGGTCGGTATGGCAATAGTGACCTATTTGCCCCGCTTGACTCCTTTGGTCATACTGAGGGATAAAAAACTGCCGCCTTTCCTGGGAACCTTCCTGCAATTTGTTCCCTACGCTGTTTTGGCTGCACTAATTTTCCCCGGAATTCTTTCTTCCACCGGAGAAACCTCAACGGCAGCCGCCGGGGCTCTGGCCGCTTTTTTTCTGGCCTGGATGCGCCTTAATATAATGCTGGTGGTTATGGGGGGCATAGCCGGAGCTTATTTGGGAACATTACTGTTCTGATGCTCCAGTTTTTCAACCTATTGCAGACTATTAGGGATAACGGTGTTTGATACCAGCACCGGACTGAAATTTTTGCCCCGTTTTATGCCCAGGCTTACATAATAGGCGCGATACTTGCTGAGATAAAGGCGACAGCATCCGCTGAGTTTCCTGGTTTGAATATCATGATACCTAAGCTGATCCCCCGCTTCGTATATCCTCAACACCATTTCCTGTCCTCGCTGTCCCGACGATGCCTCTTCTGCTTGCTTCTCCTCCAGAAAATTCTTATTTATAGACCAGCAGGCCATCCATGCATCATCCACCATCACCAGCTTGAGATGGTTTTCCAATTCCGCTGCCGTTTCTGTGTTATAAGCCATAATCTCGGGCGCGCTCTCGAAGTCCAATCCGTAACGTAGTTCCCGGCCCCCTTGCTTATGGTCGGCCGGCCGAGACAGAGTTTTGAGAAACCAGTATATCACCAGGGCGAAGAATACCAGGAATCCGACTCCTATTGCAGTTGGCAGCAAGGCTAATCCCCCCTCGAAATGAATTGTCTAGTTTATAGGCTTATTATGCCCTACTGTCTAATTAAAATTAGTTGGGATCGCCAATAAGATGTGTTAATTTATGCCTGCAGGGAAGATTGAAGCATATGACGCAAACCTGTCCCGGGCACTGCAATAGATCTTCGCTTCCAGCAAAATATGCTGTTTAATCTTTCATCTGATCAGTTATCAATACAGTATACCACCGCTAGTGTACCAGGTCCCACGTGCAGTCCTATTACCGGGCCTATAGATAAGGCCGGCACCTCCCGCTGGTATTCCTGGCCGAGGGTTCTGGCCAGTTCATCAGCCCGTTCCCGGTCATGTATATGGTGAACCAGCAGGTGCTTCAAACCATATTTGTCGGCATCTTCCTGCAGCAGATCGACGATACGTTTTATGGCTGCTTTGGTACCCCGGACCTTTTCTTTGACATCAGTCATACCATCGTTTACATATAATATGGGTCTGATTTTCAGCAGTGATCCCAGCAAGGCCGAAGCTCCGCCTATCCTGCCACCTTTGATTAAATATTCCAAGCTTTCCGGGACAAAATAAAATCGGATTTTTTCTCTGATCTCCCGGGCTACCTGCATGACTTCTTCCATCTTCTTACCGGCCCGGGCAGCTGCGGCAGCTTCAACTACTTGCAGCCCTAGCGCCATGCAGTTGGTTTTGGAATCGAACACCTCGATACAAGCCTGGGGATACTCTTCCAACAATATTTTTCTGGCATGCAGAGCCGACTCATAGGTGCCGCTCATTTTGGCCGATATGAATATACCCAGAACCTCCTCCTCGCGCATTATAATCTCTCTGAAGGTATCGATTATGGAACCCAGGGAGGGTTGGGATGAAGTGGGAATCACTTTCTCCCGCTTAATTCGCTCATAAAAATCAATGTAATCCACCGCATTTTCGTCATATGATTCATCGGGGAAATTCACCCCCAGGTTTACCATTTTAATATCCAGTTCCCTGCAGGTTTTTTCCGGTATGTAAGATGTACTATCGGTGACCAGCTTAACCGTCATTATGTTAACCTCCTCTTATTTGCTCCTCCAACTAATGCGCTGGCGTCAGTTGGGATTTGGATTCCGGTGTACGGCCGGCACACACTGCTTGGCCCGCAGCCGACACTAACAGGTTTTACGGCTTTAGCCTGGAACTTGTGTACGGTATTGTTGTCCTGGCCGTGCTCGGGATCGATACCACAAATATATTCTATTTGCTATCCAGTAATTTGTCGAGCAGGTAATCCTATCCGGGCGTGGGGTTTTATATAAGCCCTTGGTGCCGACCGCCAATATTTCCCTCCCTGCTTTAACACAGGTTGAATCCCCGGCAACAACTGCCGGTAATATATCATGGGCAGAATCACAGCGGCTAGCCTTTTATCTATTCAATAATATGGAAAGCAATGCTGCAGAAGCGCCTATAACCCCGGTGATGTAACCTAGTTTTTCCCATCCCAGCCTGCTGTTGTGCCGCTCTCCTTCCCGGTTGGCATCAAATCGGTCGAGACGACTCTCGCAGGCGTCTATCCGTTCTCTTATCCCATTGTAATCTCGTATAAGGGTCTGTATTATCTCTATCTTCAGGAATACTTCGTCAATTTTCCGGTTAGCCTTGTCGATCTTCTCCTGCAGCTGCATAATAAGGTTCCATTCCCGCTCATCGTCCCTGTTCATATGCTGCACCTCCCTGGAATGTTTTTACATTATTATATGAAATACCGGGGGCGGGTTTACCTGCTGCCAGGCAATATGAATAATTGCGCTAAACAGCCGGCCAGATGAAAGCCTTCCTGCCATTTACCGGAACTGAGATCAACAGAATAAAGTCGGTGGGTATGGTACAACTTATGATGTGAGAGGAAAGAAAGGAGCGAAATGGGTATGCGAATAAGCGCTGGCAATAAACTGGTGGGCAGCATAATGGAAGTAAAACCGGGGCAGGATATGACCGAAGTGATCCTGGATATCGGAGACCAGGCCGTTACAGCTACTATTACTTCGGGAGCCGCCAGTGACATGAACCTGAAGCAAGGCGATCAGGTTTTTGCCGTTTTTAATTCGACCTCGGTTGCTCTGATTAAAGGATAATCACCATAAGTTAGATGAATGTAAAAGAGCCGGCCTTCCAATATGCCAGCTCTTCTACTTTGGAGGTTTCTGAGTATACATTCACTACCTCCCTGTGTTAATATTATCACCCTCTGAAGCTCCGTCCCTAGTCCCCCGAGGTAATTCTGAATTTTTTGGGCTACGGCTTAATGCTCGTAATTTCCCCATTTTCCTTAAGGGTTTGCCTTCCGGATGAACTATACTTCACTTCCCAGGCGATTTATATTGGTTTAATATTATTTTATTCTTTCAGTCAAAATCTGTCAATGATTATTCAGAATTATTAGTCGAAATATTTCGACTTCGTGAATATTTTCCTTTGCTTATTTTACAACCGCAGACCTGAAAGTGATTTCAGATTTTCTCCAGTATGCGAGAGAACATGTACAGGGCGGTACCCGCTACGGCAATGGTAAAAATGGCCACTATTACTCCAACCTTATTGTTTTTTATAACTTCCCAAGCTCTGTTAATAACGATCTCCACCCTTGACCTTTAATTCCATTTCAGGATACTAAACCCATTCTACTCAACAGGTAATTTTTCCTGCCCAGACAGGGGAGTAATTACGTTATTGTTCTGTTGCTGGTCAAGAAAAGACCCTGATTCAGCCGAGAACCAGGGTCCTTTCAGGAGGAGTTTCGTATACCAGCTTTTCCGAATTTTCACTTCAGCATTTATGCTCAGGCAGCATGAAAAACTCTGTCTATAGAGTTTTCTTCCATGTAATAGTGTTCTATCAGGCGCTGATTCAACTCTTCCTTTCCCATGGGAAGGTGCAGCGTAAGGGGGCCATATATCGTGGCAAAGGCTGCAAATAAATTTTCCACCCATTTTTCCGGATACACGGCCTGATTCCCGGGCATAAATTCTTTGATCCATCTTGAGTTAGTATCTTCGACCGATTCTGCGTGATGCAGTTCTATTTGACCATAAATGGTTTGCATAATTTCCAGGTATCTTTCGCTCCAGTCCTCAATTATCCCTTCATAATTCAGTTCCATACCTATTGCCTCCTCTAGTCTATCCCACGGTTGATTACTGTACCGATATTATTACGTTCCATATATATACCACAATAACATCCTGCCTGCCCCTCGTCCGCAATTCAAACCAGGCATAATGATGTTCCCGCCTCTAAAAGCGGTAGATTTCTCCTAACAGTACCGGCGCCGGGCTCTAAACTCCGCCTCGTTGCTGCGACGGGGCAAAACTGCTTCTTAAATAGAATACATGCAAATCTTGTGCCACCACTTAACCGGCGGTTTTTTAAGCCGCGGCGTTTCCAAACCGGAGCCGCTATCCCTTCAAATGCCGCTAAACCAGAGGTACGAGATCTGGCTGATCTGGTCTTGTTATCTTGATTGGGATAATTTTTTTAGGCAGGAGCCGCATAAACCCACGAGCGATGCAATTATGTATTGCTCCAATACATAATTGCATCGCGCAGAAGGGGCCGAACTTGTCGAATCTTAAGGCAAGGTTGGCCAAGCAGTAATTGTCAGTTAGCATTAATTCATTTGTGTATTATTCTTGTCTATCCGTCCTTGGCTCATGTTCCCCTGGGGAGATGGGGAACATGGTTGGGCATATCCCAATTCCTATAGCCCTTTCCAGACAGGACCAACTAGATATATTTTTTAAACCGGCGTAAAATCTGATAGAAAGTTCCCCCGAACAGCAGTGAAAATACGATATTACCTGCGGCATGAATTAAATCAAACGGCAGGCTGGAAGCATATACGGCCAGAAATGTATTGATGTTTAGCGGATATACAAATGCTGCCCAATGCCAGATATTTATTACCCAGCCGTACAATACCCCGCATATCCCGGCCAGTACAGTAAAACTAACCAGCTGGAACTGATCTTGTTTGAGTGAAAGCAAGTGAGCCAGTACTCCGCACATTCCCCAGCAGAACATCTGCCAGGGGGTCCAGGGACCCTGGCCCAGGAAAAAATTGGACACCAGTGCGGCAACCGCACCAACCATGAACCCCACTTGGCCTCCGAAAACGTATCCGCTGATCATGATAATGAAAGTGGCGGGCTGAAGACTTACTATGGCGCTAAAAGCTATTCTGGACGCGGCTGCCAGCGAAGCCATGGTTGCCACCAGGGCTATTAGCTTGGAATTCACTCGCTGCTGCTCAAATTGCCGAAAAAAACTTAGAACAGCTGCAAATACTATGACGGTTGCAAGCAATGCCCAGTTTATGTTGTACAATGGATTTTCCGGGATAAGGGTAGCGGTCAGAAGCAGAACAACTATTATGATTCCTGCCAGATAACCGGTGTGACGCAAACCAGCCATTATATTATTTCACCTTCAATCCAACCCTAATATCTGCCTGAGTTTCATTATGCTATAGGCACATTGCGCCCGGCTGGCAGGAACCTCGGCTTGAAAGCCCGGATAGAGCAATCCCTGCTCCCCGGCCCCTTGCACCAGATCCGCATACCATTCGGGGCCTGAACCTGCCCCAGGAGCTTGGCCCGGCAGGGCTCTCACTAGGATTGCAGCCATTTGCGCCCCGGTAATATTCCCGTTCGGGTTATAAATTTCCCCAGGCATACCGGTCACGTACCTATTTTCAACACAAATATGGATGGAAGTAAATGCCCAGAAATCAGCCGGCACGTCTTTAAATGAACTGTCACCGGCATAGTCATCGGCAGACAAGCCAAGTCCCCTGACTATCATGGCGGCAAATTCTGCTCTATTTACTGGTCTCTCCGGTTTAAATGTGCCATCCGGGTACCCGCTCAACACTCCGGTTTTAACCAACTCCCCAATGGGTTCATAAGCCCAATAAGAACTGGGTACATCCGTAAATGAAGGCATAGCTGATTCCGGCGGTACCGGAACCTGCGGTCCTGCTCCTGCCTGCCCGGGCAGCCCGCATAGGGAGATTAGGGCTGTGGCAGTAGTCTGGATAGGACCGGCATCCACTCCCGGCATATAGTTGAAAAACCCACTGGGATCCTGAAGTCCCAGCAGATGAGTAACCGCGTTCTTATTATTTCTTGACCAGACTTCGGCGGTGGGAGACTGTCCTGTGCTGATCAGGGCTTGAATCACCCATGCGTCAGAAGCGGCATTGGACTTATCTCCTCCCAGGTAACCTGAACTGAAACCTCCGTCCTCTCCCTGGCAGCTCTTCAGATAAAGCAGGGCACCCTTAATCACCGCTGATTCCTCCAGGTTCTCCCCCAAAACCATCAAGGCCCGTATGGCTGCTGCGGTATCATCGGCGTCACTGGGTACACCTTCACACCAGCCGAACCCTCCATCGTTGTTCTGCCGGTCTGCCAGCCACTGCCGGGCTTTTTCGGAATCAGGCACCTGCTCTCCTGCTGCGTCCAGGGCCAGTATCGACCAGATGTGGGAATTAATAAAACCTTTCTCCCCCCTGACTATCCAGGCAAATTGTCCGTCTTCCTGCTGGAATGACAGGATACTGGAAATCAGATCTGTTCCATTATAGGACGGCTTTTGCTGCGACGAGCTTAATGCCAATAAGGTGCGGGCATAATCGCAGCTGCTCTTAAGTTCCTCGCTGCAGTTACTTATAAAACCCCCGGGGCTGTTACCGCCAACAGTCCATCCAGGGTCATCAATTTTTTCTCCTGCCGCCTCCAGGGCTAGAATTACCCAGCAGGTAACGGACTGGCTGCTGCTCTGTCCCGCACGGTAAGGAAAGCCCCCGTCTTCATTCTGAACTGATTGCAGGTAGTTCAAGGCCTCCCTCACTTCTCGGGGGTATGATCCGCTTGTCCCCAGGACGGTGCAGCAATTAACCAGGATTAACCATATCAGCATCAGGGCGATGGCAGTTTTATTTCGTCTCATAATCAGTTCCCCTTCCCTTATTGCACTTTCCATATTCTGCCTGCATCCAGGCAATGAATTGTTTCCTATCCAATAACCGGACCGCTTATTATTTGCTTTGCTCAGTCGGCTGTTACCAGAATGATACGGCATCCTGCCGGATAGAATGGGTCAATTCCTGCAAAACCACCACCCCATCCGCCACATTAATTACATTATCAGCTATTTTGTGGAAAAGCCTGGCCACCTGGGGTGAATAAAAGGTCGCATGCTGGAGCACTTTATATTTATCGCCCAGCTCAATTACTTCTCCATCAAACATCAAACATATATCCCGAGCGTATTCTGCGGCGAAATCAACATCATGAGTAACCATTACCACGGTAGTTCCCTGCCGATTTATTTCCTCCAGCAATCTGCCCAGTTCTTCCTTCAGTTGGTAGTCAAGCCCGCGGGTGGGCTCATCCAGCAACAGCAAACGAGGTTTGCTCGCCAAAACAGAGGCCAGGGCAACCCGCTGTCTTTCGCCGGTGCTCAAATCTCGGGGGTTGCAGTTGGTGTATGTGTCCAATTTGAATTTATAAAGCATTGTTTCGCTGTACCCATCTTCCTGCAGATTGAGGTTTTTCAGAGTAAAAGCAATCTCCTCCCGCACCGTGGGCATAAACAAAAAATCATTGGGATCCTGAGACAGGTAGGCAATCGAGGGAGCCAATTCTTCGACAGCCATTTCCCTGGTGTCCTGACCATCCAGAAATACTTTTCCTCGTCTGGGTCTTAACAGGCCATTGAGGTTTTTCAACAAAGTAGTTTTGCCGGCTCCATTTTCACCCATTATTGCAATAAAGTCTCCCTCTTTTACGGTCAGGCTGAGATTCTTAAGTACTTCATCGGTGCTATTGGGGTAGCTATACCAGAGGTCGGTGATTTCCAGCAGCGCTTCCCCTGGCTTCCCGGACAGATCACCAAAATCCCCTAAAGACAGGTCGGGTTTAATCCCCGCAGCGAGTATGGCCTTTATCATCTGCCGGCCCTGCTTGACAGTCAGGGGGAGTTCCTGAAAACCAGCCCGGGCAAACAACCCCGGCAAAGGGGGCAAATAAGTAACAGAAACCCGAGGCGGCCACATGACCCCGGCTCGGTTTCCAGTCTTAATATCAGCTGAAATAACGCCGTTCTCCATGACCAGGATTCTGTCGGCCAGATGGCAGCATCTTTCCAGCCTCTGTTCGATCATTATAACGGTGGTACCATGATCCTCGTTCAGCCTGCGAATGACATTCAGCAATTCCTCTGCAGCAACCGGGTCCAACTGAGAAGTAGGCTCATCCAGCAGCAGTATTCCGGGATGCATGGCTAAAACTGCAGCCAGAGCTACTTTCTGCTTCTGCCCCCCCGATAACTCGGATACATTATGACCCAGATAACTTGAAATTCCCAGTGAGCTGCTGATCTCCATAATCCGACGTTTAATTATTTGGGCGGGCAAACCCAGGTTTTCCAGCCCAAATGCTATTTCCTGCTCTACATTCATCATTACCAGCTGGCTTTCCGGATTTTGAAATACCATGCCCACTTCCTGCACCATTTGACGGCGGTCGATTTGAGCTGTGTCAATTCCATTTAAATATATCTTCCCGGTAAGATTACCATTGTAAAAAGCTGGTATCAAGCCGGAAATTGCACGCAACAAGGTTGATTTGCCGCTGCCCGAATTGCCGGTAATTATTAGCAGCTGACCTTCCGAAACTTCCAGGTTGATCCGATTCAGGGCTGGTTTAATAGTTTCCGGGTAACAATAGTTTAAATCCTGGATTTTAATGCCGGCCATTTCATCCACCCCCAGTTTAGAATAGCGGGAAGCAATAGAACCGAGGCAATAATTATCGCTCCTATCACTTCCGGGTGCTCTATGGGCTGCAGTACCGGATAATAGCTGAACGAAGACCAGCCTTGCCATGCAGACCAAATACCTGTCAACAGAGCTATCATGGTTAATACAATAATAAAACGATCCCGCGGACGCCAGAAATACCTTTCGTAACAGCTCCGGGGTCCGCTGCCGTACCCCCGGGCGTACATGGATTCCGCCAGTTGCATTGATCTTTCCAGGGATGACAACAGCATAATACTGATAATAGGGATTGAGTTTCGGGCTCGTTCCCACCAACTGCCAGAACTAAGATTAACCCCCCGACAGCGCTGGATTTCAGTAATCCTTCGAAAATCCTTTATCATCAAGGGAAACAATCGGGCTGATAGAGTAATGGCTAGAACAGATTTCCCTCCCATCCTGCTGAACAGCCTTAGGGCCTTATCCGGATCTATGGCACAGCTGTAGAAGCAGAAGATGCTTATTATAACCAGTAAACGCAAACTCATTCCCAGGCCATAGGCAATCGCCTCCAGGCTTACTTCCAGGGACCCAATCAATGGTAGGCCAGGCCCTTGGTAAATTATGGTAGATCCAGCCCGTGAAAAAAAAACATTAATCAATACAATCAGGGCTGCCATGAGCAGGCTGAATCTGATATAGCTTTTCCATTCCTTCAGGCTGCCGGCCGCCAGAATAACTGCCCACACCGATATCAGCAGCCCCAGCAAATAAACCGGATGGGAAAAAATCAAAGCCAGGACAAATACTACCGACACAAACACCATCTGGGTCAATGGATGCAGCCTGTATATAAGATTATCCTTGAACCGATAAGTAAGCATTACTTCACCCTATTTATCCTGGTTTAACGGCAGTGCTATTACCTCTGTGCCGCTTATGGCAGCATTATATTTTCCCTCGATTTGGTCCGGACTGCTGATTAAAATGTCCAGGGCCTGCTGAAAACCCGGCAAGTCGGTGCCGGATACCAGCCAGAGGGGAGATGTATCACCCAGGCCACTTCCAACCGCAGCTATCACTCCGGCATGCTTATCCAGACTCCTGACTGTCTGCCCCTGAAAGTTCAATAACTCCAGCCTGTCCTCAACAAAATGAATCCCGGTGCCATTACGCGGGCCGGCCTGATTAAGATCCTCGATATATGAAACACCGCTGATTTTCTCCCATTCGCCCAGTACTATAGTGGGTCCCTGCCGATTCAGCAGAAGGGCTTCATCCATGGTCATTACCTTTATACTGCCTACCCCCTTGGCCTTCAGTGCCTTCTCCAGCTTATACCCATCATCCAGCCGATCGGGCGGGCCCATTATGATGGTTGGTCTGATTTCCCCCCGGTAACCATGCAAAAATGGTTCGGGATAGCAGCCTATTACCGCTGAATTGCTCAGGCCGGCTTTCCAGGGGTGGTAGTCCCACCATATAACTTCACCGGGGCGGAGCAGATAGTCTGCTCCGCCTACGTCCGAACAGATGCCATTGACAAAATAAAACCAGTCCTGCATTTGCCCGTTCAATCCGGCGCTGGAATTCTTAAGACCATTGATACTGGCAATAAAGCCTCCCCCGTAACTGGTTTCCACTTTGGTCCTGTCTGCCAGCAAATCCATAACCGTCCCGCCATTTACTATATCTGCGGTTTCTTGCAATATTATCCTTTGGCCAAAATCACGGCTGATAATTAGTTTGACCGTAGCGCTGGAATTCCTGCTCTCGCTTATGTTTCTGCTTTGCTCAGGCGGCCCCTGAACTGCTGATGAAGCGTCATCAGCTTGGCTGTTGGCACCGAGGGGGTCTGCCTTTTCCGGAACGCTTTCCTCTTGTATCTCGATATCTTCGCCAACAATAACCTCCTCAGTATTTAAGCCGTCCTGTTCCTGTAAATGATTTCCAGCTTGAACTGCGCTGTTGTCTGGGCTGACAGCACATCCAGCCATGGTTATCAACAACAGCAACGCCAGCATTAAGCATCTCTTGATCTTTTTCACCATTTATTCCTCCGCTTGTTCCTTATCCCGGTCTCAGCTCTGCTCCTCCGCAAGAAGGTAATTGAGATACCGGTATACAGTGAGAGCAGCTTCCGCCCGGGTGATAGAATTATTTCCTCTGAAGGTGCCATCCTCATACCCGTTCATCAGTTTGGCCTGATAGCTGAAACTTATGCCAGGCAGAGCCCAGCTGGGGATTTCTCCTTTATCCGCAAAACTGACTGCCATCCCGCTTGGATCCCGGTCAGCCTGCAGCCGCCGCAGAATACTGGCGGCTTCATTTCGGGTTATCTCCTGGCCAGGCCTAAAAGTTCCATCCGGATAACCGCTGATAATATTATTAGCACACCCGATATTTACTGCTGCCGCAAACCAATCCCCGAATTGTACATCGGCAAATTCCATATCTGAGCCCGAGGTTCCAGACAGATTTAGGGCTTTTACCATTAACTGAACGAATTCGGCCCGGCTGATAGGACGAGACGGCTCAAATCCGCTGCCGGTACCCCGGACGATTCCCTGCCCGGCCAAGACTTCTATGGCTTCCCGAGCCCATTCCATATCGGCGCTTACATCGGCAAAGATTTGCCGGGGAGGGAATTCAGCTACGGTAAAGGCTGTAAAATGATCAATCCTAAATAACACCCGGCCATTTTCCACATCTATCAAACCCGGAATAGTAATCCATTGCTTCTTCTGGCTGTCATACCAGGCCGGGCTAAGACGGTTAAGGTCCAAATCCGGGCCTATCCCGGTTTCTATGCAGATGGTCAAGGGCTGCAGGAATCGGGTTCCATCCGGACCCAGATTGTAAACCGAAGAAACCAATTCTACTCCGTATTGCCTCAGCCCGCTGCCGTCTTCTGCCTCCTGAATAGACAATGTTGTGCGGCTGGCAATGGCTTGGTTCGGAATGTAAACAATGATTTCCTGCAGCTCATCACTGACCAGCATCTCATCCTCTTGTATCTCCTGCTTTAAGGATACCAGGTTTTTATCCAGTTCCTTCTGCCGCAGTTCCGCCTGTTCAGCCGACATCCTTTTTTCTGCATTAATCACAATGGTTTTATCCCTTAGTTCCTCTAATTGTTCCAGGTACAGGCTGATTATGTCTTCCTCCGCCTGGGTCAGGGGGCTGGCAACAGCTGCTGCGGCCACAGTTATGCTTCCGCTGGATAAATCATTCCAGTCAGGCCCGTTCGAATAGGGGTCAAAACTGTACCACCATATTACCTGGTCATTTTGCTTTACCTGACTCTCAAAAGCAGATATTGCCAGAGGTGTATCGTTGATCTTGCACATCCACCCATTCATACCCTGATTGCTCTGCCCCTCAATTTCAGTTACCAGCCCCGGGGTATAGGACCAGCTCAGGCCGGTGGCATCCAGGGCTCCTACTGCGGTCAGACCATGGGAACCCTCGGGGTCAACATAGACCGCCCGAGGCGAAAACAGAAGTTCCCCGCTCCTGCCGGCTACGGCGATGTACACCTTCACTCGATCATCACCGCTGCTGCCACCACTGCCGCCACCACTGCTATCTCTTTCCACCGTCAGCCGAGCCAGGCCGGATATGCTGCCGCATCTGGCGGTGATATCGGTTGCACCTGCTGCCAATCCGGTTGCCAGTCCTGAATCGATACTGACCACACTCTCATCTTCTGCCGACCAGATGAGCTGGGCGGTTACATCCTCCCGGCCGCCTGCCAGAGTATATGATTCGGCAGTAAACTGCTTGGTTTCTCCCTTTTTTATCGCCGCGTTAGCGGGACTTACTTCTATTCCCAGTACCGCCTGGCTGTCTGCCTCTCCCCCCAACTGCAGGCATGCATCCAAAACCCAGGTGTTGGCGGCTATGTTGGGGTAGGAGCCAAACACCCCCTCACTGCTCATTGCTCCCTCGGCTAGATAGTCGGCCGGGCTGCAGCCCGAATCGCTTTTCCAGGTTTCCGGGTCAATATTCAGCAGGTTCAGGGTATATATTGCCTCGGCCGTATCCACTACCGGGTCATCCCAGCCTCCATCATCCAGAAAACTGCCGTCTTCCTTCTGCCGGGCCTTCAGCCACTGCAGCCCGCTGTTCACAGCTGCGGATATTGAATCGCTCTGCCCTTGAACATATGGTTCCAGATAAACCAAGGTCCGGATGGCTTGGGCAGTAACCATAATATCATTATATGACCCGGTCCAGGCCCCACTGCTGTCATCCCGCTCTTCCAGTATGTAAATAACGGCAGCCGCACTGTCGATCTCATTGATCAAGCCTGCCCTCCCCAGCATTTCCAGGGCTGGTATATCACTGAAGGCATTGCTGTCAAAAGACCCATTGCCCGTTGCTGCCTGCCGGGTCTGCAGTATCTGCAGTAGTTCAGACGCCCTGCTGTCTTCTCCCAGTTCCCCAGCCGCCAGAACCTCTGCAGCTATCCCCTTGGCCGAAGACTGGCCGTTGTCTATGCTCAGGTCCATCAGTTCAATAACCCGGGAGGCAAAATCTTCTCCCTCATATATCCAGCTGTCCAGTTGTGCTCCAGCCCGGGCCAGAATATAAGCATCATAAGCGCCGAAGTATCCCCATTGTCCATTTACATCCTGACCCTGTCGGTAAAATTCGTAGTTGTTCCTTACCGCCTGCAGTGCCAATTCATCGAAACTGTCATTGTTTCCTGCCCAGCTCATTGCAGGGTTAAGCATCGGCAGGAATAAACTCAGGATGAAAATATAAACTGCCAGCCGTTTAAACCTTAGTATTCTCCCTCTTCCAAACAAGATAATCCCTCCATTCAAGTTCTGCCGCAAGAGTTTCATTGTTTCCATTCCCATACCCGCTAACCCCGCAGACTATATTTTCCATATTTAAAAATAATTGGAACCCCATCCGTACAGACAGGGTTCCTATTGAGAAGGGCATAATCCAAGTAATGGGAACACTCGCCTATTCCGCGTAGACAATGGTGTTCATTCAGCAAGCCCCGGTCTCCTGGCTCGGGCTCATCATTCCTCCGCGCCTTCCCGGACTCCTGGTATCCAGTGGCATCTTGGCGGATTCACTACCCCCTTACAGTGGCGCGACCACGCCGGATTCTAACCGGCTTCCCGGGTTCTCGCCTAATAAACTTATTCAGTTTTATCAACTTTGATCCAAGCTAGATTATAATGCAACTCAGGATGATAGTAAAATGTTATCACCGGGAAGGGTAACCAGTTCATCGGGCAAAACCGTAATTTTTTCTGCGCCGGAATCAGTTACCAGCCAGGTGTTCTCGATTCCGGCAATCCCCAAGCCGGGAATAACAAATTTGGGTTCCAGGGCTATAACCATACCTGCTTCCAAGGATACTCTAAAGCCCGGAGCGACTACCGGTCTTTCATCCAGTTCCAACCCTACTCCATGTCCGACAAACTTGACCCTTTCCGAACCATATCCCATAAAATTCTGACTCAATCCTGCTCCATCCGCAATATCGAAAGCCAGGTGGTACAGATCGCTGGCAACAGCTCCTGGTTTAATATGCTCTGTAAGCCTGGCCTGAATTTCCAGCGCCACTTGGAATGCATATTTTAACCTCTCAGGCAGGACCCCGCTCACATACATTCGGGTTTGGTCAATGTTATATCCGTCGAAGACTCCCACATAATCCAGAAAAATAGGCTCATTAACCTGGATTATTTTCTCCCCAGGTCCCTGGGGGAAAAATGACCCCAGCCCTTTCCCGGCAGTAACTCCATCATTAAAACTGGCCAGGCAGCCATTGGACCCGGATAGAAGGTGTCCGTAGAAGAATTCCTGGTTGAATCCCCGCATGCGTACGCAACCCTGGTGCCCCAACTTTCTCAGTTCATTTTCCACCCTCATCGCAGCAGCTAATTCAGACCGGCCCAACTTGATTAAACTGGGTACTGAAGCAAAGGCATCTGCCATCTTCCGCCCTGCTCTCCTGATTATTTCCATCTCATAAGGACTCTTAACTGCTCTTAGATCTCCAATCCAGCTACTGGCATCAAGCACTTCGCTGCCGGAGAATAACCTTATTAAACCCAGATAAACCGCAGCCGGAAGGACATCAATTTCCAAGCCTAAGCGCTTTGGCAAAGGATAGCCTAGTTCACTCAGACTATCAGGGATAGACCTGTAGTTGCTAACAGGGATAAGCCCCCAGGGGCATTCACTGGCCGCCCGGTTCAGGTTCTTGCGGCAAAACAGCACCGGTTCGCCGAAAGCCGGTATATACAGCCGGGAGTTTTGCATAGTGCCGCTGAAGTAATAAAGGTCAACATTCTGCAGAATCAGGACCCCATCACATTCAACTGCTGTCATTTTATCCTGCAGCCTCTTAATTCGCCCCTGCAGTTCCTCTTTTGGTGTCATCCCCTTCTCCTTCCTCTTTGCTGGCGGAAATTAATCCTCATCAGCCTCATCCCGCAAGCTGACGATACATCCATTCCAGACCTATAAATGCTTAATCTGCAGTCTTGATAATCACCCGAATACTCCTGCAGCATTCATCATTTTTTATTATGAAGTGGTCCGGTCTTTCCATCAGCAGGTAGTCTCCGCTGGATTCTATAATAATATCTTCTTTTCTAAGGTCGCCATCTTTGGGAAGAAAAAGAGGGCGCCCCAGGGGAATAATTGCCTCTTTCAAAATAGTCATTCTTTTCCTCCTTTCCCATAAGCAGCAGGAAGGTTCCCCTTTTCTAAGGCCGGGAACTCCAATATTCCTCCATAAGGGAGGGTGGGAAAATTCCTCTGTCGGTTATAATGGCCGTAAGCAAATGGGCTGGAGTCAGATCAAATGCCGGGTAAAAACCTTTGACCCTATCCCCGGTAATCTTAACTCCGGCGCAGAACAGGACTTCATTGGGATCGCGTACTTCGATGGGTATATCTTCTGCCCCCTGACATTGTCGATCAGGTCCGCCATATCCCAGCACATAGAAAGGCACTCCATGATATTGGGCGGCTAGAGCTAATTGGAAGGTTCCTACCTTGTTGGCCACCGTCCCATCCCCGGCTATTCGGTCTGCGGCAGTAAAAACTTTGCTGACCATGGCCCTGCTCATGCAATACGCAGCCATATTGTCACTAATCAAAGTTACGGGTATATCCAGCTCCGATACCGACCAGGCTGTAAGCCTGGCGCCCTGCAAATAAGGCCTGGTCTCTGATGCTATGACCTGAATCTTCTTCTTCCCGGCTTCAGCCATAGCAAGCATATGCAGTAGAGCGGGCCCGGGAAAACAATGGGTCAGTATGGTATCCCCATCTGCCAGCAACTGCTCTGCCCATCGTCCCGTTGCCTCAGACCGCTTATTCTGTATCTCAATGGCCTGTTTTATCCGGCTCAATATCCAGGCCGAAAGGCTGTACTCATCTTCCAGACCGTTCATGATTTTATCCAATAGAGTTTTCAAGTGATGTCCGGTAGGACGGGTTTCCACCAAACGGCGGTATGCGGCCTGCAAATAATCCCTGCCCTCTGACCTGGAAGGATTACCAGCATCCTCCCAGTACCTGGCCGCCAGATATAGACCATAGGCTGCGGTTATGGCAATATCTCCTGCTCCCTGTACCGCCATCTCTTCGATAGCCCGGGCCACTTGAAAATAATCCGCGCAGACCAATTCATTTATCTGGGCGGGTAACCCGCGCCGATCCACAATTATTAGTTTTTCACCTCGCAGGAAAACCGTGTTGTTTACATCCATCAGCAATGGTTGTTTCAAAGAAAGTCCTCCTCATACCAGTAGTCTTCCCTGCTGGCACTATTGGTGTTCCCTAAAGCTGGACCGACCAAGTCGCCAATTGGTCAGGAATTATTCCTAACTCCTTGCTGTATCCACTTGATAATAGATTCCGTGCTGGCAGTAGGCGAGAATACTTCAGCCAGGACACCCGATTCTTTCAGCGCTATCTGATCCCTGGCCGGTATCAATCCCTCAGCCAATACCATGACCTGCCCTTGCCCGCTTGCTTCCAGTTCCTGCTTGAGTTCGGGAAGGATCTTCATATGGGTTCCGGTATAAGTACTAATAACTACTGCATCAACTGCACCTTCCCGGCTTGCTCTTACTATCTCCTCCATATTCCTATACAGACCGGTATAAATCACATCCATGCCACCGACTTCCTGGAGACCTCGAGCCAGAGCTCGAATCTTTTTGTTCTGAGAATCCAGCCCGGTTTTACCCAGCAATACTTTTATTTTGGCGATGCCAATTCACCTGCCTTCCGACCCGGTCATTTTTTTGTCAGTCTGGCGGCAACTTCTTCGGCTAGGGTATAAGGATCTGTTTCCTTGGCAATTAACTTATTGACCATCTTATCAAATTCTCCGCTGGCAGCCAGTTCATTTAATACCGGCTCCAGAATGGCAAAACGCAGAGCATCGTTCATCTCGGTAATGGCCTTGCGAATACTCCTCTCCTGCAATTGATTGTTCTCCACCAGATGCCGATAGTGTCCATCAATAGCATCACATAGTTTATCTACACTGGCTGCAAAGGTGTGGGGCTCCAGGCTGCTTTCCAGCATCACGATAGGCGGGCGCCACCCGCTAGGAAAGTGACCTGTATTCAACATATTTAGAGTCTCCTTGTAAAGTTTTTTCGCCCCATCACGGTCGGCCTTGTTAATGACAAAAATATCCGCGATTTCCATTAATCCAGCTTTGATGGCCTGGATTTCATCACCCATTCCCGGAACCAGTACGACTACCACGGTATGAGCATGATTAATGATATCAACTTCCTGCTGTCCTACCCCTACTGTCTCAACCAGAATGATATTCTTGCCCATGACATCCATAACATGAATACCATCACCAACTGCCTTGGACAGTCCGCCCATGGCTCCCCGGGTAGCCAGACTGCGCACAAACACGCCTTTATCTTCAGCATGCCTAAGCATTCGGATTCTATCACCCAGAAGTGCTCCCCCGGTAAATGGACTGGTTGGATCTACAGCCAGGACTCCCACAGTTTTTTCTCTCTGCCGCAAAGTGCAGATCAGTTGATCGGTAATGGTGCTCTTTCCTGCTCCCGGAGAACCGGTTATTCCTACCACATGAGCCCTCCCGGTATGAGGAAAGATATGCCGTATAGCCCGATTGGTGTTAGGTATATCATCTTCGATATTTCTTATGAGGCGGGAGGCCGCACGAATGTCTCCCGCCATAGCTTTAATGCCTAATTGTTCCATATCATCAATCCCTCGGTTTAACGTTCTGATTGATCCAATCCACAATAGAATCAAGGGTTGCACCAGGAGTAAAGAGAGCTTTAAGTCCTGCGTCATAAAGAGCCTGCATATCCTGTTCAGGTATAATTCCCCCGCCAACTACCACAATATCGTCAGCTCCCTGGTTCTGCAGTTGTCGGGCTACTTCCGGGAAAAGGTATCGATGGGCCCCGGAGAGACAGCTGAGTCCTACCATATCTACGTCTTCCTGTATTGCTGCACCTACAATCTGCTCTGGGGTCTGGTGACAACCAGTATATATTACCTCAAAACCAGCGTCACGGAAGGTCCTGGCCAGCACCCTGGCTCCGCGGTCATGGCCATCCAAACCCGGTTTGGCGAGAAGTATGCGTATCTTTCTATCAGCCATATTGTAAACCTCCTTAAATTCTTCTAGTACATGCCAGGGTCACGGTATTCACCGTAGACTTCCCGATATACATCGCAGATTTCCTGGACGCTGCAGTAATTTTTCACTGCCTCTATACAATAAGGCATGACGTTGTCGCCTTTCTTACAGGCGCCTTTAATATCATCGAGACATTCCTTCACTTTGCGGCTGTCACGTTTTCTCCGCACCGCATTTAATCGCTCTATCTGCTCTTTCTCCACGGTATCATCTATATCCACAAAAGGAATTTCCACGTCTTCTTCGGTGTTGTATTTATTTATACCGATCATAATTTTTTCGCCGGAATCTATCTGGCGCTGGTACTTATAGGCAGCATCTGATATTTCCATTTGCGGGAATCCTTTCTCAATAGCTTTGACCATTCCACCCATATCATCGATCTTATGGATATATTCCCAGGCTTTATCTTCCATTTCATTGGTAAGGGCTTCCACAAAATAGGAACCGGCCAGGGGGTCGATGGTATTGGTAACCCCGGTTTCCTCGGCGATTATCTGCTGAGTTCTGAGAGCAATCTGTACTGCATGGTCAGATGGCAGGCAGAGAACCTCATCCAGGGAGTTGGTATGCAAAGACTGGGTGCCTCCCAGCACTGCGGCCAGAGCCTCGGTAGCGGTTCTAATAACATTATTATAAGGCTGTTGAGCAGTGAGTGAGCATCCAGCCGTCTGGGTGTGGAAACGCATCCACCAGGATCTCTCATCCTTGGAGCCGTAGCGTTCACGCATGGCCTTGGCCCAGATCCTCCTGGCCGCACGCAGCTTGGCTATTTCCTCAAAGAAATCAATATGAGCATTAAAGAAGAAGGATAAGCGCGGAGCGAACTCATCCACATGCAAGCCTTTACGCTGGATAACGTCTTCAACGTATTCCATGCCGTCGCGCAGGGTAAATGCCAGCTCTTGAACAGCGGTGGAACCGGCTTCCCTTATATGATAACCGCTGATGCTGATGGTGTTCCAGCGCGGAACATACTTGGTGCCAAACTCCACCGTATCGCTGATAAGTTTAACTGATGGTTCGGGGGGGCACATAAGTGTCTTCTGGGCAATAAATTCTTTTAACATGTCATTCTGGATGGTACCTCCAATTTGATTAAGGGGTACACCCTGTATTTCGGCGGCCGCACAGTACATGGCCCATAGAGCTGTAGCCGGCGGGTTAATAGTCATCGAGGTAGTAATGTTGGCTAGTGGGATGCCCTTTATCAGGGTAAAAAAGTCTTCAATGGTATCTATAGCCACCCCGCATTTGCCGCATTCTCCCCGGGCTTTAGGGGAATCAGTATCATAGCCCATCAGGGTGGGAAAATCGAATGCCGTACTCAAGCCGGTCTGACCCGACTTCAGCAGATAATGCCAGCGCTGATTGGTTTCTGCCGCGCTGCCCATACCGGCAAACATTCTGAAAGTCCAGTTTTTTCCCCGGTACCCGGTCACCTGATTACCCCGCAGATACGGATATTGTCCGGGATATCCGATATCCTTTTCGAAGTCCATATTCTTAATATCCTCAGGTCCGTATATCCGTTTTATTTCCAGGTCGGAAACGGTGGTCCATCTATCTTTCATGTCAGCGTACTTGGCCACCGTCTTTTTTACCTCATCCTCCCATTTTTTGCGCATGGTACTTGATTTATCCAGTAATTCTTCCGTAAACAACTATAAATCCCTCCTCATATAAAAGTCATCACCCAGCAGGTGATTCATCGCGTTTTAATACTCGATCCCGGCCCGATCCTTAATACCGGCGTTATAATGATGTTTTATCTCTCTGACTTCACTGACCAAGTCAGCCAGATCCTGTATACTTTGGGAAGCATATCTCCCGGTTAAAATAAGATCCAGTTCCGGCGGCTTATTTTTGATCAGTTCAATAACCTCATCTTCCGGCACCAAGCTGAAATCAGCTACAACATTGATCTCGTCCAGTATAACCATATCAAAATCGCCGCTTTGGATTACCTCTTTGGCTTTGGCAAATCCCTCTTCGGCTAACTCCATGTCGATAGATGCTGGATTGTCCCGCATAACAAAGCTGTCGAGCCCGTATTGGTAAAATGTCATATCCGGCAAATACTTTCTGACTGCCAAAACTTCACCATATACGCGTCCCTTCATAAACTGAATCATGCATACCCTCAGCCCCTGGCCTACAGCCCGCAAAGCCTGACCAAACGCAGATGTCGTCTTGCCTTTGCCGTTGCCGGTAATAACCATTACCAGCCCTTTCTGAGGTGATTTTTTTGCGTCGTTTTCACCGGGCAAGTGTTTCATCTCCCTTTTCACTTAATAATCCCGTGGATAAAATATGAATACCTAATCCTCCTTGTCGGCTAAAGCTGTCATAATTCTATGATGCTGCAGCACTGCTCCGCTGTCCAGGGCCGGATTAGAAATATATGAATCTATAGACTACAAACAACCACTCAGGCTCCGACCAGGGTTTTGCAGCCCGCCCTCTCTTCGCCATCTCTACAGACCAGTCACTCATACTCCAGCCTGCCCGTGGTTAATAGAATAGATTTTAATTGAGAATTTTCCTGC
The DNA here is from genome assembly GCA_964501655.1 of uncultured Syntrophomonas sp. GTDB lineage: Bacteria > Bacillota > Syntrophomonadia > Syntrophomonadales > Syntrophomonadaceae > JAAYJK01. Next base: position 34,069 of record CAZCTN010000031.1, read on the forward strand.
TTCAGGTCAGAGTCCCTTAAAGGCTTTGCCGACGTCTCAAACTGCTAGTATGGCCGGAAGTCAAAACCGCAATAAAATGAAGCTTTTACTGTAGCCTGTTAAAGGAGTCGCTGCTTGTATAACACCCCCTTTTCAAACAAAAGGCCCCTGAATTCTAATGTCTTCAGGGGCTCAAAGGCTCTCTGCAGGAATATATACCTTGTATCAGAGCTATATAATTAATATATATTGCCATTTAGTCTTTATGCTTAAAATCCGGAAGCCTTACCATATAAGAGAATGGTGTATAAAATAATACTATAGTTTTACAGGGCCATTTGGCAAGAATATTTTGTAGGCCAATCGCTTTCTTTTTAGCCCTATTTCTATGTATTTCGATCAAATTTTACAGAACGCTTCCCCATCAGGCTCGAAGATTTGCTTTATTTGCAGTTTTGTGGCAGTATTTCAGGGTGGCTTTCGATTCAACCACATATTCAGCCCTCGCTCATAGCTTCCGGAACTCCGGCAGAAAGCCAGCCCAATAATCTAGACTTGGGGCGGCACCCTAAAATCACATTAACACCTGATCCATAAATCGATGGCATCGGTGATTTTAATCTCCTGTAAAATCTTCTGACACATGACCCGGTTCCCAGCAATTAACGAAATCCCTCTTTTCTCCGACAAATATAGCACTTTCCCTCCGGCTTCTTCTACCATCAATACCCCAGCCGCCACATCCCAGGGGCTGAGATTCAGTTCCCAGTAGCCGTCCAACCACCCCGCTGAAACATAGGCCAGATCACAGGCAGCAGATCCCATCCTCCTGATCCCTCTTACCTGCGGGGTAATCCTGGCAAAATAGTTCACATTGTTATCGGGGTGTTCAGCCCGATCATAAGGAAAGCCGGTGGCCAGAACCGATTCCTGCAGCTCTTCCTTGCAACTGACCTGGGCCCGTATATCATTCAGAAAAGCGCCCTGACCTTTAATTGCAGAAAACATCTGCCCCAAGACCGGCACATATATCACCCCCAGTTCAGTCCGGCGGCGGTACTGCAGGGCTATGGATATGGCAAATATGGGCAGGCCCTGGGCATAGTTGGTGGTGCCGTCCAGTGGATCTACAATCCACAAATACTCTGATTCCATACTATCCTGACCTGATTCCTCAGACAGGATAGCGTGTCCGGGGCAATTCCGGCGAATCTTATCCAGCAGATAGTCCTCGGAGTCGCGGTCCATCCTGGTCACCAAATCCACCCCGGAGGACTTGGTGTCAATAATCATCTTTTTGCCCAGGTTGGCCTTTTGCATTTCTCCTGCTTCATAGACCCAGCTTTTTACTTCTTCTATGGTTTTCATGAAATCAAGCATACTCTGCTTTGCATACTGATGCGCAAGCATCAATTTGCTTTCCTTTCCTAACAACTTTTATTTACTATTGTGTTAATTATAGCACCATGCCTTGTGGTAATATATTTATTAATAAGCCTGCTATATCTTGGAAGCTCAAATCTGCTTTCGCTATGGACGCCTAAAGGAGGATGTTAATATGCGGTATTTACAACTCAAACCCTTTCGAGCAGCAACTGCTTTATTCACCTTGCTGGTCTTTTCCCTAAGTGGCTGCTGGTTCACTGATAAGACTGATGAGATAAGATTGAATCCGTCTGCTGAGGCAGCCGATTTTTCTCCCTACACCCATTTCCCGGTTAACCTTGTCCCCGCCGCTGCACCCTACCAGATAGCATCAGATTTCAGCAACATTGACAACATTAACCGCTTTCATTTTTCACCTGAGGCTATAGAAAAACTGCTGCAAAATGCTTTTGTGGTTGTACCTTTCTGGGGAGAAGAATTTTTTGCCCTGTATGAACCCAACCGTTATGACGGCATTCCTAATTTTATTACCACTGACTCCATGCTCCACAACTATCATCTCTTTTTCAATCACCTCCTGGAAACCACTGAAAAGGAACAGCTGATTCCAGCCGTACAAGCACTCAACCAGCTCATGCTGGAAGAATCCCGCCAACAGGTTGAAAGCCTTAACGGCAGCGAGTGGGACAACGCTGCTCGGCGCAATCTAGCCTTCTTTGCCGTCGGGAATCGGCTGATGGATCCCCAGGCCCAGGTTCCGGCTGAAGTTGAGCATGTGGTGGCAATGGAATTGGCCCTGATAAAGGAGCATCAACAGATGCAGGTTTCTCCGGTTATGGCTTTCGGCCAGTCCGAAACCGACCTGCTGGAAGACCTGAAAGAAGATTATACTCAGTACATCCCCCGGGGTCACTATACTAAATCGGAAGAACTGCAGAACTACTTTCAGACTATGATGTGGTATGGAAGATTGACTTTCCGCCTGAAAGACCAGGACGAGACTCGTTCCGCGGTGCTGATGACCCTGGCTCTGAACCGGAACGACAACCTCCAGAACTGGGCCCGGATTTATGAAACTACCGGCTTCCTGGTGGGCAATAGTGATGACCTGGGATACTATCAGTATAACCAGATCCTGAACCAAGTCTACGGAAGCACCATCAACCTTCAGAACCTTACTGAATCAAGGGAAAAATGGCGTCAATTTCTGGAGGAAGCTGATAAACTGGATTCCCCATCGATCAACTCCATCCCCATCTTCGATGAAAGCCTGCAACCGGATAGGGAAACTGAGATAAAAGGCTTTCGTTTTATGGGACAGAGGTATACCCTGGATGCGAATGTATTCCAACGTCTGATCTACCGTGATGTGGGTGAAAACCCTGCCGGAGAGCGCCGCCTGCTGCCTCGGGGGCTGGATATCCCCGCGGCCATGGGCAGTCTGGAAGCGGCATATATTCTGAAGGATCTGGGGGATTACCAGTATAAAGACTATCCTCAGAATATAAGCAAGTTGCAGTCCTATATAAGGGGTTTGGATAAAAGCATCTGGACGCAGAATCTTTACTGGAGTTGGCTCTATACCCTAAGTGCTTCCCTGGGCAGCAAACCCGATGGTTACCCTTCCTTTATGCTTAATCAGGCTTGGGACAGGAAGGAATTAAATACCTTCCTGGGCAGCTGGACCGAATTGAAACACGACACTATCCTGTATGCCAAACAGGTATATGCGGAAATGGGTGGAGGTATGGAAGGTAAGGTCGATGACCGGGGTTATGTAGAACCCAACCCTGAACTTTACGGGCGTCTGGCTTCACTGTCCATAATGACCAGGGAGGGCATGGATAAGCGAGGACTGCTGTCCGATCGGGATCGGGACAGCCTGGAGCGAATGGAAGTCCTGGCCCTGGCGCTAAAGACTATCTCAGAAAAAGAGCTTACCAATACCTCCCTGTCAGATGAAGATTATGACCTGATCCGCAGTTTTGGCGGACAGTTGGAACACTTCTGGCTGGAAGCACTGCGGGATGAAAACAGCGACCTGCCTCCCAAAGCCTGGGAAAACCCGGCCGCTTTAATCGCTGATGTAGCTACCGCTCCCCCAGACCTAGTGCTGGAAGAAGGAACCGGCTATATTTCGGAAATCTACGCTGTAGTGCCGGTAGATGGCAGTCTGCGAATAGCCCGGGGCGGAGTATATTCGTATTATGAATTTTCCTGGCCCTCATCTGGCCGCCTGACTGACCAGAAATGGAGAGAAATGCTGCAAAACCAGGAGGCACCTGCAGCACCTGGGTGGACCGGCGCTTTTACCGCGGCAGGACCTTGTTATTCAGTAATGCCGGAGTATCATGAAGAGAATTGATCTCCAAAAGATAAGATCAGCCGGTAATTATATCATCCCTATCCTGCTGTTGCTGCTGGCTTTGGCATGGATTTACCAGGACGGGGGATTAGTTTTCCCCGCCCTCCGGCCAGCCCTGCAGTCCGAGACTCACGATCTAAACAATAATGGAATTCCTGAAGAATATATCCTGGAAGCATGGCGTTTTAGAATTGTAGAGAAGGATCTGGTAATATGGGAATCCCCGGTTGATTGGCAGGTGACTGCATTTACCCTGGGTGATGCCAACCATAACGGGAATAAGGAACTGCTGTTAGTAGTGTGGAAAAGAGGCAGTTACGGGGAGGATGTCCCCTTCTGGATTACTGAAGATGATGAGAATATGCGCTGCCACCTATTTATGTTCCATTTAACCGGTGCCAAGTTGAAAGCTTTATGGATGTCCTCCGCCCTGCACCGTCCAATTAACACACTGCAGATTACGGACATCAATGAGGATGGCAGAAATGAGCTGATTGTACAGGAGGGCAGCTATTCCTTCCTGTCAAAATTAATCAACCCTGATAATTCCTCACCCTCTCTCTGGCAATGGCATAGCTGGGGATTTTATCGATTAGACGATAGTTAAAACTATCCTCTGCTGTCTTTTTTTACGGCCGGGGGTGGAAAACACATGTCCATAAATATTCAGGAGGGGCACCCCCCTCCTGAACAATAGTTATTGCAAGTGTTTCCAGTCTCCATCCTAATCTGCTGATCTTCTCCAGATTATGCGCCCAGACTTGTGCTAAATCTTTTCCAACTTAGCTGCACAGACTTTAAATTCCGGGATGCCGGCCACCGGGTCCAAGGAATGAGAATCAGTCAACCGGTTCGCAGCTGCTTCAGCGAAGTGGAAGTAAGTAAACAACACTTTATCTTTTAAAATATCAACGATTTCTGTTTTCAGGTCAATGCTTCCCCTACGGGTACTCAGTCGAACATATTCGTTATCCTTTACCCCCAGGTCAGCAGCGGTACTTGAGTTTAGCTGAACCACATTTTCCGGCATAAAGCTGTTGAGCCCGGAAGACCTTCTGGTCATACTTCCGGTGTGGTAATGGTATAGGCTTCTGCCGGTACTTAGAATATAAGGATATTCCTCATCCGGCAATTCGACTGGTTCCTTGAATTCAACTGCATGGAAAAGCCCTAGTCCGCGAGTAAACTGTTCTTTGTGCAGAATCGGAGTCCCAGGATGGTCTTCAGCCGGACAAGGCCAGGTAAGACCGGCTCCTTCCAGACGGGCATAGGTCATGCCGGCGTAGGAAGGAGTAAGGGAGCGCATTTCCTCAAAGATTTCTTCCGCCGAATTATATGACATGGGATAGCCCATGCGAGAAGCCAATTCACCTATAATCCACCAGTCATCCCGGGCATCACCGGGAGGGCTTACTGCTTTGCGTATCCTTTGCACTCTGCGCTCGGTACTGGTAAAAGTACCGTCCTTCTCGGCAAAACAGCATCCGGGCAGCACAACATCGGCTTTCATAGCCGTCTCGGTCAGGAAAATGTCCTGTACCAACAGGAAGTCCAGCTTATCCAGGGCTTCTTCCACATGTTGAATATCCGGGTCACTAACCATGGGATTTTCTCCAAAAACGAACATGCCCTTAATAGCACCATCATAGGCTGCATGAATGGTTTTGGTTACTGTTAGTCCATTGATACCGGATAAGGGACGACCCCAGGCTTTTTCGAATTTTTCCCGGGCTGCATCATTGGTAACCTGCTGGTAAGCGGTGAATACCACCGGCAGGGCTCCCATATCGCAAGCCCCCTGAACGTTGTTCTGGCCTCGCAAGGCATTGATGCCGGTTCCCGGTCTTCCAACATTGCCGGTTATCATGGCCAGGTTACACACCGATTTGACATTATCGGTTCCGGTACTGTGCTGGGTCAAGCCCATGGAATAGCATATAGCCGAGGCTTCGGCCTCAGCATATACCCTGGCCGCCCGGCGAATATCCTCAGCTGGTACGCCGGTGATTATTTCGCAGTAATCCGGAGTATATTTTTCCAGAACTGCTTTGAGTTCTGCAAAGCCTTCGGTACGCTTATCAATGAATTCCTGATCCAGGAGTCCTTCGTTAATAATAACATTCATCATGCCATTTAACAGGGCTACGTCCGTGCCGGGCCGGAACTGCATATAAACGTCGGCCAATTCAGCCAGTTCGATTCTACGCGGGTCGGCTACAATCAGTTTCGCTCTGTTTTTTAAAACGTTCTGCCGAATCTTGTAACCGATAACCGGATGGTTTTCGGTGGTATTGGTTCCGATTATGAAAGTACAGGCCGCATCCTGGGCCAGGTCCTCAATAGAATTGGTCATGGCTCCGCTGCCGAAGGCTGCTCCAATACCAGCCACACTCACCGAGTGGCAGAGGCGGGCACAGTGGTCGATATTATTGCTGCCCAGTACTGCTCGGGCAAATTTTTGAGCCAGGTAATTTTCTTCGTTGCTTACCCGGGCGGAGGCAAAGGTAGCCAGGCTTTCCGGGCCATATTTTTCTTTTATCTGGCCTAATTTCTCAGCCGCCAGATCCAAGGCTTCATCCCAGGAAGCGGGACGGAATTCACCGTTCTCTTTGATCAGCGGCGTGGTCAGTCTTTCCGGAGAGTTTACAAAATCCCAGCCGAAGCGTCCCTTGACAC
>CAZCTN010000032.1:0-40296 GCA_964501655.1 uncultured Syntrophomonas sp.
GATTCCTCCCGGCTTATCCTTGCAGCTGACGATAATATCCATATAATTGGCCACTTCACACCCTCCTTTCAGGCTTTTCGCCTTAATTTTCAAAGGCAATCCGACAACAAACAGAAAATCATAAGCATATACCCGCGGTAATAATCTATCCAACGATATCAGCAACATTTAGCTATATTGCCTGTTTAACGTTTGAATAAATCATGCCGCGGGCCTAAGCTCATTTTTAATCCAGTCATTTAATAATATCGGGTAAGCTTTTTAACCTTTTGCAGCTTTTTCAGCTTTGGCTGCAGGAGCAGACGGCCTCATAAAAGTATACCAGTAAAGGGTTCCTACAAAGAAAGCTCCGCCTACAATATTACCCAGAGTAGCCGGAATCAGGTTCGCAGATATGAAATTACCATAACTGAAAAACGATGCTACCTCTGCAGCTGACATACCAAATTCGGCAGCTACCAGATCGGGTGCACCGGCAGCAATGGTGATTCCCATAGGAATAAAGAACATGTTGGCAACACAATGCTCGAAACCACTGGATACGAAAGCCATGATGGGGAAGAATATTCCAAATATTTTTCCTGCCACATCTTTAGCAGCGATTCCCAGCCATACAGCCAGGCAGACCAGCCAGTTACAGCAGATGGCCCGGAAGAAACAAGCACTCCAGGTGAGTGACATTTTTCCCTTGGCAATAGCCAGCGCTTTAACCCCATGAGCAGCCAGGGCCGATTCAGACCCCCAGAATCCGCCATAGTAAATGATATAAACTAAAAGAACAGATCCGACAAAGTTAGCGGTCCAAACTACAACCCAGTTGTACAGGAGTCCGCCCCAACCAGCCTGTCCATTCATGGCTGATATCCAGCAAGCCATGTTGTTGCCGGTAAAGAGCTCTGCTCCAGCTATAACAACCAACATCAGGCCAACGGAGAAGGTGGCGCCAAACAGGAATTGCCCCCCCGAGGTGCCGGCACCTTCCATGGATCCGATCTTGGTAGCCAGGTTGGCTCCAAAACCGATATAAACTCCGGCCAGTATCCCTAAGACAAAGAGTTTGCCAAATGCCATTTCAGCCTTGGCTTTACCAGCATTACATGCTGCTGCAGCTATTTCTGCAGGTGCTAAGAAGTTCATCCTTATCTTCACTCTCCCCTAATCATATTAGTCAGATTATTGCTGAGAAAACTACTGCCGACTCCTATCCCCCCCTTCTAAATTCTTCTGTACTAACCAGCAATACCTGTCCACTTAACTAAACTTATTGTATAACATATGTGCAAAAAAACGTCATTTTAGACTTAACTTTCGATATTTCGCTTATTTTCGGCATTGTTATTTTCTTCGCATACCAACTATACTGCTAATTGGTAATGGCGGAATATTATTCCCCTCTTTAGTCAGTATGCTTCCAAAACCCATAACATGACAGCTAATTGTTTGATACAAGCCTGTGTACCACTGTGCTCTATTTTTTTTTCTAATATATTTAATAACTTATTTCTTAATTCTATCATAAAATAGAATATCCCAAAAAGATGCTTTCAACCTTGAGGGAACGGTTTTTATTACGTACCAGTAATTGTTTCTCGGGATAAAATGCTGCTATTGTCGTAAACCATCAATAAATGAAAAGGTAAATCACTCATCGGGGGTATATTATTGGTCAAATATGTGAATTTGGGAAGCAGGATCTTATATGCCGGATGCGAAGGTACTGACGTTGAATTGCTTCAAAACCTGCTCAAAGCACTGCCGGATGAAATTGGGTCGCCCATCTCCGAGCTTGGATTCTTTGGTCCGGAAACCAAACTGGCAGTCAATAAGTTCCAGAACTATTTTCATTTAAAGGTTGATGGAATAGTTGGAAAAAACACCTTTTTATTCCTCGGAGTTCCTACCGGCCCATACCTCCCGCCCGGTGCAGCCCTCTTTGGAGCCAGAGTTATGCTGTCGGGCAGTTATGGATATGATGTGGGGGTATTGCAAAATCGCCTGGCTACTACTGCACAGAAGTTCGCTGAAGCACTGGGAATTCCAGCTACCAAATATTTTGACCGCAAAACTGAAAATGCGGTTAAGCTGTTTCAGCGTGACGTGCATCTGAACCCTGATGGCGTGGCTGGCCCCAGGACTGTATATCAGATTTATAACTATGCCGGTATGGGCGGAAGATATTTACAGCGAGGTTGCTGGGATAGGAATGGAGGGTATGACGTGTACTGGCTGCAGAGAAGTCTTCAAATCATGGGATACTACCCTGGAAAGCTGGATGGATACTTCGGCCCCCTTACTCAAAAGGCGGTTATGAATCTCCAGACTACCGTCTTACTCAAAGCCGATGGCATAGTAGGGGCCAAAACCTATTTCCATCTGGCTGCTTACTAAAGAATTTTCGTACGCTCATGAATTGTACAAATATATCTTGCTTATTGCTCAAGGCAGGTCGAAGGATACAAAAAAGGTGGTCCCATTCTGGTCTGTTTCCAGTTGGATACTGGCCCCGTGCCGGGCCGCTATGCTATAACATACCGACAATCCCAGACCGGTACCCTTCTCTTTGGTAGTAAAAAAGGGAACTCCGATTTTATCCATAATTTCTTTCGGTATACCTCCTCCTTCGTCCTTTACCGCCAGTATGATTTTATCATCTTCGATACTGGTGCCTATTACCAGCTTTTGCCCTGGGGACATGGCTTCCAGTCCGTTCCTGGCCATATTGCATAATAATTGGCGAATTTCCTTTTCATCCAGCATCAAGTCCGGAACGGTGTTCAATTCCAGTTCCAGCCCCTTGTCCTGGGATGCCGCATCTACCCTGATCAAGGGAGCAACCGTCAGAATTATGGAGTTAAGATTCCTTGATTGCAGGTTTACATTTTTATGGCGGGCCATGGTTAAAAACTCGGTAATAATATGGTTGGCACAATCCAGTTCCTCTATCATCAAGTTAAAATATTCTCCGTATAGTTCAAAATTCTGGTTGTCTTTCAGCAGTTGCAGAAATCCTCTGACACTGGTCATGGGATTACGCACTTCATGTCCGATGCTGGCCGCCATTTCCCCCACCAGGTTAAGCTGATCCAGCCTGGACAGTTCTTTCTCCATTTTCTTTTTTTCGCTTATGTCATTGGTAATGATTATCATACAGCGGGTACCGTCAAATTCCCACAATTCGGCCGATACCAGAGCAATTATCTCCCTGCCGTTTTTTGCCCGCAAAGTATACTCCTTGTTTCGCACCGAGCCAGACCTTTCAAGTATCTCCACCAGCTCCTGCCTGTCTTCGGAGTTGGCCCAAATCCCCAGTTCCAACGCTGTATGCCCCACTATTTCATCATAGGTTCTCCCTATGGTCTTGCACATTTGATCATTAACATCCAGGAATCTGCCTTCATCGATAGTAGAGATAGCCAACTCATTGGGGCAGGCTCTCAGAATGGAAAGATATCTCCTTTCCGATTGCAACAGTACATGTTCCATCCTTTTCCTCTCGGTGATATCCATAAACGATACTACCACTGCCTGGTTTTCATGGATAACTGCCACCGTGAGAAAGATGTTTTTTATATTGCCCCAGCGATCGCGCAGGTGAAATTCATAATTATCAGGCACTGAATCCTTATTAATCTGCCGCCTGAAGTGAAAGCTGACCATCCGATCCAGGTCCCGCTGATCAATAAACTGAGTCCATTTCATCTTGTGCTCAATCTCTTCTCGTCTATAGCCGGACAGTTTCTCAAATTCGCTGTTAACCAGTATTATTTTCATATCAAATTTATAGATCATCATAGCCGTACCGGTAGCCTCAAAAACTGCTCGATAATAGGCTTCCGATTCCTTCAGGGCTCGCTCCATCTGCAAAAATTCCGATATATCTTGACCAACTGCCTGTAGTTCAATAATGCTGCCGCTCTCATTAAATATGGCCCGGGTCTTCCACTCCTGCCATCCTATACTGCCGTCAGCTTTGATAATCCTCCAGGGGAACACAACTTCAGGCTTATTCTGATTAACACTCAAAAACAATGACCGGACGGCATCCCGGTCTGCCTCAAAGATAAGATCCACAAAACTGGTTCCTAGTATCTCTTCATGGCTCTTTTGGAAAAACCTGCAGAAAGCATTATTAACAAAGGTTAGAATCCCTCCCGGAGTACAGCATATAACCAGTTCACTTCCGGCGTTAACCATGTTATAATAGCGCTCTTGAGCAAGGCGAAGCTGTTTTTGCAGCTCAGTCAAATAATATTCAGATATAACCCCGGCTTCAGCCTGGGTTTCCCCTTCAGTGGATGGGGCCCGCACTAATTCGTTTTTCTTACCGGTGTTTAAATGTTCGCAGTCTATGGTTTCCTGCTTCATGGCGCCTTGTCTGGCCTGCATATTATCCTTCTCCCAATCAATTAATCTCTAGTCGGATATCACCTTTAAGCATCGGAAGAAACTGCTCAACAGTATACAGTAAACTATTGTACTGTAGGATTTTGACAAGGCGGCCCTGATAACCTTCGGGAAATTTACTACTTTTTGTCAGATAAAACCTATATTTTCGTTCATAATTCGACTTTTACATCTCTAAATGTTTATGAGCAAAAATCCGGGCTTTATTACTTTATCAGGATGAATAATCCAGTTGCCTGGAGCAACCGGATTATTCATCAGCCATTATTTCAACGTATTTATCTGCCTGTTTTAACCGCCGATTTCAATAATGTCAATAGTCATAGCCAGCATATCAATCAGCAGCAATTTTTGGCGTAATATACTCCCTTTGTCAAGCAATATTTTTATTACTTCAGCTACCTGCAAGCTCGCTGTCACAGCAGCGGTAAAGACCAGTACACTGCGGTCATCCGGTCTGTAGTTTTTCTTCCCTTTATATATTTTTTCCAAGGTCGTTTCACCCGGAAATTGACTAGTCACTTGACCATACCAGTTGCTTACCGCCCCATGCACCAGCGGGATACCCAGTTTCCGGCAGGAGTCGCTGAGCTCCAAACGAGCCGGCACGTTATCCAGGGCATCAATCACCACCTGCTGCTGTTCCAAAATGTCAATTTCATCTCCAGTAAATCTGCGATATATGCCATTAAAAGTTATCCCCGGGTTAATTCTCCTGACCTGTCGGGCGGCAGCCTCTATTTTGGAACTGCCGATAAGCCTGGTCGCCGACATAAGCTGACGGTTAAGGTTGTGTTCCTGGAAATAATCATAGTCCCAGGCGCTGATTTCTCCTATACCCAGACGGGCAAGTTCCTCAATAATGAACCCTCCCAGACCGCCGCACCCTACAACACTAACCTTGGCATGCAAAAGACGCTGCTGATCCTGGAGGCTGATGGCTCCCAGGTTTCGTTGATAACGCAGGGGGACCACTCCCTGAGATAATGCCGCATCTTCAACTTCCTGCAGTGAACAGCCTGTCTTTCCGGCAATATCAAGCTCGTCAGATAGAGAAAAGGCCAGACTATATCGGTAATCGTTGATCAGTTCCAATAGTCCCTTCTCCATATCAGCCACCTGCCAGCGGAGGGAAGATAGCCAGCGTGTCTCCATCCATTAGCTGGCTGTCAAAACTGGCGCGTTTCCCGTTTATCATGATTATTCCAATTTCCATTTCCTTTCTTGATATGGTAAGCTTTTCCATAATCTCCTGCACTGTACAATTATCATCCAGCTCCATTGGACTGACTCTAAAACGTCCCTCTCGCAGATATGCAAATAGTTTGACCGTGACTAACATCTCTCTCCACCTCCCGCCGTCTTACCGTAATCTCACCTGAAATCCTTTATCCTCCGTGCTGCCATTTTCTGCCGGCAATTCTGGCAATAATGCAGCATATCGCTGTAATTTCCTTTGGAATCGACAAAATTAATCTGTTCTTCGGTAGCAAAAGGCTGCCCGCAGTGCTTGCAGTTTAACAGTTTAAACTCCTTGTTCCAAATAATTCGAACCCCATCCCGCTCCATCACTTCAATGGCTTGAGTAGGACATATGGCTGCACATGCAGCACAGCCCAGACAGGTCTGTGCTGCTTCATCATACGGTGTAGCTACCTTCTTGTCGGTACCCCGCATAATGAGTGAAATAGCACTGCTGCCCATTTCTTCACAGGCTAAAACGCACAGGTTGCAGAGTATGCACTTCTCCCCCGGATTATCCTGCAGCAGGTTTTCCTGACACCCATATTCACAGTACATGGATTGCAACAGACTGCTGGCCGGTGCTTGTTTATACAATAGCATTACTATATTCTTTCTCATCTGTTCTATCCTGAGGCTGGAAGTCCGCACCTTAATTTGAGCAGTAATAGGATAGGTACAGGAGGTCACTATTCTCTTAACACCTTGGTATTCCACTTCTACCAGGCAAAGCCGACATCTTCCCTGACCCTGACCTGCAAAATTTTCATGGTAACAAAGGGTGGGAATATGGATTCCGGCTCTCCTGGCCGCGCTGAGAATAGTCTCCCCGCTGCTTGCCTTTACTTCCTGCCCATCTATTAGTATTATCATTTTCCCACCTCCTGGTTTATGACTACCGCATCAAACCTGCAGCTGTCAACACATGACCCGCATTTGATACATTTGGTGCTGTCAATGCTGTGCACTGCTTTACTTTCTCCAATTATGCAATCCGCCGGACAACTTTTTTTACACAAACCACAACCGGTGCATTTTATCGGGTCAATGGAAAATCTGGTCAAATCACGGCAAATCCCAGCGGGACAAAGATGATCTTCAATATGGGCCAGATACTCCTCCCTAAAATACCTTAGAGTGGATAATACAGGATTAGGAGCCGTCTTACCCAGGCCACACAAAGAGACTTCCTGCACCGTCTCAGCTAGATTCTCCAACAACTCCAGGTCGCCTGACCGCCCCTTGCCCTCACATATTCTGGACAATATCTCCAACATGTGCCTGATGCCTTCCCGACAGGGAACACACTTCCCGCAAGATTCACCAGCCAGGAAGTTCAGATAATAACGCGCTACTTCCACCATACAGGTGCGTTCATCCATTACAATCAGGCCGCCCGAACCCATCATGGAACCTGCTGCAGCAAGGGAATCAAAATCCAGCTCGAGATCCAGCAATTCTGCCGGAATACACCCTCCGGAAGGACCTCCGGTCTGAACCGCCTTAAACTTCCTGCCACGTAAAATGCCGCCGCCTATCTCAAAAATCACTTCTCTTAATGTAGTTCCCATAGGAACTTCAACCAGACCGGTATTTACAACTTTCCCCACCAGGGAAAAGACTTTGGTGCCCTTGCTGTTCTCAGTTCCCACACTGGCAAATTGTTCAGCCCCCTGGCCGATAATGACCGGGATATTGGCCCAGGTCTCCACATTATTGATGACCGTGGGACATCCCCATAAACCCTTTTCACTGGGAAAGTAGTACTTGTCCCGAGGTTCACCTACGTTGCCCTCGATAGAGGCAATCAATGCCGTTTCTTCCCCACAGACAAATGCTCCACCGCCCCTAACAATTTCAATATCAAAGGCGAAGTCCCTGCCCATGATATTCCGCCCCAATAAAGATCTATCCCGGGCGTCCTGTATGGCCCGGGCCAGATTTTCAACCGCCAGGCTGTATTCATCCCGCACATAGATATATCCGGCCGAAGCCCCAACCGCCAGCGCGCAGATAAGCATGCCCTCTATTATCGTATGCGGGTCTCCTTCCATAATACTGCGATCCATAAATGCTCCAGGGTCGCCTTCGTCACCATTGCATATTATATATCGCCTGCTTGCCTCCTGCTCAAAGCAGTTCATCCACTTTAAGCCGGTTGGAAAACCTCCTCCGCCTCTTCCCCGCAAACCAGATTTTATTACTTCATTGATAATATCCCGGGGAAGCATGGAAAAAGCCTTATTAAGAGCCTGGTAACCTTCCCGCTCCATATAGTCGCTTATGGAAGCCGGATCAATTTCACCAATATTTCGTAAGGCTACCTTTTTCTGCTTACGGTAGAAATTCAACTCATGGTGAGATTTGATTCTCTTTTTACTAAGCGGATCGCGATAGAGCAGTTTCTCCACTATTTCATGCTCAAGAATGGTCTTCTGTATGATTGTCGAAACATCACCGGGTTTTACCAGGCAGTAAGTAATGTCATCCGGCAATATCTTCACCAGAGGCCCCTGCTCACACCATCCATTGCATCCGGTAGCCTTGGTTGAGACCAGTGCTTCAACCCCCTCCACGGATTCGAGCTGACTCTTAAATGCTTCAAAGACCTGCTTGCTTCCGCTGGCCAGGCACCCGGTACCGCAACATACCAGCACCTGCCTGCCGTCATTATGCTTATTCTGCATCATCTGCTCCCTCCCTGTACCCTTTTATGATTTCCAGGATGCCAGATGAACTCACCTTGGGATGAACTGTCTCATTCACCATCATTACCGGGGCAATAGCACAGGCTCCCAGGCAGTTAACTGTCTCCAGGGAAAACATTCCGTCCGGGGTGGTCTCACCCGGCCTTATAGCCAAGCTGCTGTAAATCTGATCGATCAGTACGGAAGAATTTTTTATATGACAGGCCGTCCCATCACAGACTTTAATGTTATAACGTCCTTTAGGAATTAAACTAAAGGCCTTATAGAAAGTAGCTATCGAGTATACCCGGCTGAACGGCTCCCCTGTGTAATCGGCTATACTGAGCAGGGCTTGGCGCGGCAAGTAATTATATGTCTTTTGAATATCCTGCATGACCGCCAGAATAAAGCGTTTTTCCGGGGGGTAGGCTTGAATAATAGTTCTAATTTCACCTTCTGCATGTATTGCATCTTCGGCCATTGGGGTCTCCCTCCTTTGAAAAGGCTGGCTGCCTCTCCGGTGGAGCCGCAGCCAGCCAGACCATTTCTATATGGATATACCCAGTTGGGCTAGTTTCTCTTCGGTGGGAATTCCTTTATCGTCCCACCCGCGCAGATCATAATATTCAGGTAACATTTTGTCCAGTTCCACCACCCGCCCTTTATGCGGTCCGGCGGGCATAGGCTCCTCCAGCAGTCTCCTGGGCAGTACATCATCATCCTTGCTGAACCCGGCCTGCAAATTGAACATGCGTTCCAGATTCCAGATGCGTTCTCCCGCCAGCAGGAATTCCTCGTCGCTCATGGCAACTCCAGTCGCTGCCCGCAACTGTTCTGATATCTCGGGCAGGCCCAGAGCAAAGGTAATGAACAAACACAGCCCGGCTGAATCAACCAGAGCAGTCAAATCCTGGAATATTTTCAGCAAATCCGGTTTCCCTTCCGTTGCATCAGGATCCACAACTACCGGAATCCCCAGTACCTCGGGTGAAGTCATATACCCTCTGACATGGCAGCCGCCTCGATTGGAAGTAGCATAATTGAGCCCAATCCCCTGCTGCCCGCGAGGATCGTAGGCAGGCAGTTCCTGTTTTTTAACCGTCATGGAAAACTCCGGATGTCCATAACTTTCCGCCAAACGATAGGATCCTTCAGCCAGCTGGTTGCCAAATCCTTCCCGGCAGGCGGTCTTTTTCACCATATCAACCAGCAAGTCAGGATCTGACCATCTAAATTCCATTCCAGTATCTTCCTGGGGAATTAATCCCTTCTCTGCCATTTCAATGGCACAGCTCAGGGTGCCTCCCATGGTTATTGGGTCCAAACCCAACTGGTTACAGAGAAAATTAGCCTTGGAAATAGCTTCAAAGTCAGCTACAGCCAAATTTGCCCCCATAGCCCAGGTGGCCTCGTATTCCGGACCTTCACCCAAACCTTTGTATTTACCCTGTTTTATTCTGGTTACCCTTCCGCACCCAATGGAACAGCCAAAACATCCTTTGTTTCTGACCAGGTAATTCTCAGCCTGATACTCTCCGGATATCTTCTCAGCCTCGGCAAATATGGCGGCTTCACTAAAATTCTTTACCGGTAATCCACCGTGTTCATTCAGAATATTAACTAAAATATTGGTGCCATAAGCCTTCAGACCTGCTCCGGTTACCGGGTGAGCCTGCAGTTTGCTCCGAGCATCCATGATAGCTTTTAAAAAGCGATCATTGTCAGCCACTTTCAAACCCTTGCTTCCTCGTACTGCAATAGCTTTCAGGTTTTTGGCCCCCATGACCGCCCCCGCCCCGGAACGCCCGGCCGCACGATTGTATTCATTCATTATGCAGGCAAATTTGACCAGGTTTTCCCCTGCGGGTCCGATACAGGCTACCTTTGCTTCGTCATCAGTAACTTCCTTTATCATGTCGGTGGTATCAACCGTATCCTTGCCCCATAATTCGGAAGCATCCCGAATCTCGGCCTGATCATTGCAGATCCATAGATATACCGGGGCCGGGGCCTTCCCTTCAATAATAAAACCATCGTATCCAGCATACTTTATTTCCGGGCCAAAACTGCCGCCGGAATTGGAAGCAGCAATAGTCCCATTGAGAACTCCTTTGGTTACCACATTGTACCTGCCCCCTGAAGAAGCAATGGTCCCGGTCAGCGGCCCGGCCATAAATATGATTTTATTTTCTGCACTCAGTGGTTCCACTAGGGGGTCAACCTCATCAACGAACAATTTGGTGCCCAAACCCCGGGCCCCAATATAATCCTGCAAGTCTTCCTTGTTTAAATTCTCCGTCTTAATGGTACTGTCGCTCAAATTAACTCTTAAAACCTTTCCTGTCCATCCGTACATAGCTTAACCCACCTCCTCATAAACCGCTTTGAATTTTACGGCATAGGTTTTGCGCTTATTCAAGTTAGCCTGAGTCGGTTCCTGGTAAGTTAAAGCCCCGGAAGCACAAAGATTGACGCACATGGGATCGCCCTTACAAAGATCGCACTTGGCTATTATATCTTTGATCGGATCATAAATAGCAGCACCAAAAGGACAGGCAATCGTACACATTTTACACCTTAAGCATTTATCATGATTTACTTCCATGGCACCGGTGCTTTCACTGCGGGCTATGGCTCCTACCGGGCACACCTCCATACATGCCGCTACACTGCACTGCTGACATACAATAGGCACCGAAAAACCTGCCTTATCAAAATTGAACACAGTAATCCTGGAACGGGTCGGATCGAATTCCTGTACATGTACGAAAGAGCAAATCAACTCACAGGTTCGACATCCTGTACATTTTTCCGGCTGAACAATTAATTCTTTGTGCATACCTGCCTGGTTCCATAATTTGAAACCAGTTATTCACCTCCTTGCTTTTTTTGCGGAAAAAACAACCAAACACTTCGTCCCGCTGCAACATCTGTTGCATAAGATTAAAGCAAATTTCATGCCAACCTTAAAATGCATACAAAAAAGGCCCCTCAAACGGGAGCCCAGAGTAAAAACCATTATGTTTGCTATATTTACTCCTGGAAAATATACATATTATGGTTATTATAAACTCAATAAGTGTTACATGCCTGTGCAGTTAATTCACGCCATAGTTACACTTCTGTAACAGTTACTTGGTGATTATTTAGATATTCCGTACTGTCTCATCTTCCTGTATACTGTATTGCGTGAGAAACCCATTTCCCTGGCCACCCGGCTTATGTTTCCTCCACAGCGGCTAATAACTTCCATCATTTGCTGCTTTTCCTGGTCTTCCCGAGCCTTTCTCCCCCTTGCTCTTTCCCTTTCCAGATTTAGACTGTCCAGCCCCCGCAAACGCCCTTTATGATCATGGGGCAATTCTTCCCCAGCATTAACTGCCGACTGGCAGACTTCAGCCGGCAAGTCTTGAACTTCCAATCTCTTGCCACTGGCCATACACACCATTCTCTCCACTATGTTTTCCAGCTCCCGCACGTTTCCAGGCCAGTGATAATCTGCCAGTGCGCTGACGATGGCCGGATTAACGTCGTCTATTTCAACCCCCTGACGCTGACAGATCTGCTTCACGAAATAATCAAACAGCTGCGGTACATCTTCAGGATGATGCCTGAGAGGAGGCAGATTGATTTTCAAAACATTCAGCCGGTAAAACAAGTCTCGCCGAAAGTCCCCTCGTTCCACCGCTTCATGCAAGTTTTTATTGCTGGCACAAATTATGCGAACATCCACTGGTATAACCCGATTATCCCCGATCCTGATTATGGCTTTCTCCTGAATAGCCCTTAGAAGGGCACCTTGCTTGCCGTAGGTCATGTCTCCAATTTCGTCCAGGAATAGCGTTCCGCCACTAGCCAGTTCAAACTTCCCAGGTCTCCCTCCCCGGTGGGCACCGGTAAATGCACCTTCAACGTAGCCGAATAATTCGCTGCCCAGTAATTCCCTGGGTATAGCAGCACAGTTAAGGGCCACAAAGGGACCGTTGCAGCGATTACTCCGATTGTGTATGGCCTGAGCAAATACTTCTTTTCCGGTTCCGCTCTCCCCCTGCAAAAGAACATTATGATCATTTAAAGCAGCCAACATGCCAATTCTGACGGCTTCAATTATTTCCGGGCTGCTCCCTATGATATCGTCAAAGGTAAATCTCGCATGGGCCCCGCTAAAGCGATTTACCAAATTCCTTATTTTGGTTATGGGGCTTAGCAATAAGACCCCGCCGTTAAGTTTACCCTCATTATCCGTAATAGCTTTGCCTGAAGCAAAGCAATGTATTTGACGCCCATCCCAGCTTGCCTGTATCTCGATATCCGCGCAGGGTGCTCCGCTCATCAGCATTTCCTTAATTTCAGATACTTCTTTAAATATCTCTTTCAGGTATACTCCCTCCAGATCCTCGGCAGGTCTTTTGAAAATGCGTTCTGCTCCCGGATTTACCTGTTCAATCAGCCCCCAGCGATTGATAATTACCACCCCTTCAGACATGGTGTGGAAAATACTGTGCAGACGATTATTTATCAGTATTAATTCCCGGTTTTGCTGTTGTATCTGCATCTGCTCCTCAATAGCCTCAACCGCAGCCACTACCATTCCCAGGGTATGCTGATGACTGGCCCGCGAAGGGCCGGAAATCTGCAAAACTCCTACCAGCTGATGGCTATTATCAAATATCGGGGCTGCTGAGCAGGTCCATTCGTGTACCACCTGGCAATAATGCTCGGCTCCGGATACCTGTATCGGCGCTCTTAGCACCAGCGCAGTTCCGACACCATTAGTCCCAGTCACTTCTTCCACCCAGCGGCTTCCTTTAACCAGATTGATTTCTTTTCCTTTCACTACAGTGTCACTGGCTCCATACATCTCCAGTATATAGCCTTCTTCATCCGCCAATATTACAACAAATCCGGTACCAGTAACGAATTCATACAACTTCTGCATAAAGGGAATTGCTATATCCATCAGGGTTTTCTTCTGGCGAA
The DNA here is from genome assembly GCA_964501655.1 of uncultured Syntrophomonas sp. Classification (GTDB taxonomy): domain Bacteria; phylum Bacillota; class Syntrophomonadia; order Syntrophomonadales; family Syntrophomonadaceae; genus JAAYJK01. The sequence continues at coordinate 13,314 of CAZCTN010000032.1, forward strand.
GACGTTGGTTCAATTCTTGCTCATGCAATTTTATCCCTTTAATTATGGAATATGGATCTACTCCAGCTTCCTTGCACCGGTGCCATGATTGAGCAATTTCCCTGCGCACCAAACCGGAATCCAACTCCCCTTTAGAGGAAAATGCCTGCCAGGCTCTGGCTATATCTTCATGAGTATCGCTGAATAATTCCATTTGTTTTCACCTGCTTTCAGCGGTTATTTGAATATTTCTGCCTGGTATTATGATCTGCGGAATTGATCTTTTTCATAATAATTATAATCCATTAAGAGCTTATGGTGCACACCATATTGGAGCCGGCACCAAGCACCAAAACCGTCTTTCACCTTCCCTTTTAAGCAGGGAAAAGAGGCGTCCTATGCCCGTTAACCCTCAAGATATACGTATCAGGGTTTTCCAGTATTAATTTATAATTGTCAGAATACTTATATTGTTTTTTTAAATCTTGACAAAATACGTGTTATTTCCCGAAACTATACCGGTATGACATGTTAAAATACAGGTATCTTGAGGAATAAGGGTGGATTTATGAATGATCCCCGGATAGCAGTAACTTCCTTAACAGATCAATTACTTACATCGCTGCCAAATTCAGCCGAAGAGCTACAGATACAGCTAAGCGTTCTGGCCCATCTTCATCAGCCTTTGATAGTATTGGACAATGAAGAACGTATAATGATGTGGAACCAGCAGGCCGAAGAATTATACGGATATGCCCACCATCAAGCAGTCGGGCGCAAGCTGGATGAAGTCCATAAATATTCCTGGATTAAACCCGCTGATTATTCAGGATATATAAAATCTCTCGGCGAACAGGGTTCCTGGCGGGGGCAGAATCTCCATGTAACCAAGGATGGAAATCAAGTATACGTCGAGATGTCGGTAAGCCTCCTGAAGAATTCCCTGGGACAAAAGCAGGGGGTAATCTTCCTGCTTAAAGATATCAGCTCTTACACTCGGACCATTAACGAGATGAAGTTAAGCAATGCCTATTATCTGGCTATCATAGAAGAACAGTCGGAAATGGTTTGCCGTTTCCTGCCCGATTTTACTCTCACTTTTGCCAATCAGGCTTTTATTTCCTCACTGGGATTACAACAAGATTCGGTAATAAACAGCAGTCTGCTGGATTTTGTTTCCCCCAGCCACGGTGCCGACCTCCAGGATAATCTGAAACTCCTGAGTCCTGAGACGCCAATATCTGTGCAGGAGGAAGAAATGAGCCTGGCAGACAATAACATACACTGGATAGAGTGGACCAATCGGGCCATATTCAATCACAACGGCATTTTACTGGAATTCCAGTCCTCTGGTCGCGATGTAACCCTGCGCAAGCAGGTGGAAAAGGCCCTGGAACAAAGCGAGAGAAAATACCGCTCCCTGTTCGATACCATGCATGAAGGCTTTGCATTGCTGGAGATGATCTACGACCAGGATCATCTCCCATGTGATTTTCGATATATAGATGTTAATCCTGCTTTTGAGAGAATCTATGGTCTGACTCGCCAGCAGGTAGTGGGGAAAACCGGTAATGATATTCTGCTGCCGCAAGAAGTGATTTTCCGGGCCCAAGTATATGGCCGGGTAGCCCAAACCGGACAGCCAGCCTCTTTCCAGAAATTCGTAAAGGGCATCGACAAGTATTTCGAGGTAATTGCCTTCCGACCGGGTAAAGGGCAGTGTGCCGCACTGTTTATCGATATCACCGAGCGCAAACAGGTGAAACAGGCCCTGGCAGAGACTGAACAGCGCATGGCCAATATCTTTAACTTCCTGCCTGACGTAACTATGGTAGTCGACCATCAGGGTAAACTGATCGTGTGGAATAAGGCGGCCGAAGACATGACCGGAGTAAGGGCTGAGGATATCGTTTATCATGATAATTATGAGCATGCCCTGCCCTTTTACGGCTGCCGCCGGCCAATACTGGTGGATCTGGTGCTGCAGCCTATGAAACGATGGGAACTTGATTATCATTCCATACAGCAGAAGGGAGATTTATTGATTGGAGAGAACTTTTGTCCTGCCATAGGTGAATCGGGAGCCTTCCTCCGGGCCACAGCTGCTCCCTTGTACGATACCCGGGGCAATGTGGTGGGGGCGATAGAATGTATACGGGATATAACCGAAAGCAAGGCGGCAGAAAGAGCTTTGCAGAGCAGCGAGGAAAAATATCGGCGCATAGTCGAAACTGCCAACGAAGGTATTGTGATTATCAATGAATACAGCCGCATCGAATTTATTAACCGCAAGATGGCAGATATGCTAGGCTATGGTGTTGATGAAATGATGAACGTGTCTCTGTTTCAACTGGTGGATGAATCTGACACCCAGATAACAGAATATGTCATAAAAAAAATGCGCCGCAATCAACAGGCGGAATTTGATATCAAGCTAAAAACTCAAGGAGGACAGCCCTTCTGGGGAATCTGTTCCACCACCAACATCTATGACAACACCGGGAGATATACCGGCAGTCTGGCTATGGTCACGGATATAACCGCAAGAAAAAAATTGGAAGAGGAAATGGTACAGCTCGACCGGCTTAACCTGGTCGGACAGATTGCAGCAGGAATAGGTCACGAAATAAGAAATCCTATGACAGCAGTAAGAGGCTATCTTCAGTTTCTGGTCAATGAAGAAATGTTTGAAGCCAACCGGGAGATGTTTGAATTGATGATTGAGGAACTGGATCGAGGCAATTCCATAATCACTGAATTCCTGTTGCTGGCCAGAAACAAAGCAGTAGAACTTGAAGTTTCCAACCTTAACGGAATCATTGAAGCTCTTTTCCCGTTGATCAAGGTTGATGCAGTTGCTTCCGATAAAAACATTATCCTGGAATTGGGGCATATCCAGCCTCTATTGCTGGATAACAAAGAAATCCGTCAACTGATTATGAACCTGGTTCGCAATGGTCTGGAAGCCATGGAGGCAGGAGGCACGGTTACTATCCAAACCTATGCCGACGATCATGGCATAACCTTGGCCGTATCAGACCAGGGACAGGGCATGCATGCCGAAGTTATTTCCAAATTGGGAACCCCTTTTTTCACCACCAAAGAACAGGGTACCGGACTGGGCCTGCCTATATGTTATGGCATCGCCAGCCGGCACCATGCCTCGATAGAGATTCAAACCAGTACCCGGGGAACCACCTTCCTGGTTCGCTTTCACAAGCACGAAATAGTGTAATCCCAGCTGTATTCCATTCCATCCAGTTTTCCGCCTGAAAAAGGCTGTTCATAGGCTGGCTTAGACTCCGTATGCACTGTTTCTGCCAGTATTCCCACCGTGCTAAATCTGCACATCTGTCATATAATTATGTAAGCATGGGAAGCACTCTGCCAGCAAAAAATACCCGGCCCTGACTATAGACAGGGGCAGGCAAAATTAGTATAGTCGATAGAAGACAATGACCACCGGGGATGGTTGCCTCGTCGGCTTTGAATTGCTGAATCATGTATTAGATTAGCCTGTGGAAGGTGGACTATATAATGCGCATTCTTTTAGGTGCTGATTCCTTTTATCCGTATATTTCAGGGGTATCTATAACCACATTGAATCTGGCCTCATATCTCTCCGCTCAGGGACATGAGGTGGTAGTAATAGCCCCTTCAAAAAACCGCCGCAATTACAAAGAGAACTTCGACCATGGTTTTCAGGTCTGGCGGGTGGGGTCCATACCCAATCCTTTTCGCAAGGACCTGCGCATGGGAGTATACAAGCGGCGTCAGCTACGCGGTTTTATAGCTTCCTGGCAACCGGATATAATCCACCTGCAGGACCCGGGGTCCATAGGCTTGGCTCTGCTGGGGCCAGCCAAATCCCAGATGGTGCCTATAGTAATCAGTCACCATTTTACTCTTGATTTCGTTTTGTCCTATTTGCGGTTTCTGCGCCCGGCCCATACCTATGTAAGGAAAAGTCTCAGCTCGGCATTAATTCGTTTTTACAATTCCTGTCAGCACATTATCTGCCCCAGTCTGACGGTGAAACAAGAACTTCTGGCCATGGGCCTTAAAAGGCCGGTTACTGTAGTCTCCAACGGCGTAAACCTGGAGAGATTCTTTAATGAAAAGCCCAGTTGCGATATAAGCACAAAATATAATTTGCCCGATGAACCTCTGGTTTTGTATGTAGGTCGCCTGGCCAAAGAAAAAAACATAGCGACTCTGATCACTGCCATCCCCCTGATACTCAAGCGGGTTAATGCTCATTTTGTTTTCTGCGGCGGGGGGGAATTGCTGGAAGATCTCAGAAAAATGACTGACCAGATGGATTTGTCTGCTCACGTATCTTTCCTGGGTCCGATTGACTACCAGAGCCCGGATTTGCCCCGGATATACCGATCAGCGTCCTGCTTTGCCATTCCGGCAGTAATGGAAAGCCAGAGTATAGTAACCCTGGAGGCAATGGCATCCGGTCTGCCTATCGTGGCTGCTCAAGCAGGAGCTTTACCCGAGCTGGTTTCTGATGGTCACAATGGATTTCTATTCACTCCCGGAAATTCGGAAGAACTGGCGGAAAAAATCTGCCGTTTACTGGAGGATCCACGTCTGGGTCAGACCATGGGGCAGCGCAGCATCATGAAAGTGGTACAGCACGAAATAAGTTCCAGCCTACAAATAATAGAAAATATTTACCAAGAGGTGCTTGAAAGTGCATTGGTTAAAGCTTCTAAGCTGGGTTAGCCTGATTGTTGCTGGATTGGCCGGGATGAGATATTATAACCGGTTAAGATGCAGACACCCAAACCCTTACTGCTCCAAAGTTTACAGCCCCCGGGAAGGAGACCGCATCCTGGTCTTTTCTCCCCATCCTGACGATGAGGCCATCGCTGTAGGGGGATATATTTATACAGCTGCTCGTAATGGCGCCACTGTTAGAATAGTGCTGATCACCGATGGAAATAAACAGGGCTTGAAGGACAAGCGCTATACCGAATTCAGCCAGGCAGCTGCCCTTTTGGGTGTTCCTTCCGCACAGCTGGTATTATGGGGCTTTCCCGACGGCCGACTCAATGCCTTTATAGATGAAGTAAGTCGTCGGGCTGAAGAAGAAATCCACAACTTTCAACCGGGTATCATTCTTTACCCCCATCCCTTGGATCGTCACCCTGATCATTCCACGGCTGGCCGCATCGTTGAAGATATAATAAAGGTCAGGGCGGGAAACTCACCTGGTATCCTGGCCTATCGCTTCCTGATCCACTACTGGTTTTTCCCCCGCCCGGGATTACTGGCTCCAAATGGTTTGATACTTCCCCCGGCCAAACTTGCCGGCACCAACGACCTGTGGCAGATGCATTATCTGGACCCGGAAACCAGACAGGTCAAAAAGAATGCGGTATTCAGCTACCGCACCCAACTTAGGAACCCTTTCCTGCTGCCATTGCTGCTCAGCTTCCTGGGTCCCAATGAACTGCTGGAGAAAATGGCTTGGGGAAATATCCGATAATAGCTGGTTGGTTTTCATCAATACCTGCTGGTGCATTTAATAGGTTATACTAATATATAATTATAATAAAACGGGAGGATGCTTGCGAAAGTGCAATTTCTGCCCATAAACAAAGGGGACATGGCCCAACGAGGCTGGGATCAACTGGATATAATTCTGGTAAGTGCTGATGCTTATGTGGACCACCCGGCCTGGGCGTCAGCCCTGCTGGGCCGTTTTCTGGAATCCCAGGGTTTAAGGGTGGGAATTATCTCCCAGCCTGATTGGAAAAAAACCGATGATTTCAAACAGCTGGGAGAACCCCGGCTGTTCTTTGGAGTAAGCGGAGGCAATCTCGATAGCATGGTAAGCCATTATACCGCGGATAAGAAAAAACGCCGCGGCGATCTTTATTCACCGGGGGGCAGAGATGACCTGCGCCCTAATCGGGCCGTTATTGTCTATACCAACCGGATCAGGGAAGCCTTCCCGGGCATCCCGGTTATTATAGGCGGCATCGAAGCCAGTCTCAGACGTCTGGCCCATTATGATTACTGGACCGATAAGGTAAGACGTTCCATATTGATAGACAGCAAAGCTGATCTGCTGGTTTATGGAATGGGCGAATATACCTTACTGGAAATATGCAGGCGTTTGCAGCAGGGCCAAACTATCAAAGAAATTCAGGATGCTCCGGGTACGGCCTGGGTAGCTGATTACCTTCCGCCGGGTTCGGTAAAGCTGCCCTCTTTTGAGGAAGTACAAAATAGCAAGTCTGCCTTTAACCTCCTGACCCGGCAGGTTTTCCGCTACACTAATCCCTATTGCTCTCCTCCTCTGGCTCAGGCCCACGCAGAACAGATGTTAATAGTTAATCCGCCGGTTATACCCCTTAGCTCGGAACAGCTGGATTTCATCTATGAACTCCCTTTTCAGCGTGCTTATCATCCTGTATATGAAGTGGCTGGGGGAATACCGGCCTTGAAACCGGTTCAGTTTTCCTTGCTTACTCATCGCGGATGTTTTGGCGGCTGCCATTTTTGTTCCATTGGTTTGCATCAGGGTAAATTTATTCAAAGCCGCAGTGTCTCCTCTCTCATCCGGGAGGCCGAATCTTTCCTGCAGCATCCTGACTTTAAAGGAAATATCCCCGACCTGGGAGCCGCATCAGCCAACATGTTCGGGCTGTCCGGACGCGATCCGGGAAAGTGCAGGGAGTGTCAGAAAAGCAGCTGTCTGTTCCCCCGAATCTGCAAAAACCTGGATACTGACCACACCCCATCACTTAAACTCTGGTCACAGATGCGAAAACTTCCTCACCTGAAACATATCCGGGTGTCATCGGGGGTACGCTATGATCTGATTCTGGAAGACCTCAGCGGCCGTTATCTTTATGAACTATGCCGTTGCCATGTGGGGGGACAGCTCAAGGTTGCCCCCGAGCATATTGCGTCATCGGTAACCCGAACCATGGGTAAGCCAGGCCGGGAAAAATACCAGCGCTTCGTGCAAAAATTCTCCGCCATTAACCATAAACTGGGAAAGAAACAGTACCTGATTCCCTATTTCATTTCCGGCCATCCAGGCTGCGGACTGGACGAGACCATCGAATTGGCCGAATTCGTCCGGGATAATCTCCAGTACTATCCGGAACAGGTGCAGAACTTCACCCCTACTCCCATGACCATTTCCACTTCCATGTATTATACCGGGATTAACCCTTTAAACAACCGGACGGTCTATTTGCCCAACAGTGACTGGGAAAGAAAAGCTCAGCGAGCTCTGCTGCAATATCGTAATCCGCAAAATCGAAGGTTGGTGGAAGAAGCCCTGACCAAGTGCGGCCGTCTTGACCTGCTCGGCTCCTCCCCCCGCAGCCTGATGAGCAGATCTTCACCCCACCGGGCACAGCAGACCAGTCGGTTCAAAAAACCTCACCCTCGACAGCGATAGGCATTCCACCCTCTAGAATATTATTGCTAAAATTATTGCCATTATTTATCAAAAGAATAATATAATAGATATACACTATAGATTATTCGTGATGTGCTTGAACTCAAGGAGGCTAATTTAGTGTTATCCTTCATTAATAATGACAATATGGGAAAATCTGATATTATTCCAGCCAAGATAAGCATAGATAAATTCGACCGGATGTCCTGGGGTACTCATATATGCCTGCTGTATAAAACCAAGCTGGATCTGCTGGATCTTTTGATCCCGTATATACAGGCCGGCTTAACCAACCATGAACAATGCATTTGTCTTACTTCTCAAACCCTGTTTATGCTTAGAACCCGTATGGCTCTGAAAAAAGCTATCCCCGATTTTGACAGCTATTATAAGAAAGGGCAGATCGTATTTTATGACAGCAAGGAATGGTACCAGCACAGTGGCAAGCTGAAGTTGGATAAGGCACGGGACAATTTGTTCAACCGGCTTAACCGGGCTTTGGCCAAAGGGTACAAGGGCCTGCGTATTTATTCCAATAATACCTGGCTGGATGATAAGGGTTGGAATACTTTTTTGCTTTATGAAGCTCAGTTTGATGAAGTTATTAAGGATTACCGAATGATGTCCATGTGTTCCTATCCCCTGGACAAATGCAATGCCATGCAAATGCGGGATCTGATAAGCAGTCACCAGTCCACCCTGGTAAAATACGCTGGTGATGTACAGGTAATAGAAAGAGCTGATACCCCAAAAAACCAGCCCAATTCCATTTCATCCTCCTCACCCATGCCCAAGCAATATATCTTTGAGAAACTGGAAGGGGAAAAGAACGAAAATCTGCAGGTTCTAAACGAGATGCTCAAGGCCGAGATGAGACGACACTCGCGCGCCGAAGAAGCCCTGCAATTAAGTGATCGCCGCTATCGGTCGCTATTCAATGCCATAGATGAGGGGTTTAGCCTATTTGAAATATCCATTGCCAATGGCGGTCAGATAGACTACCAATGTCTGGATGTAAACCCGGCCTTCGAATTAATTATGGGTAGCAAAGGTGAAGACCTGATAGGCAGAAAGCTAAGCGAAGCGCTGCCCGAGATATATTCCAAACTGACATCATGCCTAAACCAGGTAGCTACTGCCCGGGAACCGGTTCACACTGAAGAATACCTGGCCGGCCTGGGAAAAATCCTGGCGGTGCGCATTCTATACCTGGAAGTAGGTCAGATCGTACTTATAATCAATGATATCACCTCCGGTAAACAAGCCGAGGAATCCTTGCGTTTATCCGAAGAAAAGTTCTCTCTGGCTTTTCACTCCAGCCCCAGTATGATGACCATCACTACCCTGGAGGAATGGCGATATATTGATGTCAACGAAATGTTTTGCCGCCAAACCGGATACCGACGGGAAGAGATAATAGGGCGAAAATGTGAAGACCTGGGGCTATGGTGCCGTACGGAAGACGTGAAAACCGTTACCAGCATGATGCGGCAAGGAATTCCGGTGCAGTATTTCGAAGTACCCTTTCTATCTCGAAGCGGTGAGAGACATGTGGGGCTGATGTCATCTGAGCTGATAACCATCGACGGTCAAGCCTGTCTATTGAATTCTGTCAATGACATCAGCCAGAGGATTCAGCTACAGGAAGAGATGGCTCGGCTGGACAGCCTCAACCTGATTGGGCAGATGGCTGCCAGTATCAGCCACGAAACCAGGAATCCCATGACTACCGTACGTGGATTTCTTCAGATGCTTAAAGACAAACCTGAGTACCGGAATGATAAAGAATACTTCGGTATTATGATCGAGGAGCTGGACCGGGCGGATTCAATTATTTCGGAATTTCTTTCCCTGGCTCCCAACAACAAACTGCAACTGGAAATAGGTAATATCAATCGGATTATTGGCAGTCTCAGTGTCCTGATGCAGGCCGATGCCCTGGCTCATGACAAATACATAGAACTGCAGCTGGGGGATATTCCTGATCAGCTCCTGGATCCCAAAGAGATTAGACAAATGCTGTTGAACCTGGTTCGCAATGCCGTAGAGGCAGTAAAACCTCAGCAGAAAGTAAGCATTAGCACTTACCTGCAGGATGAAAGCATAGTGCTGGAGGTTAAAGATGCGGGCTGCGGCATGTCTCCCGAAGTCCTGGCCAGGCTAGGAACTCCTTTCTTAACCACTAAAGAGCACGGTACCGGACTGGGCTTATCCGTATGCTACAATATTGCGGAAAGACACAATGCTATTATTGATGTAGACAGCTCTCCTTCCGGAACTACCTTTTTTGTCCGCTTTCGACAGTAAATCCCCCCCGGCTTTATACTTTGGACCTATAAGTATATAATTAACTTAGCCAGGTTAACTCTTCGCCCCAACCCCATGTTTTGTTAGGCAGGATAAGCAAATGAACATACTGGGATAATAAAGACGAGGAGGTTGTAATATGAATCTGTTAACCAACCGAGATTTAGCCAGCTTAATCAACTTTCAAAATGATTATTGTATTACCGTTTATCTGCCCACCGTTCGCGCCGGAGCTGAAGTCAGACAGGGGCGGATAAGGCTCAAAAACCTGGTGCGAGAGGCCGAAGATCCCTTGATCAACGGAGGAATGCGCACCCCCCAGGCCCATTCTCTTTTAGAACCCCTAAAAAAACTAAACATTGACGATCAGTTCTGGCAGCACCAGAAGGAGGGGCTGGCTATATTTCTGGCACCAGGTTTCTTAGCTTTCTATCATCTTCCCTTCAGATTTGAGGAAAGTTTGCACCTGGGCACCCGCTTTTATCTTAAACCGGTTCTTCCCCTGCTTACAGGAGATGGCCTCTATTACGTACTGGCTCTCAGTCAAAACTCGGTCCGGCTCCTGCAGTGCACCCGGGAGGGAGTAAAGGAATTGGAGCTGGACAATGTTCCCAAGAGCCTGGCCGAAGCCCTGCAGTATGATGATCCGGAAAAACAGCTTCAGTATCACAGCAACTCCCTGGAGGGAACCGGTCAGCAATCCGCAGCCATCTTCCACGGTCACGGGGCAGGCATCGATGATTCCAAGGACAACATATTGAGGTATTTTCGTCAGGTAGACCGGGGATTACGGGAAGTACTGAGAGAGGAAACTTCACCCTTGTTTTTAGCCGCGGTAGGATTTCTGCACTCAATCTATCGGGAGGCCAATACCTATACTTATCTGGCCGGACAAGGAATAACCGGCAATCCCGATGAACAAGGTCCGGAAAACCTGCAGTCCCAAACCTGGCCTCTGGCAGAACAATATTTTCTTCAAAGCGAAAAGGAGGCTTGGGAACGTTTTAGCGCATTACAGGGTACCGGCAAGACTACCGTCGATATTCGGGAAGCTGCTCCAGCCGCATTCAACGGTCGAATAGAAGTGCTGTTTTTGGCTCGTGATGCCAGTCAGTGGGGCAGCTTTGATTCTCAGCACAACAATGTTATTCTTTATGAGCAGGCCCAAACTGGAGCCGAAGATTTATTGGATTTTACCGCTATTCAAACCATTATAAACGGAGGCAAGGTATATGTACTGGCAAAGGAACGGATACCAGGTGCCTGCGATTTAGCCGCTCTGTTCCGTTACTAGAGGCTGGCCAGGTAACATTGAGGAAGGGGTTGGCAGTACGGATAAATACCCTTGCTTCCAACCCCCTTAAGTATGGCACCAAACCCTTGACCATTGTCTTCATGGGTACCAGGTAATTCTTCTTAAGGTTCAGTTCTCTCTCTGGAATTCTGCCAACAGCCCACCATTTATCCCCCGGTGGTCGCTGGCTCCCTTCCTCCAACGGTCTGTACGGGGTTCTGTCAACCATCATCCGAACGGTCTCCCATATGTTTATACCCCAGAACGATTTTATTAATTGTTGGGGGATAATTAGCTGGGATTAATCTTCTTCAGGTTGGTCCCAAATTTTTCTCAGACGAGGCAGGATTATTAGGTATTAAGGGCGAATTACCTTATATTGTTATTAATACCATGATTATAGTATTATTTTGTATTCTAACGGGAAGGTGGTAAATGGTTGTGGGTAATATCGATCAACAGTCAATTCTGCTGGATAGTGGGACAAATGAGGTTGAGATAGTGGAATTTGCTATCGGCAATACCATTATGGGAATCAACGTGATAAAGGTCAAGGAAATAATTAATCCCATCCCCCCTGTACAACTGCCCGGAGCTCACCCCCGCATGGAAGGTATTTTTCAGCTTCGAGGAAAAATCATTCCATTAATTGATCTCGGTGGGTTTCTTGGTTTTGAGCCCTCTGAAGATCCAAGACAGGATAAATATATCGTGACCGAGTTCAATCAGGGGGTGTACGCTTTTCACGTTCATAGTGTAGCACGAATACACCGTATGTCCTGGGAGCAAATCGAGAAGCCTTCTGATATTACCCAGTCCGCCCAAGGGGCGGTTATAGGCATAATTAAGCTGGATAACCGGATAATCCAACTCCTGGACTTTGAGAAAATCATCATTGATATATCCCCTTCCCTTGCCAACCAGAGCAATGCAGTCAGAGCAATGGGAGAGCGTAGGGTTTCCCAGAAACATATCGTCATTGCAGAAGATTCCCCGATGCTGAGAAAATTGTTGCTGGAATATCTCACCGAAATCGGATATCCTAACTTAACGTTCTATCAAAATGGCAAGGAGGCCTGGGAATACCTGGCCCAAATCCTGGAAATGCATGGGGATAATTTCAGCCAGTATGTTCATCTTATTATTACGGATATTGAAATGCCTCAAATGGACGGGCACCATTTAACCAAGATTATTAAAACTCACAAAGTATTAAATAAGCTGCCTGTAGTTATCTTTTCCTCTTTGATTACAGATGATCTTCGTCATAAAGGAGACGCGGTGGGAGCAGATGAGCAGATCAGTAAACCTGAATACGAGCAACTGTCCCATGTAATTGATAAGCTGATATTGTAAGTATTTAAGCAAGGGGAGAAACTGCCCGGCAGTTTCGAGTCGGCGCTATAAAGAGGCGGGATGTCAGTCCCCGCCTCCTGTTTTATTATTAGGAACCCGACCGCTTGGAAAAGCGGAAGACAGGTGCTCTAATCAGGCTCCGTAACAGGAGTATTGATTTCCATTCCATAATTCTTCTGCCTGAGGCATTCTAAAGATTCTGGGGATAGCAAGATTAATTTCCCCGTCGTTATTCTCCTCCCGGGACAGCACAGGAACCAACTCAGTATACCATTTTTCCAGTTTGCGCATAACTCTGCCGGCCTGTTCCCTGGATTCGTATTTTCCCAGACGTACCAGCTTCCTGTCAGCTATATAGCCATAAATAAATACCCCCACCGGTGAATAAGATGGTTCCAGACCATGCACTTCCCAGATGCCTCCATCTTGCGCTTTAATCATAACCGGCATCATCCCGTTCTCCTTCCTTCCATCCGAGTCAGAATGATTATACAAGAACTTAAATTCTCATGCCCAGAGCGTTCAAACATTCTGTAACTATAATGTTAAATCTTTTCATTAGGTCCAGTCAACCTCTGTCCTGTTATTTTTTGTAAATAAGCGGGGCCTTTTGGCCTTTTTTCTTTATAATTATTGCAGGACGTTTGGGTAAGGGTGGTTGGAAGATTTTGGATATGTTTCATCGCCAGGAGCTGATATGTCTTTCCAAAACATCAATGACGGTAAACAAACAGAAGCCCATTAAGCTTAGAATGACGATACCGGCGTACATATCCAGATAGTTTACCCGCATCCAGGCATCCATAATAAAATAACCCATGCCATATTGAGTGCCAAAAGTCTCGGTAAAAAACAGTATTGATACTGCGGTGCCCAGAGCCAGCCTGGCAGCAGTCAGCACATCAGCCATGGAAGCCGGAATAATCACCTCTCGGAAAATCTGCACACGGCTGGCGCCCAGTGACCTCAATGACCGGAATATCTCCTCAGGGATCCCTCTGACTGCATCCCGGGAGGTGATTATGATTTGAAAGATTACGATTAATATTATCATTATCAGTTTAGATGCCTCACCTAATCCGAATAAGAGCATTATTATGGGCAGCAGAGCAATTTTGGGAACTGGATAAGTGAAATAAATCAGAGGGGACAGTAACTTATCCGCCTTATGAAAATAGCCCATCAAGAAACCCAAAGGTACTCCGAGCAAAATGGATAAAGCGATTCCCCCCATGATCCTGCCCAGACTATAAAGCAGATGTATCTGCATTTTGGCACTAAAGATATATATGATGTTAATAATAACTGCAAATGGCGATGGAATGATGGGCAGCTTTAACAGCCAGGACAATGCCTGCCAGAGTAATATAACCAGTACCAGGCTGTACAGCGCTCCCTGCCATTTCTTATCTGACGGCACATTGATCATCCTTATCCAGTAATTTACGCAGGTTCATGCACATTTCATAATACTCATCCCGAAATCTTAGATTATCCATCCGAAAGCAGGAGTTATCCACCACTTGCAGAATTCTGCCCGGAGCCGACGAAAATACCACTATCTTGCTCCCCAGGTAAAGAGCCTCATCAACACTATGGGTAACGAAAGCGGTGGTTACGTTGTTGTCTTTCCAGATCCTTAGAAATAGATCCTGCAGCTCTTCCCGGCTTATGGCATCCAGGGCTGAAAATGGCTCGTCCATCAATAATAAATCGGGCTTTAATATGAAAGCCCGGGCAATGGCCACTCTTTGCTGTTGACCTCCGCTTAATTCTTTGGGATATCTATCCAGAAATGAGTCAATCCCCATTTGCTGCAATATATATCTCCCGTAGTCATCCAGAACCTGCTGGTCGTTTTTAATCTTCACTCCCAGCAAAGCATTCTGGTAGACATTTTTCCATGGCAGTAAACCGTAGTTTTGAAGTATCAGTCCTATCCGCTGGAGCTTGGGATCAATAACATGCCCATCCATCTTGACCGTTCCAGTATAATCCTTTAATATACCGGATAAAACATGCAGCAAAGTTGATTTGCCGCATCCGGAAGGACCAATAAAGGTATAGATGTCTCCTGCACCAATATTGATGTTTATATTGTCCAAAACCAGAGTTTCTTCATTCTTTCTGCGATATTTAACTACCAAGTCCTTTATTTCAATCACTAAGCTATTACCTCAACACTATAGTTCTGCCACCAGATCCTTATACTCGTAACTCCCCTTAATCAAATCTTTTTCATGCATCCATTTGACTACATCAAGAAAAATAGACTCCGCCGGCAGTTGAGCCTGTCCATACTCAGGAAGCTGAAAAGATCCTTTAACCTCAGCCGGAAATCCCTGTTCCTCAATTATAAACTCTACATATTCCGAAGCTGGTTCTTGCAGCAGATATGCTACCCCCTGGTTGTAAGCTCTCATTATTGCCTTGATTTCTTCCGGGTATTCTTCCAGTATCTGGGCAGTAAACGCTATGGCACCGCACTTGTTTGCCATTTCATCAGTACTGCTCAATACCGTCGCACCATTGCTGACAGCCAATCCCGCCAGAGGATCCGGTATAATAATCGCACTTACCTTTCCCCCCTGCAGCATCTCAAGCCGGGTTGGCAGCGGAGGAATAGCTACTTTGTCAACTTCCTCCGGGTTCAGACTGGCAGCTTCCAGCATTTTATCCACCGTATATTCCATTATCGTGTTGGTGGACAGACCAATATCCCTGCCTTTCAGTTCTGAAACAGCAATGATACCCGATTCACTGCCCGCAATCAACTGAATGTTTCCATCAGTCCGGGCAACCATTCTCAAGTTGATTCCACCTTCATTGGCAAACAATACTGCCACCATATCAGTAATGACCCCATCCAGTTTACCGCTCTGCAGTGCACTATCCCTATCCTTGGCACTGCTGAAATGCTCGATATTTACCCTGACTCCCTCTTGCTCAAAATATCCGTTTCGCTGGGCAATAATAAACGGCACCGACTCAAAATCGGGCATAATCCCGATATTGATAGTCTTGGCATCCGATGCCCGATTACTGGCATCCTGAGCACACCCCATCATGGCAAAGAGACCTAAAAGCAGGAACAAAACAACTACTTTTTTCTTCACATCCAATTCTCCATTCTTTAGAATTATTCACTTACCCGACAATAATTTTAATATAACCATCATTAAAAAACCACCTCCTTACAGATAATTCCTGCCAACAACCCCAGAGACAGTTTCGCCCGCCTGGTATAAGATATAATTGTTCCTCCTCGTCATCGCAACCAATTGTATTGCCACGTCCCATCTGCTGTCCGTAGGTGTAACCCCCTTGTCCATTTTATGACACTGCAGGGTTACACTCTGACTTCCTAAAACCACCCCCCTTACAAATGAGCAGCAGTTTCTCAGCCGGCAATCCCACAGAATTGGGCATTTGTTAATTTTTTATTTTTTTTACTCCTGCTGCCGGCATTTTGGCATACTTTTTGCATTAATATTATGTTGTCGGGATCTGGAACAAAACACCTGATTTTGATGACATTAAATCAATTGTATGTACTCCCGGGAGGTCATTCACCATCCCTTCCGGGAGTCACCCCCCCCTCCCAGTATAGAAGTACTGAATAGGGTTTTTTTGAACAGAATAAAGCTTACAGGCAAGGATTATGTGAAATAATTCATTAGTAACAAGAGGAGTGATTTGATGATCCCATTCGGTTCGCTGGAGCGTTATGAAGGAAATGAAGCTCTTTTCCAAATCGTAATGATGTCCATAGTATCCAGTTATTCAGGCGAACCCCTCCATCTGCACGCAGAAGGCTTAAGAGGTACCGGCAAAACCACTATAATGAGAGCTGCCCGGGATATCATGCCCCGCATCAAGCGCATCAAAGACTGTATTTATAACTGCGATCCCCGTCAGCCACATTGCCCGGAACACCGGCATATGAACCAAACCGAGATAGCCGCTCTGGGCACGGAAGAAATCCCTATGCCTTTTCTGGAAATCTCTCATTCTGCCAAGGTAGGTACAGTGGCAGGAAGTATAGATCTGGCCAAATTAACTGATGTTTCCCAACCGGAAGCCCATTTGCTGCCAGGTATAATACCCCAGGCCCATCGAGGAATCATCTTTATCGATGAAATAAATCGTCTGGCTGATACATCGCCGGAGATCACGGATATTCTGCTGGATGTAATGGGAAACAAGCCGGGGCACCTGCAAATCGAAGAGGCAGGCCTGCCGGCAGTTGATATTCAGGTTAGTGTTTCCGTATGGGCTGCTTCAAATCCTGATGAGGATCCCGGTCCCCTGGAAGAAGTCAGGCGACAGCTCTCAGACCGCTTTGACCTGCTCTGTTACATGGGACGACCGGATTCCGTGGAAATATTAGCTGATATTCTTAAAGAAAATTCTTACATGAATCGAATGAACCAAGCCGGAATCAAGGATGATTCAAGGGGGAAATACCAGCAGCAGCATTACCAACAGGAACTGATAAATTGGGCGGAGCAATATCAGCAATTTCCCATGCCGGACTTCCTGCGCAGTTATATTGCCAGGCTTTACCTGAAACACAACCTGGAAAGTATCCGGGCCATTGAAGCCATACAACAGGCAGCCCTGCTTTATGCTGTGATGCAGGGCCGCAAAGAGGTATTAATAAATGACGTCAACCGGGTAATTCCACTGGCTTTAAAACACCGAGTGGATGCTGATACCCTGCTGCGGGTGATAAATGAAACTAACAGCAGAGGAAGCCGGGAGGGTATTCTAAGCTTCAAAAATCGCCAAAAGGACAGCACCGATAAGAGCGATTATTTCCAGCACACAGCCCGCCCTATTAAAGATATGCACCGGGGCGAGCTGGTAAACACTGAGAAAACATTAACTCTATAATCCATTTGAGCCTATAACTCCTTCATTAAACTCCTATTTTTTCCAAAGCCTGCAGGTAATCTTCCTGCAGGCTTTCCTTTTCCTCATACTAATCGGAGAAACCATAAGGTACAATAAGCTTCAACAGGGCGTTATTGACAGATGCAGAGGATTAGTCATCATTGATAGTTAATTGCATTTGTTATTTGACAGCCTAGAAGGAGGAAACCAGCGTTAATATCGCAATCAAAGAAGCAGAGAACAAACAGTCCGTGACGCAATACAAATATTATACTTTGCTGCAGCTTAATTGATAATATCAATACATATATTAAAATAATTAATATTGCTATTGACATTCTTAAGGTTGAGGTTTAAGTTTATAATAGATCAAGCAAAAAGAGGTGGCTATTATTCGTTACAATGCGCCGGGCCGCTGCCCGATATGCAATCAGGAGTTGACAGTCAGCCGTTTGAGCTGTCCCCAGTGCAAGACCAACCTGGAGGGAGAATTTAGTACCTGCCGCTTTTGTCAATTGCCGGCCGAACAGGTGGAGTTTGTGGAAGTCTTTTTGAAATGCCGGGGCAACATCAAGGAAGTGGAAAAGGAACTGGGCATTTCCTATCCTACGGTGCGCAGCCGTTTGGAGGGCGTAATTCAGGCCCTGGGCTTTAAATCCCCAAAGACGGAGCGCAAAGAACAGGAAGAGATTCAGGTCCGCATCTTGGATGCACTGGAGAGGGGAGAGATAGATCCCCGGGATGCGATTGAGCAGTTAAAAAAGTGTGGAAAATAGCAGAAAAGAAAGGGGCGTGTGTTGCATGAGCCAGGAAAAGCTGAGAGTGCTGGAATTGATACAAGAGGGTAAAGTTAGCGCCAGCGAAGGGCTGGAACTGCTTAACGCTATGGAGGAAGGAGAGCAGGAATTGAAGCCCAGCGATAATGGCGACAGACATTTCCGGGTTAAGGTGGACGGCGATAAAACCAAAGTCAATGTGAATATTCCCATGCGCCTGGTCAGGGCGGCCTCCAAATTTGTAAACCTGGGCATAAATTTTATCCCCCAGGAAGCGCGCAGTGAAATGGATAAACGGGGTATTGATCTGAGCGATGTAGATTTTAATGAACTGGTAGACTTGATCGACCAGGGGCTGGTTGATGGCAAGCTGGTCGATGTTGATGTTGAAGATCCCAAGGAGGGTCGCATGACTGTGGCTGTCTATGTGGAATAAGAGAAGGAATTTTATGGTGTGGATTAAAATTCGGATTCCCCCCCGGTGTGGATGGGGCTTTCCCCTGGTGCTTCCCGTTCTGGAGGAAACCCTGGAGGAAATGCTGGAATTTCTGATCCTGTGGAAACCCTTGCTGGCCAGATACAGACATGGCCGGGTGGTCTATGGTCTATTTCCGACGGCACTGAATTTGCTCCGGGAAGTGAGGGACACGGGACCTTATACTTTAGTCCGGGCGGATACTGAGGAAGCCAGTGTGGACATACGGCTTATCTAGAGGAAGTGTACAGGAGGTGCTGTAATGGTAAGGCTATGTTTAATTTACCTATCCAACTTGCTTGCTTTATGGCTTTCCGCCTGGATATTCTCCGCTGGTTTTCCTCCAGGTTTTACGGGCCTGCCGCTGGCGGCCCTGGTATTGACTTCCATAAACTGGCTGCTGAGGCCTTTGCTGATGCTGGTGGCTTTGCCTTTGAACGTGGTCACTCAGGGCCTTTTTGTTCTGGTTATCAATGCCTGGATGGTGATGCTGGCTGATCTGCTGGTAAAAGGCTGGACGGTCCCGGGATTTTGGGCGGCGCTGGCTACCGGGACACTGGTTTTGATATTAAATATTCCTGCCAGGAGAATGAGCAAATGGACACAAATAATATGACATTAAATCGGCCTTCTAGAAAGGCTTTGATCTTATAGGCCTTTCTTAACTCCCTCGCACTTCCCTGCAGATAAAATACTTAAGTGGTTCCGGCATTAGTTCAGGTTGATATAACCTCTGGCAGATATGTATTGATAGGTAATACATCGCTTCCGCTCGCTTACGCTATATTTGGCATTCTATTGAATCTAAGCTCTATTTCCATTTTGATGGCGGCATGTGGTTGGTGCTTGATAGTTTTATGTTCTTATCTATATTTTCGAAATAATGAAAACGAGGAAGGAAATGCTTAAACATTGACACAGAAGAAACGCCAGGCCGTATCCCCTTTGGGTCTTATCCTCGTTAATATAAGAGCCCAAACAAATGCAACCCCTTCTCCTGAATTATTGCCCAGCCTATTACCAGCCACCTGGCCAGTGCACATTATCCTTGCATAATTATGTTAATTAATGTAAAATAGATCAAGTTTAATAATGAACTCGGTACAAAAATAAACTTGGTATAGAGGTGAAGGCATGGAGGCAAACAAAAAGAACAGGATGGAGAGGAAAAAGGAAGAAACAAAAAAGAAAATCTTGGCAGTGGCTATGGATTTATTCAAACGGCAGGGTTTTGATAAGACTACCATAGATCAAATCGCCATGGAAGCGGATGTCGCCAAAGGTACCGTTTTTAACCATTTCCCTGAAAAGGAAGCTATTATCTATGAACATATTCAGAGTGTTATACGGGAACAAACGCCAGCAATGTTGGAGTATTTAGATGAATTGCCCGATACCCGGACCCGGCTCATTGCTGCTTTACAGAAATCACTGGAATGGATGTATATAGATTTGAGTAATGACTTGTTTGAGCGGCACTTTATCTACAAGATGTCCCAATGGGTGCACGCTTTAAAGCATTTAGATCGGAACGTAAGCTCCGGTTTTTCAACCGTTATGGAACATATATTAAAGCTGGGTATAGAATCCGGTGAAATCAGGCCGGATATGAATCCTTTTGTTGTAGGCGGACTGGAATGCAGCCACTTTCTTTCGGCACTCCTATGGGTGAACCACCCGGAATTAATATCAATAAATGAAAGCATAGAGAATAATGTAGACTGTTTTCTGGGCGGGGTAAAAACGAGCTGCATGACTCCTACTGCCACTTAAAATAAATAGTAGATTGCTACAGTGATAATTATTGTAGATCTCTAATTGGCACATTAAACTAACAAACGGTTGTTAGTTCAGCTTCATTAACATAGAGCAGCAAGCATTTCATTGAGGAGGAAGA
The DNA here is from genome assembly GCA_964501655.1 of uncultured Syntrophomonas sp. Taxonomy (GTDB): domain Bacteria; phylum Bacillota; class Syntrophomonadia; order Syntrophomonadales; family Syntrophomonadaceae; genus JAAYJK01. The sequence goes on from CAZCTN010000032.1 coordinate 33,726, forward strand.
GGTGTGGTTGTTCAGCAAAATTCAAGCGTTAGGGAGGAATGTATGGATGAATCGGTATGTGATTGATTTTCGGGAAATTAATGAGTCAAAGCCGGGTCTCGTCGGCGGAAAGGGCTGGAACCTGGGGCAGTTGTTAAGGATTGAGGGAATAAATGTCCCGGATGGCTTCTGTATCACCACGGAAGCCTATCGAACAGCGATCAAGCACAATGATGAATTCACAGCATTAGTCTCTCAACTGGCGAATCTCAAGGCGGAAGACCGGACTCAAATTTCGGAAATCAGCTCTCGGATACGCAGCGTCATCGAAGGGAGCGAGATAGCTGGGGAGATCGAGTTGGAGATCGTTCGGCATCTCGATGCCCTGGGACCGGGAAACGCCTACGCCGTGCGTTCCAGCGCCACGGCTGAAGACCTGCCGTACGCCTCTTTTGCCGGCCAGCAGGATACGTATTTAAACGTCAAAGGCCGGGAGGCGATCCTGCAGAGCGTCAAAAAGTGCTGGGCTTCACTGTTTACCGACCGGGCCGTGATCTACCGCCTGCAAAACGGGTTCGACCACCGTCAGGTCTACCTGTCCGTGATCATTCAGCGGATGGTTTTCCCCGAGGCCTCGGGTGTCATGTTCACGGCTGATCCGGCCACATCCAACCGGAAAGTACTGTCCATCAACGCCTGCTTCGGGCTCGGCGAAGCCCTGGTCTCCGGCCTGGTCAACCCCGATCTCTTTAAGGTGCGCGACGGCCGGATAACCGATAAAGTGGCAGCCCACAAGAAATTTGGTGTTTACGCCCTGAATGAAGGCGGCACAGAAGAACGGGGCATAGAACCTGAACTGCAGCATAGCCAGACGCTGACCGACGAACAGGTTTTACGACTTGAGCAGATCGGCAGAAAGATCGAAACCTGCTTTGGCTCGCCCCAGGACATTGAATGGTGTATAGAAAGGGGACATTCCTGCGGAGAAGGTGTGTCCCCTAACCTTAATCGGGGACATTCCTCCGAAGGCGGTGTGTCCCCTTTCCTTAATGACAAGTTCTATATTGTTCAGAGCCGCCCGATCACCACCCTGTTCCCAGTTCCGGAGGTAAGCGACGGGAAGAACCATGTGTTTGGGTCGATGGGCCACCAGCAGATGATGACGGATGCCATCAAACCGTTGGGCATTTCTTTCTTCCAGTTTCTGAGTGATTATCCGATGCCCCAGGCCGGTGGGAGGCTATTCACGGATATCTCTGCCACCTTGTCCTCGGCGATCGGACGAAAGGCTATGTTTTCTATGAGAGGCGATGGGGATATCCTGATGGAGAACGCCGTGTTCAAAGTGTTTGAGAGGAAAGATTTAATGAAAACTCTGCCGCGCAAACTGCCGGGCAGAAGGTTCATGCCTATAGGCGGGGTTCTACGCCTATTGTTTCATATCGTCAAGATCTCCCGAGCCAATGATGCAGCGCTCGTTCCCAAACTGATCGAGCACATCGATGCCCGGATCCGTGGCCTGCAAGGGAAGATCGCCGGTGTATCCGGCGATGAACTGTTTGACCTGATCTTGCAGGATACAAAGGAACTGCAGGTGGCCAATGCCGATGTGAAAGGCTTCGCAGCGTTCATGACCGGCCAGCAAGCTTTGAAATGGCTCAACAAGAACATGGCCAAGTGGTTGGGCGACGTGAAGGAGGGCGACGCGCTTTCCCAATCCGCGCCCCACAACATCACTTCCGAAATGGGCCTGGCGCTCCTGGATGTGGCGGATGTGGTCCGCCAATATCCGGCGGTGATCGCCTATCTGGAACAGGCTGCAGATGCGACCTTTTTTGAGGGCTTTGATGGGCTGCCCGGCGGCGGTGCGGTCCGCGACTCCATTCAGGCGTTCCTGATGCAATACGGCATGCGCTGCCCCGGCGAAATCGACATTACCAGGCCGCGCTGGAGCGAGCAGCCGACCGCCCTGGTACCGGCAATTCTTAGCAACGTAAATAATCTAAAGCCTGGCGCGCATAAAACCAGGGTCGAACAGGGACGGCTAGAAGCGGAGCAGAAGGAACGGGATCTCCTGGCCCGCCTGGAGCGATTGCCCGGAGGTAAACGGAAAGCCAGGAAAACCAGGAGGAAGATTGGCATTTTGCGCAATTTTATCGGCTTCCGGGAATACCCTAAATATGCCTTTATGCAACGCTTTTATATTTACAAGCAGGCGCTGCTGAGGGAAGCTGCCGTGCTCGTGCAAAAGGGCGTAATTCAAAACCGGGAGGATGTCTACTACTTATCGTTCGAGGAGTTTCGGGATGCCGTCCACTCCGGCCACCTTGATAATAGCATTGTCGCCGCTAGAAAAGAGGAGCACGCAGTCTTCGAGAAGATGACGCCGCCGCGGGTGATGACATCCGATGGCGAGGTCATCTCCGGCGAGTACGAGGCTGTCGATATTCCTGGGCAGGCCCTGGTGGGCGTTCCCGCATCCTCAGGCGTCATCGAGGGGCCTGCCCGCATTGTTTTAAGGATGGCGGATGCCAAACTGGAAGACGGCGATATCCTGGTAACCACCTTCACTGATCCCAGTTGGACGCCGCTGTTTTTATCCGTCAAGGGTCTGGTGACAGAGGTGGGCGGGTTGATGACCCATGGATCTACCATTGCCCGCGAGTACGGACTGCCGGCGGTTGTCGGCGTGGAAAACGCCACGAGGTTGATTGAAGACGGGCAAAGAATCCGGGTAAACGGCACCCGTGGGTACGTGGAAATACTGTAGTAAATCTTGCGATTCCTGATAATAAAGGATCAAACCGTTAGCTGAGGGGGAAGAGGTATGGACGGAGAAAGATTTTTCTTTAATTGGCCAGAGGTTTTTACCGCTGGAGTAGAAGCCGTGGGGGGGAAGGGCTGGAACCTGGCCCGGCTGGAGCGTTATGGCTTTACTATTCCGGCTGGCGGTGTTCTTAGTGCTAATGCCTACCGGGCCTTTATTAAAGAAAATAATCTCTCTGAGGCCCTAGCGAAGATATCCACCAGGGTTACCGTCGCCAATATTACAGAGAAAGAAATTGAAGATGAACTTTTTAAGCTAAGAGAGAGTATCAAAGCGGGATTATTCCCTGGGTATATCCAGGAAGAATTGCTCGCTCAACTCAAAGGCTTGAGTATTCTATCCAAGCCGCTGGCGGTCCGTTCTTCCGCCACCTGCGAGGACTCGGCCCGGGCTTCTTTTGCCGGGATGCACGATTCATTCTTGAATATCTGCGGGACCGACAATATCATACTGGCTGTCAAGGAATGCTATGCTTCCCTTTGGACCCCCCGGGCGGTTGCCTACCGGCGTAAAATGCAGGTTGGGGATGATGAGGTATTTCAGGCGGTCGTAATCCTGGAATTGGTTCAAGCCATGGCCGCAGGGGTCGGCTTTACCTGCGATCCCCGCAGCGGCCGGGAAGATGTAGTGCTTATCAACGCCAATTTCGGTCTGGGAGAAAGCGTGGTCAGCGGTGCCGTAGAGCCGGATGAATACTGCCTGGATGCCAAACTGGAAATAATCGAGCGGAGAATGGGCCGGAAAGAAAGCCAAACCGCGGCCCGCCCCGATGGCGGAACAGAATTGATCGCTTCCCCGGGCTCCTCTGAGAAACAAGTGTTAAGCGATGGAAATATTAAACGGCTGGGTCTGGTTATCCGCCGGGTCTACGACGCCATGAGTAACGAGGATCAGCACCAGGATATTGAATGGGTGTTTGACGGTCAGGACTTTGTTCTGGTCCAGGCGCGCCCGGTGACCGCCAAACCGCGCTATACCTTTCCAGAACTCAAAGACCAGCCTGATATCTGGTCCAATACCAATTTAAAAGAGGCTGTTCCTATGGTTCTGCCCATGCTTAGTTGGAATCTGATCCAACAAACGTGGATGGACATAGGATCTTTGGGGTTAGTTAAATTTATTGGTTTTCGAATACCCCCCGATTTGCAGTATACTAAACGGTTCGGAGGTCGGCTTTATTGGAACTCTTCGCTGCAACAATGGGTTTTGTTTGATGCCTTTGGGACAATGCCCGGTCGGACAATTGAGGTATTAGAAGGACGCGAGCCGGAAATCAAGGTTAACGAAGCTAACCCTTACCGTGGCATTAAAGGATTGAAAAGAATAGGGCGAGGTATTAAGATAATCATTTTTTTAATTAAAAATAGCAGGAACCCCCAGAAGTCTTATGAGCAGGTAGATAAGTTCACAGGTGCTTTTACCAAGCAGGATTTACGAAAACTTTCAGATAACGATTTAATTAATACCATGGCCGTAATTAGAGCTGCATGGCGCGAGTACTTACCGGCTTTCACCGCATGCAACATGTCAGGTGGTATTAGTGGGGTTCGTTTAGTAAAAACCTTGGAAAAATATTTCTTACACCAAGGAAATGCTGTAGCCAATGCCTTGATGATCGGCCAAGGGGAAGTAACCAGCGCCGAGCAGGGTTACCGTCTAATAGAACTGGCTGAAATAGCCCGGAGTGATAATGACGTCCGAGCCTATTTGGGCAGGAGCGATTTCAATCCCTACGCATGGGATAAGGAACTTCCAGAGGAATCGACGTTCAAACGATTATTCCGAGATTTCCTGGATCAATACGGGCACCGGGGCGTCTATGAAATGGATATAAGTAATCCCCGTTGGAGAGAAGATCCCTCCTATCCTTTGAATGTCATCAAAAGCACCATGGCAACCGCTAATGTTGCAGATCTTAAGAAGCAACAACAAGCTAAAATCAAAGAGGCCTGGCGAATAGTTGAACAAGGCATACCCAAGTCTCGTCATAACATGATTAGAAAACTGGTGGAAAAGTCCGTAAAAGGTGGAGCCTTACGAGAAATGGCCAAATTCGAATTACTCAAGTTTTATGAAGCAATCCGTAAGGTATTCCTGGAGATGGGAAGGCGCTTGCAAGCCAGGGATATCCTGACAGAAGAGGCCGATGTATTCCATTGCAGCTGGATAGAATTATTTTCCATTTTAAAAGGGGATTGGAGCGGCCAGGGACTTAAAGTGCTGGTAGCGGAAAGAAAGCAATGGAAAGAAGAAATGGAGAAGCTATCACCTCCCGACTACTACATAGACGAGGCCTCGCATTTTGTTGAAGCCGTTACCACCGATTTAGGCTCCGTGCTGGAGGGACTGGGAGTTGCGGCCGGAAGAGCTTGCGGCCCGGCAAAACTTTTGCAGCATCCCGATGAGGAGAAGAAGTTGGACTCAGGAGATGTGCTCGTTGCCCCTTCTACCGATCCGGGCTGGACACCTTTGTTTTTGAGGGCTGCGGCCATAGTTTTAGAAAGGGGGGGAATTGGCTCCCACGGAGCTATTGTCGCCAGGGAGTATGGGATTCCGGCTGTTGTAAATGTGATCGGGGCCATGCGCTTTATTAAAGATGGACAGAACGTAGTTGTAGACGGGGATGAAGGCAAGATCTATATGCAACAGGAGAACAGCTGATAAGGGGGGCAAAAGGGACGGCACCTATGTCGTTGAAGTCTATTTTCAGGGTCTGTAATCTTTTATCCGGCGCATATTGTCCTAACATCCTTTTGAAGTCACCGAAATCCTGTCTGTCAGCGGGAATAATTCCCACCTCCTCCTCGGTGAATTTGGTCTATTCTCATAAATGAGATTTTGGAACCAAGAATTGTCTCATTTCAGGGTCATATCTATTCAGAAATGAGGAAATACGCGTTCCCCTAAAAGGCTAATTATGTAATGAGAATTGGGATGAGGCCTACAGATTATTGGAAAGAATAAAAGCCCTGGTTTAGGAATAAAACCAGGGCTTAATAATTTTCAAATGGTGAGCCATGGAGGATTCGAACCTCCGACACCCTGATTAAAAGTCAGGTGCTCTACCTGCTGAGCTAATGGCCCGTGAGTATGGTTATTAAATGGCTGGGGTGGCTGGATTCGAACCAACGAATGACGGAGTCAAAGTCCGTTGCCTTACCGCTTGGCTACACCCCAACGGTACTGAGTATAACTAAGATACTACCGGGCTGTCAAGGGTAAAATGGGGTGGATGATGGGACTTGAACCCACGGCCCCCAGAGCCACAATCTGGTGCTCTAGCCAACTGAGCTACACCCACCACGTTGGTCTGCTCGAATCAAATGGCGTCCCCGGAGGGATTCGAACCCCCGACCTACGGATTAGAAGTCCGTTGCTCTATCCAGCTGAGCTACAGGGACAGCAAGTATACATAAAAATTGAGCCTCCCCCCCCTGCGGGGATTACGCAGGATATGGGTTTCTGGCTCGCTGCGTTCAAAATAATTAATGGAGCACTCTTCGAGCACACGGATTTCATGTTCACTAGCGTTCGCTAAATATTAATGGAGCACTCTTCGAGCACACGGATTTCATGCTCACTAGCGTTCGCTAAATACTAATGGAGCACTCTTCGAGCACACGGATTTCATGTTCACTAGCGTTCGCTAAATATTAATGGAGCACTCTTCGAGCACACGGATTTCATGTTCACTAGCGTTCGCTAAATATTAATGGAGCACTCTTCGAGCACACGGATTTCATGTTCACTAGCGTTCGCTAAATA
>CAZCTN010000033.1:0-11687 GCA_964501655.1 uncultured Syntrophomonas sp.
CGCTTCTTGTTTTACTACTTCCCAGCAGCCGAATCCCTGATTGTTTTTGAAACCCAGACCTGCTTCATAAGCGACCTTTATCAACTCCGGACAGCCTTTAAGCCAGTAGATGCCTGCATAGCCTTTTACCACCGTTCCCCGGTAGTTGAGTATTTTCTCAAACTTTTTCTCCTGGCTTCCGTTGGGGATGATCTTTATCTCTTTGTTATCAGGTCTGAAACCATGTACCGCCTCATATTTGGTCAGCAGGTTGTTCCTGGCTATTTCTGCAAACTGGGCTTGCCAGGGGGAATAATAATTGGTGAATTTCTTTTCTTCCCGGATACTGGTGGTGCATCCCACCAAAGGTGACAGCATTTTTATCTGAACTTTTTTCCCGAATTTCACGTCATCATGAACATCTATGCGCTCGATTTCCACCTCATTATGCCCCAGGAATACCAGGTCTGATTTCATCAATCTTTCGGCCAGATCCAGTATGAATTGGTCTACAACTGACGATATGATAAGATTGGCCGGGGGATACAGAGTAATTTTCCCGGTCTCCTTATTAAATTTAAATTTCCCCATTAAACGGGAAAAAGTAAAAAGATTGAATTTGCCGTTAGAGATGCCTTTGCTGTCCTGGTGTAAAAACTGATAATAGTCGCGCTCGAGTTGGTTCTTATACATGAAACCCTGCAGAATGTGATTATACTGTACTGGAAGCACGATCTCCCGGTCAGAATTAAACACTATACTGATTCGCATATGCTAAAATATCCCTTCCACTCATTGCCTACATCAAGTGTTAATTCTATTCTACTACCACAAAATGCCTATAGATAGCAGTTTCTAACGTCAAATTCTTTCATATTTTGCATTATTGCAGCAGATTGCAACCTATCTGGTTCTTCTGCCAATGCAGGCTGTTAGCGGATGATAAGTATATAATATACTGGCCGGCACAGATTGGGTTAAAGGGTTCGGGGTTCTAAAGCTGTCCCTATTTGTCACAAAATAAACTATTCCTGTCTGTCAGATTTTTTCTTTTCGATTTTTGCTGGGCTGACCAGGAGTAACTACCTGGCCAGCTTATCATCGCCAATTATCTGCTGTCATTAATTCTCTTAGTCTCCGCTGATCATGCCGCCCAGTATACCACCGATGCCTCGGGTTTCTCCGCCGCTGTTGCCCACTTTAAACCCAGCCGCGGCCGAGATTCGATCAGCCAGCCGGGATAAGGGCAGGCTCTGCAGATACACTACTCCTGGTCCGGTCAAAGTAGCCAGGAACAGTCCTTCACCGCCAAACAGGGCGTTCTTGAAGCCCCCCACGAATTGTATGTCATACTTTATTGAAACATCCATCCCCGCCAGACAGCCGGTATCCAACTTGACCATTTCTCCCGCACGCAGTTCTTTTCTTATTATGGTTCCTCCGGCATGAACGAATGCCATTCCATCTCCTTTTAGTTTCTGCAGGATAAATCCTTCGCCCCCAAAGAGCCCCGCTCCTAACTTGCGGGTAAAGGCTATCTCAATATCGATGCCATTGGCGGAACAGAGATAAGAGTCTTTCTGGACTATAAACTGTCCGCCATGTGCACTCAAGTCTATGGGTACTATTTTACCCGGATAAGGTGCCCCAAACGCTACATGCTGTTTGCCCTGCCCGTTGTTGAAAAAGGTAGTGATGAAGAAACTCTCTCCAGTCACGGCCCGTTTAAGCCCTTTGAAAAGAGCTGAGCCCACCGAGGCCCCTGGGGCTGCACCCATCCCGGTTTCCATTATTATCCCCTGGTCCATATACATCATGGCGCCGGCTTCAGCCCGCACACCTTCACCAGGGTCCAGTTCAATTTCTACCAACTGCAGGTCATCCCCCAATATCTGATAATCAATTATATCTGCCATTATGTATCCCCTTTCGGTTTGTCTTTTAGCTTTTTCTTATACTATTATTACATGGTTTTCTATAAAATTCCTTCTCGCCGGACAGAGTTATTTTTTATGTCGGTTGCTCAGATTTGTAATCCATGATCACAAATACCCTGCAATATGCTATCATGCTAAATATACTGCTTGGACATCGGGAGATAATATCTTCCAACAGTTAGGCAGGTATTTACCAAGCATTATTGTAAAGAAGGTATTTTATTATGCAGCGCGGGATTTTATTGATTTTATTGGCAGCCATACTCTGGGGAACGACTGGTTTTTCGGCCCGGTTCATCAATGATATTTATCCGCTGTCTCCCTTGACTATCGGAGCCTGGCGGCTTCTTTTTGCTTCGCCAATTCTAATCCTGATCTCTTTTCTGAGCAAAGGCAACCAGGAACCTTTGCAGAAAAAGCATCTGGGGATTTTCCTGATCTATGGGGTGACTGTTGCCACCTACCAGCTAAGCTTTTTTTCCGCGGTTACACTGGCTATGGTTTCAACTGCCACTCTGATTGCCATATGTACATCGCCGGTGTTTGTGGCTGTTTTATCCAGATTGTTTTTGCAGGAGCGCCTGGATACCAGGGTTTTTATGGCACTGGTCCTGAGCATCAGCGGTACTGTACTGATCATGGATATATGCCAGCTTAATTTCTCTCTGGATACCAACCATTCTCTGGGCTATCTGCTGGCACTCGGGGCCGGTTTATCATATGCCACTTATGCAGTAGCAGGCAAATCCCTTCTGGCTCATTACTCCCCCCTGCGGATAGTCTCTATAACATTTTCGTTGGGAGCTTTATTTATGCTGCCATTTATACGTGTCCCGGCTGATCTTCCCATGGCAGTATGGGTGGTGCTTTTGTTCCTGGGAGTGGTACCTACTGCTCTGGCCTATATTATTTATACTACTGGTTTAAAAAGCACCACTGCTACCAATGCTGCTATAGCATCGCTATTCGAACCGCTGACGGCTACTTTTCTGGCTCTGGCCTTTATTGGTGAGCGTCTCAGCTGGATGCAGTCCATGGGAGCAGTTCTGCTGTTTTCGGCCTTGTTTATTATAAGTGTTCGCAAAACATCCTGAGTATTTTCCCTGCCACCATTTCCTGCGGCGAAAACAGCCAGGCATTAGCCTGGCATAAGGCCCAAAAAGCAATATAACATAAGGAGCCTGGCACTGCGGTTATATAAACTTCCTCACTGCTTTGCATAAGCGGTAGGTTCGAAACGCATCCGGGCCGGACTCGGCCAGCAATTCTCGGGCGGTTTTCTCCAATGCCTGTTCTTTTATTTTGGAATCTGACAGATACATGGCCAGCAGTCCTTCCACAACAGTTTTCGCAAAAGCGTGGTCGGAGAGGCTGCCTGCACAGTGATGGGATTGTCGTACCAGCAGCTTCAACCGTTCTATCATTTCGGATTGAGTTGGGTAATAAGAGGTGAAGTTCAAGTCTCCGCCTTCCATATCCTCCTGGCGATCGATGAAATAGTCCAGAAGTATATGAAGGCTGCATATCCAGGGAAAGTAGGCTTCCAGGGTGTCTTTTACCCGTTCTGCCTCCAGGTCCTCTAGGGCAGCCAGCCCCATAAGGGCGAATATTGCCAGGGTTGATCCGCAGGCGGCAGCAAATTCCTGCCAGTATAGGTAAGGAAAACCTTGATTTTCAGTAGCCGCCCATTCTTTCAACGTATCTTCCCTAGCTTCTAACACCAGATGTTTGTATACCTGCAGGTTGGAATATAATTCTGCCAGTCTCAGGCTGTCCTTCTGCACCATCCGCCATGAGGGCAGACGGTTCAAGCATCGACGGCATTCGTCTACCAGCTTGTTAAGATATCCCCCATCGTTTTTATACAGGTAATATTTGTAGTAGTCGGCATGATCTTGTCCTGGAGTCAAGGCGTCCGGCAGAGCCAGGTGCAGCTGCCGGAAGGCTCGGCCATCAGTACAGCCGGCCCGGTCACATAAATTGTCCAGGTAGTCGCAGATGGTCTGATAGGCTACAATCAGGGTTATCAGCTCCTGACGCCAGTCAGGAAAAGGGAGGGCAAACACTGCCCCTCCCTGACAATGAAAATCTTTATTTTTCAAGCTTAAGAGAGCCTGCCGCCGCAGTTCGCTATTCTGGCACTTTTCAGCCTCCTCCTCCCAAACTGCCAGAAATCTTTTTACTACTGGCAGGATGCCTATTATGTACCGGGCCAGGATAGCCGTCTGGCCTCTTACTCTTCTATGGCCGGATTGATACATGAGCTCTGAGCCGGTAGTTTTAAGCGTTTCCATTATACCCGCACCCTTCCTGCTTGCTGTTCATTAACCGCTGATAACAACTTTCCATAAGATACTGGGCAGTATTTTTCAAAGCTTGCCGGGCCGGGCTGGCTGGCAAATGGTGCAGATTTTCCAGGGCCTGTTGAAAATACCTCAAGGATTGGATAACACTTTTTTCCAGGGCACCGCTTTCCCAGATAATATTTATTACAGCCGGCATTCTATCCTGGCTGATTTTCCCGCTGTCCAGCAACTTTCTTAGCTTAATCCCTTGGTCATGATCTTTTAATGCCAGGATCACCGGCAGGGTTATGTTTCCCTGGGTCAAATCATTACCGACCGGCTTACCCAGTACTACTGCCTCAGCGGTAAAGTCCAAAACATCATCAATGACTTGATAGGCATACCCCAGATCCAGGCCAAACTTCTCCAGGATTTTCACCTGTTCAGGTAATGCTTCAGCCACCAGTGCTCCCACCCGGCAGGAAGAAGCAAAAAGGCAGGCGGTCTTTCTATAAGTTTTGTCAAAGTAGTCTTCCTCGCTGATGCTCAGATCGCTGTTCAGGGACATCTGTTTTATTTCTCCGCTGCACATTATCTGTATAGTAGCGGTAACAGTATCCATAACCTCATCCAAGTTATGTCGATTAATCAAGTTAAAGGCGGTGGCAAAAAGGTAGTCTCCAGTGAGTACGCTGGCCTGGCTGCCCCAGCGGCAGTTTACGTTTTCCCTCCCCCGCCTGCAATCTGCCTGGTCTATCACATCATCGTGGAGCAGGGAGGCCATATGAATCAATTCTACTGCCACAGACATATCAATCACTTTTGTTAAATCATGAGGGCAGAGCATGGCAGACAGGTATACCAACCGCGGTCTCAACATCTTGCCCCTGCTCTGCAACAAATAATCTATGATAATATCCATTTCAGGAAGATCTGTCTGCAGCACCTCTGCCATGCGATGGTTTATTGTCGCTGCCGGGAAGGAATCCATACCGGCATTTTGCTCAAGGACGCTAATGATATCACTCCTCTTGTCATCGGTTACCTTATAGTTTTGCCCTCCCCCTTAAAAAAACATACCTTTCGGAATAGTCTGCTTACGGATAAAAAAAACAGCGGCTTAAACCGCTTCTTCTAACCGTATTGAATTATAATCCATCCTTGTCAGGTCCAGGCTGCTGGTCAATTACCCAATTATTCCATAAAACCGGATTCCTTTAAGTGAAAATTGGCCAGTTTTCGAGTTCATAAAACGGTGGATTTTATCATTAATCATAACGCCTATATTCACCTGCCATAAAATATCTGCCAGCTGGTTAACATTCATACCGGGACATGGGCTATTTGGACAATACCATCTTCTTGACCTGTTCGTGAGCTATGGTCTCTATATAATCATCCAATCTGCCCTTTAATTCGATTCCCCGTCTACCTGCCATAGTCTTAAGAAAGAAATCAGCTACTCCTGGGTTTTTAGGCAACAATGGCCCATGCAAATAAGTCCCGATAAGGTTACGGTACTGGATGCCTTCTTTTTTGTCTTCGCCATTGTTGCCGTATCCACGAAGAACCCTGCCAAAGGCCTGCAAGGATTTATCTGCAAAAAAGGTTCTGCCGCCATGATTTTCAAAACCTACTATGGTCATATTTTCTCCCGCTATACAGGCTTCGATCAACACATTGCCGATCAGGCGATCCCGGGCCCCCCGGGTGATAAAATCAAAAAACTCCAATCCCTTCATTACCTGCCCGTCAACGGCTAGGTACGATTGCCCCAGCAGTTGATAGGCACCACAGATACACAAGGCTGGCATTCCATCCTCAATCGCGGCCAGAAGGGCGTCAGAACGACCGGCCAAGTCCTGATAGACCAGGCTCTGTTCCCGGTCTGAGCCTCCGCCCATGAATATCATATCGATGCTGGAATAATCTATCGGATCTCCCAGACGGATATTCTTTATCCGACAGTCGTATCCATACCAGCGCATCCTCTGCTGGAGGCAGAGCAGATTGCCCCGGTCACCATAGAGGTTTAAAAGGTCCGGATACAGATGAGCGATCACAAAAACAGCCATATTTGTCTTCCACCTTCTCTTTTCTGAATGAATTATTGTTATTCTTTACTTCCTTCACCATTAGCATGGCAAGCAGAGAAGCAAGCAAAGCTGTTCCTCCCGCAAATGCTAGGGATTTACCGGCTTGACCGACATAGGAATATGCTATCCAGAAAATCAGCCCTGAAAACAGCACCCATGCGCAGACCGCCAGCATCATTGGCACTATCGGCTTGCTGCTCAAGCCGCAAATATAAGTTAGTAAAATAGGCAGTATTATTGTCGGGAGTTCCTCCCTTAAGGTGAATATTGCCTCCCTAAGCCTGCATTTGCCTGACCTTTGCTGCTCCGAGGCTTTCCTCCTGCATGCGGGTCAATATTTTCTGACACTCAAACAGGGCGGTATAGGTTGACAGTATGTAGCTTACCTCTCCGGGACCGTCCACCGCCAGTCTTATTCCCTCCTCCAGGGAACTCCTGATGTTAATCAGACTGGCTTCCAGGCCGCTGTATTTTACTCTTACTGCCATATCTCCGCTTCTCAGGCCGGATGATACTACATGAACTATTCGCGCCTGAGGCTCTGCCAGCATTTCAACATCCGCATCCCAGATCCAGGAGATGTCCCGGCCGTCAGCGGCATTATCGTTTAGGGCCATGAACAGATTCTTGCTGGCCTGGTCATAGAGCAAGGTGGCCAGGGTCTGGTTCAGCCCGGTAGGATTTTTCACCAGTATCAGCACCGTACGCTTAGCATTTATGATAAAGTTTTCCATTCGCCCCGCCCGGGGCTGGTACCCGCTGATAGCCCTTTGGATAATGGAGTCCTCTATGCCCACCAGCCTGCCAGTTGATACGGCAGCCAGAATATTATAGGCATTGTAGAAACCCTGATAGGGACTTCTAACCTCCAGGTCATTGACCTTCATGCCAATAAAAGGGTCCATTTGAAGACTGTGGCCGGTAAAGTTCAAGTCCGGATTCTGGTTGCCGCACTGCCTGCACCTGAACTTTCCCAACTGGGCATAATGATATCTCCGATATTCGATTTCGTTGCCGCAGAAAACACAATATCTGCCTTCCCGGCTCTCCCGGCTTTCCAAGCTGTCATAGATGGTGTCGGCGAATCCATAGTACCAGCAGTGCAGACCGGTATCCCTTTGAAAATGACTGATGAGGGGATCATCTCCGTTCAGCACCAGTTCAATGCCAGTATTCCTTACCCCGTCCTTGATCAGGTTAATGGTATAATCCAGTTCCCCATAGCGATCCAGTTGATCCCGGAAGAAGTTGGTGATTATCACTGCCCCGGGCCGGGCTGCCTTGATGAGCATGGGGACATAGGCTTCATCCACTTCCAGCAGCGCATAATCAAATTTCTTCCGGCCAAACAGATCGGAAGCTTGAATAAAGGCCGTGGTTATCCCGCCCAGCATATTGGCTCCGGCCGTATTGTGAACTAAGGTATAACCCTTTTCTTTCAATATGGCTGCGATCATGTTGCTGGTAGTTGTTTTGCCGTTGGTACCGGTTACAATAAAAATCTCTTCCCGGATATTCAAGGCCAGGTCTTTTAATATCCCTGGGTATATTTTCCCCGCAACTCGCCCCGGAAAATCAGTACCCTGGTTTCCCAGACTGCGGCTCAATATTATCAGCATTTTTCCTATAACTATGGCTAATAATTTCCTCAATCTTTCACATCCATTTTGATACTAGGGTCTGTCCCCTGATTAAACTACTACCTAATTTACCACAGAACAGCAGGCAATAAAACCACAAGAAAAAAAATAACGGCCCGGTTAATCAGGCCGCCGGCTGGTCAAGGTAGTTCTGCTGGTATTCAGTATTATGGAGCGATACGGGATATGAACTCCTGAATTCTTGTGCGCCTGGGGGGACTGCCCAACAGCAGTTCCTCGTACAGGCTTTCCAGCTTAAGCGCCATATTGGCGGAAGAAAGGCTTCTGGCTTTCTTATAAGCGTTCTCCTGATAATACTGGTATAATACCCGGTCGGATAACATCCCGATCACGGCTCGGGCGAATTCTTCCTGATTACACTCGGTCAATATCCCATCTATGCCGTGGTCTACCATATCCTGCACGCCAGAGGCTCTGACAGCCACTACCGGCAGGGCGGCCGCCATGGCTTCAATCAGCACCAGACCCTGGGTTTCCGTCAACGAAGAAAATACAAAGAGATCGGATGAATAGTATATATCAACCAAAGTGTCAAAAGGCTGGGCACCGGTAAATATCACGTCGACTTCCAGGTTCATACCCAGATCCAACACCAGTTTCTTCAATTCCTCCTCCAGCGGGCCCTGGGCGGTCAGAACCAGTGAGGTATTGGGCATATCTCTTTTGACCAGGGTAAATGCCTCGATTAGATACTGCAGATTCTTCTCCCGGGTCAAGCGGCCCACGAACAGCAGAATCTTGTTTTCCGCCGGTAGGTCATAATGCTTCCTCAGCCAGTTTTCTCTGCTTCCCCGAAATTTGTGCAGGGGCACCCCGGTCGGTATAACAGTGATGGGAGTGCTGATTTCGTAACCGAGCAACAAACGTTTTATATCCTTGCTGGGCACTATTATATGATCGCACTGGTTGCAGAAATTATTGCTGAAACGCAAGGCCATTTCCCGCACTAACTCCTGAGCTACCGGTACATAATGAGCATACTGGTCATAGAGCGTATGATAAGTAAACAGCAGTGGTACATGCTGGCGGTTGGCCCAGTGCATCCCGACCAAGCCCATGGTAAAGGGGGAATGAACATGGATTACATCCAGATCCAGCTTTTTCAGCAGCAGGTGCATGCCCGGGTAAACCGGTATGGCCAAGGCAAAATCCGGATTGGTAGGTGAGGGCATGGAATAATAACGATAAACATCGGCTTCCTCTTCATCATAATCAGGATAGCTGGGAGCAAAAATGAATGTTTCATGTCCTAATTTGCTCATTTCTTCTTTAAAGGTTGTAATAGATGTAACTACTCCGCTGGTATACGGTTTATAGCTGTCGGTGAATATTCCGATCTTCATAGAACGGTACGCCTCCTTGTTCGTTTAGCCTATTTTATGGTTAGAGCACAAATAGCATGCCATTAAGTTCTGCATATCCATTCAGGAAGCAAAAAACAGATACTAGAACAACTACCCTCTTATCTCATATATTAAATATACACCACTTTTAATACAAAAGTTGCAGATTAATGCAAAAGATTGCTTCGAGTTCGGTCACATTGCTGGCATAAAGCCGTATTTACCCGTCTCTGCAAGCGTTCATCTTCAATAGCGCCTCCGCATACTTCGCATATTCCATACCCTCCCGCTGCGCATTTCTGCAGGGCTTCATTGACTCTGGCCAGCTCTATTTCCAGCAATTCGATGATCTCTGCATTTTTTTCCCGCTCATAAAGTTCCAGGGCCATATCACCGGCAGGGCCGAATACCGATAATTCTGAGGCAGCTTCCATGAGTATTTCTTTTTTTTCCCCGATCATTTTTTCAATCTCTTGCCTGCGTATGTGCAGGCTGGCTTCATAAGCCATCTGTTAACACCTCAATCCCTTAAAGTATTAACAAACCCTTACCCCTACTCCAACTGCAGCTGATTTTGAACAATCTTCACTATCTCGGCAATAAAGTCTCCTATCACCGGTATGTTAAGGGTTATTATCTCCTGGAGGATATAGATAACCATACCGGCCAGAAGAGTGAATCCTACCGCCATGCCAAAACCTCGATAAATCCCAGCCCAGAAGTTAGTAATGAACAACCTCCGGGGATTATGCAGCATTTCCACATACTCTGATATTCCCAGCTTTTCCATGTTACGGGCCATCTCATCCATTTTGAACTGCAAATAGCTGAGTTGTTCATTTAACTGCTGATTTTGCTGATCCTGCCTGTTATTCATCTTGCCCCTGTTATCTTCCTGCTTCACATTATCCCGCCTAATATCTATTATTCCATATATATGGAATTACATACTAGCACAGGTCAGGTTGCCGGGTTTAATTGTTCAAAGCCTGTATGGGCGCAGGAATTCGCCCTTTACGCTGGATAAACAGGGTGGCCTGGTTGGGATTCACCGCCATCACCGGAGCTCGACCCAGCAATCCGCCAAATTCCACGTAATCCCCCTCTTTTTTACCGGGAGCAGGAATGATCCGTACTGCCGTGGTTTTACGATTTATCATGCCGATGGCTGCTTCATCTGCTATGATGGCGGATATGGTTTCCGCCGGGGTATCCCCCGGCACTGCTATCATATCCAAACCAACTGAACACACGCAGGTCATGGCTTCCAGTTTATCTATGGAAAGAGCACCGGCTTCGGCAGCTGCAATCATGCCGGCATCCTCACTGACCGGTATAAATGCTCCGGAAAGACCGCCTACATACGAGGATGCCATGGCTCCGCCCTTTTTAACTGCATCATTGAGCAAGGCCAAAGCTGCTGTCGTGCCGTGAGTTCCCACTCGCTCCAGACCCATAGCTTCTAGGATCTCGGCTACGCTATCCCCCACTGCCGGAGTGGGAGCCAGGGAGAGATCAACTATCCCAAAAGGGACTCCCAATCGGCTGGATGCCACCCGCCCTACCAATTCACCGCTGCGGGTGATTTTGAAGGCAGTATTCTTTATTCGGTTGGCCAGTTCTCCCAGATCGCAATTGGGGTTGTTCTTCACTACGTTACCAACCACTCCCGGACCGCTGATACCAATATTCAGAACTGTCTCGGGCTCTCCCGGTCCATGAAAAGCCCCTGCCATAAAGGGATTATCATCAACGGCATTGCAGAATACCACCAATTTGGCACATCCCAAACCATCCCGGTCGGCGGTTAACTGGGCGGTGGTTTTTATCACCCGGCCCATATCACAGACAGCGTCCATGTTAATTCCGGCCTTGGTAGTTCCTACATTAACTGATGAGCATACGTGTTCGGTTGAAGCCAGCGTTTCCGGAATGGCCTCCACCAGTTCTCTTCCTCCCCGGGTGTAGCCCTTGTGAACCAGAGCGGAAAACCCGCCCAGGAAGTTCACTCCTACTTCACGGGCAGCCCGGTCCAGGTATTGACCCACTTGGATAATCTGTTCTTTCGAATAGCCGTCTACCAGCATAGCTATAGGAGTTACTGCTATTCGTTTATTTATTATGGGAATACCGAAGTCCCTCTCTATTTCATTTCCTACTTTGACCAGATCACGGGCACAGCGGCAGATTTTATCATAAATATTGCTTCCGGTTTTGTCTGCCTGCAAATCCCTGCAGTCCAGAATATTTATACCCATGGTAATAGTACGGATGTCAAGCTTTTCGACCTCCACCATTCGCCAGGTCTCTAAAATCTCCTCATTACTAATATTAAACGGCACTACAAAACCTCCTACATAATGGGGACATTCCTACATATTCAGGT
>CAZCTN010000033.1:11787-33004 GCA_964501655.1 uncultured Syntrophomonas sp.
ACCTCTATATCCGGTGCATAAACTTAAAAATATCCTCATGCTGCAAATTTACCTGCAACCCTAACTCCTGGCCCTTAAGATCCAGTTGCTCTTTTAACTGAGCAAATTCCACCCGGCTCTGGGAGACATCGACCACCATCACCATGGTAAAAAAACCCTGCAGAATAGTCTGGCTGATATCCAGTATATTGACAT
Organism: uncultured Syntrophomonas sp.; assembly: GCA_964501655.1. Taxonomy (GTDB): domain Bacteria; phylum Bacillota; class Syntrophomonadia; order Syntrophomonadales; family Syntrophomonadaceae; genus JAAYJK01. The sequence goes on from CAZCTN010000033.1 coordinate 11,983, forward strand.
TGTTGTGGGCCAGCACTGCGGAAATACCGTATATTATGCCTACCCGGTCATTTCCTAACACCGTGATTATGGCTCTTTTACCCTCTTCCACCCGTTTACCTCCTATCCTTTCAATCGAGAAACTACTTCGCTGCACCGGCTGCACAGGGTGGTATGAACTGCGTCCGTTCCCACTGAAGGTTCAATGATCCAGCACCGCTCACATTTTTTGCCTTCTGCTGCCTGAACCTTAACCCAGATTCCCCGTACTTCTGCCAATGCCAGCGAGTCCTCGGTACGCTCATCTTGATCCTTAACCTCAGCCCTGGATACTATCAGTATTTTTTCCAGGTCTTCCACTGATTGCAGCAGCTGGGTTCCTTCGGCATCAGCGAAAATGGTTACCCAGGCGCCTAGTGAGTGACCGATGATTTTCTTGACCCGGGCTTCCTCCAGGGCTTTGGTTACCACTTCTCGTATCTCCAGAACTCTATCTATTTTATCTTCGATGCCCTCATTGACATATTGATCCCTGGTTTGCGGCCATTCCAGCAACTGTACACTTAAGGGATCGGCCGTTTTTCTAAGATGACTCCAGATTTCCTCGCTGGTAAAAGCCAGGACGGGAGTAAGCATAACCACCACCGCATTGATCAACTCATATAAAACGGTTTGGGCCGCTTTTCTCTGGGGATCATCCGGATGCGAACAGTATAATTTATCTTTTAACACATCAAAATAGATGCTGCTCAGATCAATGGTACAAAAATTGTGAATGGAGTGGAAAACCACATGGAATTCATAGTCCTCATAGGCCCGGCTGACCCGGCCTGCCAGTTTGTTAAGTTTAGCCAGAGCCCACTTATCCAGTTCAGTCAGTTTATGGTATTCCAACTGATCCTTTTCCGGATCAAAATCATATAAGTTGCCCAGGATAAAGCGGCAGGTGTTTCTGATCTTGCGATAGGCTTCGGCGCTTTGTTTGATAATGTTCTGGGAAACAGCTACGTCGGTTCTATAGTCGGCTGATGACACCCACAACCTGAGTATATCTGCCCCCATCTGTTCTATCATCTTAAGCGGATCAATGACATTCCCCAGGGATTTGGACATTTTGCGGCCCTGCTCATCAACTACGAAACCATGGGTTAATACCTGCTTATACGGAGGTATCCCCCGCACTGCTACCGAGGTGGAGAGGGATGAATTGAACCATCCCCGGTGCTGATCGCTGCCCTCCAGGTACATGTCCGCCGGCCAGCGCTGATCATCCCGGGTTTCCAGCACCGCCATATGACTGGAGCCGGAATCGAACCAGACGTCCATGATGTCCGTCTCTTTCCGGAATACACTACCGCTGCAATGAGGGCACTGGTACCCTGGAGGCAGCAAGTTCCGGGCTTCTTCTCCAAACCATATATCTGCCCCGTGTTCCGCAAATAAATGGCATATCCGATCAATGGTGTCATCGTTGATGACTGCTTCTCCGCAGGACTCGCAGTAGAATATTGGTATAGGCACTCCCCAGGTTCTCTGTCGGGATATACACCAATCGCCGCGGTCTCTGACCATGTTATAGATTCGCTCCCGTCCCCAGGCCGGAATCCACTTGACCTGATCAATGCCCTTTAAGGCGTCCTCTCTGAAACCGTCGATGGATGCAAACCACTGTTCAGTTGCCCGGTAGATGATCGGTTTCTTACAGCGCCAGCAGTACGGATACTGGTGGCTGACGCTGGCGGAATGAACCAACAGTCCCAGTTGTTCCAGTTCAACTATGATGTTTTTATTGGCGTCGTGGACAAACAGTCCTGCAAAAATACCGGCTTCATCAGTAAAGTTGCCGCTGTCATCCACCGGGGAGATGACATCCAGCTCATATTCTTTACCTACATAGAAGTCATCTTCACCATGACCGGGGGCAGTATGAACACATCCGGTACCTGCTTCCAGGGTCACGTGTTCTCCCAAAATCAGCAGTGAATCCCGATCAAAGAATGGATGACGGCATACTGCTCTTTCCAGCTCAGACCCTTTGAATTCCTTGATGATGGTGTAATGCTCCCAGCCTGCTTCAGCAGCCACGTTTTCCAGCAGCCCTTTGGCAATCACATACTTCTCGTTCTCCACCTGCAGCAGCAGGTAGTCGAATTCCGGGTGGAGGCTGATCCCGGTATTAGCCGGCAGCGTCCAGGGGGTAGTAGTCCAAATAATGACAAAGGCATCCTCCGGGATCACCCCTTTGCCGTCTTTAACCGGGAATTTAACATATATGGAAGGTGAAGTCTTATCGCCGTATTCAACCTCGGCTTCGGCCAAGGCAGTTTCACAATCAGCACACCAGTATACCGGCTTCAAACCCTTGTAGATGTATCCCTTTTTGGCCATTTCGCCAAATACTCGAACTTGCACTGACTCGAAAGAAGGATGCAGGGTAAGATACGGGTTATCCCAATTGCCCCGTACCCCCAGACGCTTAAATTCTTCTCGCTGAATATCTACATATTTTAAAGCATATTGTTTGCAGTGATTCCTAAATTCGACCACATCGGTCTTATGGCGATCAATTCCCAATGCTTTAATAGCCTGCTGCTCGATGGGCAGACCATGAGTATCCCATCCCGGTACATAGGGCGCGTCAAACCCGGTCATGGAACGATGTTTGACAATGATGTCTTTCAGCACCTTATTCAATGTATGCCCCAGGTGGATATCGCCATTGGCGTAGGGAGGTCCATCATGCAGGATGAACGTCTCCCGGCCGTTATTCTTTTCCTGGACTTTTTCATATATTTCGTTTTCTTGCCAAAACAGCAATATCTCCGGCTCCCTTTTGGGTAGATTGGCCCTCATGGGAAATTCTGTTTGGGGCAAATTTAGTGTTTCATCATACTTACCCTTAGCCATTTTATAACCACCTCACCAGTTTATTTCTTCTTCAAGTAAAAAAGCTTTCCATCCCCAAGGGACGAAAAGCACTTTCCGCGGTACCACCCTTATAGTACCTGCACAACAGGCACCACTCGATACTCTTAACGCGAGCCACGTTCAAGCTTTATCTACTGTCCCCGCCTTATCCGCCTGAAAACTCCCGGGTGATCTTCAACCAAAACTCACTGTCAGGCTCACACCATCCCTGACTCGCTGGGAGTGACCGCTTTTGTCTACTCTCCCGTTCACAGTAATTAATCGATAATATTTTCTAAAAAATCCTTATCATTGTAGCATATCGCCTACCCCTGCTACAACTCCTCCTCCATAATTATTGCCAGTATCTCCTGGCTTTACTCAGGATTACTTCTCCTTTATGATAACATTTTGGGGCATAGTTCTTCCAGAACACATTGCTGGCACAGGGGTTTACGAGCTTTACATATCTTTCGTCCGTGCCATATAAAAAGGTGGTGGCTGGCACCCCACATCTCCTGTGGTATCAATGATTTTAATGCTCTTTCAGTCTTTTCAGCCGTTTTTGCCTGCACCAAACCCAGACGGTTGGCTACCCGGAGAACATGAGTATCAACCCCCAGGCCAGGCTGCTTGAAGCCTACGGCCAGTACTACATTGGCTGTTTTTCTGCCCACCCCGGGCAGTTTAATCAATTCATCCAGACCAGCTGGCACCTGCCCGCTGTATTCTTCGATGATTTTCCTGGCCATAGCCCGAATGTTCCTGGCCTTGGATTTATACAATCCCACGCTCTTGATCATATCTTCGAGTTCATCCTGTGCCAGCCCGTCATAGTCCTCGGGAGTCTTATGTTTTTTAAATAGTTCGGACGTTACCCGGTTAACCTGAGCATCTGTAGTTTGGGCAGACAGTATTACTGCCACCAGGAGTTCAAATATGGACCCAAATGCCAGCATGGTGCCGGCATTAGGATACTCCCGCCGCAAACGATCCAATATCTCCTTTATTCCCATGCTCTCCTTCCATTCTCCTCCTGGAAACTCTGTAACAAGGCAGTATAACACTACTACAGTACTTTACTCAAAAAGGATTGAGTGCGAGGGTTTTGCGGATGGTCGAATATCTGCGACGGTGTTCCCTGTTCCATCAATATTCCTTCATCCATAAAAAACACCCGGTGCCCAACTTCTCTGGCAAAGCCCATTTCATGGGTAACAACAATCATGGTCATTCCTTCGTGGGCCAGATCCTTCATTACTTCCAGCACTTCCCCTACCATCTCCGGGTCCAGGGAGGAAGTGGGTTCATCAAAGAGCATTACTTTGGGTTGCATGGCTAGAGCCCTGGCTATGGCCACTCTTTGTTTCTGTCCCCCGGAAAGCTGGGAGGGAAAAACATGGTCTTTATCCCCCAACCCAACTTTGCGCAGCAATCCAATGGCAATGTCATTGGCCTCATCCTTGCGCATTTTCTTTATCTTTATGGGGGCCAGGGTCACATTTTCCAGGGTGGTCTTATGGGGAAAGAGGTTAAACAACTGGAATACCATTCCCATTTCCTGTCGTATCCTATTAATATCTGCATTGGGAGCGGTAACCTCCTCACCATCGATAAATATCTTTCCTTGCTGAGCTTCTTCCAAACGGTTGATACAGCGCAGGAAAGTGCTTTTCCCCGATCCGCTGGGGCCAATAACACATACCACTTCTTTCTTGTGTATGTGGCAATCAATGCCTTTCAATACTTCCAGTTGGCTGAAGCTTTTATGGAGGTTTTTTACTACGATCATTCTGTGGCCAGCCTCCTTTCTGCCCAATCACCCAGGATGGACAGCGCTTTGGTCATAACGAAATAAAACACGCACACGGCACTCCATACCCAAACTGCTTGATAGGTACTGGCATAAAGCATCTTTCCGGTATGGGTTAATTCTGGGACTGATATGGCCGAAACTAGAGAAGTATCTTTCAACAGCATTATGAATTCATTAATAAGGGGTGGTATCACGATTTTAAAAGCCTGGGGAAATACGATATGTATCATAGCCTGGGTGTGAGTCATGCCCAGGGAGCGAGCGGCTTCCATCTGTCCTTTATCAACCGCCTGAATCCCTGCTCTTACTATTTCTGCCACATAAGCCCCGCTGTTCAAGCCACAGGCAATAATAGCCGATTGTATGGCCGTGGCATCAAAAAGCAATGGAATGATGCCAAAATAGAGCAACAGAATCTGAACAAACAAGGGAGTTCCCCGGAAGAAATCAATGTAAATAACTGATATGAAACTGACAAGCTTGATATTGCTCATCCTGCCCAAGCCCGCGATAACGCCTAATATCATGCCTATAACTATTGAAAAAACGGTAATTTCCAGGGTGAGCCATGCTCCCTTGGCAAAGTTGGGCAGGTTGTTGATTACCACCTGCAAACCATAAATATCCTGGAGTTTGTCTATTATTGAAAGACCGAACATCAATTCAGCCGCAGCAAAACCAAAATTCATATTTCAGGTTTTCCTCCCTGTGACGAAAAGCGCGAGTTAAGACTCGCGCTTTGTGTTTACCGTCTTATCCTCAACAAGCTATCAAAGACTTATCAAGCTATTCAAACCATTTGGCATATATTTCGTCATAGGTTCCTTCTGCCCTGATTTTGGCCAGACCTTCATTTAACAGGTTCAGGGTAGCAGTATCTCCCTTTTGCACCGGCATTCCGTAGTGGTCATCAGCCTGGAATACCTCACCCACCATTTTCACTTTATCGGTAGCTTCGGTCTGGATATAGTAAGCGGTAACGGGCAGATCATTGACCACCGCATCTGCTCCGCCTTTTTGCAGTTCCATAAAGGCTTCTCCCACATGATCATAGGTTTTGACCACAGTAGCCGAATCTTCAGCTTTAATCGCCACGCAGGCGTCAGCCCCGATAGTTCCGATCTGAGCCGCCAGAACCTTGCCCTTCAAATCTTCCACCGTCTCGATTCCTTCAGTACCCTCGGCCACTGCAATTATGAGACCGGCATCAAAATATGAGTCGGTAAAATCTACCACCTGAGCCCGATCTTCAGTTATGGACATGGCGGATATGGCGCAGTCGATCTGGCCATTTTGCAGAGCTGGAATCAATGCCGTAAATTCCATGCTTCTGATTTCGATCTCAACATCCATGGCCTCGCCGATGGCCTTGATGATATCCATGTCGAATCCTATGTAATCTCCGGTCTTTTCGTCAACCATTTCGAAAGGTGCATACGCTGTTTCCGATCCTACTACCAGCTTGGTGACAGCTGGCTCTTGGCCAGCCGGCTCCTTTTCATTCCCGCCGCAGCCTGCAGCAGCCAGCATACCCAAGGCCAGCATGGCAACCAGCAGCAAACTCAAGAATCTTTTCAATACCCTCACTCCTTTTCCTTTTTTTTTCGTCACATAACTATTTTTCATTATACATTCATATCCAATCCTCGACAACAATAAAAGCACTGTAAGGCTTATCCGGTTAGAGGCGCAAAGCAAGTTATATCGGGATTTGCTTTAATTATTCTCAGTAATATTTATCTATTGGGAACTGAGATTTACGTATATTCTCTACATATTTATACGTATTTTTTGGATATAATGGGATTAATGTCCTGAATGTTTTTGCATTTTATTTCGAAGCCTGTCGATATTAGAGCAGCCCCTAAATATCCGCCTATCATTAATTCTGCTTCCGGAATGATGATCAGCTATTGAATTTTCAGGGTATTATTGCTAAGGTAGAGTAGTTAGTCAAATAATGTCAGCTGAAAATAATCGGGGTGGGGTTTAATCTATGCTTAATAATATAAGTAAGCGCTCACAGGCGGAACTGTCCATGCTGATAGTGGCCTTCATCTGGGGAACCACCTTTTTGATGACCAAAAACGCCTTGGCGGACATCGGCCCCTTCCTCTTTCTGGGGATAAGGTTTATCATCGCTTTTTTGCTTCTGGCCCTGCTCTCCACAAAAAATATCGGACTGATTACCCCTGCTGTTTGGCGAAATGGCACTATAATCGGCTTATTTCTGCTGATCGGATATACTTTTCAGACCGTGGGACTTCAGTATACGTCATCCTCCAACGCAGGTTTCATTACCGGGCTCAGCGTAGTACTGGTTCCCATACTCTACTCCATTATTCATCGCCGCTTGCTGGGAATTTCGGTTATACTTACCGTTCTGCTGGCTGCCACTGGCCTTTACCTGATGTCGGTGCAGCCCGGAACATTCCACCTGGGACGGGGGGACCTGCTGGTCCTGGTCTGCGCCCTGGGTTTTGCACTGCATATTATTTCGGTAGACCGATATTCCCCTCATCACAATCCGCTGGCTATCACATCGGTACAGATATTGATGGTAGGAGTGGTATGCCTGATCATTGGCCTGCTTTTTGAACCCCTTCCCCAGCATTTTCCTCCCACGGTCATCGGGGCCATCCTGGTTACCGCAGTATTTGCTACTACTCTGGCCTTTCTGCTGCAAAACGCCATGCAAAAATACAGTACTCCTACCCGTTTTGCGGTTATTCTGACCATGGAGCCGGTCTTTGCCGGAATAACCGGTTATCTTTGGGGCGGCGACGTCTTAACTCTGCGTATTCTGCTGGGCATGGCCCTAATCCTGGCCGCTATGCTGCTGTCAATTATAGGTCAAAGAGAGGCTGAACCTCACCCCATCAATAAATGAGCCCCAGCCCGATAATGGACATCCGGGTCTGGATTTTTCTTATCCCTGCTGCAATTATCTGCCCTGGAAAGCGTATTTGTTATAGACAGCTTCGATGAGTATTGGTAAAATAAGCTGGATTTATTAACGAATCTGAAAAGAGGTATAATGTTGCAGAAACGCAAGCGCATCAGCAAGATCGGCCTGGTTATGGTCGTACTGGCAGTCTATCTGCTGACTTTTGTTATCGGAACTCTGATTGGCAACCAGCTGCAAGGCGGCTCCATGATTCCAAGCATATCGGGCATTACTGGCTCCGGCCGGTTGAATATCCTTTTTATGGGCATTGATGCCAGGTCTAATGAGGAAAACTCTCGAAGCGACACCATGATCCTGGCCAGCATTGATAAAAAAACCAAAAAAGCAGTCTTGATCTGGATTCCGCGTGATACCAGGGTAGAGGTAGCAGCGGGACGTTATGACAAGATCAATAGTGTGAACTATCTGCAGGGGCCTGAGCAAGCCTGCCAAGTAGTCAGTGATCTGCTGGGGATCAAGGTAAAGTACTATGCGGTGACTAACTTTGATGGTTTTGCCGAGATAGTGGATATTCTGGGCGGCGTACATATTGATGTGGAGAGTAACATGGACCATCCTGATCCAGACCCCAAGCTAAGAATTAACCTGTCCCAGGGAATGCAGCTCCTGAATGGAGAAGATGCTTTGAGATATGTGCGTTACCGAGGAGGGCCTACTGCCGACATCGGGCGCACCCAGCGGCAGGCCAAATTCATCAAGGCCCTGGCAGATGAAATGATCAGTACCAGCACCATTGTCAAACTTCCGGAACTGCTGCCCAAATTGATGGAAAACATCAAGACCAATATACCCCTTAACGAAATGGGCACTCTGGCTAGCCTGGCCCGGCAGTTCTCTGGCGATAATATCATCACCCAAACCCTTCCCGGGTATTCCTATACTGACCCCAGCAATGGGGCCAGCTACTGGAAAGCCGATGAAGAACAAATTACCGGCATGCTGGAGGCTTTGTTTGCCGGTGAGTCCTTCGAGGTTATGAGCGACCCTCCCAGCTGGACCGGCAGCTCGGCTGCTTCCTCAGCCCAACCGGTGGAAGAAACCCCCGATCCGGAAGAAAATCCGGAGGTTGAAACTCCCGGTGAAGAAACACCTGATGATCCCGGAATGGGAGGCGGGAACACTGAGGGAGAGAAACCGCCCGCTGACAGCGAAACGGAAACCGGGGACGAACATTTTGAAGACCCTGAAGAAGAAGACCAGATTTATACCGGAAGTGAAGGTTACGAAACAGACCCGCTCAATAATCCGGATTCAGGCGGCAACTCTATCTAGTATCTCCTTAAAAGGCAATAGAATCGCACTGAGGTTTGAATAAATATACTGGTTGGCCTATCCCTATACCAACATTGACGGAAGGGAGAGAGCATGGAGGGGAGGAAAATTCATTTTTTCTCGTCCTTATGCAGCAAGGGAATAAGTTGGTTTTTGTCCATACCGATTATCTCTACCAGTTTATGCCGCGAGGTTTCCCCTTTCAGCAGGGTAATATTTTTTTTGGGAATTTTGAAACTGGCAGACAAAAAGCTTATCAGGGCCTGGTTGGCCTCCCCATCGACGGGGGCAGCGGTAAGTTTGATTTTTAAAGCGCCTTCCTGCTCCCCAGCCAGCTGATTTTTGGAAGAGCGGGGCTGTACCTTAATCTCGATCCTTATCCCACCGGGTACTTCGGTTATATTGAGCAATTTAATCTTCTCCTATGGTGACTCTCTCCAGGTTTTCCATTAATTGTTTCATATCCGACCCGTAAAAGTAGTCGGACAGCTCATCGATTTTCTTCTGGTTTTTTTCCAGCATATCAGCCTGCCCGCCGATCTGAGATTTCAATTCACTGTTGAACACGTTCATGCGTTTGATAATTTCCTGGTAGACCATCAGCAGATCCGCTATCTGTTTTTTGGCTGTATCCAATATAACCTGAGCTTCCAGCCGGGCATTCTTTTGATATTCCTGGGCAGTCTGCTGGGCTAATATCAAGCTGTTGTTCATAGTCTCTTCTATACTGCGGTATTTTTGAATCTCGAATTCCAGTCTTTGAATCTCCTCTTTTAAGCGGGAGTTTTCACTATAGAGGCTTTCATAATCAACTGCCACCTGGTTCAAATAATTCTTAACTTCTTCTTCTTTCAGACCGCGAAGGCCGCGGCTGAACTGATGCTTTCTGATCTCCATTGCAGTAATCAACTAAAACCCTCCTTTATATCCAGGCTGCCCAGGAGTTCTTGCTCTTATCCTCCTGCAGCGTTGTCAATTACAAAAGCCGGCGAAGAGGTCAATCCAGCCGGGAATATTTCCAGCAGCCTCCCATAGCCTGGCTCCTGATCCCACTTACCCTGGTTCATTTCCCGTACCGCTTGCAGATAGATTGAGGTTACTTCCGATAAAACCATTTCATTGTATAACTGGCCGTCTATGCGGATGTTTTTTATCCCCGCCGCACTAAGCACAGGCAGATAGGGTAGAATACAGGCTTGATAGGGATAATATACATAGTTCCTGCATTTCATGTCTATCCGCACCCGGTAACGCTGCCCTTCAGGGTCACTCAGGCAATATTCGTCTCCGGTACAGCGAGCCGGACATTCATCCTCCCACCCATGAGCGGCCTTGATGAAGCAGTAGTCGCTGATCATGCCGCACAATGGGCCTTGAACCAGGATATCTGCCTCAGCACCATATTCTTTCAGTCGCCGCAGATGGGAAAACTGCATTTCCTGGGCAAGGGTTATCCGCTCAACTCCCTGGGCATGGTAGAAACTGCCGGCAGTGCTGTTGCATATATTTAGCCCGTATCCGCCCCAAACCCTGAAACCCATCTGGCGGGCGATATTAATCGCGCCGAAATCGTTGGCAATTACCGCATGTATACTGTCACGGTCAACCCTGCCCAGGGTGCGCTTAAAACCGCTGGCATCCTGATTGTCCATTATCCGGGGTGATTCCAAAACCAATTTTATCCCGGGGTTTAATTTTGCGGCCTGCTCAATCTGCTGCGGTGTCCATCCGCTGCCCGGGCTGCGCATTGCTTCGCACTCCAGAATAAGATTATCGGCGCCGGAATTGCATATAGCCTCCATAGCTTTGAGACTGCCGATTTTAACACTGATCTCCTCTATACGGCCGGTTGCTTCCAACCCCTTCGGGTAATCCTCCCGGTCATTGCTTCTGACCTTGAATGAGTTGGATATAAAGAACGGCTCTCGTTGGCCACTGGCATCTACTGATTCTAAACCCGGTCTGCCCAACAGGCTACCGGAACACAGATTCCTGATCCTTTTTTCCTGCAGTAGTTTCATTTCCTGATGATTAGCTGCTTGTTCTTCTTTGCCTTCTATTATTCTATCGAGAGCGCTCCGGTAAATCTTTATCAAATGCTGCAGATATTCCGGGGTCCGCATGCGTCCTTCAATTTTATAGGAGCTCACGCCTGCCTCAGCCAATTCCGATAAATATGGATATAGGCAAAGGTCATTATTGGCCAGCAAATATCCCTGCTGTATAGCCCCCCGGTTATTGTTCAGGCGGTAGTGCCAACGGCAAGGTTTGATGCATTTTCCCCTATTGCCCCCTTCGGCAGACAGAAAACTGCTCATGTAGCACTGACCGGTATGGGAAATGCAAAGATCCCCATGGGCAAAGAATTCTATCCCGATTCGGGCAGAAAGGCTGATGGTTCTAATATCTTCCAGGGAAGTATTCTTGGAAAGAATCACCCGGGCAAATCCTTCCTCTTCCAGACACTGAACCGCCGGAAGATTGGATATCCCTACCTGCACGCTGGCATGCAGCGGTATGTCCAGGCCCAGGTCCCGACAGATCCGGGCTGCGGCCATGTCCTGAATAATCAGGGCGTCCACCCCGGCGGAGGCCAGAAAAGCAGCATAATCTTTAAGCTCACTCAGTTCATAATCGTAATACAGGTTGTTAAGGGTAATATACAGTTTCTTGCCTTTATCATGCAGGTAATCAACCGCAGATTTTATCTCCTCATCACTGAAGTTCATGTCTGGTCTCAGGCCGCGCATATTGAACCTTTTGCCGCCGGCATAGACAGCATCAGCCCCGGCCTCCGCTACTGCAGTCAATACATCCCAGTTCCCGGCCGGGGCCAGTAGTTCCAACTCGTTTTTCTGCTTCATTTCAGACTCCTTTGTCCATAGCTTAAAAGAGTATTAATATTAATTGTTCTACTAATCTATTGAGTATACCCAGAGCAAATACTGCCAGCAGGGGTGAAAAATCGATACCGTAACCGGTTGGCAGCAGCCGCCTGAAAGGTGCCATTACCGGCTCGGTCACGTCATAAATAAACTTGATAATCGGATTATAGGGGTCATGCTTGATGAAGGATAAAATGCACCTGCCGATTATTAAATAAATCAGTACTTGGAAAGCTATATTTACTATCTGGATTATCTGATAAGCAAACAAAAAACTAACCTCCTATTTCATCTCTCCGAGTTCAATGGATCGCAGATAGGCTTTTTCCACCGCGTCAAAGAAAGCCTGCCGCAAGCCCTTTTCTTCCAGTTGCCGGATTCCCGCGATGGTTGTCCCGGCCGGTGAACAGACTTGCTCTCTTAAAACCGCAAGATGCTCCCCGCTCGCTTCCGCCATCTGCAAACTGCCCCGGAAGGTATCCAGGACCAGTCTTTTGGACAGCGCTGCATCCAACCCGATGTTTATCCCGGCATTTATAAAGGCTTCCAGCACCAGATAGGCGTACGCAGGGCCGCTGCCGGATACTGCCGTGATTGCATCCATATGCTTTTCATCCACCACCAGGGCACTTCCCATACCGGCCAGTAAAGCCAGTACTTTTCCCACATCCTGCTCCCGGGCGGTGCTTCCTGCTGACACTCCGCATACCCCGCTTCCTACCAAGCAAGGTGTATTAGGCATTACCCGAACCACTGATACACCAGCGGACACGGCCCTTTCCAAGTCGGCAGTCTTGATTCCGGCAGCGACAGAAACCAGCAAAGCTCCCTGTCTCCAACCGCCTTGAGCCTTTTCCAATGCCTGCCATACCTGTTGAGGTTTTACTGCCAAGACTACCAGATCAGATTTTGCCACCAGTTCCTGCCCTTCTGCGGGTTGGGCATTAAATTCCTGGCTGAACAACTCCATCCGCTCGGGGTCTATATCATTAACGTATATGGTGGTGAAGGTCTGAACCGATCCTCTTTTTATGCCCTGCAAGAGTGCATACGCCATTTTACCGCAGCCTATTATACCCAGGGTCTGAGGGGCCACTATTGATCACCTCCGAAGGGTCGGCCGAACTTGTTCCTGAGCACCAAGGTGCGGGCATCCTTGGAAATCTCTACATTACTGGGGGCAAACATGAAGACATGCCGACCCAGCTGCTGGCTGTTTCCTTCCAGTGCGTATGTAGCTCCGCTGATAAAGTCAAATATCTTGCGAGTGGTTTCTTCCGGGGTATTCTCAAAATTGATGATGATCTGCTTGCGATTTTTCAGATGATCAGTCAGCAGTTCCACCTCTTCAAAACTCTGAGGTTCACAGACAATCACCCGCAGGTTCTTGTTGGTATGAATGCTTACTACATTGGCCGTTCCCCGGTTATCCACATTGGAGCCGACCGGCATCTCTATGAGTTCTTCCGTAACCTCTTCTTCCTCGGCAATGCCCAACCAGACCATAAAATCATGCATTTTGCCCATGCTGCTCCTCCTTCACTCTGTTTAGTCCCTAAAAAGAGCTGTGCCAATCCTGACCATGTTGGCTCCCTCTTCAATAGCAACTTCAAAATCATCTGACATTCCCATGGAAAGGTACCTGAGTTCAACATTGGGATAGTTTTTGGGGCCAAGCCGGTTTTTCATCTTGGCCAATTGTCTGAAAACCGGCCTGCTTAACTCTGCCTCTCCGGTTAAGGGAGCCATAGTCATTAAACCATAGATACGCAGGGATTTAAACTCACCGGCCCGTTCCAATAAAACCTCGGCTTCTTCCGCTGTGAAACCGGCTTTTTGTTCCTCACCCGCTATATTGACCTCTACCAGAACCGGAACCTGGCACCCCAGCTGTTGACCCCTCTTATCCAATTCCCAGGCCAATTTCCAACGGTCCAGGGAATGAATAAGCTCGACCTGGCCCACCACATCCTTAACTTTGTTGGTCTGCAGACGGCCGATCATGTGCCAGCTGGCCTCGGGCAAATCCTGCATCTTCCTCTGTAGTTCCTGTACCCGGTTTTCCCCAAAGTTCCTTAAGCCAAGTTCATAAGCCTTTCTTACCGTATGGGAGTCTACCGTTTTGCTGACTGCCAGCAATGTCACCTCGGAAGCCTTTCGCCCGCTTTTCGCTGCTGCCTTTTCTATCCGGGCCTGGATATCATCAATGTTTTCTTTTAAACTCAAGTCAATCACCTTTTCATCTGCTTAGTTCTATATAAAAATGAAATATCCTTTTATTTTTGTATCGCTAAACCCTGGCTTTATCTGCAATTACCGCTCCCGGCTGCCTTATTCCACCAGGAAACCTACCCCGAAGGTTGAACCCTTGCCAATTTCACTGTTAACGAAAACCTCACCGCCATGAGATTCTACTATATGTTTTACAATGGCCAGACCCAAGCCGGTACCGCCCAGGCTTCTGGACCTGGCCTTATCCACCCGGTAAAATCTCTCAAAAACCCGGGTCAGACTCTCTTCCGGAATGCCCATACCGGTATCGGTAAAGGTTGTGACTACCCGGCTTTTAACCTTTCGAGACCTAATAATGATCCTGCCGTTCCTGGGGGTATACTTAACCGCGTTGTCCAGCAGGTTGATCAAAACCTGGTTCAGCAGATCTTCATCGGCTTTTATATAAGGGAGGCTGCGAGGATATATAAACTCAACCAGCAGATTTTTTTCGCTGATCTGAGGTCCCAGTATGTTCATAACGTTGCGCATTGACCTGGCAATGCAAACGGGTTTGAGCCGTGATATTTTCTCCTTCGATTCCAGCGAAGACAGGGTCAGCAAATCATCGATCAGACGGCTTAAACGTTCACTTTCATCGTCTATTATGGTCAGAAACCTTCGGCATATGGCACTGTTCTCCATAGCCCCGTCCAGCAAGGTTTCCACAAAACCCTTTATGGAAGTCAAGGGAGTCCGCAATTCATGAGAAACATTGCCTACAAATTCCGATCTGACCTGGGCGAAATCTCTGACTTCAGTAACATCATAAAAGATTATCACCGCTCCCTGCACCAGACCGTACTGATCGGTAATAGGAGCCCCATGAACCCGGTACAGCTGCCGGGTAGGAAAGAGGGTGATTTCCTGAAAGATTTCTTTCCCCCTGCTTAATACCCCGTTTACCAAACAGATTAAGTCCCCGTTGGGGCTGATATCCTGCAGCGGCCTGTACAGCAGAACCTTCTGTCTTTGCATGAAAATGTTTTCTGCTGCCCGATTGGCCCGGATCACATAGGAATTATTATCAATAACCAGTACTCCCTCCACCATAGTGGAAAGAATGCCTTCCATAATTAATTTGTCGTATACTCCATAATCGGTTTCCAAATGCATCTTATCTCCTCCGGCTATCAGCTATTCCTCGGCAAATCGATATCCCACTCCCCGAACCGTTTCAATATAATCAGGATAGCTAAAATCATCGCTGAGCTTCTGCCTTAAATGGCGTATATGTACGTCTACCGTACGGGTATCTCCAGAATATTCGTATCCCCACACTTTTTCCAGCAATTCCTCCCGGGTATATACCTTACCCGGATTGGAAAGCATCAAAGTCAGGAGTTCGAATTCCTTGGGAGTCAATTCCAGTTTTTTCTCCCCCAGGAAAACCTCATATTTTTCGGGTACCACGATCAACTCTTTAAAGACATGTATTTTGTGTCCCACTGCCTTTTCAGCCCTTAATATCCTTAGAGCCCTCAGCCGGGCGTTTACCCGGGCCAGCATTTCTCGGGGGCTGAAGGGTTTCTTGATATAATCGTCGGCTCCCATCTCCAAACCCAGGATGGTATCGAACTCTTCACCTTTGGCGGTCAGCATGATAATCGGTATAGCTTTGCAGGCCTGATCCTGTTTGAGCAGGCGGCAGACTTCCAGGCCATCCAGGCGTGGAATCATAATATCCAGTATAATCAGATCCGGTGCTTCCTCCCGCACTCTTTCCAGGGCTTGTAAACCATCGTGGGCTACAAGAACCTCATAGCCTTCCTTTTCCAAATTGAACTTTACCAGCTCTACAATATAGGCCTCGTCATCAACTACTAGGATCCTGGCATCCGCCACTTCTTTCACCTCGGTTGCTGCAGTCCAATAACAGCCATCATTCGCCCCGTTTTACCCTTTTCCCTGCGATAGGAAAAGAAACTATCCTTTTGGCAAGAGGTGCACAATTCACAATCAATTATTTTTTTGGGGTCGACACCTGCCTGGCACAATATTTTTCGATTAGTAAGCCTTAAATCCCAAAATATTTCTCTATTTCTGTACATTATACCATCAAATCCGGGAAAGGCTTTAGTTACTTTTTCAGATAAATCAGGTTGAATCTGAAAACAACAAGGGCCGATACCAGGTCCTATAAATACTTCCAAATCCCCGGCAACACTGCCAAAGTACTCGCCCAAGGCTTGAACCGTATTTAACACTACCCGGTCCATGGTGCCTTTCCAGCCGCTATGGGCCATACCCACGGCTCTTTGCTGCGGATCATAAATCAATACCGGTATGCAATCTGCATAGAATGAGGCCAGCACTATGCCCGGACAATCAGTTACCATGGCGTCCAATCCCGGCAGGGCATTATGGTGATCTTTCGCTCCGCGGCCGGCCTGCTCTGTCTTAATCCGAGCTACCCCGTTGCCGTGCACCTGCTGACAGCATACAACCTGCTCCAATCCCAACCCCCAGATCTGCAGAAATGCCCGGCGATTGCTTAAAACCGCTGCCGGTCGGTCTCCAACATGCAGTCCCATGTTTAAGGAATCATAGGGCGCCAGGCTTTCCCCTCCCTGACGGCCGGAAAAGGCCATATAAATTCCCTGTTCTACCCAATGAGGAATAGTAATATAAGGTATTTCCTGTTTCTTTTGCCATAGCCATTTATTCAATTGTCCATCAATCCTTTTTCGCTTAAAATATGGTCAGGAGGTGAACAGCTATGAACTGTCCTTTCTGCAAAGAGTACCTGGAAGAAAGCCGTTGTCAAAACTGCGGATATGATCTTGCCAAATGCCGGTGGCAATGTATAACAAAGGTTTACCCCCCTGATGATATTGTCATTGAAAGCATGCTTAAATCCAGCGGGATTCCGGTAAGATTGCTCCGCCGGGAGGTTGCGCAAATACCTGTAGGTATTGGACCCATGGCAGAAACCAGGATATATGTACCGGAAATAATCGCAGAAGAAGCCTCAGCCCTGGTGGAGAATAATTACAGCAGCCCCGAAACAGACTAGCAAGGCAGGTGTAACTATGCTGACCGTAAGCCAAATAGCACAAAGATTCAACATCAGCAACCGTCAAGTTCAGAGCCTGGTAGAACATGGATATCTCAGCGTTAACCATCTCTATCGCAATGATAATCAGGGGGTTACCTACCTGTTTTCCGAAGAAGATGTAGCAAAACTGGATATCTATTCCCTACTGGCAGAACTACAGAGCAATGGCGGCAGGAGGAATAAACCAGTGCCTTCATCCCGTTTCAAACAACTCATCGGAGCTGTCAGGCATTACGACCACTTTCTGGAAAATATCGATGACCGTCCGGAGAGTATTTTCTTACAGTGCTGTTATTATTTATTTCATTTAAACCACTATGCCAAAACCTATCATGAAAACAGCACCTACCTGTATCGTTTAAAAAACCAGGTGCTGGAAAAGATGTATTTGGAAAATCCGGCCTGGTTTTCATCCCGTTACCTAACCGGACCTGACCGTTGCCGGGTATGGCTTTGCGAAGATTGCAAGGAGTCCGCCCAGGTTTCAGGGATGTCTTATGCCGCTTATATAAAGAACGAACACTGCTGTCCCAAGTGCTCCCTGCATTCGGTGGATAAAGAGTATTATTCCCTGATCGAGTTCCGGGTTCGGGCAGCTGAGTATAAATTCACTTTCCATCTGCCTCTGTCCTCAGCTGAGCGTTGGATGACCAACCTGTCAGATCTCCCCCAGATTGACCGTAATACCGGAAGATATACCGACCGAATGTACCTGTATGGACGGCCGGTAAGTCCGTTGGAAGAAAAAGTCTTCCCCATTAATATGATCATCACCAAACTGGAAAATTATCTTAAGACCGGAGACTGCTGATCCGTTAATCGTCCTGCTCAACCCTATCCATCTGTTCAGGCGATTGTTTCAACTGTTCAATGGTTTTGATGAAACTGTTTACATCGGCAAATTGCCGGTATACTGAGGCAAACCTGACATAAGCTACATCATCTATTTCTTTCAGTTTGTCCATCACTTTCTCACCAATGATCATGCTGCTTACTTCCCGGTCATATTCGTCTCTTAAACACCGCTCTATTTCGGCCACCAGATTCTCAATCTTTTCCATACTGACCTGCCTCTTCTCGCAGGCCCGGGTTATCCCATTAAGCAGCTTCTCCCGGCTGAATTGTTCTCGGGTCCCCCCTCGTTTGACTACCAGCAGGGGTTTTTCTTCCAGCCGTTCATAAGTGGTAAAACGTCGATGACATAGTGTACATTCTCTGCGCCGACGGATGGATGAACCATCTTCGCTGGCCCTGGAGTCAACTACTCTGCTTTCCATTTCGTTACAATAAGGACATCGCATCCACATCATCCTATCTGACTGGTGTCTTTAGCTCAGGTATGCACCTATTATGCCCAATAGCTGCTAATATTGCAAGGTTTATGGAGATTGATCTTTTAATACCGGTCGTCATCCAGGTAATCCCTCCTGAAATCTTCCAGATGACTTGTAACCGGAACTTCCACCAGAATAACGTCCCGGCCGATTCGCACTATCTTATGCCATGGCACAGTGACTTCTTCTCGGCGGGAAAAAAGACTGAACCGGCGTGCCTGCCCGGGCATGATTAACGATAATACCCTGCCGCTGTCCAAATCCAGGTCTATATCCATGATATTGCCCAATTTTTTTCCGTCCAGAACATTGATTACATCACGATTTCTCAAATCAGATATCTTGATCAACTGGCTGCCCTCCCCTGCCTGTTAATTTCGTATATACTTTTAATATATGATAGGTTTCAAAAAATGTTTCTTGCTTATTGGGGACAGGCCAAATAATTCTATCCCAGTCAAAGAATTACTGGATTAATATTCAAGATATTTCTTGAACATTACGATAATAAATAAGATTAGTATCAACCCACCGCTGCAACGAGGGGCGAGAACCCGTTGCAGGTTTTGTTAACAGGAACCCGACCGCTTAAGAAGCGGGGGATATTCATTCGCATTGCTGTATGGGCTGGACTCCTTGCGAGAGGCCCATTGGGTACCGATTGACCGAGGTACCCTTCAAGACAGACAAACAAGGAGGATATAATTATGATGCGGTCTCTCTATACTGCCAGTACCGGCATGTATGCGCAACAGCTGAATGTTGACACTCTGGCGCACAACATATCCAATGTTAATACCACCGGTTTTAAGAAACAGCGAGTTGAGTTCCAGGATCTGCTCTATCAGCAGATAAAACGTCCGGTAGTTACATCTACTACCAATGAACCGGTAGGCCTTTCAATCGGGCTGGGAGTTAAGCCCTCCGCTACCCAGACTTCCTTTAGTCAAGGTAACCTGCAGGCCAGCAACAACGCCCTGGATGTTGCCATAAGCGGACTGGCCTTCTTTAAACTGGAGGGCGGTAACGATACCGAAATGTATACCCGGGATGGGGCCATTAAGATCGATGCAGAAGGAAATCTGTGTACCGCTGATGGCTACAAATATGTGGGAGCCGGCCCTATTGATACAGAAGCCTACGATGTCCAGATTGCTGCTGACGG
Source organism: uncultured Syntrophomonas sp. (assembly GCA_964501655.1). Taxonomy (GTDB): domain Bacteria; phylum Bacillota; class Syntrophomonadia; order Syntrophomonadales; family Syntrophomonadaceae; genus JAAYJK01. The sequence goes on from CAZCTN010000033.1 coordinate 31,638, forward strand.
CACCGTAACTTATATGACCCCAGGGGATGATGCTCCTCAGGAAGCAGGCAAGCTGGAATTGGTTAAATTCGCTAATCCAGCGGGACTCCAGGCTCTGGGAGGCAACCGATATATAGCGACTCCCAGCTCAGGTGAACCGGAAGATTGGGATTCGGAAAATGACAATACCGTTTCCATACAGTCTGGTTACCTGGAGATGTCCAATGTTCAGATTGTTGAGGAGATGGTGGGCTTAATAACCGCTCAGCGAGCTTACGAAATGAATTCCAAGGTTATTCAGTCTTCAGACGAAATGTTGCAGACTGCAACTAGCCTGCGTCGATAAGAAATAGGGGGATGCAGATATGAAAATTGACGGGTATCATACCAGTTTGGAGGCTGCGCAGAACAGCGCTTCTTCTGCCCGGGAGGCTTCCGGGGTGAGCAGTTTTGAACAGTCATTAAACCTGGCTTTGCGTAACGAGGATCAGAAGAAACTTTATGAATCCTGTCAGGCACTGGAGAGTGTTTTCCTGAACAAGGTGCTGGATGCCATGAGGTCTACCATATCCCATAGTGATTTAATTGATCGAGGTTTCGCTACCGAGACTTATGAATCCATGCTCTTCGAGGAATACTCAAAATCCATCAGCAAAACCGCTTCACTGGGGATAGCAGACCTTTTGTATAAACAGCTTAGTTCCCAGTTAACAACCAACGAATAGTATGCCCAAATTGAGTTTAAGCAGTGCTTTCTTTTACTAACTTTTTTTCCGGGAAACGCTTTCGCTGGAAATTGTCAAAAATACTCCTTGGTATGGTACTGAGGGGTATTTTTTTCCCATATGACTGCTGCTAAATTGTACGCCCATCTCCTGACCGGCACTTGTTCTGATGCTGCTCCAGAAAAAAGGGGTGAGCGGGCGCTATAAAGGGATGCCTGCTCACCAAATATAAGAGGTACAATTTACCGAAATTAACTATTTTGTCCAAGCCATAGCGGAATGAAATTCCGCTGGTTAAAAAAGAAAGGGGATGAGCAGGTGAATACCAAACCCCTGCTCACCAAATATAAGAGGTACAATTGTTTTACCCTGTCAGCACTTGTCATTACAGGAAAAACAAATCCGAATTCAATTAGTGTTGTTCAAGGCCTTATCAGGTATTTTATCCAGTACCTGTTCCGGCATCTGTTTGACTGGTTTATTGGGTTTGCTTTTATCTTCTTGCTCCTGGGTTTCCTCTTCAGTATCGTTTTCAGTCCAGGTGGACTGTTCTTCGTTATCCAGTTTGTTCCTGCCCTGCTGATAATTCTCATTTTTATCTTCACTGCCAGGATTGGCGCCTTGATTTGTAGAACTGTTATTCGTACTGTTATTCGTACTGTT
>CAZCTN010000033.1:33104-37973 GCA_964501655.1 uncultured Syntrophomonas sp.
CAGGATTGGCGCCTTGATTTGTAGAACTGTTATTCGTACTGTTATTCGTACTGTTGTTCGAGTTATGGTTCGAACTGTTTTTCCCGGAGGCTTTATTTTCAGATCCGACATCGGTTAGATCTGAAGATTCCGGACTGTTTTCTTCTATGGCAGTCAGCCCATAAATAACCTGTTCTTTACTATCTACCTTTATTCTTTTCAATTCATATTCATTACTGCCCTCTTGAGCAATTATCTGCTCTAGCTTTTTCGCAATACCGGGAGGAACTGATTTATCATCCGGTTTTTTTACTATAACGATAATATCTGCTTCTACCGATCCGCTTTCTTGTTCCAGAGCCTGTTCTATCAGTGTTTCCAGAGCCTGTTCAAGCTTCTGTCCCTTAACATTTATCTCCGGCAGGATTGCTTCCCCGGCAGAGTTTACTGCGCTAACCGACACCACGCGATTCCAGCGGTTGACTCCGACTTCGATGCCCGACGATACCTGAGCATAAGCCACTACATTGAAAAAGTCAAAGATGCTCACCACCATGATCAAGACCGCGGCTGCAGCAACAGCGGGCCAGCCGTGATTGCGGTATATCCTGCCCTGGTATATATCGCCCGGCATTACTAATTTCAGGGTCCTTACCTTCCGGTACTCCCCGTTTGACAGTAATATAATAGCCCATCCCCGGCCTGACTCCATAACAATTCCACGTATCTCGGTCATCAAATGCTTCCCCCCTCAAAAAGGCAAAACGTAGGGTTTTAAATAGGGTAAATCGTGTATTATAATCAGCGCATTAGCGATGATATAACGTCGGTACCTGTCTATCAGCTTTCGGCTGGCCTTCTCATTCTCTTCCAGCATCTTGACCGGCAGCTTCCTCTTTTCCAATAAATAACTTTGGTATACAGGATTTTTGGCTACCTTGAAGGCTATCTGCTTGGCCTGCTCCCTAGTCCTGTCCTGTCTGGGGCTATTTCTGGCCAGATCGCTGAAACTAATGCCATATGACTGAAGTATGGCGGAGAAAGCATCTATTTCCTGCTTTCGGGCAATTTCATCAATCACATCTTCAATTGTTCCGTCATGATATAATTCAACCCTGTTTCTGTCGCTCTCCAATGCCACCAGGGATATGGTATGTCTCTTCTTTTCCCTGCGTTTGAAATCTATAATTCTGCTCCTGATAACCCTGCCCACATAAACCAGTATCCGACCTTTATAGGGATCATAGGTATCAAAAGCTTCCAGTATCGCAAGCCGTGCAATGCTCGACTCTTCATCATTTTCGCTTATATATCTGCTGCAGGTTTTGGAGCAAACCCTCAGACAAAATGGCATCAGTTCCCGGTATATATCCTCAATGGCATCGGCATTTCCAGCCGAGTACTCTTCCCAACTCCGATGAACCATTGCTTCCAGATTCTTGGCCTCATCCCTCAACTTATATTGCCTCCCGGTAATACTCAAGTTAAACATATTACCTTTAACTATATCGGTTTTGAGAAGATTTGTGAATCTGTAGTGGGAATGGTTTTTTTTTAATCATCCCCAAAACAGTAATTTTTGACGTTTTATTGTTCTTTTTTATCCTTTAGTCCGGTAAGGATATCTTAATCCAAATCGGGTCTTCATTATTGTCCAACCGTATCCTGACCCCTTGGCCAGCCTCAATTATATCCAGGTCATCAAAATCCAGCTTTTCGCCGTCATAGTATATATCGATATCATCATCCTCAAACACGGCAAAATTCCATTCTTGATCCTCATTATCAATTACTTCGAGGTAAAGAACATCCCCATCAAAGTCGACCCTGTCCAGGGTTCCTGTAAGTATTCGGGTCTCTACCCTCTGGATGCAGTTTCGATCCAGACAATTAATCATTCTGGCTAATTCGTTTCTCTTGACTACCCGGTTGGGCTCAAAGGAGCCATTCGGATAACCATTTACTACCCCCAGGCGGGCCATGTTCCTAATGGCATTTCGTGCTTTAAGGGGAAATGAATCACCATCGATAAAATTCTCCATGAATTCTTCATCATCCCCGTCTAGATTGAAGTTATCCAGAACATTCTGCATATATATGCAGACCTGGTATCTCCTGGCTCCTTGATTGGGATTGAAAGTCTTGATTTCACTTTCATCCAGGATGCCTTCCTGCAAAGCAATAGCTACGTAAGCTTTGCCCCAGTCAGGTATCTTTTTCAGCAAAAGCTGTTCCTCCTCGGTCATAACGTAGTCTTCGGCCTCATCTTCCAAGCCCGCTGCTCTTACTAGTATTATAATGGTTTCCAGGCAAGTCACCGGCTTATTGGGTTGGAAGGTACCATCTTCATAACCTTTTATAAAGCCTTTGGAGGCAACTTCTTCAATATCTTGTTCTGCCCAATCACCCTCAATGTCCGCCAGCTTCTTTGCCTGGCCTTTGCCTTGAGCATTGGCGGCCTTTTGCTGTCCGAAAGAATTGTTGTCATTTTGGGCCACAGCAAATCCCGTGAATAGGATGATCATAAAAACACACAGAGTCAACACTGCTATACGTTTTTTCACTTGCTTTCCCTCCTGTATTCGGCCTTTTGCATATTAATGCGAAAGGCTTATACGAAAAACCGGGGTCAAAGAGCTTATTATTATCTTTTCGCACTAGGATACTATACATTCATGTGAATTATTATCTTTTTTTCTGGCCTTAAGGATGATATTGGGCCGGGTCTCCCCTTCAACTCAATCTCTAAATAATTTAATCACACTTTATGACTGGTAGGGGAAAAGGGGGGCTGCAGGTATTTATCTGAACAATTGATGGAATTTACCAGGAATCTCGGTCTCAAAGCGCAACAACCGGCCCGATGCGGGATGCAGGAAGGATAATATGTGGGCGTGCAGGCCCAGCCGGCCTATGGGATTCAGGGCTGAACCGTATTTCCGGTCTCCAATAATACTGTGGCCTATATCCTGCAAGTGAACCCGTATCTGGTTCTTTCTGCCGGTTTCCAGTCTCACCTCCAGCAGAGAATATTTGGCAGAGCTTCTGATCACCCGGAAATGAGTTACCGCTTCCCGGCCATCTCCGGGTATCGATTCAGAGTACATAACCTGGTTTTTATTTTCTTTTAGCCAGGATCTGATGGTTCCTGATTCCTCTTTGATCCGGCCCTGCACTAATGCCAGATAAGCCCGCTCTATTACCATATTCCTCCATGCTTCCTGCATGGCCAGTTTGGACTGTTCACTCTTGGCGAATAACATCAAGCCTGAAGTATCTCGGTCCAGGCGATGCACGATAAAAATTCGACTGGAGGAAGCTTTTTGACGAACATGATCGGTAAGATAATGATAGGCTGTTTTAATTTTCTCTTTATCGGTAGCGATGGATAATAACCCCGGCGGCTTATCGATCACTATGATCTCCTGGTCTTCAAAGACTATTTTTATTCCCTTTTTTCCCTTTTCATCTCGAATTAGTGACCAGTTTACTCTCACTACCTGACCAGGTTGCAGTAAAAAATTATATTGAGTTACTGTGGCTCTTTCCACCTGAACCTGACCGTGAGTCAGTATAGATTTTACATTATTTCTTGATTTCTCCGGCATGTTTGTTATTAGGAAATTCATTAACTCAACCGGTTCTGTTACTTTCCATTCCGAATGCTGGCCTGGCTGCCCTGCTTTACCCATACCTATCCTCCGGCTCATAATAATCAGCCCGGTAACGGTACCAAGCTTTTTGCTTTTCCATTATAGCCTATTTAACTGGGATATGATAATTATGGAGTACATCCGTCAAATTATTCCCTGGGCAAGCTCTTAAGAAGTTATGTTGGATAATTGATGGGGGGATTTATCCGGCATCGATTCATCCCAGACCTGTATTTGATTTTTGCCCAGATCTTTCCCATAATATAGTGCGTTATCTGCCCGCCGGAAGAGTTCCTCCAAGGATAATTCCGGACTGGCCACCATGGATGCTACTCCTATAGTTACTGTTTCGCGGTTATGAATTGGCGAGTACTGGTGTTCAATCTGCAGTAGGTCAATTTTCTCAGCCAGGCATTCCGCTACCCTCTGAGCAGTCTTGGAATCAGTATTATTAAGCAATACCACAAACTCATCTCCTCCGTAACGACCAACGAAATCATAGCTCTGCCTTACATTACCCTTTAGTACCCTGGCTATACGACGCAAGACTTCATCTCCGGCCAGATGTCCATAGTTGTCATTGTATTCCTTGAAATAATCCACGTCTATTATCAGCAAAGCTATTGGCTTCTTATCACGCTGACTTTGTTTCCACCGGTTTTCCATTAACTCCAGGAAATGGCGGCGATTTAACAGTAATGTCAGCCCATCAATATCAGAAAGCATGCTCTTTTCCTCTACCAGATCCTCAACCTTCTTGATCCGTATAGTCAGAAACAGGGTAAAGAACCCGATAGCCAGGAGAGTAATAACAAATCCAGCAATTATTAGAAGGTTTTTTTGTAAATAGACTACATAGGCATCCAGGAACAGGTCGACTCCAATCAAGCCCCGGTAATTGCCCTCATCATCAAAATAGGGGGCATAGCCGGTGATATACGTTCCCCATTCATCTGCATTGAGAAAAGACGTAGGGTGGCGTGACTCATAGGCGGCTTCAAACTTGTGACTCATAGTGGTATACCGGTCTTTATCAGTATACCATTGGCCATCGGTGTCATCCCACCTGGTCTGATCATTGATAACCGCATCCAGAACATATACAACCTTTAAGGGAGTACCCTGTGGCTTTCCATAGATGCTGACCTCATCTGCCTCCACCTGGTATTTTAACTGCTTATTCGTTAACGGCGCCTCCAGATAGATATATTTTATATCGGTATATTTCATTACCGCC
>CAZCTN010000033.1:38073-39155 GCA_964501655.1 uncultured Syntrophomonas sp.
CGTTAACGGCGCCTCCAGATAGATATATTTTATATCGGTATATTTCATTACCGCCCGAGCTTTCTTCTCAAAATCCTGGTTGGCCGGATCTTCCAGCAGTTGATTAAAATCCAGGGATAACAGCCTTTCATATTCGCCACTGTTCATCTCCAAACGTTCGGCAATATCTATAGCCAATATCATGGCCTTGTTGCCTAATTCTCTCTTGGTGTCGGAGGATACTATGCGACAGGATAGGGCAGCAAAGCCCAGTACTACAAATATATAGATACAGCTGAGCACTACCAGCAGTAATTTATGTTGTTGATCCCTTTTCCATTTTTCAGACACTTTTCATTCTGCCTTCTGTTTAAATTTCCTTTGTACTCCAGTACTGCTAGAACACTTATCGTGTATATCCTGCAGTAACTTGAGCCATAACAATGGGGGGAGAGTTCCGTTATTACAGAATCCTTTGCTTATGTAACAACATAACTCTCCCCATACGGAAGCAAGCCACTCAGGCTGATATTCTACCCACATGATAATCTGAGCTGGTTTTGTCTATAGATGTTAGTTCTAGCCCTAAGCTTTATGAGTTTTTCATTTCCTCTATCAGTTCCTCTACCTCTTCAGCACCTTTAGTATAGAATTCTTCTTCATCAGGTGCCAGCTCCTTCAACAACCTGAGAAATTCTCCGGCGTGTACCCTCTCTTCATCAGCAATCTCTGTCAATACAGCCTGGGCCAATTTATTATCGGTAGAATCAACTAACTGCATGTACAACTGCACCGCTTCATATTCAGCCGCCACCATAAAACGAATCGCCCTTACCAATTCCTCATCAGTCAGCTTTCGATCATTGGCCAGTCCTGCAAAAGGATTTCCAAAATCAGGCATGGTAACACCTCCTTATGTTGAAATGATACTACATAAACCTACCCCTTACAAACCAAACAAAAGAACCGCCCCCTTGTTTGGTCCAGAAAATAAATTAATCCTGCAACCTTAATTGTGAGCGTTAGCGAATCAGTAGTCCCCGTAGGAGGGCAACGACCTACCTCGACGGCGACGTTGTCTCGCCTAGTGTCGAAGGATCGAA
>CAZCTN010000034.1:0-12542 GCA_964501655.1 uncultured Syntrophomonas sp.
CATGATCATGGGCATCTTCCAACACTGCTTCTACCTCAACTCCGAACATGCCTGCTATATCTGCATCTTCCAGGATACGACGGCTCTTGGCCCCAGATTTACTCAGCATGGTTTGGGTCCGGCTTTGAACTGCACTACTTATAAGATCATGGATATGCACCGCCCTCAGGGTAAAAAACAGAGTGGGGTCTTCATCCAATCGGGCTCCAACTCCATACAGGACTGCGGCTACATGTTTACACATCACCGCCCAATCCGGGCAGGAACAGGTAAAGGATATTTCCCTGGGGGTGGGAAAGAGACCGCTGCCCTGGGCGGTAAACAATTCTGACAGTTGGGGCGGAAATTTCCCGTCGATCAATTCCTGCAGGGAGTCAATTTGCCCCTCGCAGGCTATGCGTATCTCTTCCCAGCGTGCGGGCAGCAGTGGTTGGATGGAAATTTCCACTTTATACGGTTTTCTGACACTGCCCTGTACCAGGGCTTGGATATGGCCGGGTTGAATCTGAAGATCCAGTACCGCCCCGTTGCGTACATAGCTGCGTCCTCGACCAATGCGGCTGGAGTAGTCGGAATAGCGTTCCAGATTTTTGTTCCAGGCTTTTCCCCACCAGGTTGAACTCAGTTGGCGGCCGTTTATGGTTACTGGGGCAAGCTCCCCTGCTCTTTTCTTTTTCAGCTTAGCTATGGTATCCTGGGCCATCTTTTCTTTTTCAGCCTTGGGCACATATTTATAGTAATAATCGTCATACATAATACTTCCTCCTGGCTAAATGGTAAGCCGGAAAAGGTCCAGCAGCTGCCGGTTGTCCAGTTCGGTAATCCAGGATTCATTCATATCCGGAATGATTTCCTGAGTCATTTGGATTTTTTCTTCAATCATCAAGTCGATTTTCTCTTCTATGGTACCACTGGTTATAAGCTTGTGCACCAAAACATTTTTCTGCTGACCGATGCGGAAGGCTCGGTCGGTGGCCTGGTTTTCTACCGCAGGATTCCACCAGCGGTCGAAGTGGATGACATGGTTGGCAGCGGTAAGGTTTAAGCCTACCCCGCCGGCTTTGATGGATAATACTATAAAGGGCACATACTCCGGACCCTGAAATTGGGCAACAATATCTTTGCGTTTGGCTACCGGGGTTCCACCATGGAGGATTAATCCCTCATGGTGGAATACTGTCTGCAAGAAGTCCGCTAGGTGATGGGTGATTTCTCTAAACTGGGTAAATACTATAACCCGTTCTCTTTTGGCATAGATGGTTTCACATATTTCCCGTAGTCGCTCATATTTGCCGCTCTCTTTGGCCAGGTAGGTATCCTGCCCCAGGTACTGATCGGGATGGTTGCAAATCTGCTTGAATTTCACCAATGAGGCCAGGACCAGTCCTTTTCTTTCTATTCCTTCGCTGGCCTCCAGCTTTTTTTGCAGATCTTTGACCAGGGCCATATATAGTGCCGCTTGTTTTTTACTAAGGTGGGAGTAGCTTTTCATTTCTATCTTCTCGGGCAGGTCAGCTATGATACTCTTATCGCTTTTTAACCTGCGCAAGATGAAGGGTGATACCATTTGTTTTAAACGACCATAACCATCTGGCTGGTCTTTTAACTTTTTGGCAAACCCGCTGAATTCCCGGGCGTTACCCAGAAGACCCCGGTTGAGAAAATCAAAAATGGACCACAGATCTGCCAGTCGGTTTTCCACCGGGGTTCCGGTCAGGGCTATCCGGCAGCGGGCCTTTAGTTTTTTTACCGTTTTGGTCTGTTTGGTGCCGGGATTTTTTATTGCCTGGGCTTCATCCAGGATGAGGATATCCCAGAAGGCTTCTTGCAGCCAATCGATCCTGCCCAGCATTCCATAGGTAGTTATGTAGATCCCGGCTTTAAGCTCTTCCGGTTCTGCCAGGCTGTTTTTGATCTGGGGATGGATCAGCCGATACTTAAGGCTGGGGGCAAAGCGGTCGATTTCCGCCATCCAGTTGCCGATAAGGGAGGCCGGTAAAATCAGCAAGACCTTTTCTTCTCCACTGGAAAGCAGGCCGTTTAGCAGGGCAATGACCTGTACCGTTTTTCCCAGTCCCATGTCATCAGCCAGACAGGCACCTAACCCCAGTTGTCTCATAGTAAATAACCAGTTTAGACCTTTTTGCTGGTATTCCCGGAGTATGGCATGGAAATTCTCCCCGCAATCTACGGCTGGGATAGTCTCCGGCTTTCTGAGGCTGGACAGTATGGTTTCCAGCCATTGGCCGTGGCTGACTTCTATGGTCCCTGAATCATCGTTTGCCTTTAGGGATTTGGATGGGGCCAGGGATAAACGCATGGCTTCCATTATGGAGAGGTCACCCTGGGCGGCTATTTTTTGGGCCTGTTCATAGGCGGCCAGGGTTTCGCGCAGACGGGCGTGATCTACTTCCACCCATTTTCCTTTGATGAAGGCCAGTCCTTCCGATTCCCTCAGCAGTTTCTGCAATTCCTCTTTAGTAAGAGTATCACCACCCAGAGATAACTGCACATCAAAATCAACCAGGGCTTCGAAACCCAGCCGGGAGGGAGCCTGGCTGCCGATATTTATGGATACCTTGGTAGATTCGTATTTTTTTCTCCACCAGTTGGGTATCCGGCACAGAACCCCAGCTTCTTCGTATTGAGGTACTTCTCTTAAGAAGGTATAGGCTTCATCAGCATACAAACCCAGGGGATGGAATATTTCTCCGCTTTCCAGCAGTTCATTTACAAATGGACTCTGCCGGGCGGCTTTGTTTACCGTTGCCAGCAGTTCCAGCAGTTTTTGGCTGTTTTCTCCGTATTCCACCAAGGCATTTTTCAGAGGCAGGTGTTTGGCCGAACCGGTAGCCGAAGCCTCGGCGGCATAGGTAGCTAAAAAGGCAAAGGGGTAATCGTCCCGGCGGCTTTCCACCAGATGGAAATATACCCGGCCTGCCAGGTGGATATCGGGGTTCTTGCTCCAGAAATATTCGCTTATGCTGCCCGGATGTTCTTTGATTTCCCGGGCATAGGTATGGTTAAGTTCTTCCCAGGCTCGGGACAGCCAATGCTTATCAAGATGCTCCGCACCGCTTAGATAAGGAGCTTCTTCCAATAAGGTTTGTATATCCTGATCATTAAGAATACCTGCCCCTTTCTCCCGCAACTGTTCCAGGCCGGGATTTCTCACCAGATTCTTAACGAAGGCAGCTGCCACCTTATACAGGTATTGCATTGACTCGGAGAGATCATGGTTAATCCTGGATATACCCAGGGACCACCAGGCGCAATAACGGTCGGCTAGATACTCAGCAAAGAATGTTTCCTGCCATTCCCTGGAAGCACTTGCCTGACCCTTGGGCAGATACTGCCAATCAAGGGCATATCCTCCGTTAGGTTCGATAATAGCAATTAGTTCCTTTTCCGGATTCTCGGTCATTAGTGGACATCCCTCTTATCTATTCATAAGTAGTAGGTATGGTGTTGCTTTGGATGATATTTTTACTTCACCTGATAATTGCTGGCCCTTCAATCAAATGGGAAGGTGATGGAAAACCACGACTTCGAAACTGGTATACATAAAAAACATCTATCCCTTAGAATTGCGGCTTGATTGAAGTTAAAGTTTTTGCTCATAACTCTCCAAATAAAAGGGGCAGCAGATGGACTAGCCACATGATAAATGATTACAACCGCAAATGGTAAAACCAGTATACGCTGCAATTCATTTACAGGAAAAATGTAGTAACAAGTCTGGTTCCATTTGATTCAATCTTTATTATCTAACAAGAGTTTATACAGATCTGGTGCAGCACTCCTCAGTCGAACCGGCTTCAAATTATTGTTTGTAACTGCATGTCTGGTGAAACCGGTTACCAGCCGCTCTCCCGTACTTTTTCTGCATATTTCATATTCAACTATAAAGGTAGCTGCTTTCACTTCTTTAATCATAGCGGTTATCTCCAGCAGGTCATCATATACAGCAGGTTTGACATACTTGCATCCGCATTCTATAACAGGAAGCATTAACCCCTCCTGTTCCAAACAAATATATGGGAAGCCCATATTTCTTAATAATTCGGTCCTGCCTACTTCGAACCATTTGAAATAATTGCTGTGGTATACTACCGACATAGCGTCAGTGTCTGCATATATTACCCGGATTTCTGTTTTGTGCTTGATTTTCTCCATTTTTAACCTCCAGAAATTATCATCACCCAAGGTAGATTATATCACTATTGTTGGCAACAACTCACCAGCAATGAAGATAGTTGCCAAAAAAGGATATTAACAATAGCATTATTTTTTTGCTTATAGCTCACGCCTTCATTATACTTATAAATTACATTCCTTTTTTAAAAATGATTTTTTACAACTTAACACTCGGCACTGCATTTGACAGGGGTGGTCTATTGACGTAGACTTACAATTAGGTCTATCGCAATAAACCTTGGGGGTACGTATTATGGAAAAATATAAGCTGTTTGATGCCGAGTATAAATTGGCCTGCCTGGTTTGGGATAATGAGCCCATTAATTCTACCGATTTAGTTCGACTATGTGCTGAGCAGCTGGGTTGGAAGAAGTCTACTACCTACACCATGCTCAAAAAACTGGGTGAGCGCCAAATTCTTCAGAACCGGGAGGCAACTGTTACTGCACTGGTCAAACGTGAAGATGTACAGAAGTATGAAAGCAGAGCAGTCTTAGCCAGATCCTTTGAAGGATCGCTGCCTATATTCCTTACCGCCTTTCTTGACGACCACAGGCTATCCCAGCAGGAAGCCGAGGAATTGAAGAAGATTATTGAGGAGGCGGTAGAATGAGTTACTTACCGGAATTGTTTTCCACTATATTGGATATGAGTATTACAGCCTCGCTGGTAATTATCGGAGTGGTTCTGGTACGTATGTGCTTAAGAAAAGCGCCCAAGGTCTTCTCTTACGCCTTATGGACGGTGGTTCTGTTTAGACTCCTATGCCCCCTATCCTTCACATCTGCTTTTAGTTTTTTGGGGCTTCTTCAGATTAACTCCTTGAATAATGCCGGGGTATGGGAATTAATGCCCAATGCTATTAATACTGCACCAGCATCCACCGTGCCGGCCGGTCTGGACAACTTGGAGCAGGTCTTGAACCCTTCCCTGCCGTCGTCTGCTGCCATAGCCAGCGCCAATCCTATGCCTACAGCAATTGAGCTCTTAAGTATTATATGGCTGCTGGGCGTTGTGGCACTACTGGCTTACAGTGTGGTCTCATATATAAAAGTAAGAAAGAAACTATTCCCCGCCACCCTCCTTAAGGGCAATATTTACCAATCAGATCAGATCGGCACCGCTTTTGTCTGTGGTTTTATCCAGCCCAGAATTTATGTTCCGGCAGGGGTCAAGGAGGCTGATTTACCTTACATTTTGGAGCACGAGGGGACCCATATCCGCAGGAAGGATTATCTCATCAAACCCTTGGCGTTTTTGGTGCTTATTATGCATTGGTTTAATCCTCTGGTTTGGTGGTCTTTTTTCCTTATGAGTCGGGATATGGAGATGTCCTGTGACGAGAGCGTTTTGAACCGCTTGGGTAATGGGGCCAAAGCTGCTTATTCCAGCTCCTTGCTGTCACTTTCCGTAAGCAGATCTGCTCTTCCGGCAGCCAATCCCTTGGCTTTTGGCGAAAGCAACATAAAGGCCAGGATCAAAAATGTTCTTAATTACAAGCAACCTGGGTTTTGGGTCATAATAATCGCTGTTCTGGCAGTTGGCTTATCGGTAATGGTTTTCACAGCAAATCCTGGGAAGCAGGAAATAGATGAATTAGATCCCATCCGCAGTTTGGCCTGGGAGGTAATGGAACGGGATATTGCCAACTATGAATTAGACCCGGAGATTAGAATCATTGATCAAAAAATAACCCGTCTGGAATTGTTAAAGGTTTTTGAGGCTCTGGGCGACACTCCCATCCATGTTTATGCCCTGGAATACCGGCTGCTTCCTGAGGATCTAAGCAAGGTAGTACTGGCTGGTGGTATGGATGTGGATGAAGATGGTTGGCTAAAGGAAACTTGCAGTATGGGCAGTCCCCTATTGGTGGTATCGATAAATAACGGTAGTATGGAACTGGCAGGGATAGTATGGACGGGAGAAAGTCAAGAACTGGAGTCAGCGGTAAAGGATTTACTGGCAGCAAAGGACTTAAAGAGGGCTGAGACTGAAAAACTGGTGGAAGAAAATCTTTCCATTATTATGTCTTCTCCTAAGGAAGCTTCGAATCCCTTCGCTTATATCCGGGCACATGAACAGGAGTATGTAAATATTCAGAAATATGGCGGAGAAGAGGCTCTGCAATATATGCTGGCCCAGTTTGAGAAAGGCAATGCTGAGGGCCTGCGTGGGGCTATTATGATGCAGTTGTCTAAGGAGCTTTTGGGCCTGCGCAACAATGTTACCGATGATACACTGTCGCCCATGGAGTGGTACCAAGCCCTGGATATCATAGAAGATACTCTGCTGCCGGATTTTCAGTATGACGGACCGGATACTATCGAAAAGCTGGTTTATGCTGCCGAAATAGAACAGAACTCCGGGACTCACCTCCAGGGATTCACCATAGTCGCTCCCAAAATTTTTGGCAGCTATGAAGAAGGCAAGTTGCTGAGAGTTTTTGCCACCACCTATAGCGGCAGATACAGGCTTTACGGTAAGGTGCTGGATCAGGTGGGAGGCAGCGTTGTCCCAGCCGCTATCACATATAAAAAGGATAAAAACGGCAATTACGTGCTGCTGGACTACCTGCAGTCCCAGGATGGCGCCCATTGGGCTCCTTCCATACGGGAGTTTTGCCGGATGCCGTTATCCGGCCAGGAGATTCCTGGGCTGGCCGACACGATCATCGGTCATTATGCCGATTACGATGACCTGCGACAGCTTCATTTTGACAACCTGTATAAACATTTGGCGGCCAACGGCATAAGGGAGGCCACCCTGACTAACTCCCGGGGTGAGATCCAATTTTCCATGAGCTGGCCGGATAGACTATAGAAATATTGTGCAGAAATAGATACTGCCGCCCTTTATAACAAACCTCAGCACTGGCCAGGAATGAACAAAGGCAAAAGACATAAAGGAATTAATGACCATAATAGAGAATATATAACATATATACCTATTGGGGGGCGGCCTTATGAATAATAAGTTAATTCAATCTATCGGCTATTTGTTATATATTATTGTCTTTGGTTATATGGTGATAAAGGCTGATGACTACCGCCGATATTTAAAAGATTTGTATTCTTCATCCTACGATGGAACGAGTTTATGGTTGTTTTCTTCCATATTTCCTATTCTGGTTGGTCTTTTAATGGCACTACCGCATCTTATTAGGCAAGAAAAACAGCATGGCTCCTGGAAGTTAGATTGGATTTTGCTTTTGACGGTTGGTATTCCCGCCTTTGCTGTGGCCATAACTCCAATAACTTACTTGGCAGAACTACCCCGTCATTGGAGTCTCATTGGGTTCATAGTTGGATATCATCCGAGTCTAGTTACTGTAGCTGGAATTTTATTTGGATTTACTTTCGTTTTTGCATGGAGTAAACAAGATTCTGAATATTAAGTTATTCTTTGAAAATACCAGTTTAAAACTGTAAGGATAGGAGAAGGCCATGTACGAATTAATAGCCGCGGGAGAGCAAACTTACTATATTAATTGCCCGGCCAAGGTAGGGGTACATCCGTCCACTAGTAAAGGTCAACCGTGATAAGGTTTATGAAGTAATTGACCGGATACTATCGCTTTGCGCCAGTCCATCTGGTTTTGAGGATATTCTGCAGGCTATTTTCCATTCCTATGGATTGACCATGGATTTCAACCAGTATGTACTGGTGGGAAGTACCGTCCGGTCTTACCTGTCCTACCTGCATGATGAAGGTAAACTGGAATGTGTAATAAAGGACCATAAAATGTTGTGGTTCAAGCAAAATTAGTTTTTATTATCCGGTGTAGTATTTCCTGCTGATTAAAATCACCTGGTTTGTCCCGGGCATGCTCAGGTCCATGATTGTAAATCGCCTGCGCCGGCTCCTCCTGGGTTTTTTTAATATGTTTTTGAAGTATCGATCCATACCGTGCTAGTATTTTCTTCCCACGTAACGCTAAAATTAAGGACTTCAGCTAAATCGCGCAGCTTTATGTAATTGCTGCCACCGATGTTATATGAGGAAATGTGGAGTTCCACACCGTCCAGATATATGTCCGGCACGGAGACGGTCGCTTTCTGCGGGTCATTTTTCCCTGAGAGAGTCAATTCTCCTCCCACAGACGTATACGGCTTATTTTTTATCAGGGTCATCGTATTTGTTTCGCTGTTCCAGCTGACTTCAAATTGCTTCTCCGTGCCGCTCAATACAGAGGCGATATCCGCCAGCTTAAAGTAGTTGAAATCGCTGATGTTATACGCCTCAAGGGAAATTGTTTTTCCGTTGATTGAAGTCTTGGCGGAGGACGGCAAAGCGACCACGTCCGGTATCTGAACGTCGTTTAATGCTTCTCTGGGGAAAGGCGTCGAATATATATTGCCCAGATTAACAGAATATCCCCATGCCCATAGGCTTCCGTCGGTTTTCACAGCGAAATTGGTATTCTGTTTCGCGATGACATAAACGGTGTCTTCCAATATCTTTTCGGGAGTGAGATTATAACCTTTGTTTCCAGCATGGCCGGTAACGCCCTGCCCCCATGACCAAAGGCTGTCGTCCTTTTTAATGGCAAGACTGTGACAGGTCCCAGCGGTCACCGAAGCCACGTCGTCCATAATTTCTACAGGTATGGTACTGTCCTTATCGGTTCCGTCGCCCAATGCGCCGCCGTAGTTTGAACCCCAGGCCCAGAGAGTTCCGTCTTTTTTCACCGCTAGGGTGTGAAACGTGCCCATTGCGGCCGCCGCGACGCCGTCCATAACCTTAACGGGCATCGGGCAGATGCTTGTCGTCCCGTCGCCGATTTCGCCGGAGGCGTTATCGCCCCATGTCCATAGGCTACCGTCGGTCTTCAAAGCCAACACGTTGGAGCCGCCGGCTGATACCAGAGCGACGTTATCGAGTATCTTCACAGGCTTCGGCTGGGCCGTTGTGCCATTGCCCATCAGGTATTCTCCGCTGTTTTCGCTGCCCCCGAAGGCCCAAAGCGTTCCGTCCTTTTTTATGACATAGGAATACATACCGTTTGCCTCGACCGAGGCAGCGCCGTCCATTATCTTCACGGGCGTATCGCTATAAAACAGTACGCTTTCCGTGCTCTGGTTGTCTCTGCTTATGCCAAGCTGTCCGTATATATTGCTTCCCCATCCCCAGAGGCTCCCGTCAGACGTTACAGCCAGGCTGTGCATTGCCCCTGTAGCTGCGGAAACCGCATGTTCCATGATTTTAGAAGGCGCATCGGTGTTGCTGCTCCAGCTCCAAAGCACACCGTCCTGTGTTATAGCATAGTTGCGTCCGTCTCCGTTTGTTGAAACGGGGATGATTCTTACGGGAGCGGCCGCATAAGCCGCGGCGGAAGTCAGCATGACTGCCGCCGCTGATAAAATCACCGCCAGTACTATTGTTATCATCTTCGTTTTCATCTTACTTCATCTCCTCGCCTCAAGTTGCGTTTACCGTTATATGTGCCGTTGTTGTTACCGAATTTCCGCAGCGGTTATATACTGTCAGGGGGTGACGTACACGCAAATTGTCAATTCTTCCATGCCGGCCGTACTAGTTGCTTTGATCGTAACATAATAAGGATACTCAGACGCAGGAAGACCTGTTGGAATTGTCAGAGTTCCTGTTGCTGCGTCAAAGGTCGCATTGGCTGTGTTTGGATCAGTCAGTTCGAATTCCGTCGGCAGCGGGTCGCCCCCGAAGGTATAGATCTGCTGGTATTCTTCGTATCCGGCCGGAAGATTGATGCTATCCGGTCCTTCGATGGTTGGCGGGGAAGAAACATTTACTGTGACGGTCTTTGTCACGGTTCCGGCCGAATTAGTCGCTTCGAGGGTAACGGAATACGAACCGGCAGAAAGTCCCGCCGGGATGGTCAACGTATTGCCTGACAGCGTCGCGACCGCCGTGTTCGCAGTGATAGCCAGCGTTGGCGCGGGATTACCGCCACAGACATACGTCTCCTCAGCGTCGTCGTATCCGGCTGTGAGATTAATTGTATCCGGCCCGGTGATTGTCGGCGAATTCGCCGCGTTCACGATCACCGTGACGGTCTTTGTCGCCGTACCCACTGAATTAGTCGCTTCGAGGGTAACGGAATACGAACCGGCAGAAAGCCCCGATGGGATAGTCAATGTATTGCCTGACAGCGTCGCGCCGGCGTTATTTGCGGTGATAGCAAATGTCGGAGCGGGATTGCCTCTTACGGTATACGCCTGATCAGTACTCAGGTAGCCGGCTGGAAGGTCAATGCTATCCGTCCCGGTAATAAGCGGCGCGATACGAACATATCCGCCAGACGATGAACTTGATGGCGTCACTGATGTGGCCCACTGTGCATAGAGAGTCATGTCCTTGGTCACCTTATCTTCTGTGAAATTCCACAGGTAGCCTCCATCAGCGGCGGTGTACCAGCCAAGGAAAAGACAATTATTGCAGGAAGGGTTATCCGGACTCGCGACGGTGGTATCGTGCTTAATGGTGACGCTTTCCGGCGTTGGGCTGCCGCCCGCCGCGTCGAAGGATACCGTGTAATTTGCCGGCTTCACCACGACAGACACATTCCGAACGTAATTATTAGCAGACGATGTGGACATCGTGGCAGGGGCGCTGACGCTGCTGTCTGACCCTGCCGATTCGCCGATTGGGGCTGCAAAAGTGGCGGGTGTGGGACGGATAACATACGCCGCTACGACTGTTCCGGCCTTTATGCCGGTCACGACGCCGTACTGGTCTATCAACGCAACGCCTTGATCGTCAACAATCCACCTGCCTTCTTTTAAGCCCGTATAGCCGTTGTCAAAATCTACGGATAGGCTTCCCGTCTCGCCTTCATACACCGTCAACGGGTCTGGGGCAATTGTAAAAGACGGCTTGACCGTGACGGTGCAATCCCCGTGTGCCCCAGTTGCGGCATTGGTAAAGGTTACTGTAGTGGTGCCGATCTTGAGACCGGTCACCTTTGCCCCGGTGATGCCGGGTATGGTATGCTTCGGGTTGATCTCTATGGGCTTGGTATAGTATCCTTCCACAGAGACGATGCTGCTGTCGGCCACCGTCCACGTCCCGGTTTTGTCGCCTGTATACCCGCTGTTGAAGGTCACGGTAACATCGGACATATCGCCATTGTAGATATCCAATGTGTTCGGAAATATTTCATTTAGAACGAAATCCTGAAGCGCTACCTCCAGAGCGGGACTGATATAGGAAGGGACTCCATTTTTGTCGACCGCCTGTACAGAGTACTCGCATCGATCGGAATAGTTCAGGCCGCAGTCAATATAGCTCAAGTCGGAGGTCCGCGCGAGCTCAATCGGGATCGAATCGCTGACATCTCCAAGAATGATAGTACCATCTGGTATCTGGGATGACGTTGAAACCCTGGTGATCTTCCGGTAAATGACATATTCCCTGATGCCCGCAGTTGAACTTGAAGCCGTCCAGCTCAGTTTTATATCGGCTTTCGAGGCCTGTGGGGCCAGTTGGATTGCCAGATTTTCCGGTATGGTCGGCAGTCCCGCCATGGTAACGGAATCTGTCCGTACGGTGTTGGATGCGGTGGAATGACCGTCCGCATAATTGGCTTTTACATAGTAGGCATAGACAGTATCGTAGCTCAATCCCTGATCGTTGAAGGTCAGTCCTGAGGTCGAACCCACCTTCACCATCGTATTATCAAAAGAAAATACCGGGTTGGGTGAGAAACCACTCGTAGTCCCGACTTTTTGACGGTAAATATCAAATGAAGTCGGAGCTGTGTCCCCGGCCGGGGCGGTCCAGGCCAGAGACGCCGTGGTGGGGGTGCGTCCGGTGATTGATAAATAGCCCGTAGGCTGCAGAGTAACTGCCCCGATAGTAATAAATGGATTAGGCCAACTCTTATAACGTACCATTACATCACCGTTGGCCGGTTCAAGATAATTGGCCCCCAATGCCAGTGGTTTGAAATCCGTCCCGTCGGCATAGCCGTATTCGTAGTCTTCAACGTGGAAAGCGCTGCAGTTTGGATCCAGGGTCAGGGTGTAGTTTTGGGCATCCAACTGGAAAAAGGACTGCATATCTTTTAATGCCAGTGTTCCATAAATATTTTCCGCCGGTAGACGCCCCCAGACGCCCCTGACATTTTCTGACAATTGCCCCCAAACAAAGCCAGGGGCGGAAAACGTAGGGTTCAATATGCTTTTATCGGGTTCATAACATTTTATACGCAAGCGGAAGGGCAGAAACTGAGCATTCGCAAAAGCAGTTTTGTCTCTATATCCATTATCAGGATTAATTTTTAGGTCAAAGGTAATATCGCTGCGTCCTTTGAAAAAGGGATCAAAAAAAATTGACGCATCGGAACGCACAGAATCGACTTTAATAAA
>CAZCTN010000034.1:12642-32759 GCA_964501655.1 uncultured Syntrophomonas sp.
AAAAGGGATCAAAAAAAATTGACGCATCGGAACGCACAGAATCGACTTTAATAAATCCGTCCACTTCACACCAGTTCCAATTGTATTTTGGCTCTTCAGACATATCTTGGTATTCAGCATCCGGCTGCCAGTTTTTCATGTCGAAAGTTAAATCAGGTATTGTATCAGTCTTCAGGGGAACAGAAGTGTCCCAGCTTTGTAAGGCAGCGTCTGATTTATCTTTATCAACCGGTCCACTATCAGGTACTCCAATATGAGTAGCATAAAATCTTCCGCCGGGGTTTGCTGTCCCGGGATCCTGGCCTGGAATATACCTTTTGGCGCTATACCATGTAACCGTAAAATTACCCGGCGTGCTTTCCGGAAGTTTTGACAGGTCGATTCCCGGAAGCCAGGGACCCGGTTCAGCAGCCCGGACGGTGTCGCCCGGGGGTATGGCGCACAACACCGTCATGGTTATAAATACGGATAGTATTAGCAAAGTTACGGGTTTAAAAAATCTTATCATGTCACCGTTGCCCCCATTCCTGTTATTACACCCGTCATCTTTTCATGCCGTCCGGCATCTCGCAACCATAGACAATCAGGCTGCCGCTCTGGCGGATGCGGTCTCTTTTCGCCAGCCGGCCGCTTATAAAAAACATGACCGGTTAGGAAACATTCTTCTTTCATTTTCGATCCCATTGTCTTCTCCTTCTATTCCCGTATGGTAAATAGCATGTTGTCCACCGTAATACGCAGGGGGAATATACTGTGCTCGCCCGGTATCGGCTCGGGCCAGCGGATAGCCTTTTCCTCCAGCGTTATGTCCTTAAAACGGCTTAAATCCTCCAGACTGCTGAAGGGCATCGTCTTGATAAGCTCGCGCATATTGAAAATGATTTTGTTGCCGCGCTCGAATTCCACTAGCAGGGTATAGTCGTCGTTGGGCGTGACTTTCAGCATTTTACTCATAACATAAATATCTCCTTTGAGCGATGTTAAAGAAAAAACAATATCCCCCATACTGATAAAGTATAGAGGATTTATAGGATTCCGGTATCTGTCGAACGACGTATTTTTGAAAAAATCAGAAAAGCTTCAGCTCCCTGGCTTTTTTGATAGCCGCGGTCCTGCCGCCAACCTCCAGCTTCAGATAAATATTCTGGAGATGTGTCCTCACCGTACCTGTAGAAACGCTAAGCCTCACGGCGATATCGTCGCGCTTCAAGCCCTCCGCGGCAAGGGTGAGGACCTCGATTTCTCTGGGCGACAGGGAAACGTTGACCCGCGACGCGCTTTTTAGGCTCTCCATATAACGTCTGCAGGCTTTCAGCAGCTTCTGTATGTAAGGGTCATGGGTATTGGCATAGGCAATGTTCCGCAGCATGTCCAGTATATGGGGCGCGTATTCGGCGAAGGGCAGCACGAGATGATCGTCTCTCGCCTCGTCCAGGGCTCCGCGCAGCTCGGCGCAGCCTGCCTCCATGCCGTACAGCCTGTATTTCGCCGCCGCCCGGAGTATCCGGTTATGTAGAAAGCCGAGTTGGTTATGAAAGACGGAAAAGTACTGCTCAAATTCCTCGGTGAGTATTTCGAGTCTGATATAGTCTTTTGAGATCAGCACCGCCTTACCGTAGATAATATAGTTGAAAGCAAGGCCCTGGTACATGAAACGCGCCGGAGACATATCCCCCGTCCGAAGCCATACCGGAATGCTGTCCGGCCGGCCGAGGCAGGCGGCGGCATACCCCTTTATCAGCTCAAGGGTGGTGTTGTAGATGGCGTTATTTTCCTCAAATATGTCTCTTTCAAGCTGCCTTAGCTGCTCCTGCGCCTCATTGATTTTGCCCTGATAGATGCAGAGCCGGATCAGCGTGAAGTTGGCGCAGATACCGATACTGGTCTGCTCCCTGGTCTTTGCCTTGTAGACGGCCCTGAACGCGTTTAACTCCGCAGCTGTTTCGTCACCGGTTTCCAACGCGTATTCGGCCAGCGCCAGATATTCGCAGCCGGTTCCCAAACCGTTTGTTAGCAGCCCGACGCTCGGAAACCTTTCGGCCATGAAATCCGCCGTTTCTTTTAACCGCCCGGACTCGCGGTAGTAGGAATACAGAAAATGCGGGGAGCCGAAGGTAAATTCGTTCTCCCTCTTGAACAGGACCGACGGGCCGCCATCCAGCAGGCGGAGCGCCTCGTTCGCGCAGGCGACGATTTTTTCCACGTCGTTGAACACGGCAAAAATGCGTATCCCCTGTATTTCCGCGAGAACACGGTTTTTCCTTGGGGCTGGGATGCCGTCCGTGTCTTCATAAACCGATTGGAGTTCTTCAAGACGCGCGGTGCCGTCGGCTGCTGCTCCGGGATTGCTGCTCGCAAGCAACAGTCCTATGTACTGCAGATATGCGAGGGGGTATTGATAAAGCAGCTCGCGGGGCGTTGCGGCAAACATCTCAAAGGAGCCTTCAAACTCCGCGAAGTAATTGGTCACGTTATCCGGGTTATCTAAAATTTCAAGGATGCGCTTCGTATCGTGGGCGAGATTCAGGTTTTCGTAAGCCGTTTGATACGCTTTCCGCGTCAGGTGCCATTCGCCGAGAAGCCGGTAACACGACTGGCGCTCTTTCTGGTCCTTCTGCTTTGTACGCAGGAAATCCAGCAGCACATTGTGGATTCTATAAACGCCTGCTGACTCGTCGAAAGCGACAAAGGCGTTTTCCCGGCGCAGCTTTTTGAGGAATTCCTCCGCTTTCGGTTCCTGTGTCACAAATTGGGCCTGCTTCACGGTAAAGCTGCCCATTACGGAAAGCCGCAGCAGGAATTTCCGGATGGATTCGTCATACGGGTTGAATATGACCTTTTCCACCAGATCATTGATGATGCTGTTTCTTCCCACAGGAATGCCCTGCCGGATGCCGAGTATGATGAGATAGATCAGAGATATCCAGCCGTCCGTATATTCACAGAGCTTTTTCATTTCGTTCCCAGAGGGCGTAAAACCGATAAAGGTGCAGTAGTCGCGCACTTCTTCATCGGTAAACTTAAGCGTCTGCTGGGGTAGGAGGTTGCACAGCCCTTTAGCAGAAAGCTCTGCTATGTCAAGGTTTGTCGTATCTCTGGTAATAAAGACAATATGAAAATCGTCCGGCATTTCCTTTACAAACCGCCTGAAAAGCTCGGTGACCCGCATACTTTTAGCAAGGTGGAAATCATCGATGACAAGCGTGGTATTTGGTTTGTAATTCATTTCACAGAAAATGGAAATAACCATTGTTGTCTGAGGCGTGTCGGAAGGAACGCCGAGGCTTCTTAGCCTGCTCCCGGCCGCTTCGTCAATTTTGCCGAATTCAGAGGCGCCCCTGTCCCAAAACGATGCCGGAGTGTCGTCTTCAGATAAGAAAGAAGTCCATATGACAGGGCTGCCCTTTAACGCAAGGAATTCCCGCACAGCCGTGGTTTTGCCGTAGCCGATGGGGGCTTCCACAATGGTCAGCGGATAATCGAATATGCTTTCCAGGGCGCGGTTGACGCGCACTCGCTTGAGTGCTTTGCTTTTTTTCAAGACGACTGCCTCCTTTCGGGCGGAATTATTTTTTCCGGCGTTTCCTTCCGTCTTCAGGTTTGGGGGCGTTCCTTGGTATTACCCACATATTTCCGATCTTCTGCGTGCCACTGATCCGGCCTGACGCGCAGTAATAACTGACCATCCGGCTTGTGACGCCCCATCTGTTCGCGGCTTCCTTCACGCTGATATATTCCATGCCGATCCCTCTAACACTTTTTTATCAGTATATTTCCCATTATTCAAGTTTTGGAAATATATAGATCGTGTCAGTTTACTTTGGGTTTTTATGAACAAAAGTAAATTCCCTTTAGTATCTTAGCTGGTCAAATTGATCTTAAGTAATTGACCGGATACTATCGCTTTGCGCTAGTGCATCTGGTTTTATATAGCAAATTATATCATTAATGTGGTTATTACCCCTATTGACAGAGCTGGTGATCCTTGATATTCTTGTACTATAACAAATAGTACAAATGGGGGTGATGATTTGCATCTTAATATTGATCCTCGTTCCAGCACCCCGATATATCAGCAGATAGTTGATGCTGTAAAAAATGCGGTGGCCCGAGGGCTTTATAACCCCGGTGACAAAATCCCTACTGTAAGGGAAATGGCTTCTGAGCTTACTATTAATCCCAACACCATAGCCAAAGCATATCAAAAGCTGGAGCAGGAGGGGGTCATAGTGACTATGCGCTCTCGCGGTACCTTTATCGCCGAGCGCAAAACCGCCCCTGAGAGCAAGGAGGTTAAAACACTGCTTAAACCTTCACTGGACAGATTAAGGGTTGAAGCATTCCATCTCGGTATCGAACCGGAGGAATTAAAAATATTGTTATTAGAGACCTTGGAGGAGTGGGAAAAAGAGCGGAGGGATATTTAAGAATGGAATTACCGGCAATCGATATATGTAAACTGGAAAAAGCCTATGATGGAATTATCGCTATAGATGAACTGTCTCTGTCAATACCTCAGGGCAGTATTTTGGGACTAATAGGCCCCAACGGTGCAGGCAAATCTACCCTCTTGCAGACCTTAATGGGTATTCTGCTTCCGGATCGAGGTGATGCCTTCATTCTGGGCAAAAGTATTCTGGATTCAGGCCCGGATATCAGACAGCAGGTGGGCTATGTACCGGACTTCCCTATTATGTACCCTAGGTTCAAAGTTGAAGAAATGTTTGCTCTTGCGCAAAGGCTTTATATTAACTGGGATGAGAATAAATGCAGAGGTTTGTGTAATTATTTTAAGATCCCTGCCAGCAAAAGAGTAAGAACCTTATCCAGGGGCATGAAAGTTAGAACCGCTCTGGTCTTAGCTCTATCAATCAGACCACGGGTTTTGATACTGGATGAACCTACCGCAGGTTTGGACCCGGTAGCACGCCGCGCCTTCTTGAAAGCCATGATAGATGAGGCCGCCGAAGGAGGAACAACCGTCCTCTATTCTTCTCATAACCTCAATGATTTGGAACAGACGGCAGACCATATTGCAGTAATAAACCAGGGTAAATTACTGTTAACTTGTTCTATTGATGAGTTAAAAAACTCTATACACAAATCCCAGGTGGTTTTTGCCGCAGACAATCCGGCAGAAAAAGTAATCAATTTCCTGCCCGGCTTAATCGAAGTCAGCAAACAGGGCAAAATCTATACCTTTACTGCCAGCGGTGACCAACAAGCATTCAGAGAGGCCCTTGCTGATCTTAACCCCACTATTATTGAACCTGTAAACCTCAGCCTGGAAGATGTTTTTATCACCTATATGAAAAAGGAGGGTTACAGTTATGACTACGCCATTTAAAAATCTTATCCTGCCGGTAAATAAGGGCCTGTTGTGGAAGGAATGGCAGCAGAATCGGATGTATTTCTTAGTCGCTTTTCTTATAATGAGTTACGACCCTCTTATTAAACCCCTTGGATACGGCATTAAGGATCTGCTTGGGGCAGGTGCAGGCAGATACACCGTAACTCATGCACTGGGCAACATAAGCGGACTGTTATCCGCTTCATATCATAACACCTTTGAACAGATGGGAATGTATATTGTTATCTTACTGGGGGTTATCATTCTGGTTCAGGAAAGGTCAGGAAGCCTGAACTATCTGGTCGGCACACCAGTAAGCAGAACAGAGATTATCACTGCCAAATTTCTGACCGGGAGCGCAGCTATAACGGGAATCATAGCAATCAATGCCCTTTTTATGATTATAGTCGGGTTGCTGCTGCCAGTCAGTTACAGTACGGGACTAGTTCTTAAGTGGGCCGTGCTTACTACAGCGGTTTTTCTCGCGCTCTTCAGCCTGGGCCTTTTGATCGCTTCTTTTACCGGGCATCTGCTTTCAGCTCTCTGTCTATCGATGCTGTTCACAGGTTTGCCATCAATGCTTGGGGCCATGATTATAAACTACAACACCATCCAAATCTTTAATTTTTCCCCGGCTTTCATATTGAAAGTGAATATGATAATACATTATCTGACTATACCAGCTTACATAAGCAGGGATAGTGAATATATGCAAAATGCTGCAGCAGCCGTTAAATACTGCCCCAATTACCCGCTGGAGACCTTCTTGTTAATTCTTCTGATGGGGTTATTCGTTATGCTGGCAGTAAAATGGTTTAAAAACAACCCTCTGGAAAACAATGGTCAGATGCTTATGTCCGGCAACGCTACTCACATAGCACAGATTGTCCTAGCGACTATAATTGCCGTGGGTAATGCCTCCATGGGGGCTGAGAGTATAGGTGGATTCTGGGGCTTCATGGTGATAACTTTCATAGTCGCATATCTGGTAATTATCCTGCTCAGTGCATTGGTATATTATATAAAGTTGGGAAGGTAGGAAAATAGACAAGGAGACGGTTCTTGAAGGAGTCAATCGGAAGTTTTGCGCACAAAATAGGATTGAAAAAAGCAGTGAAGCAGTCAAACTGCTTCATTCCAGTCTATACTAGCAAAAATCGGTATTTACTCAAATTTATTACTGTTTTCGCAGAGGACGTTTTGCATAAATTTCAATTATATCATTTTAAGAATATTCAAAGTGTCCACCCGCTCGGCCATCAAATCAAAATCACGATCGTTGTGCAGCAGCATGAGTTTGTTTTCCATTGCAGTAAGTGCAATCAGCACATCAATGGTGCTGCGTGGCGTTATACCCTTACGTCGCAGGTCAAAATATAACCGTGCTGCCTTTTCATAGGTAGCTTTTTCTTCCGGCAAAAAATAAATAATTTGCGTAAAAAGATAGTCGTGCAGCTGTTGATATTCCTTTTCATTTCGTGCTCCCTGCAAAACCTCCTGGATAGTATAGGGTGAAAAGCCAAAGGGTATATCGCGAGTCAGAATTTCATCAAAAAGCAGTGTCCTGGCATCGGTTCGGCCTTTGAGGAAGTTAATGAGCACCGAAGTATCAACCAGAATCATGGCCGTCCCTCACGCCTGGCCTGGTAATCATAATCGTCGGCAAACTTTATTTTGCCGCGCAATTCTCTCAGATTCTTACGGGTGCGGCTCTCCACGAACTCAATCATTGCTTGTTCCACAACTTCTTTTTTAGTTTTAAGGCCGGAAACCTCCATTGCCTTATGCATGAGGGCGTCGTCTATCACAATATTGGTGCGCATGGTCATACACCTCCTTATACACATAGTAGCATGCTGAAGTTTGTTTAGTCAATTCAGGTTTTCACATCCATACGCCAGGGCCAGCCGCATATCCGGTAAGCATTCGTTTATCACCATAGCTTTCTGGGATTCAGAAACCTCTCAGCGGTCATTAACGACGTTTCCGTTACTATCATCGATCTGGTACTCGCGCTTTTTTGGAAAGAACTGCTAATTAAATTTAACTATAACCCCATTGATAATTACCTCTTTAACATTTTCTATCGCTAACGGTGAATTGGGCATATATTTTCTGGTAAAATTCCCTCTATCAGTGTAGGTTGTCGTACTGTTAAATTCTTGCACACTGCCATCGGCCATGATAACAGATATATCTATATCATCCGGCCTATTTCCCTTGTTGTCTCCCAGTATGCTAACTCCCAGGGGTGAAATAGAAACACTGTTTATTTTTAAATTGCCTAAATCAATATTGCAATCAGCCTGCTTAGATTTTGCAACCGCCTCAATCCTAAAGGTGGTCTCCCAGTTTCCTTGGATATAACCGCTATATGTCACGAAATAACCTTTGAGTTTGAACTCCCCAAGCTGTCCTGAATTTATGTCAAAAATGTCTTCTTCATATTGGTTCCCGAATTTTGTATTGCCGGATTCATCCGTACCAAAGGAAACATTGCTTGGATAAATAATGTTGCCTGAAGCATCAGTTAAATATACATAGCCATGATCATTGATACTCGTTTCGCTCCATTTAAGTTGAACATGTAGCAGACCATCAACGAAACCAATATTGGATATGTGCACAAAATCTATACCGGGTAGAGTGATATCCATTTTATCGGTTTTAAGAATTTGAATAGTACTTTTCGATTTGAGAGTTTCAAATAGCATACCGCCGCCGCCTGGAATATTATTCATATCGAGGGGTATTGTTTCAACGTTCTTGTGAATACCGGTCAAATCAACGCCTGTTTCGACTTCATTGTATTTATGTTGTCCGCTTAAAAATGAGTTTACCCGAAGGGCAACTTTTTTACCGTTCAACTTGCGGCCTCCATTGGCAAGCAAGCGTATAGTTGCAGTTTTTGTTTTTTCATCATAGGCGATCACTTCATTAGTAAACATGCTTGCACCGGTAATGCTGAAAATATCGAGGCTGATGGTTTGGTCAACTCGGTCACCGGTTAGATCCTGCATGGTCACGTATGCAACTGCAGTTTCGTCATCGTTCATAGCGGCGACAACTTCCATTTTAATGCCATTGTCTTCTGAAACACTTTCTATCGGCTGAAGCATTAATGCCACTTCTGAACTAAGCAGAGACACAAGAGCGGTGAAACTGGGAATGGCCGTTGCCATAACAGGAATCGTAAGCATTATGAACAAGCAAACCGCGACAGCTATGGCCAGAGGTTTTTTTATCGTTTTGGGTTTATTGGCCTTACTTAACACTTTGCTTTCAAATTCATCATTAAGCTTCAAATTAGAAAGCCTCGAATCAATAATATTTTTTATGCTATCTCTTTTATTCATCATAATACCACCCTTCCAAATTCAGTTTTAACCGTTCTCTGGCCCGCTTTAACCTGATAGAAACAGTCGAGTCCGGAATATTTAATGCAAGGGATATTTCCTTAATAGTCATCTCTTGATAGTAAAACAACAAAATTACTTCTTTGTATTTAGGAGACAGCTTCATTATCTCTAATACGAGTGTATTATCAGTTATGCCTTCTATGCCGGCATCTGCGGGAATATCATTTAATGATTCAGCCACATCCACATGTTTCCACCATGTGCTGCGCAGATAGTTCTTGCAAACATTTATAGCAATCCTCATAATCCACGTTTTAACCTCTGAATTGCCTTTAAATTGGGGATAGCTTTTATACACTTTAAGAAATGTATCCTGCACAGCATCTTCTGCTAAATGGATGTCTTTTAAATATAGAAAGCACATTCTAAATAAAGAGTCACCATATTCTGAAATAAGGCTGCTTATATTTAAAGCAGTATTTTCGTTTGGCACCGAGATAGAAATCATTTCCTTTACCCTCCTACAACCATTAGACACAATAGAACACAAAAAACTTTCATAATTCCAAGTATATGTGTAGTTTGGGTTTGCGGGAAAGACTATTGATGGGGCTGGAAGACCCCAAGGCATTACTGAAAAAGCTGATGACCATAAGCCCCTCGGGACCACCCCGTACTGGGGCATCCTTGCAGCGTAATCATTTTCCCCTTTTCCCCTAAAGAACGATTTTTGATAAAAAACCGGCTAGGATGCACCTATGGTCAATAACTGACGCCCCTCGGGAGTAAGTTCTACTTTAGCATTTTCTAAGAGCGGCTCTATTATATTCTCATCAATCCACAAGGGACTTTTAGCCAGGTATCCTGCTTCTTTTTCAGAAATATTTGAATACTTGTCAAAATAAATACCCCAATTAGTTTTAGCCAGATTATCGGCAAAACGGTCTTCCATTAACAACAAGTATTCTTCCTCTGAGATATCCCAGGCATCTAATAAAACTGCAATTTCTTCCAGTTCCATCATGGCCATACACTTTTTTTGATCCGCCAGGTAAGTATTAATCTGGTCCACAGGAGGATACAACCCCAGTTTTCTAGCAGTGCTGCTGATGGTTTTAATTTTTAGCAGATTATTAAATATTTCTTCGTCAGAAGGAACTGGCTTATTCATGTTTTCTGATTTCGTGATCTCCGAAATTTTTTCATAATGCCATTCAGATAATGTAACAGCTTCACCATTGATATGGGCAATAATAATGGCCATATTTTCTATAGTAACCCTGCCTTTCAGACTTTCCCCCAGGTTCCGACACTTATTATTGATTTTGGCTTGTTCTTCAGGATCAGGCCTGGTAACTTTCGAATAATCTATGTCTTTGATAAGCCCCTCATTGGTAAGGGAAATGATTTCGTCAATCTGCGATTGAGTAAGTTGTTTATCAATATCTATTTTATTGTTTGACTGCTGTGAGCACCCCGATAAGGTTATAGCTATTATTACAAGGCAAAATACAAAAACAATAATGTTTTTCAAAATATCAACCTCCAGATTGGATAACTTGTCATAAGCAAATACATTAAGGGTACTGTTTTGTCATGAACTGGCTTAATGACTTGACTCTTCCTGGTAAAAACTGCTGTTTCATCTCCATTCCAGCCGGGCAAAAACCGCATTGGATAGCAAGAGCAGCACTCCTATAATAATGATGTTGACTAGCGCGATGCCCACAAAAGCCAGCAGCGGGTTCTGGTAGATCAGCGCCATAGCTCCCCCAACTATTATTCCGGGCAATAAGAGCAGTAATATTTGCAGCATTAGAAATAGTGGATACAAGGCCTTTTGGTCCAGAGCATTGGGAAAGATAATACGGATAAAAAAATTGGAACTCAAATTTAAAGTATAGAAACTCACCATAAAAACGACCATGATTACTATTATATGAATCGGAACCTTGAGCAATATTCCTAGGGGGATATTTAGGGCCAGACTGTTTACGCTCATCCGCAGTATATCCAGCAAATTGCTGCTGATGATCTTAAGCAGATTGGAACCGGGAATCAGAAAGATATACGGTTTGGTCAATTCATGCTGTCCGGCGGTGGAGGCGGAAAAAATAAAAATAATATAGGCAATTATTCCGTTGGTCATATAGATGGAAGTTAGATTATCGGTTTGTTTTCCGGCAAAGATACCAGCAGCTATCCCTGCCAGTAAAAACAATATGGTCAAAAGTCCAAGGTAGGGATGGAAGTCGCTTCGACTGTATTCCAGCTTACTGCGCCACAAAAGTGCCCAGGGTCCGGCACCAACCTTTTTTACAATTAGATTTCGTCTTCTAAAAAGAGCAGATCGCCGAGATTTTTCTGTCCCCTCTTTACGTTTCTTGCGAAGGCTTCGCTGTTCGGTAGCTTTCAGGGTATCTTCATAGTAGTCATCAGCAATATAGTATGAAATCAATATACAGCCAAGCAGAAACAAAAACTGAAGGAAAAGAGCCACTGAACTGTAGGGACTGTACCCGGCAACAGCAGTCATGAATACCACTTTGCTCCAGCCAATCACGGGCAGGTAATTGATAAAGGAAGCATTCAACCCCTGCAGCAGCCCTTGCAGCAAGTTGCCCACAGATATGGTATAACCCAGCAGGTACAAGATAAAGACAGCCATCAGTGCCAAGAGTCCTTGCTGTAGCCGCCGACGGATACCATATTTACTGCCAATGGTAAAAATCAGAAAGCTCAAGGGTCCGATAAGCAGAACCAGGCCCACATAACCAAGGTACATAAAAGGGAGATATTCCAGGTTTACACTGACAATATCTATAATCATGGGCATGAAAGCCAAAATAAAAATGCCATAAAGGAGAAAATTTATTAAACTCTGCTTAACCATGCTATAAAGTAAAATCTTTTTTGGAGATAAGGGAGATGGAAATAATAGATGTACATCCCCCATAGTAAAAAAGGTGGAAGACTCCTTGGTGCCCCGGTACAGGAAAAATAATATTAATGCAGTGCCTAACCCTGCAAATACTGCTCCAAGTCTTTGAGGCCCTGACTGTAAATGCAGCTCACTGACATGCCGGTATCTGATCACCGAGTTAAAGACCAGGGTACCTATCCAAAATATATACAATAGATAGACCAGAAGCCGTTTGGGATTCCGCTTGATTTCCAGGAAATGGTTCACTATTATCCAGCTATCTCTTTGGGCCAGGAGTCTGAATTCATTCATCCCTGGTCACCTCTAAGAACAGGTCTTCCAGAGATGTGCTCTCACCGTTCCCCAATATGCTCTTCATTTCTTCCATAGCCATGTCTACTATTATTTCTCCTTGTTTCATCACTAAAACCCGATGGCAAAGATTTTCAATACTGTCCAGCAAGTGGGTGCTGACCAGGACTGTCTTCTGTTGTTCACTCAGCTCTTTGAAAATTACCTTGGTCTCCCTGATCGATTTGGGGTCCAGACCGATCATAGGTTCATCGAAAAGGTATAGATCGGGTTCAGGCAGCAAAGCGCAGCAAATAGAAACCTTTTGTTTCATTCCCTTAGACAACTCTTTGGCCAGTTTATCCTTTTTGTCCCACAGGTCATAACGCTCAATCAGGCGTTCCGCTTTTTGTTCAAAGTCTGCAACATTGTAAGCATAAGCGATAAATACCAGGTGTTCCCACACGGTCAGCATATCGTAGAGTTCAGGTACTTCCGGTACATAGGTAAACTTCTTCCTGGCTTCGGGGGCAGTATGCGGATAATTGCCCATTGTAATGCTGCCGGAAGTTTTCCTCAATAACCCGGCAATGGTTTTGATGATGGTGCTTTTACCGGCTCCATTAGGTCCCAGAAGTCCGACTATATCACCCTCTTTAATAGTAAAACTGATATCGTCTACAGCAACAACATTTTCGTATTTCTTGGTCAGGTGATCTACCTTAAGCATTATAATCCTCCTCTGGGTTAAATGTCATTCCTAAGTGCTTTCCCCATGTCATCCGTGATAGTCCCAGTCTTCACCCTATTACTCTGTTATCTTATCAGGCTATCCTAAATTATAGCATATACCCCAGCATTACCCTCCCTACAGCGGCGATTAAAGTACAAACCAGTCCTAAAAAGGACTGGTTTTATCTGCTTATAATTGTCCTCCCCACCAATTTTCAGTCCAATAACCAATTTTCAGCATCTTCCGTATGGATAAAAACTCTATACTCCCTACTTTTATTGGATTCTGCCATCAGCTCTTTGAATTTTCCGGTGATATTAATATCCCCGGGTAAAACTATTGCCGTTTTGACTCGATAGTTAACAAATTTCTGCAGAATCATTCCGGCTATTCCCGTTTTAAGTTTGAAGAAATCCTCGGACAAGGCGTCCGCATGGAGCATCAACCGGTTGGTATCATTTTCCCCGCAAAGAGCAACCAGGTCCAATGCTTCCTGCTCAGATCTGATCGGTGGTTCTGCCGAAATACACTCAATATACTTTTGCTGATTATTTTGTCTGACCTCATAATTCATTGTATATGTCTCCTCTCTGCCTGCATTACAGTTTGCCTGGCGTAACTTATCCAACCATGTCAATTCGCTTTCGTAGGAATGAATTATGTTTTCATGGATCATATCCCATAGATATATTTCTCGCTTGGTCCTGGCAGGAGCAAAGGTACCCCGGCGCTGTTTTTCCTTCTGCAATACGATTTCCATTTTTATTTGGTTTTCATAGGCAGATAATAGAGTATTTAATTCGTCTTCCTGAAGCAGATCTGCCCAAGCCAGCTGAATAAGAAATGTTTTCTTTAATTCAGGGGGTTCAGGGGAAGAAAGCACCCATTCTTTCAACTCAGCCAAGCCTTCTGTGGTGATGGTATAAACTTTTTTGGAGGGAGAGCTTTCTTGATGATGAAGCTCACAGGTAACAAAACCTTCATCCAGAAGCTCTACCAGAGATTTATATATTTGGTTGTTGTTCCCCGACCAATACATAAAAGTGGATTCTTGAATTATTTTCTTTAAATCATATCCCGTTAGAGATTTATAGCTTAAAAGGCCTAGAATTGCATGGTTAATTGACATTAGTTTTCCTCCCTATTAACTTAACATAAGTTAATAGTAACATAGGTTATAATAAGTGTAAAGGCATCGGTCAACAAAATAGTGAAAGTGATGAATGAGCTCGATTTTTACCGAGTTCTCTCCCCTATTATGGCAAAGCCCATTGTGGCCATTCATTTCTAAGGAATACGAGGATTATTTGCGTGAAAATGGCAGGCTGCTGCCCCTTAAGGTATAGGTTATTGATGATAGAATATTTCGTGATTCAGGATCTGTCAGCAGTGGGATTATCGGCGCTCAATAAGTTCATCAGCTGGACCAAAAACTATATTCCCTGGCATCCAGGACAGAAATAGACACTTCCACCCATATAGCTTTCTTTTTTGGTCAGGGTTCCACAGGTGGAACAGGGCTGTCCTGCAGTTTTCTTGCTCAGCCTGGTCTTATACCTTCCCTCCCTGCCAAACAAATCCTTTTCAGTATCCCGCCCCCCCTGTTCGCTCATCTGGGTCAGGGTGGTTTTGACCGAGTCGTACAAGGCCTGCCGCTCGCCATCAGAAAGGGTGTTGATTTTTCTTTTGGGATGGACCCCGGCATTATAGAGAATGTCCTGCAATACACCATTACCCAAGCCAGGTATACGCTGTTCCGTGGCCAGAAAAGCCTTGGCACTCAATTTCTGTACCTCATCCAGGGATATCATGGCTTTAAAGTAAGCCTGATCAAACCCGCTGGTTAGGGGAGAGGGTTTCTCCTTGGCCACCTGGTAATAAGGATTGTCCAGTTCACCTGCCGGAAAGGCCCATAAGCCGCCATACATCTGCACTGAAGCACTTAAGGCAGAGCCGTCCTCAAATTCTATTAACAGCTGATGCTTGGGCGGATACTTATCCCCTTTAAGATGGTACTTTAACCTGACCCCGTCACCAAACATGATAACCGCAGTTCCAGCCTGGATTTCTACCAATCCTCCCCAACTAACTGCACCATCGATGGTTTTGCCCAGCAGCAACTCATGGTACTTGTGTGGATCATCGAAGTACCAGGCGAATTTATGGGGAGACTGGGCAGCGATTACATTTACTATATGCTTGCCCGGGAGAGTTTGGCCGATCTGACTGGCTAAGGTAACGGCTTCCGGTATTTCTATCATTATTCCACCTCAATTCCGGTTAGTAATAGCCTAAGAGTTACCACAATTTTACTATATTTATGGACCGGTGGATAATCTTGTCTTGCCAAGCAAGCTACTATGCACATGCCAAATGAAGACAGCATTGAAACCTTCTTCAAATACACGCAAATCACCTATTAGTGTATTACTCATTTATGATAGTATCTATGTGTAGTCAATGAATAGCACTCATTATCATAGCAAACCAGTCCTTTTTTGGACTGGTTTACACTTCATAAATTGGGTTGAACATGTCCCGGGGTTTTAGCTGACCGAAGAACTGGTTTCCTGGCCATTCATACTACTGGCCTTGGAAAGGGCGTTCACATAGGCTCGGGCACTGGCTTCAAATATATCGGTACTTATGCCGCGGCCTACTACTATACTGTTATTATGGCGTATTTTTACCAGGGCATCCCCCAGAGCTTCTGAACCCTGGGTCAGGGATTTAATAGAAAAATCGTCCAGATGCACGGGGAGTCGCACAGCTTTATTTATAGCCTTGAGCAAGGCATCAACCGGACCGTTGCCAAAGGAAGCTTCGCTAATCTCTTCCCCATTCACATCCAGGGTGACTGTGGCCGAAGAAGTGGCAGCGCCATGAGTAGCTACGGAGAGACTCTTGATGGTTATCCAGTTGCCATTTTGTTCATTGCCCATCAGTGCGTGCAGGTCCTCATCAAATATTTCCCCCTTTTGGTCGGCCAGGCTTAAAAAGCTGTTGTACAGCTGGTCCAGGTTGTCGGACACCTCATAGCCCAGCTCTTCTAAACGGTGTTTCAGGGCATGCCGGCCCGAACGTGCACTCAGCACAATCAAGTTGCGGGGAATTCCTATTACTTCCGGATCAATTATTTCATAGGTATTCTTTTCTTTTAAAACCCCATCCTGGTGGATGCCGGAAGCATGCATAAAGGCATTGGCTCCCACAATGGCCTTATGAGCTGGAACCGGCACTCCGCTTATGCGTGACACCAGGCGGCTGGTGGCCGCTATTTCCCGGGTATTTATCTTGGTTTCAACTCCATAAATGCCGGGTTGACTGTAGATGGCCATAATCACTTCTTCCAGGGAAGTATTTCCAGCTCTCTCCCCGATCCCGTTGATACAGCCTTCAACCTGCCGGGCTCCGGCTTTGACGCCGGCTAAAGAGTTGGCGGTAGCCATACCCAGGTCGTTGTGACAGTGAATACTGATGATGGCTTTATCAATGTTGGGGACCTTGGCGAACATGTAAGTGATAAGATCTCCATATTCCCAGGGGGTGGCGTAGCCCACCGTATCAGGCAGGTTTACTACCGTGGCTCCGGCTCTTATAACTTCTTCAACTACCTGGGCCAGAAAAACCCAATCACTGCGGAAGGAGTCTTCGGCATAGAACTCCACATCGTGAATATACTTCTTGGCTCTTTTGACTGCATGAACAGCAGCATCCAGCACTTGCTGAGGAGACATGCCCAGCTTCTTTTCCATATGCTGGGGAGAAACCCCAATCCCGGTGTGTATCCGTGGGCTTTCGGCTTTCTTAAGAGCTTCGGCACAAATATCGATGTCACCATCTACAGCCCGGGTAAGACCGCAAATGGTTACCCCCTTTACTTCCCGGGCAATGGTTTTAACTGATTCAAAATCACCTGGTGAAGATGCCGGAAAACCAGCTTCTATGACATCAACCCCCAGTTTAACCAACTGACGGCCAATCTCCATTTTTTCTTTTACATTAAGGGTTATCCCCAAGGACTGTTCTCCATCTCTCAAGGTAGTATCGAATACAAATAATCTGCTCATTATTGTCCTCCTTCTTTCTATTCAGCCAGTCAAGTAGATCACTTAGGTCGTCCTGCATCAACACCACCTCCTTTGGAAAAATAAAAAACCCTCCGCGCTCATACTATGAGACGAAGGGTATTACTCCGCGGTACCACTCAATTTAGCGGCCATAAGCCGCCCACTCTGCAGGATACGGGAAAGCAGTTCCGATATCCCCTTCCTTTTAACGGCGGAAGTTCCCGTCCGAGCCTACTTTCATATGATTTCGGTCAGCAGCTCCAGGGAGAGTTCGGTATACCACTGTGACCGCCTTGCACCGTCCGGCGGTTCTCTGATTCCGGTGGGAAACCTACTGATTCCTGTCATCGCTATTTTTGAATATTGTATACATTATATGGGCCTGATAATACAATGTCAATATTTGATTATGGAAGAAATACCTAAAAGGCTTCCACCACATATCCCTATGTCATGTGGCAATTAACTGTACTACCTGCCTCCTCTAAGAAGCTCGAAACAACCCAATTGATGTTTTTACCCGGCGGTATATTTGAAGATCTTGCAAATCATCCAGATGGCAGATACCATGAATATTATCCATATCAGCCAGATGAAGCTTTGGAAGAATTGAGGTAAATAGGCACCAAGCAATATCCCAAAAGAAATCATCAGGAATTTGAAAAAACCATAATCCGCCACTGTATATTTTCGTGCCGCACTCATAACCCTTTTGTAGAAATCAATCATTATAAAAGACCTCCTTCTTAAGGCGGGCTTGTTTAGCCAAGCCTATTGAACAAGTATCACGAAATTCCTGGCATGATTCCAGCGTATCAATTCATAAATTCCTGTGAGATTAACTAACCGCTAAGAAAGAATTTCGGTCAGTGCATCAATAAAGGTTTCCATATCCTTATCGGTACCGATACTGACCCTTAGATAATTGTCAATTCCCGGGCTGGGAAAATACCTGACTAAAATGCCTGTTTCCCTGAGTCTTCCGAAAAGAATATCAGCTTTGACCTCCGGGTGACTGATAAAAATAAAATTGGCTTGTGAATCAGTAACCTTAAATCCCATTTGCTTTAAACTCATAGAGGTTCTTTCCCGGGTAAGAATCACTTTCCCTCTGGTCTCCTGGAAGTATCCTTCATCCTGGAAAGCAGCTATAGCCCCGGCCATAGCCAGCCTATCCACAGGATAAGAATTGTATGAATCTTTGATCCGGGTCAAGCCGGCTATAAGTTCCTGGCTGCCCAGTGCCAGACCTACCCGCAGACCGGCTAGAGAACGGGATTTGGACAGGGTCTGTATGACCAGAAGATTGGAATGATCTTTTATAAGGCTGACAGCAGATTCTCCTCCGAAGTCGATGTAGGCTTCATCAATTATTACTGCCCGGTTGGGGTTGGATTCAACTATGGTCCGGATATTATGAAGAGGCAAGTAATTTCCGGTTGGAGCATTGGGATTAGGGATTATAACTCCGCCATTTTCCCGGCAAAATTCTTGTGCTGGTATATTGAAATCCCTGTCCAGAGGTACAGTTTGGTAGTCTATAAGGCAGAGCTTGCAGATAGCCGGGTAGAAACTGTAGGTAATATCGGGAAAAAGTACGATTCTGCCCGGATCGAAAAATGCCTGGAAAGAAAAAGTCAGCAGTTCGTCCGACCCATTGCCTATAAAAACCTCTTCCATGGCCAACCCGTAGTATTCGCCAGCAACCTTTCTCAGTTGAGTGCATTCCGGGTCCGGGTATAGTCTTAAATCCTTGCCGGCTGCCTCTTTTATGGCTTCCAAAACCCTGGGCGAAGGCGGATAAGGGTTCTCATTGGTGTTGAGTTTTATATAACTCTTATCTTTGGGCTGCTCGCCCGGAACGTAGGGCTTCAATTTTTTGGCTAATTCGCTCCAATATATGCTTGCGCTTGGATTTAACAAATGTAATCATCTCCACCTTGCTATTATTTGATCCGCCTTCTTAGCTGACATGGTTTTACTGTACCACAAAATAGGTTTATTCAAACAACTGTCTTGGGTTTTACCGCCGGAAAACACATGGGCATTGGTTATTCCTCTATTATTTGAGGGTAATTATCGCAATATCATCAATAATCCCAGCCGTATTTTGCGAATGAGTTTATACTTCCGGATTGTTTCATTCATTCCGGTCTTTTCTTAATGTTATTAACGTGACGAAGCCAATAACGCTTTCCGGCAACCCGATTTAGGCCCTTAAAACAGCTGGGTATCAGTAACCATCTTTTCTTTGGGCGGGAACTCCTGGTCAAACAAATCGAGCTCTTCTTGCCTGATATGGAAAGCCTGGTCAGGCAAGAATCTGCCCTTGATCTACTTTTGTTCGCAGGGTAATATCCATGTATATTCTCCTCAAAACCACCAGCACAAGATAAAAGCTGGGCAGGTTTATTATTTTCCCTTTTGGCAGGCCATTAAACCGGCATAAACGGCCACGGCCCCTAGCATGCCGGCCATTATTGTTGGCAACAAGGTCAGTCCCCGGAATATGTAGAGGGTAAAGCAGGATATAACTACCCATCCCACCAGCAGATGCTGTAAAAATATATCCCATCGCATCACCCATTTCCCCGAACATTTATTCTGTTCACGAAGATGAAGGCTTATGAAGGAGACACTGCCAATGATCAGCAGCAGAATCCATAGGGAAATGTTGACCAGCGGAATCCAGAAAAATAGAACAGCAAATATAATTCCCCCTGCAACTCGCCATAGGTTGTTCAGAACGGCTCACCTCTTTTTTAGCAGATAGAATAGACTGCCGTATTCTTTTGCGGCTCCTGGTTGCTCCCTGGGCTAAGGTAATATCTCCCGACCTTCTCAGACGAAAGGAATCGGCAAGATTTGTTTGGATGGGATCTGGGAGCAGAATAATCTGTTGCAGATTGTCTGCAATCTTAAACAAACTAGTTTAAGAGGATGAGGATATAATACCATTGCCGGGCGTGATAATCAATGACCTGGGAATCCTTTAATGAATCATGGGTGACAAGGCTAACGGCTCCGTTGGGGATGGCAAAAAGTGGGTGAGATAAAGGAGAATACACGGGCAAAATAATAACATAACTAATCAGGAGGTGATAATTCTAATGAAAAAACAAAAAAAACCAGGTAATATTCCGATTACCAACGATGACATTGCGCCAATGGACAATCCATCCGGGGCCATAGATTTCTATATGCCCCTCCCGGATGAAGTTTATAAAAAGTGGAAGAAATAAGGTAAGTGCAGTCAAGCGTGTCATGGGGACGGGGGTAATGACACAAACGATTAGAGCGTGTCATTACCCCCGACCCCATGACACGCTCCTATTATTCTTTACCTTTTCAATGGTTCGGGTGATGTAGCTGTTCAGCTTTTCTTCAAATA
>CAZCTN010000034.1:32859-37336 GCA_964501655.1 uncultured Syntrophomonas sp.
TTCTTTACCTTTTCAATGGTTCGGGTGATGTAGCTGTTCAGCTTTTCTTCAAATACTTCTTCGGTGATATCTTTGTTCTGAATCATAAACAAACCCTTTTCCCAACTGGCAGTCAGAATCGGATTTAACAATTCCCTGGCTGAGAGGCGGACCAGTTCCACAATTGCCTCTCCTTTAGGCTCGGGTGATACAATCCTGGTCTTGGAATTAATTTTAATATAGCCAATATCCGTAAGCTTCTTAATAATCCCGGAACGCGTGGCCGAAGTACCTATACCGCATGTTTTGATCTGCTCCCGCAGTTCCTCGTTTTCGATATATTTCCCCGCTTTTTCCATGGTCAGGATCAATGCCGCATCGGAAAATCGGGAGGGTGGTTTGGTTTCTTTTTGCTCTAAATCCAGGGCTGTCACGTTGCACTTTTCTTTTTTGACGAGCAAATGAATAGGCGAGGTGGACATCTCTTCTTCGTTTTTAGCAGGGGTAACTTCATAGATCTCCTTCCAACCCGGCTCTTTTAGTGTTTTGGAATTGGTTGTAAAGATTCCACCTGTAATTTCTGTCTCTACCTTTACGGTATTATACTCTGCAGCCGGATAGAAAATGGCCAGAAACCTTTTAACAATCAGACTGTATAAATTCCGGCTGTCTGCATCCAACCTGGACAAATCCGTTGCCACATAGGTGGGAATAATGGCATAGTGGTCAGTAACCTTGCTGTCATCAACAAATCTCTTGCTGGATTTATCAATGGCCAGCTTGCCAAAATCTTTTATTCTGATAACAGAGTCCTTGAAATCGGCATTTTTATATAAGCCATTAAGGATTTTGGGTATCTCCTGAATAATATCCGTGGACAATACCCTACTGTCAGTTCGGGGGTAAGATATAAGTTTTTTCTCATAAAGGATCTGAGCTATCTCCAAAGTTTTATCAACGGGAAGTTTATATTTTTTATTGGCTTCCGATTGCAGTTCGGCCAGATTGAAAAGCAGGGGGGGCGGTTCTTTCTTGACTTTGATATCCACCTTTTTTATAGTGGCTTCATGCCCTTTCAACTTTTCTATAATTGCCAGGGCATCTTCCTGGCTGAGATATTTTTCTTCGCTGTCAGATTCATCAGCTGGCGCGGGTCCCCTTTTTTTCTTAGGCTGCCATTTGCCCTTATAAGCAATGCTGCTTTCCTGAGACATAAAGCTGGCTATGATCCCATAATGAACCCGGGGAACAAAATTCCTGATTTCCAGTTCTCTTTCCACCACCAGACCCAGGACGCAGGTCATTACGCGCCCAATGGCAATAACTGAGCGCTTGCTTTCTTTTAATTGAGCTGCTAAATCTTTGCCATATTGACAGGTGTATATTCTGCTGAAATTCATACCAAAGAGCCAATCCTCTTTAGCCCTGCAATAGGCAGCCCGGGATAAAGAATCATACTCAGAGATATCTTTTGCTTCATCGATGCCTCTTTTCACTGCATCTTCAGTATGAGAAGATATCCACACTCGTTTGGCTGGTTTATTGGTTCCGCTTTCTTGATAGACCAAACGGAATATATACTCTCCTTCACGTCCGCTATCAGTACAGGAGTAAATCATATCAACATCATCGCGATGCATCAGTTTCCTTATCACGTCATACTGTTTTTTCGTACCGGCATGATCAATAATCTTATATTTATATTCCTGGGGAATTATTGGCAGATGCTCTATCCGCCATGACTTATAGGCAGGATCATAGGTATCTGGATAAGCCATAGTCACCAGGTGACCATAGCACCAGCTGATGATGGCTTTGCCATTTTCGGCATATCCCCTGTTTTTATCGGATTTGGATATTTCTATTCCTAACACGCCGGCAAAGCTGCCAGCCACGGATGGTTTTTCGGTTATGTATAATTTCTTGCTCAATATTTACCTACCTCTGTGGTTTTATAATCCATGTATTAAAATTTACTTCTGTTATTCTAAATATGATTTAATTATAAGGCACAGAGCTCAAAATCACGGGTAGATATTAGCCCTAATATCCAGCTTTTATTCAAGTTCATCAGCACATTTCTGGCTCCGTCCTATCCCGGGAGTTAGTTCCTTTAAAGACTTCATCGATAAAAAACAGCATAGGCTTATTTTCTTTACTGTACTCAATTATCATTTTAATACAATAATTCTGCATAAAACGTTGATATTCCGGCGTTAATGTCGTCGGTTACCCTCATTGAAGTATAAATATCCAGGATTGAACACTTAAAATTCCTGGCACAAACAGCAGCACCGGCATAGGCTAACACCAGGTTTATACCAATAGTACGTAAAAGAGTGGTTTTGCCTGACATATTTGAGCCGGTGACTGAGCTTTACCCATTCCTTATTTCATTTTATTAAAATATTCTTGTGTTACTTGAAGCTGTTTGTTTCTGATTTGTTTCCAAACTGGTTTAGGAATATCACCTGTACCCTTTGATATTTTTGTCAATTTTAATGTTCCATCCGGCATACGTTTTCGATAAAAGTAGTGATCCGTTTGTTTGTATAACTCCCAACCATCATGCTCGCAAAACCGTTTAAGCTCAGACCACTTTGGCATTAATATACCCCATAATTTCATCTATTGTGGATGCTAAAAGCACTTTTAATACATAAGGATAGTGGTCTTTCCGATTAGGAGCATTATAAAATAATTTAAAATCATTAACGTAATCCTGAGCATATTCAAGTAAATCTTCCGCTAATTTTCTGATAGCTTCTTGTTCCGATTTGGATTCAACTACTAGATCAAACCCGGCTATAGTCCCTACAATAATACCATCTTCGTAAGTCAATTCAGCATGCAACGTCAAATCTTTCACCAAATCTTTTACTATTTGATCCGAGAAAAATAACAATATATCCCTGTTGCGTTTTACTGCAATAGGTTTTTCCCTTACTACGGTATCAATATAGAAACTAAAGTTGTTTCTGACTTCAGTTGCATTTATCGTCTCCATATAAATCACCAGCCTCCACCCCTATCGTACATTATGTACATAATGTATGCAATAGGAATATAAACTATACCGCTTTCGTTGTATATAAAACGTGTCACGGGGACGGGGGTAATGACACGAACGATTAGAGCGTGTCATTACCCCCGTCCCCGTGACATGCCCGTGTCTCAATCTTCGATTTCTATGCCAACCATTTTCATTAAATACCTGGCGTTGGCAGTTTGACACCTTCCTGGCTTTAACTGGTAGTCAAAGGCGATTTCTCCATGGGAATAGGTCTCAGTAAAATGCATATTAATAATTCTGCCGCTATTATCGTTTTCAAAATCACAGAGTTCAAAATCATGGGTAGATATTAGTCCTAATATCCAGCTTTTATTCAAGTTCATCAGCACATTTCTGGCTCCGACTACTCTATCCCGGGAGTTGGTTCCTCTGAAGACTTCATCGATCAAAAACAGCATGGGCTGCTTTTTTTGACTATGCTCAATTATCATTTTAATACGCAATAATTCTGCGTAAAACGTTGATATTCCGGCGTTAAGGTCATCGGTTACTCTCATTGAAGTGTAAATATCCAGGATTGAACACTTAAAATCCCTGGCACAAACAGCAGCACCGGCATAGGCTAACACCAGGTTTATACCAATAGTACGCAAAAGAGTGGTTTTGCCTGACATATTTGAGCCGGTGACAATGCATATCTGATTATCAATTGCAAAATCATTTACAACTCTAGCTTTATAATTTATAAGGGGATGGCCCATATCCGTTGTTTTTATCAATAATTCATTCAGATAGAAAGTGGGATAGCTCCACTGCGGGTTTAGCTGAGCAACCAAAGCCAGGCTGCATAGAGCTTCGAAATTCCCTATGGCAAGAATCCAGCCTCTGAAGGAACGCCCGGAGGTTTTCTGCCATCTCTCCAGGGCCAGGACCCAGTGAAAGTCCCAAAAAAGGATGTTGTTGATAATGACATGAATGAAGGGATTGGTTCGGATAGATAGTGCTCCCACCATATTGTCCAGAATCTTGATTTGCCGGGAGGCGGCTTTAGCATTATGAAACAAAACTGCTTGTAAGTCTAATAAATATTCATCATCAAATTCTTCTTTCTCTATGACTTCCAGCATTTTCTGATACACTTCGATCTTGTTTTTATGGGAATAGAGGCTGGCTATAATACGGGTTACCTTAAAGGAGCCTGCGATATTTATAATTATCTGAAGGAGTAAGCTGCCCAGGGAAATATATAATGAATATCCAAAGAACTGGTACAGACCAAAGGAAACTATAGTTATCCCCGGCAGTATATATAACAGGTAATTCAGCAAATGTGAAGGAAACAAGGGGCTATTGCTTTCTGCATATATTATTAAATTCTCAGGATTATTTGAGATATCCTTGCCGGCCACCCCCCTGCACTGCAAACCCTGGCAAAAATCTAATTTGACTGCCAATTCTTTAACAGCTTTTTGTCTTCTTTTAATA
>CAZCTN010000035.1:0-37084 GCA_964501655.1 uncultured Syntrophomonas sp.
AACTTGTCGCAGAAAACAAGGGGACGGTTCTTTTGTTTGCTGGTGTGCAAGCAAACAAAAGAACCGTCCCCTTGTTTGGTCTCTTCCCCTTGGCTGCTCTATAGAGTATAATCAATAGGAATTAAGATGGGGCGCCCATACGGATCATATTACTTAAGTTAAAGCTCATGCAACAGAAGAAGCCCTCTTGTTACAGGAGGAAAAGTGCAAAATAGAAAACCGATTTATACAGCTGTACAAAAATATACCGAGGAGATGGGACTGCGTTTGCACATGCCCGGACATGGAGGAGGCTTCGGGTTTGATGATGCTGCCTGGCGGCAGATAGCTATGTTTGACGTGACGGAAGTTCCCGGAACCGGCGATCTGCATGTAATGGAAGGAGATAT
The DNA here is from genome assembly GCA_964501655.1 of uncultured Syntrophomonas sp. GTDB lineage: Bacteria > Bacillota > Syntrophomonadia > Syntrophomonadales > Syntrophomonadaceae > JAAYJK01. The sequence goes on from CAZCTN010000035.1 coordinate 390, forward strand.
GGAGGCGGCCAGGATGCTTCTGGCCCAGGCATATGGAGCCCAGGAGAGTCTGTTTCTGGTAAATGGGGCCAGTTCGGGCATTCATACTCTTTTCTTATCTCTAAACCCTGGCAGCAAGGTGTTGGTGCCTCGCAATGCTCATCGTTCTTTCTTTTCCGGGCTGGTTTTATCCGGGCTTGATCCGGTATACATACCAGGTAAGATAAACTATTATTATGGATTTACCATGTCAATTCAAAGCAGTGATATAATGGCTTTGCTCAGGCGCCATTCCGATGTCCAAGCTGTTTTTATTACCAGTCCTAATTATTTTGGTATAAACTGTGATGTGGAAGGGATATGCCAGGGGGTTAGCAGCTTAAATGAAAATACATTGGTTTTTGTGGACGAAGCTCATGGGGGACATTTTCCTTTTCACCCGGAATATCCTGCCCCAGCCCTTCGAAGTGGAGCAGATGCTGCAGTAAATGGATTGCATAAAACCCTGCCGGTTTTGAATCAGGGGGCTTGTATGCATTTGCAGGACAAAAAATTCTTCTATGACCGGGTTCTCCCAGCCTGGTCTATGATTACTACCAGCAGCCCTTCGTATCCTATACTGGTTTCCATAGATGCAGCGCGGTGCTTGATGATGACGGAGGGAGAGGAAATTCTGGATAAGGCGCGACAACTGTCACAGTGCTATAAAAGTAAAATTGGAGAAATAGAAGGGTTATCGGTATTTACTGAAGAAGATTTAAGTAGTATTCCCGGCCCGTTGGAACTGGACCCGTTGAAGATTTTGATTGGGACAAGGGATCTGGCTCTGAGAGGCGAAGAATTGATGTCCGTATTGCGCAGGGAATATGCGATTCAAGTGGAATTGGCGGGATCGAATTACATACTGGCTATGATGTCGATGTTCCACCAGCCCGGAGAATGGGAAAGGTTTTATTTGGCTCTGAAGGCCATTGCAGCCAGATACCGGGGAGGAAGCAGGGCCAAACCATGCATTAGGATTCCGCCTCAGCCAAACCTAATATTAACTCCGCGAAAGGCGTATTTCTCTTCCGGGATAGAAGTTGATTTTTCTGACTGCCGAGGCAAGATAGCGGGAGAGATGATTGCGCCCTATCCGCCCGGGATACCCTGTTTGCTTCCGGGTGAATTGATCAGTGAGGAAGTATATGAATATCTGCAATACCTTAAGGATGAAAAGGTTTCCCTGCAGGGTCCGGGGGATAGATATTTGAACAGAATCAAAATAATAGATGTATAGCTTGAAGGCATAAATCTGGATGGGATGGATGCGTATGCATGGTAGTGGGGTTTTTATTAGCCTGGAAGGAATTGATGGCTGTGGCAAAAGCAGTATAATAAGTTATTTAAACAGTTGCCTGCCAGCGGCTGAGGTGGTAAATATAAGAGAACCCGGGGGGACGATAATTTCCGAAAGTATTCGGAACATGCTCTTAAATGATGAGCGCAGTCAGGATATGGCAGCGGAAACCGAGGCTTTGCTTTATGCGGCGGCTCGCAGTCAGGTGGTCAAACAAGTTATCAAACCAGCCCTGTCCCAGGGCAAACTGGTTCTGGCTGACCGGTTTATAGATTCTACTATTGCCTACCAGGGATTTGGCAGGAGTTTAAGCATCCCATTTCTTAAAGACATGAACGATTTTTGCACAGGTGGATTAAGGCCGGATCTGACTATTCTGTTAGATCTAGAGCCGGAACAGAGTTATGGTTACAAAAAGGCTGGGGTTCCAGATAGAATAGAAAGGGAAGGCCTGGCTTTTCAAAGAAAAGTTCGGGAGGGATACCTGCAGCTGGCGGCAGATGAGCCGAATCGCATTGTAACGGTGGATGCCGCACGGGATTTCTCTGCGGTGAGTCAATCAGTATGGGGTCATGTACATCGGCTTATGTATGAGTACAGGAGGAAGATATAAATGAGAGTGGAGCGTGACAAAGGACTGCGGAACCCTTATCCATCCAGGGAACCGGTGAATTTAAACGATGTTCGCCGGGGAAAGGGAAGTGCCTTTGAGCAGGAACTAAACCACCATAATCAGAAGCAGGTGCAGGAGCGTATGAACGAGATTCTCAAACAGATTGATGCGTTGAACCTGCAAATAAAAAACCAGCTTACCATCGGCAATCTGGTACTTTATAGCAACTTGGTTAAGAAATTTCTGAAGGAGGCCAGTTTGAGAGCCTATCAACTGACACAAGAAAGAGGCTTAAACCGCAGGGGCCGATTGATGCTGGTCACTATTAGCAAAATTGATATGGAAGTAGAGCAGATGATCGACGATTTTGTGAAAAGCCAGAGGGAGCCTTTTGATATACTGGCGGTCATTGATAGAATAAGGGGGATGCTTGTAGACTTGATCGCATAGAGATGGAATACAGGGGCAGAGGACAAGATGGATTATTTTAGCAACCTGGCAGGCCAGGAAAAAGCAGTTGAATACTTAAGGAAAGTGATAAGCAGCGGGGAGTTTAAACATGCCTATCTTTTCTGGGGGACAGCAGGGATTGGAAAAATGCAAACAGCCCTGGCTTTTGCCTATACAGTCATTGCCGGGGAGGATGAGAAAGCCCATATATATCTGGACCAGCAGATCCATCCTGATCTAAAGGTTTTACAGATACTTGAGGGGAAAACCAGAATATCTCGGGAGCAGATAGTTAAAGAACTCGAACCCTGGTTGGGCATAAAGCCATATCGTTCCCGGCACAGAATAGTCCTGATCAGAGATGCTCATTTGATGACCCCGGAGGCATCCAATGCATTGCTTAAGACCTTGGAAGAACCACCGGCTTATGCCATTATTATCCTAATTGCGGATAATAACAATCTTCTGGAGACTATAGTCTCCCGCTGCACGGTAATTAATTTTGTTCCCCCGTCTGCCGGCCAGGTTGAGTCTTTCCTACTGGACCAGGGTATTGACCAGCAAAAGGCTGCCGGTATCGCCTTGTTGGCTCAGGGCAGTATTGCTAATGCCCTTAAATTAGCTGAGGGAGAAGATTTCAGACAAATCTGGGTCCGGGCAGCAGACATATTGCAGGCTATTTATAACGGTGGAGTTGAAAAGGTAATTGAGACTGCAGATGCTTTGGGTGATGACTCGGAATTACTAATAAGTACGGTTGAAACTATATTAAGAGACCTGCTGATCTATGGCAGAACCAGACAGGAGGAATACCTTTATTTCCCCCATAGTATGGAACTGATCCGAATACTTAAGAATATTGACTATAATAATCTGGAACAGGCTATAATAGATATTGGCTCGATGAAAAGCTATTATAATAGTAATATTAACAAACTAGGACTCAATATTAATCTATGTTATAAAATTCGCCATGCGCTAAAATCTTCATAAATACAAGGGGGGTTATAACATTGCCATGGGTTGTGGGAATAAGATTTAAGCCTGCTGGTAAAATATATTATTTTGACAGTGAAAATCAGGAGTTTGAGATAGGCAGCAAAGCCATTGTGGAAACGGTTAGAGGCGTAGAATGCGGAACTATTGCTATTGGCAATCGAGAAGTTCCAGAAGCTAATTTGGTAATGCCATTGAAAAAAGTGATTCGGAAGGCCAACCCGGCTGATTTGGAGACCTATGAAACCAACCAGCAAAAAGAAAAGGAAGCTCTGGAGACATGCCGCAAGAAGGTGGCGGAGCATAAACTGCCCATGAGGTTAATAGATGCCGAGTACACTTTTGATATGGGCAAGATTATTTTTTATTTCACTGCTGAAGGAAGAGTGGATTTTCGTGAACTGGTGAAAGATCTGGCCGGTATTTTTAAAACCCGGATTGAACTCCGACAGATTGGGGTGAGAGATGAAGCCAAAATGCTGGGCGGAATCGGATCCTGCGGGCAGGAATTGTGCTGTCATTGTTTTCTGGGTGAGTTTGAGCCCGTTTCCATTAAAATGGCTAAAGAGCAGAATCTATCCCTTAATCCAACCAAGATATCGGGCATCTGCGGCAGACTGATGTGCTGTTTAAAATATGAATCAGAACTATATGAAAACCGGGCAAATGGGGAGGGTGGCAATGGAAAAAACTGTCCGCGAAATAGCAGCGATTGTAAGAGAACTGATTCTTGAGGTTGGGGACCTAAAGGCCAGATTGGACTTACTGGAAAAAGCGGTTTGGCCGGAAGAGACCAGTGGTTCATTGACCGGGACAGCCTATCCCTTGCTCCTGGAAGGTGAATCCTATGGTAATATAGGCCGGATTTACAATGAAGGATTTCATGTTTGCCCGGAAGCCTATGGCCAGCCCCGGTCCGGGGAGTGTCTGTTCTGCATCGCTTTTCTGGAAAAGGAGTAAGGCTGCTATAAATGGAAGATTTACTGGTTCATGAGCATGAACGGCTGGATGATCTAATACTGGGAGGTATGAAAATAATTCAGCCCCGGCAAGGATATAGATTTTCTATCGATGCAGTACTGGTTGCTTTTTTCCCCCGCCTGGAGGGAGTAGGGCAGGTTGTGGATCTGGGTACCGGCAGCGGAGTGATCCCTCTGTTGCTAGCCTACAGGAATCAAAATATTAGAATAACTGGGCTGGAAATTGGGGAAGCAGCAGTGCAGAGGGCTAGACGCAGCGCCGAGTATAACCGCTTGAGCAAAAGGATTACCATATTACAGGGAGATATAAAGAATATTGGAGGGCTTCTGCCTCCGGGGGAAGCTGATCTAGTAGTAAGCAATCCCCCCTTTTGGAAAAAAGGAGAGGGGAGGGTGAGCAAGGATCCGGAACAAGCCCTGGCCAGGCATGAGCTAGAGATTGACCTCCCCGGGATAATAACTGCAGCAGCTTATCTGCTGAAGGCCGGAGGCAGTCTGAACATGGTACACCGGGCGGACCGGAGGGAAGAAATCCTGTCCCATCTGAGCCGGCAGGGTTTTCATCAGGTCCGGATACGAAGAGTGCAATCCTTTCCCGACCGCCAGTCTCACCTGCTGCTGGTGGAAGGGCGGAAAGGCCCGTATATGGAATTATTGGAAATGGAGCCACTGATAATATATCAACAGGCAGGGGAATATTCAGAGGAAATCAAGGGGATATATGGCATGAGTCCCAACCTGATCTGTTAATATTGCCGGCTGAGGAGACCGTTACTATGGGCACACTTTATATATGCGGGACCCCGATTGGGAATCTGGAAGATGTCAGCATCAGATTGCTTAAAACGCTGCGGTCAGTTGATCTTATTGCCTGCGAGGATACCCGCCATACCATAAAATTACTGAACAAATACAAGATAAAAAAGAGATTGCTAAGTTACCATGAACACAGTGACCGGAGTCGGGAAGATTATATCGTGGAGCAGTTGCTGGCCGGCCAAAACATAGCCCTGGTCTCAGATGCCGGCATGCCGGGGATATCCGATCCGGGGGAAAGATTGGTGCAAAAGGTAATAGCCCATGGGCTGGATTTGGAGGTTATTCCCGGTCCTTCAGCAGCCATTTCGGCCTTAGCGGTATCTGGATTGGATGCAAGTGCTTTTATTTTTGCCGGATTTTTGCCCCGGCAGTCCAGCAGAAGAATAGAATTGCTGGAGAGCAATAAAGAGGAAAGCAGGACCGTGATATATTACGAGGCGCCCCACCGTCTAATCAAAACTCTGGGCGATCTGCAGAAGACATTGGATCGGGAAAGGCCTGTGGTACTGGTACGGGAGCTTACCAAAAAGCACCAGGAGATTATCCGGGGGGATATCCAGGAAATAATCAATGCCTTTCAGGATCGGGAGCCCAGAGGAGAGATATGCCTGTTAATCGGAGGCAAAAGGGCAGAACCGGGAGCGGTTACTGTTGAACAACTGGTAGAGGAAATCGATGAGTTAATTGAGCAGGGTATTGATAAAAAAGAGGCCTTCAAGATGAAGGCCAGGCAGTACAAATTACAGAAGTCGCTGGTTTATAAATATTATACTAATCCGGACTAAGTTCCTTACCGTAATGATGTAGATATATTAAGCTAACCTCTGTCAAAGCTCTAATTTACAGGGATTAACCTACCTGTTTGACTAATTCGGTTAAACAGGCTCTACATAAGTTTTTGCCCTTGTAATTGATTACCTCTTCTGCATTACCGCAAAAGATACAAGCCGGCTCGTATTTCTTAAGTATAATTTTTTCATTGTCAACATAGATTTCCAGAGCGTCTTTTTCCTCGATGCCCATGGTCCTTCTTAATTCAATTGGAATTACGATACGACCTAATTCGTCAACTTTTCTTACTACCCCGGTAGACTTCATCATATGGCTACCACCCTCCTCTGCAATAACATTTATCTTGTCCCACCACAAAGTATACCAACATTGGCAGATTTAGTCAAGGATTATTCTACATTTTTGGACAAAATATGGGGATTATTGGAACATAATAGGCTTTTTAGCCTACAGAACTGGAGACGACTGAAATATTTGTCGTTAAAACAGGAGAAGATGTTTTAGATGTCGATTGTACCGGTTTTCATATGAATAAACTGAGCAAAATATGGTAAAATATAAAATACTGCTATTAGTATCGTAAAAAACACTGGCTGACTTTAGCCTTAATTGCCAGTGCAATTAGATAAATCCGGGTTAGGAACTTGAGAGCAGGAGGGACGTTTTAGATGACCAGGAAAAGCTATTATATTACTACCCCTATTTATTATCCCAGTGACAATTTGCATATAGGGCATGCCTATACCACGGTGGCCGCCGACTGTATTGCCCGGTTCAAGCGAATGCAGGGTTTCGATGTTTTTTATCTGACTGGGACTGACGAGCATGGTCAGAAAATCGAAAAAGTAGCTTCAGAGAAAAATATGACCCCCCAGCATTATGTGGACGGCATAGTAGCTGGTATAAAAACCTTATGGGAAACATTGCTCATATCCAATAACGACTTCATACGCACCACCGACGGGAGACATGAGGCGGTAGTGCAAAATCTGTTTCAGAAAGTATTTGATCAGGGAGATATATACATATCAGAATATGAAGGTTGGTACTGTACCCCCTGTGAAACCTTTTTTACCGAAAGACAATTAGAAGAAGGAAAATGTCCGGATTGCGGCCGTAACGTGGAGAAATTAAAGGAAGAAAGCTATTTCTTTAACATGGCCAAATATGCCCCCCGGTTGCTGGAGCATATTGATGCCCACCCAGACTTCATTCAACCAGAGTCTCGCCGCAATGAAGTTGTCAACTTTATAAAGAGCGGGCTGGAGGATCTGTGTGTATCAAGAACCACATTTAACTGGGGAGTTTCGGTACCTTTTAATAAACGTCATGTAGTTTATGTTTGGTTTGATGCCCTGATTAATTATGTGAGTGCCATTGGATACCTGGATGATCGGGAGAAATTTGATAAGTACTGGCCGGCTAACGTGCACATGATGGCCAAGGACATTTTAAGATTCCACGCTATAATCTGGCCCACAATGCTAATGGCAGTGGATCTGCCTCTGCCGGAGAAGGTTTTTGCCCATGGCTGGATAATGCTGGAAGGCGGGAAAATGTCGAAATCCAAAGGGAATGTGATTGATCCCAGGGTGCTGGTGGATAGATACGGGGTAGACGCGGTGCGTTATTATCTAGTTAAAGAATTAAATTTTGGGCAGGATGGAATGTACTCCGAAGAGATGCTGATAAACCGTATAAATTCAGATCTGGCCAATGACCTGGGAAATCTTATCAGCCGAACGGCAGCCATGATAAAACGCTATTTCGATTCCCTTATTCCAGAGCCCGGTGAGGAAGAAGCTATAGATGGAGAATTGATTGCCGCAGCTTGGAAAGCTTACCAGGAATCCGAAGAAAAACTGGAAAAACTGGATTTTGCCGCCTATATACAATCGGTAATGAGACTTGTATCAAGGGCCAATAAATATATTGATGAAACCCAGCCCTGGCTGCTGGCTAAGGATGAGGATAACAAGAAGCGGCTGGGAACCGTGTTGTATAATCTGGTTGAGACAATACGTATAGCATTAATAATGCTGGCCCCTGCTATGCCCACCCTGCCTGCTCGGGCCAACCAGCAGTTGAATATCTTTGATGATCCCAAGGTTCTCAAATGGGAGGAAGCCGGTACCTGGGGGCTTACCCCGGCAGGAAGCAATGTGAGTCGGGGGCCGGCCTTGTTTCCCAGAATAGAATTGAAAGAGCCGGAGGAAGAATCCGCGGCTGAAAAGCTGCCCAAAGAGCAGGAGGTACCGGCAGAGGATTATTATATAGACATAGAAGATTTTGCCCGGGTAGATCTTCGAGTGGCCACCGTTATTGCCTGTGAAAAGATGAAGAAAGCTGATAAACTTCTTATACTTACCCTGCAAGTAGGAGAAGAACAAAGAACCGTGGTATCCGGAATAGCCAAAGCCTATGAACCGGAACAGCTGATTGGCAAGAAAGTAGTGCTGGTGGCAAATCTTAAACCGGTTAAACTAAGAGGGGTCCTATCCCAGGGAATGATTTTGGCCGCCTCTGATCTCCAGGATGACATCATTGAGGTGTTGACGCTGGAGAAAATAGAGTCAGGTAACCGGGTAAAATAGCATACCAATTGTCAGTAAGAATGGTGTAGGGGGATAAATCAACAACCCTTACACCATTTCCATCCCGGGAGATTGGCCTGGGCGGCTCAGGATAGGAGGGGTAATTTTGTTGATAGATTCCCATGCGCATTTGCAGGATAAAGAATTCAGGAATGACCTGGATAAAGTTCTGGCTCGGGCAACTCAGGCCGGGGTAGAAAAAATAGTATGTATAGGGTTTGATTATTCTGCTTCCCAGAAGGCAGTTGAATTAACCAGGAAAAGCCAGAACATATACGCAACAGTAGGTATTCATCCCCATGACGCCAAAACCCTGGATGATCAAACCCTGGAGAAAATATATAATCTGGCTTTGAACCCACAAGTAGTAGCTATAGGGGAAATAGGCCTGGACTATTATCGGAATCTGTCTCCCGTGGAGCAGCAAAAAAAAGCTTTTGTAGAACAAATCAAAATAGCCCGGGAATTGGGAAAACCGGTGGTAATTCATGACCGGGATGCCCATCAGGATGTCCTGGATATCATAAAAAAGGAGAAAGCCGGGATTAACGGGGGGATAATGCATTGTTATTCGGGACATTTGCCTCTGGCCCTGGAATTAATCAAGGAAGGTTTTTATATATCTTTCGCCGGACCCTTGACCTTCAAAAATGCTAAAAAAACTCATGAGGTTGCACAGAAAATTAATATTGACCGTGTTCTGGTTGAAACCGATTGTCCTTATCTGACCCCCGAGCCTCATCGAGGTAAACGCAATGAACCGGCCTATGTAAAATTGGTTGCCCAGAAACTGGCTGAATTAAGAGGAATGACCTTGGAAGAAATTTCCCGGATAACCAGCGCCAACAGCAGGAGAGTATTCCGGATGGACTTCTGAGGAGGATGTCAAGATTCCAGGAAAGCAGTCAGATTTATGGGTATAATAATTAAATTGTACTGCGTTATTTCTGCAAACCTTGTACCTGTGAAAGGAATAAAATATTTTTATTAGGACAATAATTTAGAAGAAAACCATGCAGCAGGATTTGATATGAATACTCAGGTACCGAGCGCTGTTCTTTATCAGTATATACGGTCAGTATCATGAATATCTTTCCCGCTGGCAGTTCACATGTACCAATGGTTGAGTAGAAAGCGAGGAGAATTATGGATTATATTCAGGACAGGAAAGGCATAAGTCTTAAGGTTGCCTGGGTGTCAGGGATAGCCGTACTATTAGTAATAAGTCTTTTTTATGCCTTACTGAAACCAGTTGCAGTTGCTGTTGACGGAGATTTGATAGAAACCCGGGTATTCTGTGCCACTACGGTAGGGGAAGTACTGGAAAACCAGAACGTCCAAATTGGAGCCTATGATAAGGTGGAGCCGTCAATGAACTCCATTGTGAGCAGGGATGAAATGATTAAAGTGACCCGGGCGGATACGGTTACGGTTATATGCGGAAACAGCCGGAAGGAGATAATCACCACCCCGGTTCCGATTACTGAAGCCATAGAATTGGCTGGTTTTGAACTGGGACCCAAGGATATTATCAAGACTGTGGCGGTGGAAAAAACTGTAGCCGACCAAGTTATCGAGGTTATACAGGTAAGCGAGAAACAGGTGGAAGTAGAAGCTAGTATTCCCTATGAGACGGAGAAGACGACTGACAACACTTTGGAAAAAGGACTGAGCAGAACCATACAAGCAGGCCAACCAGGGATTGCTGTAAATACGGTAAATATCACCTATCATAATGGAGAAGAAGTTGCACGGAAGGTAATCGATAGTGAAACCAAAACATCTCCTGTAAAGGCAGTAGTTGCTATGGGAACTATAACTTCAGTGTCCAGGGGGGGGTTAAACATCAATTTTGACCACGTCCTGTATGCGAGCGCTTCAGCCTATACTTATACCGGAAGGAATACTTCCTGCGGAATGAAGCCCGCTGTTGGGCTGGTAGCCGTTGACCCCAGTGTAATTCCGCTGGGAAGCAAGCTATATATTGAAGGGTATGGTTATGCCACAGCTGCTGATACCGGAGGTTCGATCAAAGGAAATCGCATCGATGTGTTTATGGAGGACAGGGCACAATGCCTGTCCTGGGGTAAGCGTACCGTAAAAGTGTATGTTTTGAATTAGATTAATATTTTAGTTTCGTTATAAAATCTGGCAGTTCAGAGCCCGGCTTAAGCCGGGCTTTTTTTTTCCACTCATTCCCTCGTTTTTAATTTAAGTAAAAAACAAAAAATTAAACAAAGGAGGTGATTTGATGCCAAAAAGATGGACTGACGTTTTATTGCTGCTGATCCTGTTAATGTTGCTGGCAGGCGGATGCCAGACGGCAGAGAAGAAACCACTGGAAAACCAGCCTCAGGAACAAACGGGCATAACTGCCAGTGATCGGCGTATTTTGGCAGATCAACTGTCTCGCCTGGCCACTGAGGTTGAAGGGGTTCAGAAGGCTACGGTGGTAATATCAGACATAACCTTGGCCGAAAATGGAGGTAATGGCAGTAATGGCAGTAATAATAACGATACCATCGGAGCTGAGGCTGATATCAGCGGGATGATAGTAATGATAGGTATAAGTATCAATGAGCAAGCTGACGCAGAGCAAGTGAAGCCAAAAGTACGCGATAAGCTCAGAAATTCAGATGAACGTATTTCTCAGGTACTGGTAACCTCAGACCCGGAACTGGTTAAGAAAATAAATGAAGTCGCAGCCGGAATCATTAAAGGAGAACCTATCACAGAACATGAGATGAATATTAAACAGCTGGGCAAAGAATTCAAAGCTAGTAATCCAGCCTTTTAAATTATTGGCTGAAATTATGATTTCAGGGAGGTATAAAATGAAGCGAACAGCAAGTATAACCATTATATTATTATTCTTTACCATGATAATGGGTTGTCAAACCACAGCTAACAGACCATTAAATCAAGATCAGAATCAGACCGACAACATGCAAACCGGGGAAAATACTCAGGTTATGGTGGATAATTTTGAAAGACTGGCCGAACAAGTAGCAGGGGTAAGAAGTGCTTCGGTGGCTATTTCCGGTATGAATGATGCCACCAACGAAGGAACCGGCACCATTAATACTAATCCCGGCACCAATGCGCCCGGGACCAATACGACAGGAAACAGAACCAATATAACCGGGACAGGAATTGGGACTACACCCAACGATCAGACGGTCAATGAACGTCAACCAGTGGGAACCAATAACCCGGGTGTGGTCAATGACACCTTTATTGATTCCGCTGCCGGTAATAATATCGTGGTTCTGGTAGGATTGACCTTGGAAAATCAGAGCGATGTTGCCGATACCAGAAATATTGAGAGCAGCGTTGAGAGCAAGATAAAAAATGCCGATAATCGGGTAAGCCGGGTAATGGTCACTACTGACGCGGGAATAATTCAAGAGATAAAAGATATCAACAGATCCCTCAGGGATGGCACTTCGGCCAATACTGTCCAGAGGAATATTAATAATCTTACTAAAAGATTAGGCACCAATCCGTAATATAAGAGCCAGGCGAACCGAAAAAATGTCATTTCACGATGCGTAAATACAAAATCCAAAAGGGCTCGGGACGGCTTTACCTTTAAACTGGTAAACCACAACCGTGCCTTTCTTTTCTTTTTTCTTTTAGTATAATGATAGAAAAGAAACCATGAGGTAAGAGCATTTGAATCTATCATCAAAAACGGCCATTAAAGAGATACTGAAGCGATACCAAAAACACCCCCGCAAAAAGTGGGGGCAAAATTTTTTAGCGGATAAAAATATTTTACATAAGATAATAGATTTGACCGGATTGAATGAAAAAGACTATGTTATTGAAATAGGTCCGGGGATAGGGGTTCTAAGCAGGGAAATTGCCCTTCGCTGCAAAGGCGTACTGGCCATTGAGATTGACCCGTCCATGCAGGAGGTTCTGTCTGAAACCATGGCGGATTTTGATAATTTTTCCCTGACTATTGCGGATGTATTGAAAGTCCGCTCTGAACAGGAATTATATCGGGCTTTTAAGCTGAATCAGGCTGAACCCTATAAGGTTTGTGCCAATATACCCTATAATATTACCACCCCAATTATTTTTAAACTCCTGGAAGAAAGCCCCCATTTGGAGTACGCGGTGCTGATGATGCAGAAGGAAGTTGCTGCCCGGATCAAAGCAGCTCCGGGCAGTAAGGATTACGGGTTGCTGACGGTTATGATTCAGTATTATGCTGAGGTGGAATACTTGACGGACATATCCAGGAATTGCTTCTTCCCCATACCTGAGGTAGATTCCGCCCTAATAAAAATCACTCCTCATACCTGCCGCCGACAGTTGGTGAATGAGGAGGGGTTCAAATCTCTGGTGCGCAGAGCCTTTCAGATGCGGAGGAAAACGGTTTTAAATATTTGTTCGGCAGAATTTGCCGAGGAGAAGGAAACCGTAAGAAGGTATCTTGAAAGCATGGGGATAGATAGCAATAGAAGGCCGGAGACGCTGACTTTGGAGGATTTTGTAAGCCTGGCAGAAAATTGGCTGGGACCAAAAGCAGAGCAGAACTAAATTTAAAGCCGAAACAGTATTTATTGGTTGACAACGAGAGGCTTTTTTAATATACTATTTATTTAAACTTGACAAACATTAACTTTTATTATAAACTTAACAAGATAAAAGAAAGAAGGTGGTACAATGAGTTCTCCAAGGGCCATATCAGATATAAAGAGAGATTTAGAGTCTTTTGTGGGCAGCAAAATAAGGTTGAAAGCAAATAGAGGCCGTAATCGAATCATAGAAAAAGAGGGGGTACTCGAATCGATATACCCCAATATTTTTGTTATCAAGATAGATGAGAGAAAAGTTGAAAGACGGGTATCCTACAGCTATGCGGATGTTTTAACCGAAACAGTAGAATTATTCGTCTATGATCAGCAAAATTCGGAGATACGCATTCCTTCGGCCAGTATGTAATTAACCTTCAACATACAATTGATTTTAACCGCATGATAAATATCATGCGGTTTATTTATATTTGCCGGGGGCGGAGGACCCCGTCTGAGTATTACCCGGGTAACATCAGGCGCAGAAGTTGAATAAGTTAGTCTAGGCAGCAAGCAGCTTTAGAAGGGGCTTGTATCGATGCGAATACTATTTGTCAATACCGCGCCAATAATAATCCGTGGATTGGGACCGGCTTTTTTGGATAAGGGGGAGCAGGTCAAGTACATCAATCTGGACCTGGGTGACTCACTGGAAAAGGCTATTGATGAATTTCAGCCTGACCTGGTCTTTAACGATGGCGGTATTAACCGTATGGAGAAACTGTTCCCTCTGCTGAGTGAAAAGGGCATACCTCATGTTTACTGGGCGATTGAAGATCCCTCTTCTTACCAGCTCTCAGTACCTTACGCCTTGAAATCATCTCTGGTATTGACTCCTTGTCGGGAGTCAATTGCCGAATATGCCAAACTCGGAATAAAGGCTCATCTGATGATGTTTGCCTGCCATCCGGCCTTTCATTGCCGAACCCGCCCTCAATCCAGCTACCAGCATGATCTGGTATTCGTAGGCAACAATTACGATTATCATCCGGCTCGAAGAGAAGGTGTAGAGTCGGTATTAAGACCGGCTTTGAAGCATTACCCTACCATAGTTTACGGAAACGAATGGTGGCTGGGAGAAGGGCGGGAGCTTAAATTGTCCCCCGAACAATACGGAGGATATTTGCCCAATGAATGCCTGCCGGCAGTGTGTGCTTCGGCTGCGATTATGCTAGGGATTCATTCTGCCAATGATTCTGAGACCATGATGAGTATGAGGACTTTTGAGATTTTAGGCAGTGCCGGCTTTTACTTAACCCAGTGGACCAAAGCCGCCGAATGCCTGTTCAAGAATCATCATCACCTGGTATGGTCCAGGAGTGAAGCAGAAACCCTGGAGTTAATCGATTTTTATCTGGCTCGACCGGAATTAAGAAAAAAGATTGCCCTCCAGGGTCAAAAAGAAGTCTATGAGCAGCATACCTATCACAGACGCATCAATACTATCGAAAATCTGTTGATTGAGCTCAACCAGCAACAAAGCTCTCCATCTGCTGTTGGCTTCAACCTTGGGATGAACAAGCCGCAGATAAAATGTCGGAGGGCAAAGGCATTATTTATATCCGGCAATAGCAGAGCAAAAACAGCACCATAGCAGCATAATGGCACCTAGCTGCAATTATATGCATAGCATATATGAAGCGTATACTCTAAGATCCATGAAAAGTCAGGGGGTAACCATTTGTCCAATATCAACTGTATTCTTTACCCGCCCACCCTTGAGTACCATTACCTGATTCAGCGTCCGCAGCACCTCATGCGGAGCTTCTCTGAGCTGGGTATTCCAGTCTTTTTTCTGAATAATGGCAGCGTCTATTCTCGGGAAGCAAGAGGGATCAGAAAGCTCAACGACTATTTTTATCTATTCAATGATATAGATCCCGTACCTTTCCTGGGAAACAATAAGCCGGTGGTGTATTACACTGCTGCTGCCCATGTTGATCTGGTCAGAAAATATAACCCGGAATTGATAATATTTGATAGTGTAGATGAACCCAGTGAAGAATTTGAATCCTGGAGGCCCAGTTACTACCAGGCCGTAAGCAGTGCAGATATAGTATTGACCGCCTCGGATAAATTATATGAAATGGCCTCAGCCATAAATCCCCGGGTGTATCTGCTGCCTAATGCGTGTGATTATGATTATTTCTCGGGCAACAGCAACTCTCTGCAAGCCGATGATGACCTGGCCCAAATAGGCAGTCCCATAATCGGCTATATAGGAGTGGTAGCCAGCTGGTGCGACCTGGAATTAATCACGGCCACGGCCGATCGCTTTCCCCACTGCAGCCTGGTTATGATCGGGCCATTATACAATATCTCCCAGGTCCCTCATCGGCCCAATATTCACTGGCTGGGATTCAAACCCTATGAAAAGCTGGCAGACTATGCGAGAAGATTCGATGTAGGGATAATTCCCTTCAGGAATACCAGTATGACCGAGTCGGTAAATCCCATTAAAATGTGGGAATATATGGCAGCAGGAATGCCGGTAGTAGCCACCGCTCTGCCCGAGGCTAGAAAACATGGAGATCTGGTTTTGTACTCCCTGGATCAGGAACAGTTTATGAACAATATCAATCAAGCGCTATACGCGGATTCCCAGGAGAAAAGATGGCAGCGACAGCAGATAGCCCAGCAGAATTCCTGGATCGAAAGAGCGCGGAGAGTAGTGCAGATAATTGAGGAAGAAATGCAGCGTCGCCAAGTTTTCCCCGCTTTTAATCCGGTATCCATAGATCAGGAAGTATTGCTTAATACTTCCTGGGAAAACCTGAATAGCTACCGGCAGTATATAAATTACGGCCCATTTAACAGCCGGGTAAAAGTAAGCAACAAAACAAGCATCCAGAACCTGGAGGTCCGGCCCCATAATTCCGGGGGGCATCTTATCGGCGGTCCCCGGTACAGCCAGGCAGTACCCGCGGTCCGGCCAGGGAAAAACAGTGTAACTCCTGCCGTTATAGTTAAAAGGGCCGTAAGGATTTAGAAGGGGGGCAGCGGGTGGAAGGAGTGATGATAGGATGCCCGGTGCGGAACCGGGCCTGGATATTGCCTGAATATTTGCGATGTTTGGAAAACCTGGATTACCCTGAGGATAAAAAGACCTACTGTTTTATAGTAAACGACTGCCAGGATGAAACCCCGGAAATCCTAATGGAATTTGCCCAAAGGCAGCCAGGTCAAGTAAGTTTGGTAGTGGATAATTCCGATACCGGGGGTTATCTCAGAGGCCATTATAGTTTCCGGCGCCTGGCCTACCTCCGCAACCTGCTGCTAAGGGAATTTCTGCGCTCAGAATGCGATCTATTGTTTTCAATAGATAGCGATATACTGGTGCCGCCGGATGCCTTGAGGGTTTTGAACAGCCACAACTGCGACATCGTTTCCTGCCTGGTATGCAACGGGAAAGAAATAGGGGACTTATCCATATACAATGTACTATGCAAAAATGAAGCAGGTCATTATATCCATATGAAACCCGTTCCCCGGGACAGGTTGTTTCGGGTTGATTGTACCGGAGCCGCTTATCTCATCAGGCGTCAGGTTCTGATGGGCCCGGATATCCGTTATTCAGATCTATATGGAGCAGAAGACATAGGCTTTTGCGAGAGCGCAGCCCGGCAGGGGGTAGAAATTTACTGTGATGGGCGTTTGGAAGTTACTCATGTGATGAAAAGGTTGTAATAATGAAGTACAGAGTAATCACATTCTACCCCCTTCTTTCATAATATATCCTAGGAATTTGAACTCACAAATTTCTGCTCATAAAAATAAATATTAGATAAAAGGAGGGGAGAGCAGCATGGCTGAACTTAAGTGCGAATTTCCGGAAGGTTGTATGCTGGACCTATGGGCGAAAGTCATCAAGGCCAAATACGTCGAGAGACAGGTAAAAGTACTGGATACCATGTTTTGCGTGCCGGACGAACAAGTTGGAGGTAAGATATCGACCGTTGACGATATCAAGGTTAAAGTCATTCAAGCTTACGAAGAATTGGGGTTAAACAAAGTCAAAATCTTTATAGAATTTGAGGTAATATTGCTGGTAATAGTCAACAATGAATACCAGTTGATAACAGTCACCGATAAATATGACCAGGCCATTGAACTGGATGAATTTGATCCGCCTTTGACCGTAGAGGAATTCAGGGAAGAAATCGAAGACTCCGAAATCATATTGAGGAATTGGACTTTTGACTTTGATATCAAAGGTAATTGTGAAGACCCCCATAATCCCTGTCATTTAACTACTCCGGTATCCGGAACCTGTATAGGGTTAAGAGTGTATGTGGATATTACCGACAAATTAGGCAAGATGCATGACGTTATAGTATATGGTGAGCTGGAACCGGAAGGTTTCCAAGTAAAGTAGATCCAGGCTGTCCAAATGCTCGTAGTTAAGTACTACGGGCATTTAACTTTCCTAAGGAGTTGAGACAGAGCCTACCATGAGCGGCAAAATAAGAATCGAACGTCAACAAAAGAATATAATGAGGTCTCAGCTGGAAGAAATACTGGCTATCCATCGCACTCTGGAGAAAAAGATTGATCTCTACAGGAAAGAGAGTACTCATAGTGAATACAGTAGATTTTGGAATGATTTAAGAGCCAATAATAACGAGAATATTAAAACCATCTCCAGATTTATGGTCTTAAAATGCAATCGCTGAATATAGCAATGGTTGAGCTGGATGCTCGACATATACTGAAGGGGCGGATCATCACCTGGATAGCCGGGCTGCATACGAAATCCGCCCTTTTCATGGAACCTGGGGGGGATTATAATGAAAAGCCTGGGTTTGGCTCTAGGGGGAGGAGGCCTGCGAGGATTAGCACATATTGGCGTCTTGCAGGTGTTGGAAGAAAATCATATCAAGGCAGCCATGTTGTCCGGGACCAGCATCGGGAGTATTATTGCCAGCTTGTATGCCTGCGGCAAATCGGCTGATGAAATAGAAGCTATAGCATTGAGCCTGAGAGCTTCAGATTACCTGGATTACAATATTGCCGGATTCATTAAGTACGTAGCTGCGTTCATCCTGCCCGGATGCAAGGCTGAGCTTAATGGCGTATTCAAAGGATGTAAATTGGAAAGGCTGCTATACCGGCTTACAGAAGGAAAGAGGCTTAGCGACGTAAAGCTGCCCTTAAGCATTATAGCCTGTGATATAAATACCGGCTTGGAAACGGTCTTTACCAACAGCCAGACTCTGGCTGGCAGCCATCGAATCATAGTGATACGAGATGCTTTGCTCAGTGAAGCTGCGCGATGCAGCAGTTCCATACCCGCTACCTTTGTTCCACGTCGGTTTAAAGGCCGACAGATGGTGGATGGGGGAGTCAAAACAATTGTTCCAGTTTGCATTCATAAATTAATGGGAGCAGATTATATCCTGGCGGTGAACTTGGGCCAGAAGGAATACCAGTCCCCGGTAGCCGGCCTGCCCCAGATTATTTCCAGAACAATCAATATCCTGACCTATGAAACCTCAGATACCGAGGAAAAACTATTTGCAGATATGCTGATTTTTCCTGGGGCGGTGGATGTTCCCATAGATGACCTAAGCCAGGCCAGACGCATAATCCGTCAGGGGAGAACAGCCATGCAGAAACGCATCCCGGAATTAATAAAAGCCTTAAAATGATCAATTAAGTAACCGAGAACTAAAAAACTACATATAATATCCACTAGGAAGCACTATCAGCCGAAACATCAGTACAGGGCAGGGAGGAGGTTCAAATGGCTACGGATAAATTTGAGCACGCAACTTTTTACCTGACTAAAAATCAGGTTGGCGATATAAAAAGATTAGCCCGGGAAAACCAGATATCCAGAAGTGCCCTGGTTAGAATGATAATCAGGGAATATCTGGCCAGGCAGGAGGTTAAGCAGGAGAAATAGCGCGACATGGAAACCGCCCCGATGCATTCATTCTGGCTTTAACTGAGGCCCTGGTGATAATGAAAACCAGGGCCTTTAGCGGCGTTTGGTGACTGCATGGGTGGCTGATCATATGAACTCCTTATTCGAGAAAAATCTTGGAAGATTTAATATGGAATGGTTCTGAAGAGATAGGTGAAGGTGAGCTGCCGATCAGCCAAAATGAAAAGCCTATTGCCGGAATACCCCTTCAGGCACAGCTAAACATAAGCCGCTGCTAAATTTTTTTAGCATATATTGTTGGTATAAAATTAAGGACTCGGGAAAAAATGAAAACCAGAGCCTTCTTTAAAGGATAAAGCCGGCGATTTGGCAGGATAGTTAAGCTCGGCCCGACTCATTTAAAAATAGGATCAGCATCTTTTGATCAGGTTTAGAAAGAGAAAGCGATGGGAATGATTTTAGCAAGGGAAGGGGGAACCGATCTTGAATAAATGGATAAAAGGCACCTTGTGGATACTGGTATTATTAGTAACCTTCTTAGGCAGCAGCTACTATTATGCGGAAAATGATTCACTGAATGACAGTGTATTCCGGCTGCATGTCGTGGCCCACAGCGACAGTATTGACGACCAAGCATTAAAGATGGCGGTAAAAAATGAAGTGGTAGCCCTGTTGAAAGATGATTTTTCCCGCCAGGGTGATGTGAAAGAAGCCCGTAAATTAGCGGAGGAAAATATTGCCTTGATTAAAGAAACCGCCCAAAGGGTAATTCAGAGTCAGGGTTATGATTATCCGGCAGAAGTGGAAGTTGGCGAATACATGTTCCCTACCAAGAGCTATGGCAACCTGGTATTTCCTCCGGGTGAATATCAAGCTCTGCGGATAATAATCGGAAAAGGAGAAGGGAAAAACTGGTGGTGTGTGCTGTTTCCGCCCTTGTGCATGGTCTCTGATTCTGATCGAGGGTTAAGTTTTGACCAACAGGAAGAAGCCCGGGTCAGTTTTAAGTGCTTGGATCTGCTGCCCAAGGGCGTGAGACTTAAAATATCCAGTCAATAACACACATAAAAAAAGACGGATAGCCAAAGGATTGGATAAGGCAATAGCAGTAGTTTGTCAAACAAATATCATAGCAAGTAAAAAGGTGATTTCAAAAAAGCCAAAGGCCGCGATTGGGACGTACACAGGCAGGGGTGAAGGAGCGGCTTTTGAGTAATTACAGAAATCACCTTTAATTTATGTTTGGAGAATAGCCGCGGAGCTATTTTTTGGTTTTATCGGAGTATATTGGCAACAAAACAAGCAAATGTCAGCAATAAATCCTGGTTCAGGTGGTTTTTGAGCAGAAATAAATATATAATTTTAAAAAACAGGAGAATAGTATGAATGCGATAACAATTGAAGCACCGGCTAAGATAAATCTGCTGCTGAATATCAAAGGCAAACGGAATGATGGTTATCATGAACTGGAAACAGTTATGCACCAAATCAGTTTGGCCGACCGCATCCATATCCAGCCTGCTGCGGATATTTCGATGAGCAGCAGCAGCAGACAAATACCTCATGATAGCGGCAATTTGGCTTACCAGGCCGCAGAATTAATCCTTCAGACTTATGGCAGCGGTCAGGGGGCCGCTATATATATTGATAAAAATATTCCGGTGGGAGCTGGTCTGGCCGGAGGAAGTACCGATGCCGCTGCGGTGTTAAAAGGGATCAATATTCTATATAATTATAATATACCCCGGGAAGAACTGGCACATATGGCGGCCCGCATCGGGTCAGATGTTCCCTTCTGTTTGGAGGGTCATCCGGTTATCATATCTGATGCTGATGCTGGCCAGGAGAGCAGTATCGATTATCAGGTGAGGGGAGCAACCTCTCTGGCTCGGGGCCGGGGAGAGCGGCTCAGCCCATTGCCGGAGCGTTACCTTCCCTGGATGGTACTGGTTAAACCTGAGTATCAATTATCCACCGCAGAGGTATATGGCAGGTTTAAACCGGGGCAGTCAGCGGGAGGGCCAGATGTACAAGCTTTTATCAAAGCCTGGGAGATTTATGATATTATAGGAATATCGCATCAATGCGAAAATATTCTAGAGAGTGTAAGCGCAGTTCTCTGTCCAGAGATATTGCATATTAAATTCCGACTGGAAGAACTGGGGGCCTTGAAGGCAATCATGTCCGGAAGCGGACCTTCTGTATGGGGAATTTTTGAACATTCCGAGACGGCAGAAAAAGCGCATAATATAATGAAGCAGGATTATCCTGAGGCCTATAGAATTTCATCATATGGCAAAGGTGGTTAATATAATGGAAAACAGGCGATTGACCCCGGTGAATCTTGACTCCTACAAACCATTGAGGGAACTGGTTTTGGATGCCATTCGGGAAGCTATTATTAATGGAAATCTGAAGCCACGGGAACGACTAATGGAGATCCAGCTGGCTGAAGAACTGGGTGTATCCAGGACTCCGATCAGGGAAGCGCTGCGAAAATTGGAATTGGAAGGCTTTATAGTCATGATACCTCGAAAGGGAGCCTATGTAGCCGATATCTCCTTCAAGGACATCACCGATGTTTATGAGATAAGGGCTGCTTTGGAGGGTCTGGCAGCAGGGCTGGCGGCGGAAAGGATAACCAACGAAGAACTGGATGAGTTAGAAAGATGCCTGGTAGGGAAGGCAGAGGCCATAGCAAACAACGACATGGATAAACTGGTAGATGTTGATACTCGATTCCACGAATTAATCTACCAAGCCAGCCGCAACGAGAGGCTGTCAAATATCATAAACAATCTGCGGGAACAGATCCAGCGCTGCCGAGCAACCTCATTATCGGTACCGGGCCGGATGAAGCAATCCCTGTATGAACATCGTGCTATCGTAGAAGCTCTCCAGGCCCGGGATGCAAATTTAGCCCGGCAGCTATCTCACGAACACATAGAGAATGCTGAAAACATTATGATGGAGTCATTAAAAAAAGAAGGCTTGCCCAGATAGGAGATTAATAAATGGTTTACGATGCGGTTATACTGGCGGGGGGGACCATCTGTGACGAGCTTAAAACAGCGGCTGCCTATGATAACGAAGCGTTTATTACTATAGCCGGCCAGCCGATGATTATGTATGTTTACCAGGCTTTGCGTCAATCTCCATTTATAAGAAGGATAGTAATTAGCGGTCCGACTGAGGAACTTAAGAATATAATCCCTGAAGATGAGAGTCTGCTGCTGGCATCTGGAGGCGACAATGCCATTGCCAGTTTGTCCAGTGCGGTACAACTCTTGAATCAGGACACCATAAGCGACAGCATACTGGTTATGCCCACCGACATCCCCTTTATTACCCGGGAAGCGATTGAAGATTTTATCCAACAGGCAGAAAGCATGGAGGGAGACTTCTTCTATGCCCTGACTCGAAAAGAAGTAAACGAAGCGAAATTTCCGGGAGTTATGCGTACCTATGTGCGCTTGCAGGACGGGGTGTTTACCGGGGGAAACCTGTTCCTGATGCGCAGTAAGATGATTGAGCCGGCACTGGATATGGCGGTACAATTGACAATGAGGAGAAAGAACCCCTTGGCTATGGGAAGAATGTTTGGCCTACGCTTGGTTTGCAGTTATTTGTTTAAAAAGCTCAGTATCGAAATGGCAGAAAAGAGATTCTATGAAGTAATGAAAATAAAAGGAAGGGGCATTATCTCCAGTTATGCAGAAGTAGGAGTGGATGTAGATAAGCCCAGTGACTTGGAACTGGCCCAGAGATACCTGAGTAATGATAAGAAATCGCGAGTATAATAGGTTTTTATTTTCTCAAGCAGTGATTAGAGGTATAATAAAAATCTGACCAAACACAATAAATCTGCCTGGATGACTGGTCAAGAAATTGGCAGCAGGTTTAAGAAGGTGAGGGTGAATTTGAAAGTATCTGCAGTTATTCTAGCCGCCGGCAGAGGAGTTAGGATGTGTTCCCAGCTGCCCAAGGTAGCCCATAAGGCCGCCGGCAAAGCAATGATAGTTCACATTGTAGAGCTGGTCGAACAGGCCGGCATTGATGACATTAAAGTAGTGGTCGGGCATGGAAGGGAAACAGTAGAATCTCTGTTACGGGATAAAAACGTGGAATTCGTTATTCAAGCAGAGCAGTTGGGAACCGGACATGCTTTATTACAGGCCGAGGAATATATAGATCCTCTTTCTGCAGTACTGGTATTAGCAGGGGACACACCCTTATTGAGGCCTCAAACCATTCAGCGACTAATCCAATTCCACCTCAAACAAAAATCCCCGGCGGTTATCCTGTCAGCGGAATTAAGTAATCCAAGCGGCTATGGGAGGATAGTCAGGCAGGCGGATCAAGTCTTTTCCCAGATAGTCGAAGAAAAGGATGCCACCGAAGCTGAGAAGAAGATTACAGAGATTAACACCGGCATATATTGTTTTCAGGCTTCCCGGGTTTTTCCATTGCTTAGCCAAACAAATACCACCAATGCCCAGGGTGAATACTATCTGACCGATGTGCTGGAACTAATCAACCGGGAAGATAATTCGGTGCAGGTTATAAGGATTGAAGACCCGGAAGAGATATACGGAGTTAATGATAGAGTTCAACTAGCTTATGTTGAGAAGATATTGAGAAAGAGAAAGAACCTGGAGTTGATGAGGTCGGGAGTAACCATGCTCGACCCCGATTCGACCTTAATAGATAAAGATGTTCAGGTAGGAGAAGACAGTGTATTATTCCCTTTTACTATTATAGAAGGGGATACTCATATTGGCTGCTCATGCCAGATAGGGCCCTACACCAGAATAAGCAATTCCCACATTGGAGATAAGGTCATTATAGAGAGCTCCCGGATAAACCAGGCTATAATCGGAAACAGCTGCACTATCGGACCTTATGCCTACTTAAGACCCGATTCGGAACTGCATGAAAATGTTAAAGTAGGTGATTTTGCGGAAATCAAAAAATCAATTATCGGTGCCAACAGTAAAATTCCGCATTTAAGCTATGTCGGGGATGCAGTTATAGGCCAAGGGGTTAACATAGGCGCAGGAACCATAACCTGCAACTATGATGGCCAAAATAAATATCAGACGGTTATCGAGGACAAAGTATTCATAGGCAGCAATACCAATCTGGTGGCTCCGGTCCGAGTGGGGGAGAATTCTACTATTGGCGCAGGTTCTACCATCGCTCGCGATGTTCCGCCCGACACGCTGGCGGTAGAACGGGCTAAACAGAAAAATTTCCCCAATCGCGCTAAAAAGGGCGATTAAGAAATTAATAGGAGGAGTTCGAGAAATGAAAGCATCCAGGTGGAGGATGAAACTATTTTCTGGCAATGCCAATCCGGTGTTAGCTGGCGAAATCGCCAAATATCTCGGGATTCCGGTAGGGAATGCCAAGGTTTCCAAATTCTCGGATGGTGAAATCAGCTGTGCCATTGATGAGAGTGTGCGCGGGGTGGATGTATTTGTAGTTCAGCCCACCTGCACCCCGGTTAATGAAAACCTTATGGAACTGCTGATAATGATCGATGCTTTTAGAAGGGCATCTGCTTCGAGAATCAATGCGGTTATTCCCTATTATGGTTACGGTCGTCAGGATCGCAAAACCAGAGCCCGTGATCCCATTACCGCCAAGCTGGTCTCGAATATTATTGTAGAGGCAGGTGCTCAGCGGGTAGTAGCAGTAGATTTGCATGCCAATCAGATCCAGGGTTTTTTTGACATCCCGGTGGATCACTTGCCTGGAGTGCCAACCATAGGTGAATACTTTAACAACAAGAACTTAAACGCCGATGCAGTAATTCTGTCTCCTGATGTGGGTGGGGTTACCAGAGCACGGGACCTGGCCGCTAAACTCGGAGCCCCGCTGGCTATTGTTGACAAAAGGAGACCGGCACCCAATGTATCCGAAATCATGAATGTAATAGGGGATGTTAAGGATAAATCGGTGATAATAATTGATGACATCATAGATACTGCCGGAACTATATGCACCGCCGCTAAAGTAATGATGGAAAAAGGCGCCCGGGAGGTATTCGGCTGCTGTACCCATCCGGTGTTTTCGGGTCCGGCTATTGAGCGGCTGGCCAAAGCCCCTTTTAAGGAAATAGTAATAACCAACACCATTCCGCTGGCTGAAGACAAACTGCTGGATAATATGACGGTTCTGTCCATTGCCCCGCTGGTAGGAGAGGCCATCTTGAGAATTCATGAGGATCTGTCGGTGAGCAAGCTCTTCGAAGGGTAGGCATTTTGGACATACATATTATTGGATGTTATAATAAAACCCAGGCATAAAACTTTTATTTATAGAAAAGGGGTGAAATTATGACCTTAGCAAATGCACTGACATGTACAAGCAGAGAAAAAAAGACCAAGGGATACTTAAGAGAAATTAGGAACCAGGAGTTAATACCCGGCATAGTATACGGCCAGGAACAAGAGCCCACCTTAATTTGTCTCAATCGCCGTGATTTGTATAAGAAGATGGGCAGCCATGGAACCCGGGGGATATTTACTCTAGAGATTGATCAGGCTGATAAACCTGTAATGGCATTGGTTAGAGAAGTCCAGAAGCAACCTTTAACTGGACATATAATTCATATAGATTTTTTAACCATCAATATGTCAGAAAAGATCTCCAGCAAGGTAGGAATCTCCATAGCAGGAGAAGAAGACCTGATCCATAAAGGCGGTATACTGCAGGCAGGAATCAAAGAGGTGGAAGTATCATGCCTGCCCAAAGATCTGCCGGAGGTATTTACGGTAGACGTATCAGGGCTGGAAATCGGTGATCGAGTTGTTCTGGGCGACCTGCTTCTTCCGGCGGGAGTAGAATTAAACGAAGCAGAAGATGCGCTTATATGTTCCGTCCTTCCGCCTGCCAAGTCAGCTCTGGAGGAGGAACCCAAAGAAGCTGAAGGCGGCGAGAATCAGGAATAAGCTCAGATCGGCAGGTGATGAATAAGCATTCCGAACATTGAAACAACAGTGTTTATTACATCGGTTGCCGAGGATGTAAGCGGCAAAAACATACGAATTAAAAGCCGTCCCATAGGGGCGGCTTTTTAAATGGGCAAAGATAAAGCATAAAGAGCAATAGATGACTGAGTTCAGGCAGAGGGGACTTTGCATGGGATAATATGGTAGAATTGGGGAGAAAAAAGGATGCATTTTTAGTATAGCTCAGGTGCGTGCGACAGTATTAAACGCTGTCATGGATACCTATACCGACTTTCGATTTATTAAAAATACATCCCGGGAAGAAACAGCAATATTTACTAGAATGGGTGAGATCTAAAAATGTATTTAACCACATGCGACAACCCGTCAGACCTTATAGCCTTTCTGAAGTCTGACTATGCCAATAATCTTTATTTTTTTACATATTTAAGTGAAATGCATCATAATCCTGCTACTAAAATATTGATTGCTAAATTAAGGGGAGAAATTGTAGCTGCAATTTTATTAACTTCTGTCCATTGTTGTATTTCAGCGTCCAATACTAAGATAATACCCTCACTTGCAGATCAATTACCATCTGTTGATAGTATTCATGTGGTAGGCCGAAGTGATTTGGTTGAATATTTATTACAAGTGTGCAAAGGACCGGAACGCGATAAGCACAGCTATGCCCTTTGTGAATATTCTTGGGTGGCAGCTCCGGAGTACTTGAAAACTGAAAGCCGAAAGGCCTCAAAGACTGATCTGAATGATCTTATAGATTTTTATAACAGAAATGATATGCTGATAGATGCTGAGAACAGGCTGCCTGCAATATTATCCTGGGGTAGAGTCTACCTGGTGGAAAAGGATGATAAAATGGTATCCTGTGCTTTGACAACTACAGAAACAGATGATGCTGCCATGATCGGATCGGTTTATACCATTCCTGATTTTAGAAATCAAGGGCACGCAAGGGACTGCGTTTTTAATCTGTGCCAAGATCTTATATCAAACCGTAAAAGGCCCTATTTGTTTTATCGAGAAGATAATAATTCACTTAGAAAATTATATTATTGTTTGGGTTTTAGACAAATAAACACCTGGATTCTTGCCACTCGTATTAACTGATGCTCTTATTGGACGGTTAATTTAATTATCAGAATACAAATATAACTAGCAAATAGCCACTATTGTATAAATGCTGCAAATGCAAAGGAGGACGGTTTTTGACTTGCATAATATTGCATATTTTCTGCTATATGGTGCGTGGAACAAATGTTTGCTGCAATAGGTGTTAGAGTTATAGGGGGAGCCCCTGATTGTTGATCAGCATGAGGGGGTGATGGTGTGAATATATATGTGAAATCATTCTTTTCTTAACTATTGTATTGTTCATACTGGCTCTCATAGCGAAGTAGAGCCGAACATCCTTTAGGGACGTCGACTCTATCAGCAACGAATAATTCTTGCCGGTCGCTGTCGGGGCTGTCACATCCCCTATAGCTCCTGTTTATCTATATATATCACAATATTTAGAATATGACAACGTTACCGTCACTGTCGGTACTTAGGTCGGTACTTAGACCACAACCACCTATGCTTCATTGAAACAGGTGCTATTCAGAACCGCAGCCGATAATAGCTAGACTTCTATCTATTTGAACTGGAGTTGAGCAGTGAATACAAGAACGGACCTGCTTTTGTTTCTGGGATAATGCAGTCCTGGCTGTTATAATAATAGCAGTATGGTCAGCGAGAAAAAACGAGGCGAAAAGATGTCCTCCGCTTCTTTAAGCGGTCGGGTTCCGGTTGACAAAACGGCAGCGGGTTTTAATTCCCTGTCTCGTTGAAGAAGTGGGTTGAAACCGATCCGCAGTTTCATGCTAAAAGGGGAAAAGCTTAAAAATGAAGATAATTGTTGGCTTAGGCAACCCGGGTCAGAAATACAAGAACACCCGGCATAATATGGGCTACCGGGTGGTTGAAGAGATAGCCGGGCGATATAGAATAGAAAAAGAAGAAAGTAAGTTTGATGCCATAATTGGGCACCTTAGAATAAACGGGGAACGAGCTTTAATAGTCAAGCCGCTGACTTATATGAACCTCAGCGGCAGGGCAGTTCAGCCCCTGCTGCGTTTTTACAAGCAAGAGCTTTCCGATTTAATAGTAGCCTATGATGATATGGATCTGGAACCGGGGCGAATTCGGCTTCGGGCTGCTGGCGGGAGCGGGGGACATAAAGGGATGGCTTCTATCATTGAGCGACTGGGCAGCCAGGAATTTGCCCGGGTTCGCATCGGCGTGGGGCGGCCCCCTCAGCAATGGACGGTTGAATCCTGGGTTTTGAGCCAGATAGAGGCGGAAGAACAAGCCTCTATGGAAACCGCAGTGCAGCAGGCGGCAGATGCAGTCATAGAATGGATAAAAACAGGAATAGTACAGGCAATGAACAAGTATAATTAAGCCAGGAGACTGTTTTTGGAGAAACCAAGGGGACGGTTCTTGCGGTTAAGTGAAGATGGGTTAGTTTTTAATGGCATGATTAGCAAACAGGGCTAACCGAAAGAACCGTCCCCTTGGTCATGCCAAAACCACATACCATGGACCCAGTCGGGTGAACCTTGCCCGACCCTTTTACGTGCCAGATTATAGACATGCAGATATGGGGCTGCAGGAACAGGATTATATGCTGCGGCCCTAAGTTAGGGGATTGTAAGTGAAAGCAAATACCAGAATAATAGAGAAAATGAATCAATGCCTGGAGCAGGGTGAAAACGTAATATTAAGCGGATTGTCAGGCACCGCCCGGGCTTTTTTTCTCCAGGAATGGTTCAGTAGCAGGCCGGGAAAATTATTGTGCCTGGTCTCGGCAGAAGAAAAAGCCTACGATTTGTGCCAGGAACTATCCCCGTTTATAGGACCAGAGCATATTTTCATGTTTCTGGGCCGTGATTATGTGCCCACCAAAGAAAACTATACCCTGGCTGAAAAGGAACGTATGTCGGTCCTGCAGGAGTGCATCCTGCATCCCCAGCGGCGCAGCGTCATTATAACCACCCCGGGGGGCATAATGTATAAATTGGACTCCCCGGCTCTGATGAGAGGGCAGATGATCCGGCTGGAGCAAGGCCAGGAAATCATACTGGAGCAAGTGCTGAAACAGCTGGTGGATAATGGCTATTCCCGGGCAGATACTATAGGAAAACCTGGTGAATTTGCGGTCCGGGGCGGTATCTTTGACGTATATCCTCTTGGTCATCCCCATCCCTGTCGGATTGAACTATTTGGGGACACCATTGATTCCATACGGCTCTTTGACCTGGACAGCCAGAGATCCATTGATCAGGAATCCTTTGTACATATCAGTCCCGTCCGGGAATGGGGCGGGACACCTGATCACACCTTGTTTGATTACCTGCATGAGAAGGTCAGGGTATTTGTAGATGAGCCCCGGGAGATTATGGTCAATTTGGATAATCACCTCCGGCGCTGGCAGGATTCGGTCAAAGAAGCAGGGGACAGCGCCCGCCAGCTAAAAGAACTGGCCTTAATAGATAAACAGGAAGTGCACGATCAGCTGGAAGGCAAAAAGGCCGTCTACCATTCTTTTTTTCCCGGCAGTGTTGCTCAGATAAAGGCCGGCTTCATTGAGCATATCTCCCAGAAGGAGATGGAGTACTTTATCAATGAATATGACCGGCTTTTTAAAAGACTGAGAGAGTGGCAGGACAAGGACTATTCCATATACCTGTGTGCCGATAGCAGGGCGGCCCGGGAACAGTTGAAGCGGGACCTGGTCGATCATCATATCAGTGGTATCGAGATCATAAGTAAAGGCCTGAGCAGCGGGTTTGTCAGCCATACCCTGCAGACTGCGCTGGTGACCGGGAATGAGATATGGGGCAGGAGAGGCCGGGTGAGCAAGAAGAAAAGACGCCCGGAACATAGAATACTGCTGGAGAACATGAAGCTGGGAGATTATATTGTTCACGAGAATTATGGGATAGGAATCTTTAGAGGCATATCCCAGGTTGAGACCGATGGCCTTATCCGGGAATATATACTGCTGCAATATGCCGGGACGGATCGATTGTATCTGCCCCTGGATAAACTGGATAAGCTCTATCCATATAATGTGTCCGAGGAGAAAAGACCTCGTTTAAGCCGTTTGGGAGGGAATGACTGGGAAAAAACCAAAAACAAGGTTACCCGGTCCATACAAGAGATGGCGGAAAAATTGCTGGAGCTTTACGCTGCCCGGCAATCCCAGCCCGGCCATGCCTTTTCGGCCGATACCCCCTGGCAGCAGCAGTTTGAGGATGCATTCCCTTATCAGGAAACTCCCGACCAGCTGACTTCCATCCGGGATATCAAAGCAGACATGGAACGCCCTCAACCCATGGATAGATTAATATGCGGAGACGTTGGCTACGGCAAGACCGAAGTAGCCATGAGAGCAGCCTTTAAGGCGGTAATGGATGGCAAGCAGGTAGCCGTCCTGGTTCCGACCACAGTGCTGGCCGAACAGCATTATCATACCTTTAGGGATCGTTTCCGCAACTACCCGGTAGCCATCGAGGCATTAAGCCGGTTTCGTTCACCCGGGGAACAGAAAAAAATCATTATGGATTTACATAAGGGCGCCATAGATATAATTATCGGGACCCATCGCCTGCTGTCCAAGGATATTTCTTTCAGTGATCTGGGTCTTTTGGTGATTGACGAGGAACATCGCTTCGGAGTTTCCCAGAAGGAAAAAATCAAAATGCTTAAAACCATGGTGGATGTCCTCAGCCTATCGGCTACTCCGATACCTCGAAGTCTGCACATGTCTATGACCGGATTGCGGGATTTGAGTGTTATTGATACACCTCCTCCGGAGAGGTATCCTATCAAAACCTATGTGCTGGAATACAACGAAGAAATTATTACCGAGGCTATTCTGGCCGAAATAGAAAGACAGGGACAGGTGTTTTTCGTACATAACCGCATCGAGGATATATATGCGGTCCGGGAGAAACTGCAGGAACTCCTGCCTCAGGTGAGTATTGCGGTAGGACATGGGAGGATGCAGGAAGATGAATTATCCCGGGTAATAAGCGCTTTCTTAGCCGGATCATTCCAGGTATTTCTCTGCACTACCATAATCGAGTCTGGGTTGGATATGCCCAATGTAAACACTATCATCGTAGACGAAGCGGACCGTATGGGCCTGGCCCAGTTGTATCAACTCCGGGGAAGAGTAGGTCGTTCCAACCGGATTGCCTATGCCTATCTCACCTATAAACCGGATAAAAGCATTAACGAAACCGCTCAGAAGCGCCTTAATGCCATCCGCGAATTCAATGAACTGGGAGCCGGGATAAAGATAGCTTTAAGAGACCTGGAGATAAGGGGAGCGGGCAACATCCTGGGCCCGGAACAGCACGGTTATATTCAGGCGGTTGGCTTTGACATGTACTGCCGCCTGCTGGAGAGAGAGACCGGTCGCTTAAAGGGGATTGATCAGCGAGAGAAAGCGGCCCCCTTGCTGGACATTGATGTGGACTATTACATTCCCGACAGCTATATCCGGGATTCAGGTACCAAGATAAGGATATACCGGAGATTGATGCTGGCTCAGGAAGAATCCGAGATAGATGAAATAAAGAGTGAATTGCGGGATCGTTTTGGAAAACTGCCCCAACCGGTAGCTAATTTTCTGCAGTTGGCTCAATTAAGGATCGCGGCGGGCAATAAGGAGATCAAGGCATTGCGCCGAAAAGGGAATAGATTGGAAATACAGCTGGCAAGGCCCCTGTCTCCAGGAGCTGCCGGTCAAATCGCCGGTATCAAAGAAAGTCGTTTCCATGAGAACACTATCTCCATGAACTTTGATGGTCAGGTCTCTCTGGACCGGTTGCAGCAGGTGCTGGAACTCATATAGAACGTCCCGGGCAGGGGGTAACGCCCGCCAGGTAATTTTCCCTGCTCTTTTCAACCTCCCTATGGCGGTATAGTACAAAGCTGTAGAATTTTGTATTTAAAAGCCCGAAAATTTCAGATCCAGGTCAGGAACTCCCCGAGATCAAATAAAAATTAATCCCTCTATGGCAAAAAGTGAATAAAAGGGGATTCTCAGTTATATACTATCACTGAGAAAGAAAACTACATTTTCAAATTATGAAAAAAGGAGGGATAAATGTAAATTGAAAGCAACAGGGATTGTTCGACGGATTGATGATTTAGGCAGAGTTGTTATCCCCAAGGAAATACGAAGGACGCTGCGTATACGCGAAGGAGACCCGCTGGAAATTTTTGTTGACCGGGAAGGCGAAGTTATATTAAAAAAATATTCTCCCATAGGAGAATTGGGGGATTTTGCCAAGGAATATGCAGATTCGCTGCATGAGACTATCGGCCACATTTCTATGATAGCTGACAGAGATGTAATAATTGCACTCTCGGGAGCGAATAAACGAGAGTTTTTGGGCAAAAGCATCGGCAAAGCAGTAGAAAGAGCTCTGGAGGAACGAACCACGCTGGTGATGAATGACCTGGAAGCTCCGGATGATGAGAACCTGCATGTGATACAGAACGATGATCGGGAATATACTTTGAAATCACAGGTCATTGCCCCTATTATTACTCAGGGAGATCCAATTGGGGCAGTAATCCTGGTCAGTAAGGAGGCCGGGATCAAGCTGGGTGACATGGAAATCAAGCTGGCGGAAACGGCAGCAGGATTTCTGGCCAAACAAATGGAACAATAACAGCAGTTCATAACAGCCAGGTGGCCAGACAGTTCTGGCATCTCTGAAGCGATCTTATTCTTAAGATCGCTTCAGTTTGTCAAACACCCTGCCCGGTGATCCCCAGGTTGATAAGTCGGAGCGATTTTATTACCTTTTCAGTGGAATCTGGGTAAGATCGCTCCTTTAATTATGAATTTTTATTTCTGCTGGGCAGATAAAAGTAATACAATGTATATTGATACTATATTAGCCAAACAGACCTGTCGACAGTGGTGATGGTATCAAAGTTTTATAGATATTGGGGAGGAAAGATATGGATAAGAGGCAGAGCTTTCTCCGGGGGGCGGTAATATTGAGTATCGCCGGAGCCATAAGCAAAGTTCTGGGTGCCGTATACCGAATACCATTGGCCCGGTTGCTGGGCGGAGAAGGCATGGGTTTGTACCAGATGGCTTATCCCATATATACTACTATTTTGGCTCTGGCCACTGCGGGGGTGCCGGTGGCCATATCGGTTCTGGTATCCCGCAAAGAAGCTGCCGGATTGAGCGGCGACAGCCAAAAGATCCTCCGGGTGTCGCTGGGGATACTGTTCTTCTTTGGTCTCTTCTTAACCATACTGGTGATGAAATCAGCCGGTTTTATCGCTAATAATATACTTATGGACTCTAGGGCTTACTATCCCATCATGGCAGTTGCTCCCGCTATACTATTATCTGGTATGATGTCAGTATTCAGGGGCTATTTTCAGGGACATCAGTCCATGGGGCCAACTGCCGTATCCCAGGTAGTGGAACAGCTGTTTCGTGTAACTGCAGTATTGATCCTGGCCTTCTACCTCTTTCCCCGGGGTCTGGCCTATTCAGCCGCCGGAGCTACTTTCGGGGCAGTGGTGGGAGGAGTAGCCGGTCTGGGAGTACTATCCGTTGTCTACCTGCGCTTCCGATCCAATCAAAAACGATCAATGCCGCTGCTATACAGCGGCGCATCCTCAGCCGAACTGGCCCGGGAGATGGTTGCCCTGGCGGTACCAGTCTCTTTTGGAGCGGTGGTTTTGCCTCTGGTGCAAATGCTGGACGCAGTTATCGTTCCCGGGAGACTGATGGCTTTAAACTATACCACATCTCAGGCCACCGCATTATACGGCCATCTGTCCGGCATGGCAGCAGTCTTGATTAGTCTTCCGACCATTTTTACTATAGCTATAGCTACCAGCTTGGTGCCTGCGGTCTCGGAGGCTCTAGCCCGGCAGGACAGCGCCCTGTTGAAAGAAAGAATCAATTATGGTATTAGAGCCGGGATGCTTATATCATTGCCGTGTGCCGCCGGGTTGTTTACCCTGGCTTTTCCCATCTGCGATCTGCTCTACGCAACTCCGGAGGCGGGCATACCCCTGGAACCCCTGGCTTTTTCCTGCATTGCCCTAGCCGCCTTTCAGCTTTCCAGCGCCGGTCTGCAGGGTATAGGAAGACCGGAAATAGCCATGCGCAACCTGATCATTACCGGTATCCTTAAAGTAGTATTCAACTATACTCTTACCAGCATCCCCCATCTCAATATACAGGGAGCAGCTATTGGCACGGTGATAGCATTCATAGCCGGCTCCTTCCTTAACCTGCTCTATTTAAAGAAACTAACCGGTATCCGATATGAGATCAAACGACTGATAAAACTGTCCGTTATAACCGTTATTATGGGGATAGCTGTGAAGCTGATATTTGCCGTTCTGGTGGGAGGAGACATCAATTCGCATATTGCCACTGGGCTGGCGATTATGGCCGGAGTGGCTGTATACGGGGTATTGCTTATCCTGATGAAAGAATTTGACTTGAACATGATAAAAAGAATGATCCGGGTTTAAGGCTGCTCAACTTTGGAGCGGTTGGCAGAAAGGAGTAGATCATATGCATAACAGCGCCGGCGAGATAGAACGGCTCCTGGGGATAATGGACAAGTTGCTCAGCCCCGAGGGCTGCCCCTGGGACCGTGAACAGACTCACGAGTCCCTGACCAGGTACTTGATCGAGGAAAGTTATGAGGTGATTGAGGCCATAAAAAGACAATCAATGCTGGATTTGCAGGAGGAATTGGGCGATGTGCTGCTGCAAGTGGTATTTCATGCCGCCCTGGCCCAAAGATCAGGCCATTTTGATTTTGCCTCGGTAGTCAGAACCGTATCCGATAAGATGGTACAAAGGCATCCCCATGTATTTGGGGCCATGAATATAGAAAGCAGCGAAGAGGTAATGACCCACTGGGAGAATTTTAAGCGGCAGGAGGGCAAGAAGACGGTGCTGGCCGGAATACCGACTATGCTGCCGGCCCTGATGAGAGCTGAAAAACTGCAGGACAAGGCTGCCCGGGTGGGCTTTGACTGGCCGGATCCACAAGGGGCAATAGAAAAATTCCACGAAGAAATAGAGGAATTCCAACAAGCTAGGGCTCAGGGGGACAAAAAAGAAGAAATGGGCGATATCCTGTTCGCGATAGTAAATATAGCCCGGTTATACAATATTGATCCGGAAGAAGCCCTGCAGGATTCCAATGAGAAGTTTATACGCCGGTTTAATTACATCGAGGAAAAGGCAGCAGGCTCCGGAGCTGTGATGGGAGAATTGGATCTGGAGTTCATGGATAATCTATGGGAAGAGGCCAAGAGCAAGGGCTTATAGCGAGGCCGGAGGCTGGTTCCGGACCCTGCCTCGTTGCGGCGGTTGGTTGAAACTGCCGTGCATATTCCTCCGATGCCAAAATCAGCCGGGGTCGCCCTGGCAATATTTTCTGGTCCTAAAGCAGGAAAAATCAGGATGACAGCGAATAGCCATATTATAAAAGCGAAGGAGGGATAGTTCTTGAACAAGACAGACCTGATTAGTGAAGTAGCGACTAGGACAGGAATGACGAAAAAAGATGTTGAGAAAGTAGTTAATGCGTTTTTTTCCACCATAGAAGGAACTCTAAAATCTGGTGATAAAGTTCAATTGATAGGATTTGGCACCTTTGAAGTGAGAGATAGACAAGCAAGAAAGGGCCGCAATCCGCAAACAGGTGAAGAGATAAGTATACCTGCCGCTAGAGTACCAGCTTTCAAAGCGGGTAAAGCGTTAAAAGATGCCGTAGATTAATGAGATTGGACAAATTCCTGAAGGTATCAAGAATAATTAAGCGAAGAACCGTGGCCAAAGATTTTGCCGAACATGAAAGAGTAATGGTCAATGACCGGGTGGCCAAGCCTTCTACCATGGTAAAAAAGGGAGATATCATATCTATCGTAATAGGTCAGCGTAAAACTATGGTTGAAGTTATTGAGATAAAAGACAATGTTAAAGCGGCAGAAGCCAAAAACCTTTATCGCGTACTGGAATAAGTATTCTAAGCCCCCGGCTTTACAGATTATAAGGTGAACAAACCCGTTTTTGGACTGAATAGTCTAAAATCGGGTTTGTTATTTTTATCCTGGTTTAGGCATAAACCAGCGTTTGTAAAGCATATTTTTAATTAGCCAATCTTATCTCGGGATTTATAACAGCCGAAAAAAATGAGTGGAGGAGATAAAATGTCTGAGCATACGCTATTATTATCAGATCGGAAGACGCTGGAGATATCGGGGGTAGAAAACGTTAATACCTTCGATGAAGAAGAGATCATCCTGGAAACCGTGATGGGTTACTTGTATGTGCTGGGAGAGCAGCTGCATGTCAGTATGTTGAACCTGGATCAGAGGAAAGTCATAGTAGAGGGCAATATAATAAACATTGAATACAAAAAAGAAAGTAAAGACATGAAAACCCGGAGCAAAAACATAATATCCCGACTGCTAAAATAAGGTTATCCCTCGTAAAGGGATAAAAGGAGGAAAATTTTGCCTGGTATATGGTTTCAGGTACAGGCCTTCTTTTTTACTATGGTTATGGGCTGTTTCGCCGCATTAATACTTAATTTCTATCAAATTTTAATCCGGAAGGCC
>CAZCTN010000036.1:0-2011 GCA_964501655.1 uncultured Syntrophomonas sp.
GTATGCAGAAACCTATCCCGGACCTACTACCGAGTTTCTGTCTCGTATGGCTCGTGAAAACAATATCCTGCTGGCAGGAGGTTCAATCATTGAAGAATGCCGGGGAAAACTGTATAATAGTTCTTTTGTATTTGATGAAGGGGGAAACTTACTGGGCAGACATCGCAAGATTCATCTGTTTGATGTGGATATGCCGGGGCGAATTACCTTCAAGGAATCCGATACCTTGAGCCCCGGCCATAACTTAACTCTGATCAAGCACCGGAAAGTTGTTTTTGGCCTCTTGATCTGTTATGATATTCGCTTCCCGGAGCTGGCACGAGCTCTGGCTTTGGCCGGAGCTGAGTTGTTGATACTCCCGGCTGCCTTTAATCATACTTCTGGTCCTCTCTTCTGGGAGCTCATGATGCGCAGCCGGGCGGTGGATCAGCAGGTCTATTTAGCGGCAGCAGCTCCGGCTTTTAATCCCGAAGCAGAATACCCGGCCTGGGGAAAATCCATGATAGTAGATCCCTGGGGCCGGATACTGGCTCAGGCTGACCAACAGGAGGAGCTTATACTGGCAAATCTGGATTTCTCGGTCAACCTGCAAGTTCGAAAGGAAATACCCCTGATAAACCATCGTCGAACCGACTTATACCGCCTGAATTATAAAACACCTAAAAATATTGAATCAACTATCGAGGAGGACGATTAATGAAGTTCCATACCGAGTACCTGTGGTTTAATACCCGCAAGCGCAGAGAATATATCAGGATAACCGATGCGGTTAGAGAAGCTTTGATGAAAAGCGGCATCAGTGAGGGCATGGTTCTGGTCAGTGCCATGCATATCAGTGCCGGAGTGTATGTAAACGATAATGAAGGGGGGATCATTCAGGATATCGATAATATGCTGGAATCCATTGCTCCCTTCGGCCCAAATTACAACCACCATCGAACCGGAGAAGACAACGGAGACGCTCACCTGAAGAGCATCCTGGTTCATCATCAGGTAGTGGTGCCGGTTACCAAAGGAGAACTGGACCTGGGGCCATGGCAGCAGATATTCTATGCCGAATTCGACGGGAAAAGAAGAAAACGGGTAATAATAAAGATAATGGGGGAATGAATAAGATCTCAGCCCACAATATCTTCCCTTAACTGCCGGGCTTCCCGCAGGTATATATGT
Source organism: uncultured Syntrophomonas sp. (assembly GCA_964501655.1). Taxonomy (GTDB): domain Bacteria; phylum Bacillota; class Syntrophomonadia; order Syntrophomonadales; family Syntrophomonadaceae; genus JAAYJK01. Next base: position 1,171 of record CAZCTN010000036.1, read on the forward strand.
TTGATTTCATCCTGCTTTTTACTGGTGTTAACGTGCATCAAGATCCGAATACATCGTGCAAGAGCCCCAGGCACTTCTATTTCCTGGAAGCACATAAGCGGTACCTGGTTCCATCCTATCTGTCGCGCAGCCAGGGCCGGGAAGACCGATTTTATGTCTCTGGTTGTGGTAAAGAGGATACTGGCTATATCTTCAGCCTTTATCTGGTTTTCTTCTGCCATGTTCTGCAGCAGTTCAACTGTGGCTTCCAGGATCTGGCTGGTCTGGTCTTCCTGCACCGTTATGGCGCCCCTGATACCTCTGACTGACATTAAACTCTACCTTTCCCAATTAAGATACTGCCCTGTGTCCTAATCCAATGCTGACCTCATCCAAATGCAGCAGTCCTATCCCCAAAAATATAGCCACACTAACGTGGTCCTGGTGCCGGGCTATTCCTATCTTGCCTCCCACGTTTAAACCTAGGGCCTTGGGCATAATCTGGCTTATGGCTTCCCGGGCGGCTCCTGCTACTGCTCCCTCTTCAGCGTGGGTATCCTTTATCACGCCTTCACGCTTGGCCGAAACTACTGCCCGCTCAACAATCTTGCCCACCGAACTTATGAATTCTCCTCCATAATCTACCGCTACCGATTTGACGTCACATTCTTTCATCAGCTGTTTTTTGAGTAAGTTTTCTTCATCTCGCGAAAGAGTAACCGCCATTTTAATCGCTGCGCTGGCTACCACCTTACTGCCAATTACCATTTCCAGCCTCCCGGTTTAATTATTCAACTGCTCAACCTGTGTTTATTTTACTACAATTTTGCCTATCATTACTACATCCTGATTGCATACATAG
>CAZCTN010000036.1:2111-4589 GCA_964501655.1 uncultured Syntrophomonas sp.
CTTCATTTGAATAGACGGGATATTCAATGGTCTGCCCCTCTAGTCTCTCTCCCCAGCTCAAGTATAAGCGCATTTCATCCTGGGTCATCAAGCCCTGTACAAGTATTACCGCTACAAAAACCAGAGCAATGGAGCGGATCAGATGTTTTTCCACCTTTTCAATGAATTTCTTCATGACCATCCCCCCGGGGCATTATTTCTCTCTATATTATGCCCGGAGGAATAATATTATCCATAAAATTGCAGCCCCGGGAAAATACAAACCTGGAGATGGAAAAGTTTTAGATATCAATGAAAAATATGGTAATAGATCAAAGAATAAACCGCTTCTGCGCCATCCCAATGTTTTCACCAAAGCGGTTTTTTTGGGGTTATATCGCTTTTAAATAACTCCAATCAAAGCGAATTTTCTTCGGCAGTAAACACGTCGATCAAATCCGCAATTGTCTCTTCCAATGCCGTCTCGTCCAGCCCCAGAGTTTCGATAGCCTGAATAGATGCCTGCTCCTTAAGACCATCAACTCCCATTCCTACTCCGATCAAGGTACACATAAGATCTGCTACATGAGTGATAGAGGTAAGACGAACATCCTGGACGGCTTGATCCGGTTTGTGGTGCAAAGTAATAGCCTCCACGATCTCAGCCGGGAAATTCCATTTTTTGGCCACTTCTCCGCCGGTCTGGGCATGATCAATGCCAAGTATCTCGAACTCAGCCTCCGAAAATGACATCTGCCCGGAATCAACCTTTTCCATTACCTCCTGGTAATATCTATCCAAGTAATCTGCCAGTATTATTTTGCCTACATCATGTAGCAGTCCGGCAGTATAGGCCAGATCCTGATATTTATATCCAGACCTTTGAGCTATCATCCTGGCAGCAGTTGCTACTCCCATTGAATGTTTCCATAATTCCCCCTTTTCCAGGGAATAGGGTTTAACCTCTCTGTTCAGGGTATCTCCCAGGGCTGCAGCAAGTACAATACTGCGCACAGTTTGAAAACCCAATAGAACTACCGCCTCTCCTACCGTGCCTATCAAACGCGGAAAGCCGTAATAGGCAGAATTGGCCAATTTCAACATGTTAGCGGTTATGGCCTGATCCCGGCATATTACGTCATTAAGTTCATGAGCTGAAATATTAGGATCTTTAGTCATCCGCATAACTTCTAAGGCCACTTGTGGTAATGACGGAAGTTCATTAACCGATTGCACTACTGATTCCAGAGTCAACTGACCCAAACTAAACCCTCCTCGCTAACACTCTGACTACTTCCAATTATCCATCCTTTTTTCCAAAACCTGCTTAAAATTAAGCATCTCCTCGTTTACGTTCTGGATAAGTCGGACTGTCTCCATCTGCGACAGCTTTATCTCTTCAGGATCAATGATATCAATAGTCCTGAACTCCTCTTTCATAGTAAATTTAACTGCATTCTCCAGGGAATCGGCAGTAAAAAAAATGTAAACTGGAGCATAATAGGCCACCTTACTGGTGTAGTCATCGATTATGGAATAGATTTCATGCCCCATATCTATATCCTCGATACTTATGCCCTGTACCGGTATATTCCTCAGCAGGGTTACCTTATGCTGGCGCATTTCTTCTGCCTGGTCAACCGTGCTTTTACTGCCAAAAAACAATTTCCCTGGTTTGCCTTCTGCCACAAAATCAAAACGAACCTTAAATCTAAGCCTGCCCACAATGGCTTACCTCCCATCCACACAATCATTCTTCAGCTGATAATTCTCTCAGTTGTCTGGTATTTACTGGCTGTAGGCTGCTTTTTGTATAATTATACCTGACTCCGGTCTCAAATTCACTTGTATATTAACTTTTTTGGGGGACTGCTGCCTTTTCTATTGGCATGATATTGCACCGCCCCCACAGGTCCGTCCCTGTACCTCTGTTTACCCCATATTGACGGTTCATTTTTTCTTGCTGCTAAACTGAGCCAGTTCCCGCAGACCATCTACCTCATCAGGCTGCAAAGGCCGGTACTGCCCTTCCGGTAAATCTTCCAAAGTTAAAAAGGCCAAAGCAATTCTAGATAAGCTGATAACCGGAAATCCCACCGCAGCCAGCATTCTTTTTACCTGCCGTTTTCGCCCCTCGTGTATTACTATTTCAATCAGGGTGGAACCCCTTTCCCACTTCAGAACCTTTACCAGGGCAGGAGCAGTGGGCCCGTCCTCCAGATGCACTCCCCGAGTCAGCATTTCAACTGCCTCAGGGGTTATCAGTCCCTCCACCTGTGCCTGGTATTTTTTCTCGATATGGTAGCGCGGATGAATCATTAAATTAGTAAAGTCTCCGTCATTGCTCAAAAGCAATAACCCCCTGGTGTCCAGGTCCAACCTTCCCACCGGATACAGTCGGCCTTTAATCCCCTTCAGCAGTTCTATTACTGTCGGCCTGCCCTGGGGATCGAAGGTGCTGCTCAGATATCCTGCTGGTTTGTTCAGCATCAGGTATAT
>CAZCTN010000036.1:4689-9288 GCA_964501655.1 uncultured Syntrophomonas sp.
GTTTAATAAAATAGGGGCTGCTCTCAGGGAGCATCCCCTATTAGTTTTTCTGCTATTTGTTTTTTGGTGTATAATGGGTATGCAACAGTTCATGGGATTTGTGGCCCAGGGGCTCATGCAAAAAGTCTTCATATATTTGCTTGACTTCTGGATTATCGTGAGATTTCCTGAGTTCACAAGCTTCATCTTCCAGATATATTGCCTCAATTCTTTCACACTTTTTGGCTATGGTTGATGGGATAGGCTGACCACCGCCGCCAATACAACCACCTGGACAGCACATAACTTCGATAAAGGTATAAGGGGAAGTGCCGGCTTTAATTTCATCCATTATTTGGCGTGCGCAGCCCAATGAGTTGGCTACGGCTATTTTGATCCTGGTTCCATCCAAATCAACTTCAGCTTCTTTCATCCCTTCAAAACCACGCACTCCAGTGAAATTAACATCTTCCAGAATTTTGCCGGTTACAACTTCATAAACAGTTCTGAGAGCTGCTTCCATCACTCCTCCAGATGCACCAAATATTACCGCAGCGCCCGTATAGGCTCCCAGCAGTGAATCAAAATCAGAAGGCTCCAGCTTATCCCAATGAGGTCCTCCGATTCGGAATAGCTTGCCTAATTCTCGGGTAGTAAGTACCAGATCTACATCGCGATAACCAGAAGAATTCATTTCCGGGCGAGCGGATTCATATTTTTTGGCTGTACAGGGCATAATTGATACCGAGTATATATTCGCGGGATCTACCCCAGATTTTTCGGCCCAGTAGGTCTTGGCCAGCGCCCCAAACATCTGCTGAGGTGATTTGCAGCTGGATACATGGTCAAGCTGCTCCGGATAGAAGGTTTCAATAAAGTTAATCCACCCGGGGCTGCATGATGTCAGCATAGGTAAAGTACCGCCATCTTTAAGGCGTTTCAATAACTCGTTTCCTTCTTCTATAATCGTAAGATCAGCAGTAAAATTGGTATGAAATACATAATCAAATCCCAACTGCCTTAGGCCTGATACAAACTTAAGCATATCCAGTGAACCGGTAGGCATACCTAATTCCTCGGCTATCGCCACCCTGACTGCCGGGGCGATCTGAGTTATAACAATCTTTTCCGGATCTGCTATCGCAGCTAAAAACTCCTCCATCTCTTCATATTCAGTAATAGCACCAACCGGGCATACCAAAGCGCACTGTCCACAGGTAACACAAGTGGTTTCACTCAAAGGCTTGCCTCCTGTTGTTCGAGGAATTCCATCCACAACTTCTAATGCTCCTACGGTCTGGATATCGTTGCACATCTCTACGCATCTTAAACAAAGAGTACATTTAGACGGCTCCCGGACGATAGCCAGGGTGGAAGTATCTATGGGCAGATCAAAGGGTTTATTAACAACCTCACGGATAATTAAGGTCTCTGCCAAAGTCTGCAGTTCACAGTTTTGATTGCGAGCACAGCTCAAGCAATCCTGGGGATGCACTTGTAGTATTTTTTTAAGATTTTCCTGCCTAGCTTTTACAATTTCTGGCGTGAATGTTTTCACATTCATGCCTGCAGAAACTTCAGTAGCACAGCAAGTCTTAATCTCGCCATTGATATCTACCACACATACTTTGCAGTTATCTTTAACCTGGAGATCAGGATGGCTGCATAATGAAGGTATAGTGAATCCGGCTTCGGCACAAGCCTGCATTACTGTGGCACCTTCCGAAACCGCCACCGAAACACCATTAACTGTTAATTCTATCATATGAACAATACCCCTTTCCCTTTCTTAAACTCCTCAGCCATATGTTTGTTATCAATTATTACTGATTCTTTATTCTGGCCGGTTCACAAGTAGTTGTTGTTACTTTTTGAAAAGGGCTGCCCTTCCGGACAGCCCTCCCTTTTCCACCGAAAAGGTCTTCCTGATTCTCGTCAGAATTAATTTATTTTTTCAATGACTGCCATACAACTTCAGCCAGATCAAATACCTTGGTCTGTTCTTCTGCTTCAGCGGCTTTGACACCATCGGAGATCATGGTCAGGCAGAACGGGCAGTTGGTTACTATCATTTCCGGAGCAGGCTCCAGCAACTGATCGGTTCTGGTATCATTGATACGCTTGTAACCTTCCACCGCATCTTCTTCCAGCCACATCCGGCCTCCGCCGGCTCCACAGCAGAATCCAAAGTTCTTGGACTTCTCGATCTCGACAATGTTCAGACCTGAGCTTGCCAGTACTTTTCTGGGTTCATCGTAGATATTGTTATGGCGCCCCAGGAAGCAGGAATCATGATAAGTTATCTTGGCTCCTACATTGCCAGGTTTCAGCTTGCCTTCGGCAATGAGCTGAGCCAGGAATTCGGCATAGTGATATACTTCATACTTGCCGCCCATCTGAGGATACTCGTTCTTCAGGGCATTATACCCATGAGGACAGACTACGATGATCTTCTTGACCCCGTAGTTGTTGAAGGACTCGAGATTCTGCTGGACCAGGGTCTGATAAAGATATTCATTGCCCAACCTTCTGGCCGAATCACCGCAGCAGTACTCTTCAGTTCCCAGATATCCAAAGGATATGCCGGCTTCATTCAACAGTCTGACCAGTGCCTCTCCGACTCTCTTATAACGATCATCGAAGGATACCGCACATCCGGCATAGAGAAGATACTCGAACTCCCCGCCATCTTCAGGCAGCAGATTGACCAAATCTCTTACTCCGCGTTCATTAAGCCATTCAGCGCGAGTGGCCCAGCCAACGCCCCAGGGATTGTAGTTACGTTCCATATTGGTAAATGCCATCTGAGCTTCGCCCAGCATGTCGCCCTGCCACATTACCAGGTTTCTGCGCATCTCAACAATCTTGGGAATGTGCTCAATAAACATCGGACAGTGTTCCATACATGCACGACAATTGGTGCAATCCCAAATTACTTCGGTAGTAACCACATCATAGATAAGGCTCTGTTCCATCGGATTAACTGCTTCTTCAGCTTCTTCGGTCATTGCGACCATTTCGGCTTCTTCACCGTGGTCATCGGCTTTGGCAGCAATCAGAAATGGAGCTTTGGCATCCAAATGTTCTTTCATATGCTGTATAAGAGTGATTTTGGGATTAAGTGCTTTTCCGGTATTAAATGCCGGGCAGTTTTCCTGGCATCTTCCACAGCGAATACAAGCATCCAAATCCAGCAAATCTTTCCAACCAAACTCTTCGATATTCTCGGCACCAAAAGATTCAGCTTCCTCTATATTCTCTACCATGCGGCATGCAGAAGGCTCCAGGTCTCTGAAAGTATAGTTGAGCATGCTGGCTACAATATGCCACAATTTGGTGAAGGGTATCAGAGCAATAAACAGGAAGGCAATCGCCATGTGGAACCACCAGAGGAACCGGTGCCACATAAGAATTGACTCCAACTGTCCGTTAACAAATGACTGGGTGTCTACAAACCACTGGGCAAAAATCCAGCCTATCGGTGAGGCCTGTTGCTCATAAGCAATTTGAGCCAGGGTACTTGACTGGATAATCTGTGCTGCTATTCTCAAGCCTTCTATAAAGAAACCGGTTAACAGTATTCCTATTATGAGAAGTATAATCCATCCATCCGAGGTTTTGGTATCATTAAGACGATCCGGTTTCTGTACATATCTTACCACTGCCAGAATTATAATTCCTACTAAAGCCAGAAAACCAAGTACGTCAACTACGGCTGAGAAGTATATATAGGAATGACCCTCGATATGCGGGAATCCCAGCCAGTAATGGGAGGCATCTACTCCAGCTGCCAGCGCCAGTACCAAAAATCCCCAGAACAAAAGAAAATGCATCCACCCTGCCAGCGGCTTTTTAATAACTTTAGCCTGGGCAAAGCTGTATTTTAATAATGATACTATTCTTTCACCGACTCTGTCATTGCGATGCAGTTCACCTTTTGCCAGTGTCCAAACCTGGAATCTCTTATAAAATCCATAAAGGAAAAACCCAATGGGTATGAACATAAGGACGTAAATCAGCCATTCGTAGGGAATGTTTGCCCCTACCATACGCATAGGGACATCATAGCCACCTTCTATTGGATGAAATCCAAAAATCATTGTACAATTCCCTCCTTAAATACAGCTGGCTTTACTGGATATACCACGGGTATATCCAGTAAAAACCATTTCCCCACCCCTGCCAGAATGACTATTTCTTCAGTTCTGTACAAAGTGCAGGTATAACCTTAAATAAATCTGCTACTACTCCGAAGTCCGATACATTGAATATGGGAGCTTCGGTATCAGTATTGATAGCTGCAATAAACTTGGAGGAGGACATTCCAGCCAGATGCTGAATAGCACCGGAAATACCGGCTGCGATGTACAGATTCGGACAAACTACCTTACCGGTCTGTCCAACCTGCAGTTCATGTCCTAACCATCCCGAGTCGATTGATGCACGGGATCCGCCAACAGCTGCTCCCAGCATATCAGCCAGAGTTTCAACCAGCTTGATTCCATCGGGGCCTTTGCATCCGCGTCCGCCGGATATTACAGTTTCAGCTTCAGTCAGATCTGGTCTGGCTGATACGGTGGGAATAAAGGACTTGATGTTCTGATATACATCTGCATCAGT
>CAZCTN010000036.1:9388-27850 GCA_964501655.1 uncultured Syntrophomonas sp.
TGGCTGATACGGTGGGAATAAAGGACTTGATGTTCTGATATACATCTGCATCAGTGGCAGCTACAGCCGCTTTAACTACAGCTCCCGCACCTGCAGATTCTGCAACTTCCATAACCCCGGCACGGATAGTAGCCAGAACCGGGCTGGTGGCAACTTCTACCTTGGCTATGGCTTTTCCGGCATAAATGGCTCTGGTGAATACGCCTTTGCCTGCGGAGAGTTCTACTGCTATTGCGTCGGTGGCCAGTCCGGCTTCCAGTTTCTGAGCCAGACGGGAAGCGAAATCCCTGCCATTGAAAGTATGAGCGAAGAATATTGCATTGGGGCTGTATTCGGCTATCATGGCCGCTATTTGTGCTACATAAGCACCAGTGTTATATTCTGCAAACAAATCGCCTTCCACCACGTAAACTTTGTCGGCACCATATTTAGCAAACTCCGGAGCCAGTCCCTCTACGCTCTTGCCGAAAACGACTGCACTAACTTCATCGCCAATTCTCTTGGCCTCTGACAGCATCTCGTAAGTAACCTTACGAATATTGCCGTCTCTTTGTTCTACAATTACCCATGTTCCTGCCATCAATTACCCTCCTTTTATAAATAAGTAACAGGTACGTCACAACTATTTAACTTCGACCTTAACAGTGTTCAACATCCAGTCAGCCAGTTTGGCAGCACATACGTCAGCTTCATCTTCGATCTTGACCCCGGCCTGTTTAGCAGGAGGCATTGCGTACTCGACGATGGTGACCTTGTTGTCAGCTGCAGCAGCGTCAACGGTGGCAACCGGTTTCTTTTTGGCCTGCATTATACCCTTCATGGAAGGATAACGAGGTTCATTCCAGCTTACCTGGGAAGAAATAACTGCCGGCAATGCGACTTCTGCTACCAGAGTTCCGCCGTCAGCTTCACAGGTACAGGTTGCTTTGCCGCCTGCAACTTCTACCTCGGTGATAACGTTGATATGCGGAACTCCCAAGATTTCAGCGATACGAGTGGGAACCTGTGATGAACCATCGTCAGCAGCAACATGGCCTGCCAGTATGATGTCAGGGTTCTCATCTTTGATGGCAGCAGCTAAGGCAACTGCCCTTGCATATTCATCCGCTCCGGTGTCCTGCTTTAAAAGAATGCCCCGATCTGCACCCATAGCCAGAGCTGTACGAATAGCGTCCATAGCCTTGTCAGATCCTGCAGATAATACTACTACTTCGTCTACAACTTTCTTTTCCTTTAGCTGAATTCCACCTTCTACAGCTACTTCATCATACGGATTAATAATCAAGTTAATCCCTGCATCTGCTATTTTGCCATCCTTTAATTCAATTTTGGCTTCGGTGTCGAATGTCTGCTTAACACAAACTAGAACCTTCAAGTCCATTCCTCCTTTTCATCTAATGATTGTTCTCTTATAGGTTTTCTAATTACTCCAGAGTGCCCGTGATAGTATCCATCACCCCCACGACAATTGTATGTATTCTGATTGCCTACGGCAGTTTACCGCCGATACCAAAATAAACCCATATCCAATTATTATTTCGATGCTCAAACGCCATTTCCTGCTTATTTCAATATTTCGACTAATTATTTGGTATTTCGCATTATCTTGTTATCCATACTGCCTTCAAGTAATATATGTATTTCCTCAACTTTTCTGGTAGAAAAATATTGCCATTGATGACAATCCCAATTCCCGGGCCTGAAAGATCTGCTCGGTACTTCCTATGAACAGCACTCCCTTGCTCCTCATGGCCTCGGCAAATTTTCTATAGAGGAGACTTTTGCTCTCTTCGGTAAAATATATTACCACATTTCGACAGAGAATCAGGTCAAATCCCTGTTCAAATCTGTCTCTTAATAGATCTTGCCTTTTAAAATTAACCATGTTTTTAATTTCACTGTTGATCCGATAGAATTCTCCCTGCTCAGTGAAATATTTCTTAATGTATTTGGCCGGGACGTTCTCCAGGGCTTTGCGGCTATAGAGTCCTATTTCCGCCTTTTCCAGCACTCCCCGATCTATGTCGGTAGCCAGTATATTGCCCTCCAGGGGCAGTTTATTCTCCAGGGCCAGTATAGCCAGGGAGTAAGCCTCCTCACCAGTGGAGCATCCTGCGCTCCATATTTTTATGCGGCTGCGCTGCTTCAGCAGTTCGGGAATTACATCCATCGCCAGTTTGTCCCAGTGATTACTGTTTCTAAAAAATTCAGATACATTAATAGTTATATGAAGAACAAATTTCTCCAGTACTCCTTGATCTTTTTTCAATACCTGGACAAATGCTTCATAATCTCCTATATCCAGAGAACGCATGAAACTGCTTATGCGTCTTTCCATCTGGGGGCGCTTGTAATAATTTAGATCAATCTTGCTTATCTGCTCGAATTGGGTTACAAACCATTCCCAGCTTCTGCTCATCTGCATATATTTTGCGCCTCCTGCCTAATCATATGCAGTGCTTTTTCCATAGCCAGCAGGCTGGATTCAATATCTTCCCGGGTATGGGCAGCTGATATGAAACAAACTTCGAACTGTGATGGAGGAAAATATAAGCCTTCCTCCAGCAAAATCCGGTAAAATCTGCTATATAATCCGGTATCACTTTTGACAGCGCTGTCATAGTCTCTCACCGGCTGACTGCTGAAGAATAAAGAAAACATTGATCCCAGATGATTCAACTGATAGTCCATTCCCTGGGAAAGCAGCAATTCTTTTATTCCGCCGGTCATATATTCACCCAGTTCCTCCAGAAAAGCATAGCAATCACTGTCCCTCAGAAGCTTAAGGGTAGCCGCTCCGGCCGCCATGGCCAGGGGATTTCCGGACAAAGTTCCGGCCTGGTATACGTCTCCTGCCGGAGCAACCCGTTCCATTATTTCCCTGCGTCCTCCATAGGCCCCAACCGGTAAACCTCCGCCTATTATTTTGCCCAGGGTGGTTATATCCGGTTTAATATCAATTAAATTCTGATATCCCCCATAACAGCACCTAAAACCACTTATAACCTCGTCAAAAATCAGCAGGCTGCCATAATCTGCAGTTATTTTCCGCAATTGGAGAAGGAATTCTCTATCAGGCACCACCAGCCCCATATTGCCTGCCACCGGTTCAACGATTACTGCGGCGATATCCTTCCCCCACATCTCAAAAATTTCCGTCAGCGACTCGATGTGGTTGTATCTGCCGACCAGGGTCTCTGCCGCATAGTCGGCAGGAATTCCGGGACTGGTAGGTATCCCAGAGGTCAACAGCCCTGATCCCCCTTTGATTAGAAATGAATCTGCATGCCCATGATAACAACCTTCAAATTTTACTATCTTATCCCGTCCGGTAAAAGCACGGGCTACTCTGACTGCGCTCATAGTGGCCTCGGTACCCGAGTTGACCATCCTGATCAGGTCGATGGAGGGAATAGCCTCGCATATCAAGCCGGCTAATTCTATCTCCTTTTCACAGGGAGCCCCATAACTGGTTCCATATTCTGCGGCCTGACAGATAGAATGAACCACTTCTGCATATGCATGGCCTAATATCAGGGGGCCCCAAGAACATACATAATCAATAAAAACGTTTCCATCGATATCATATATACGAGATCCTTTGGCTTTTTCAATAAACAATGGATCCAGTCCCACCGCCTTAAATGCTCTCACCGGACTGTTTACCCCCCCGGGCATTACCTTCTGAGCTTCAGCAAATCTGGCCCTGGATTTGATTGGATCTTTCATGCCGTGCCTCCCTCTTCCCAGCGGAAAATCATGTTTACATATATTTCATGCTGGTTTTTTTTAGTTCCCGTTGAGTCTTAAGCACCTGATAATCCATAATTCCCGTAGCCCGAGCTATCCTGGCTATGGTTTTTTCCAGCTCTTCCTCATTCCTGGCGTGTATCATGGAAAACAGGGGATAATCAAAGCCGGCCGGTACCTCACGGAAATAACAGTGACTTATCTCCGGGAAGCCGGCCATGATCTGTCCGGCTTCATCGGCACAGGATATATCGGTTTTCCAGGCCACCATGGCATTGGCCCGGTATCCTGCCCGCTGATGACGCAAAACTGCTCCCAGCCTCCTGATTATGCCTTTTTCCAGCATAATCCTAATGCGCTCCACTATCTCCTCCTCCGAGGCGCTGTGGTTCCGGGCCAGTTCCCGGTAAGGCCTTTCGGACAGGGGTATATCACTTTGCATCATCCTTATTATCGCTTTATCCAGCTTATCCATGTTGGTATTTTACTCCATTCCTAATACTACTCTGAGCTTATAGGTTTTTTGAGCCGGCATACAGATAATTATAATCTGAAATCTATCCTCCAGAGTCTGGATAATTCTTCCTCTTTCCTCCGGGTTGGGAGTGGTCAGGGTAAACCAAACATTGAGTTCATGCTCCCGGACGTAATTATGAGTAATATTGGGTATATCATTTACCTCCCGGGCAAATTCTTCAATCAAAGATACCGGCACCTGACAGGCGCAGAGGGTGGAATTATATCCCATTTGCCCGGCATCTACTATTCCTCCAATCCGCCTGATAACTCCTTTTTCCTTTAGTAAAGCTATCCTGCTCATTAAATCAGCCCAACTGCAGTTAAGTTGATCAGCCAAAACCGCAAAGGGGTCAACTGCCAGGGGAAAGTCGTTTTGCAGAATATTTAACAATTTCCGGTCCAGATCATCAAGCTTGTTCATTGCTCTTAAACCCTTTCGGTTGATAGAGACACCATTCGTCTTCGGCCATATAATCCCCCTGAGTATAATAAAAAGCCCGGGCTCTGCATCCGCCGCACTTCAGCTTGTATTGGCACCTCCCGCATTTTCCCCCATAATCCATAGTCCTCAAGTCCAACAGCAGTTGATTACTGTTCCATATCTCATCAAATGGCTGTTCCCTTACGCTGCCCAAGGGAATATCCAGATAGGCACAGGGCTGTACATCTCCCCGGGGACTGATAATACAGTAGCTGATCCCGGCCAGGCATCCCCGGGTGAAACGCAGGTTCATGCCCAGGTTCTCCGCTATCCTCAAAAACTGGGGAGCACAGGTAGGTTTAATTTCAATATCTACCTCCTGCTGTTTTTTCATCAGACGCTTAATAGTGTTTTCGTAGGCTTTTACTCTTAAGGCTTCCTCTTCAATATTGACAGCTCTGCCGGTGGGAACCAGGAAAAATACATGGAAAGCAATGGCTCCCAGCTGTATGGAATAATCACACAGTTCCTCTATTTCTCCTACGTTCCAATCCATAACGGTGGCATTTATTTGGACCGGGATCCCTTGTTGCTGCAGGTTTTTTATTCCTGCCAGGGTTAGATCAAAGGCCCCGGGCAATCCTCTGAAGTGATCATGTTTTTCCTTATCCAGGCTGTCCAAACTAACCGCCGCCGCCATAATACCGGCCTGCTTAAGCAGCCCGGCTATTTCCGGAGTGATCAGACTGGCATTGGTCCCCATTACCGCCCTTAATCCCATTTGGCTGGCATAGGATATTAATTCATAAATATCCGGCCGCATTACCGGCTCGCCGCCGCTGAAAATCATAATCTGGAATCCAGCCCGCTTGATTTCCCCAATCATTTTACGGGCTTCTGCGGTGGATAATTCTTCCTCCAATCTGGCTCCGGCATCCCGGTAGCAGTGTTCGCAGTACATGTTGCACTGATTGGTGGTATTCCAGGAAATTAACATCAATCTCCCGACAGTATCAACTGCCGGTATTCACCTCTCTCCCCTGCTGGTCTGTTTAAAGATTTTTATATATCATTCAATATTCGGGCGGCTTCCTTGGCGGCATAAGTAAGTATCATGTCCGCCCCTGCACGTTTAATGGACATCAATATCTCCATCATTACCCGATCACCATCCAGCCAGCCATTCTGAGCTGCAGCTTTGACCATGGAATACTCTCCGCTGACGTTGTAAGCTGAAACCGGAAGATTGCAACTTTCTTTTACCGCTTGGATAACGTCCAGATAGGCTAGAGCTGGTTTCACCATTACCATATCGGCGCCTTCTTCTATATCCAGTTCTACTTCCCGCAGGGCCTCCCGCAGATTGGCGGGGTCCATCTGATGGGTTCTTCTATCGCCGAATTGGGGTGTTGAGTCGGCGGCGTCCCTAAAAGGACCGTAAAAACCTGAAGCATACTTAACCGCATAGGACATTATGGGTATATTGCTGAAGTTATTATCATCCAGACACTGCCGGATGTACCCTATGCGTCCGTCCATCATATCCGATGGAGCTACCATGTCACAGCCGGCCCGGGCATGAGATAAAGCCTCCTCCGCCAGCAAAGGCAGGGTGGCATCGTTGTTGATGGTTCCATTGGTATCCACTATTCCACAATGGCCATGATCGGTGTATTCGCACATGCAAACATCAGTAATAACCATCAGATCCGGACTGCAGTCTTTGATTAAACGGATCGCCTGCTGCACTACTCCATTATCCTGATATGCACTGCTGCCGACACTGTCTTTGCTTTCTGGAATACCGAACAGTATCACTGCCGGAATTCTCAGCGACTCCAGTTCCTTAATTTCCTGTTCAAGTTTATGATCCACCGAGAATTGGAATACCCCCGGCATTGATTTAATCGGGTTTTGCTGATCCCGTCCATAAATTACGAATAACGGATAAATGAAATCGTCTACGGAAAGAGCCGTTTCTCTTACCATCCTCCGTATAGTATCGTTGCTTCTCATTCTGCGCATCCGGTTAAGTGGAAATCCCATCCATATTCACCTCGCTTAAATCTTTGCCCAGCCGAAGGAAAACCTGCTGTTAGATCTCAGTCTTCAATTCGGCCTCATTAAGATAACAAGCCGGGTCTTGGGCCCAGATATCTCCATAGACTGCCCGGGCCCTTATCCGACATCCGCTGCACAATGACTTGAACTTGCACTCTGAGCATTTACCGGTTACATGCTTTTCCTTTTCCCGAAGTTTTATCATCAATTCATCATCAGACATCCATATCTGGCTGAATGGTTTCTCTCTGATGTTTCCTACCGTATAATCCTGCCAGAATTGGCAGGGATGCACGTTCCCCCGCGGGTCTACATTGGCAAATTTGGTGCCGGCCGAACATCCGCCGTGCATTTTTAATAGATTTACTACTTCATCTACCCGCTCCGGGTCATTCTGCTTGATCTGGTTCAATAGATAGATGCCGTCAGCATGGTTGTCGGTAGTCAGTATCTCTATTTCAATCCCTTTACGGTGCAATTCCATAGTTTTTCGGCTCACATAATCCAGTATGTCTCTCTTCTCCTGACTGCCAGT
This sequence comes from uncultured Syntrophomonas sp., assembly GCA_964501655.1. Classification (GTDB taxonomy): domain Bacteria; phylum Bacillota; class Syntrophomonadia; order Syntrophomonadales; family Syntrophomonadaceae; genus JAAYJK01. Next base: position 16,675 of record CAZCTN010000036.1, read on the forward strand.
GTCCATATCGGCCATCTCAGCCCCTCGCCCGGCATAAACCAGATGATACATACAGAAACGGGGTATTTTCTCTTCCTCCAGAATTTCCATGATCTGGGGAAGATCTTTTTGATTATACTTGTTTACCGTAAACCTGATACCGGTTTTAACTCCATTATTCATACAAGCCCTCACTCCCCGCAGGGCCAAATCAAAAGCTCCCTCCAGGTTGCGGAACTCATCGTGGGTTCTTTGCCCCCCGTCGATGCTGATTCCCACATATTGAAAACCGGCTGCCTTTACTTTTTTAGCTACCTCATCAGTGATCAAAGTTCCATTACTGGATATAACCGGCCTTAATCCCTGTTCAACCGCCAGTTTTCCAAGTTCAAACAGATCCGGGCGAATGAATGGTTCTCCCCCCGAAAACAGCAGAACCGGCGCTTTCATCTGACCCAGGTCATAAATGAAATTCCTGGCTTCCTCAGTGCTGAGCTCATCTTTATAACTGCGATCCTCTGCTTCGATGTAACAATGCCGGCATCTAAGGTTGCAGCGATTGGTCATATTCCAAACCACCAGGGGGCGGTTTATAGCGGAAAACTGAAGCAGATTTGGAGGTATAGCCCCCTCACCCTGGTATTTGATTACATCGGATACGGTAGCGGTACCGCATAAAAGTTTAGTACATCCTATCATAATATATTCTCTCCCCCTTGCTGATCCCGGACATCTCTTAGAATGGCCTGGATCAATCCGTCAATGGTATATTCTTCTGCCATAATATCTACTGAAAATCCTAACTCTCTAGCTTTGTCTGCGGTTATGGGTCCTATACAAGCAATTCTAACCTTGCCCGACAGCCGGGCGGATATCCCCGGGCCCATGATCTCATCAAAGTTGCTCACAGTGGAAGAACTGGTGAAGGTCAGGTAATCAACCTGGCCATTAATTATTTCCTCCGGTATAGCGGTATTCTTGGCTGCCGCTGCCCGGTACAAGTGGATTTCATCCACCCGCAGCCCCCATTCTTCCAGAGTCTGAGGCAGTACCAACCTGGCTCCCTGGGCTCGGGGCATCAATACTTTCTCGCCCCGGGTGATCATACCCTGCATAGCTTCCAGCACCCCTTCAGCCCGGTACTCATCAGGCATAACCTGTATCCTAAGTCCACGATCCTCCAGCCTCTGACTGGTAACCGGACCGATAGCACAAATCTTTAATCCTTTAAGATCTCGTATATCCATACCGTTGTTCTTCATCTCGGCCAAGAATATCTCTACCGCATTTACACTGGTAAAGATTATCCAATGGTAACCATCGATGTTATTCAGTGCCTTCTTCAACGGCTGCAGATCCTCCGCCGGCTTAATCTCTATGGCAGGAAATTCCAAGGGGATGCCGCCCAGTTCGCGGATTTTTTCCACCATAACACTGGCCTGTTCCCGGGAGCGAGTAACCACTATCTTCTTCCCCCACAGTGGTCTGTTCTCAATCCACCGTAGCTTGTCCCGCAGTTCCACCACTTCACCCACCACTATCACAGCCGGAGGTTTAAAGCCCGCCTCCTGTACCCGCTCAACTATATTATCCAGGGTGCCGGTCAGGACCTCCTGCTCCGGCAGCGTACCCCAGCGGATAAGAGCAACGGGGGTATCAGCTTTCCTTCCGTTTTCCATTAAACGCCGGCAAATATAATCCAGATTCTCTACTCCCATTAAGAACACCAGAGTCCCAATACCGGCAGCGATCTGCTCCCATTTGATAGAACTGTCTTTTTTCCCGGGCTTTTCGTGACCGGTAATAACTGCGAAACTCGAAGTCGCATCCCTGTGAGTCACTGGTATGCCTGCATAAGCAGGAACTGCTATGGCCGAGGTAATACCTGGTACCACTTCATAATCAAAGCCCTGCTCACGGATATAGAGAGCTTCTTCTCCGCCTCGCCCATATAGGAAAGGGTCTCCTCCCTTTAATCTAACTACTCGTTTGCCTTCCCGCGCCTTCTCGACCAGCAAGGCGTTTATCTCATCCTGTGAAAGAGCGTGCCGGCCGGATTCTTTTCCCACATACAAGAACTCGGCTTCCCGGGGTGCATATGACAGTATTTCGTCACCCACCAGGCGATCATATATCACTACCTCCGCCTTCTCCAGCAGCATTTTGCCTTTGATAGTAAACAATCCTGGATCTCCCGGTCCCGCCCCGATTAAATATATAATACCTTTGTTCATCAGTTTGCTCCCGTGTGTTTTATTCTTGCCAATATTTGCCCGGCCCCTGCCGCCAGCAAACGCTGCCCAAGTTCCTGGCCCAACTCTGCCGGCTGCCGGGTGCTGCCCTTCATCTCCAGGCTTATCATCTCCTGCCCATCCAGGGATGCCACCATCCCCTTGAGCAGCAACTCATTATTCCTTCTTACTGCCATGGCGGCTATGGGAACCTGACATCCCCCTTCCAATTCAGCCAAGAGATTTCTTTCTGCTTCGACCTCGATTCTGGTCGGCTCGTGGTTTATCTGCTGCAGAATTTCCCGGACCTCTGAATCGCCTTGCCTCATTTCTACCGCTACCGCCCCTTGTCCAACTGCCGGCATCAAAAGGTCAGTGCTCAGGTATTCGCTTATCAAGCTCTCATATCCCAGTCTTTTTACCCCCGCATAGGCTAGTATGATCCCGTCCATTCCCTCTTCATGCATCTTCCTGATTCGGGTTTCCAAATTTCCCCTTAGATCCGCTACCTTGATATCGGGCCGCAGGTATTTTATTTGAGCTTTCCTGCGCAGGCTGGAAGTGCCTATGACTGCTCCTTCCGGCAAATCCTTCAGGTTCAGGTTTAGGGGGGATATCAGCACATCCTGAGGATTTTCCCGGGGGAGAACCGCTCCTATACAAAGTCCTTCCTCTATTTGGGAGGGCAGATCTTTCATACTGTGAACCGCTATATCTATGCTGCCATCCAGCAGTTCCTTTTCAATCTCCTTGGTAAATAGCCCTTTATCACCTATTTTGGATAGAGCCACGTCCAGTATTTTGTCTCCGGTGGTTTTTATAATCTGTATCTTAACCTCTAATTGCGGAACTGCCACAGATAAGGAATGCTTAACGTACTCGGCCTGCCACAGGGCCAGTTTACTGCCCCGGCTGCCTAGTCTTAAGGTCTCCAACATCGGTTTCCTCCATTTCCAGCTGCAAATCGAACAACTTTTTGCTTACCTCGGCATATAAATGCCCCTGGTTGCTGCAGGCCATTTCTTTCAAAGTCACTACCGGACGATGCAGGAGCTGGTTGACGATATTATTAGCCAGAGTGGATATTACTTTCCTCTCGTAATCATTGGCATCCAGCCGGTTAAATACTTTTTTAAGTTCCTGTTTTTTTATGGTATCGGCTTGTTGTTTCAAGGCTGTTATTACCGGAACCACATACAAAGCCGCCAGTTTTTCATTGAATTTCTCCAATTCTGCTGCAATAATGATTTCAGCCTCCCGGGACGCTTTTTTTCTCTCCAGGTAGTTTTCATCTATAACATGCTGCAGGTCATCTATGTCATATATCTGTACACCCTCGATATTGCTTAACTCCGGATCTATATCACGGGGAACGGCAATATCTATCATTATTATTCTCATGCCCTGGCGGGCTTTGAGTATATCGCTGCAATTTTCCTGATTCAAAACCGGATGCCGTGCCGAGGTGCAGCTAATTACAATATCCGCCCGTTCCAGTTCAGCCGGCAGTTCATCAAAACGTACTGCTCGTCCGGCAAATGATTCGGCCATGACCTGTGCTTTCTTATAAGAGCGGTTGGACACAATAACCGAGCTCAGTCCATATTCCATCAGGTAACGGGTGGTCAGTTCACTCATTTCCCCTGCACCAACAACCACCACGCTCTTGCCCTGCAAACTGCCTAACTGGCTGCGCGCCAACTCTACCGCCACCGAGCTGACCGAAATGGGGTGTTTGTCTATATCGGTTTCGCTGCGCACTTTTTTCCCAACAGTGATAGCCTGCTGAAACAGGGTATTCAGAACCCCATCTGAGGCTTGCTGCTGGATGGCGGTTTTATATGCTTCCTTGACCTGCCCCAAAATCTGTGATTCTCCCAGTATCATTGAATCCAGGCCCGCGGCCACCCGGAACAGGTTCATAATGGCGTCGTAACAGTTAGGATGATACAGATATGGTTCTATCTCTTTCATTTCCAGCCGTGAAAACCGGATGATAAACTCGTCCAGGGCTTCCATGCCTTTTTCTATATCCCGGGCGGTAGCATATATCTCGGTCCGATTACAGGTATTGAGTATTACCGCACCCTCAATATCTTCCATTTTATCCAAATATTTATAGGCTTGATTGATAGTAACTCCAGTCAAAGCCAGCTTCTCTCGGATCTCTACCGGAGCCGTACGATGGTTTAGCCCAACCAGTAAGACATACATCTTGCAACCTTCTCCTTAGCCTTATCCTTTTCCCCCGCCTGGAGCAGTTCTAGAATATCTGAATAAATCAGTTCTTCAAATATCTTCTTACGGGTCTCGATATCCTCAATCCGATCTTTAACCAGGTCTCTCTGCTCTCCTATCATATCGACAAATTCTCCATATTCAGGGGTTATTATTTCCTCCAGTTCCCGGCGCAGACGACGAGCAAAAGCCGGGCTTTTCCCCCCGGTGGAAATAGCCAGTACCAGTGAACTGCGCTTTAAAATGGAAGGAACGTAAAAATCACAGTTAGGAGGATCATCGACTGCATTAACCATAATACCTCGTTCCCGGCACAATTTACTTACCTGGTCGTTGACCATATTGTTGTCGGTAGCTACGAAGACCATAAAGATTCCTTCCAGATCCTCTTCCATAAATTCTCTCTGCTCCAATACTATTAGGCCTTCATCGGCCCACTTTCGTATATTTTCTTCTGCCTGCAGGCTGACTACCTTGATGATACACTGGTATTCGAGCAGTTGGTCGATTTTTCGTTCTGCTACCTTTCCTCCCCCCACCAGAAGACATTTTTTGTCGCTGAGATCAATATAAACCGGGTATAAATTCTTCATCTCTTTCCCCCGACTTCATGAAAAAAAGGTCTGAAGCCAGACCTGTCATTATTTATCATCATCCTTGTCTTCCAGTTCCTTTATGTCTTCATCCTTGGCTTTTCTGAAGTTTTGCAGTGCCTTCCCCAAAGACTGCCCAACCTGCGGCAGTTTGCCGGGGCCAACAATAATAAGCACAATTAGTAAAATAAAGCCCAATTCCCATGGACCAAAATTACCGATCAGGCCAAACAAGGCATTCCCCCCCTTTACTTCGAATAATCCAGCATCTACATAAAATGGCTGTCTTTTTGCCTTTATATACGATTATCTTGTTCACACATACTGATATTATGACAAAAAGGATTTCTATTGTAAAGAAATTAGGGCTCGATCCCCCTAAGACAATATTTACTGTTCATCCAGATTTTCACTTGCTTCTTCGGCCTTTCTTTTTTTCCGTCCCGCCCATTTGGAAATCCAGATACTGATCTCAAACAGTAAATAAACCGGCCCCGCCATCATTAACTGGGAGATTGGATCGGGCCCCGGGGTGAGAGCGGCGGCCAGGATCACTATGATAAGCAGCGCATACTTGCGGTTGCGGGCCAGAACTTCGTATCTGACCACCCCTATTATCGTAAGAAAATATATCACTATCGGCAGTTCAAAAACCAGCCCGAAAGGTATGGTAAAAGCCAATACAAAAGCTACGTATTGGTCAACTTTGAACATGGTCTCCAGGCTTTCACCGGCAATAAAAAGGAAAAATTTCAAAACCAGCTGAAGTATCCCGAAATATGCGAAGAGTACTCCCGCGGCAAATAAAAGCAGGCTTAACGGCAGTAAAACATATATATACTTTCTTTCCGATGGATACAGAGCAGGTTTGAAGAAGTTCCATAATGACCATAAAACTATGGGAGAAGCGATGATAAAGCCGGAAAGAAAGGCCAGTTTCAATTTAACGAAGAAGGCTTCAGTAACCCCGGTGACCACCAGATTCTCATTCAGATTGGTCAAAGGAGAGGTAACTAGGGCCAGGATCTGCTCATTAAAGGAAAAAGACGCTACTGCAGCAACAATTATGGCAATCACACTGACAATCAGTGCCTTGCGCAGTTCTTCCAGGTGTTCCAATATAGTCTGCTTGTCTTCAGGTGTTAAATCTCTAAATGCCACAGGTTTCCCCCCAATATGGGCCTTATAACAGGCTGCTCTTGATCAGCTTGAAGCTAGTATTCCCGGGCTGAGATAAAATCCGCTATCTCAAACAGGGTTTCTTTCACCGGTTGATCCGGCAGATAATCCAATTGTCTTCGAGCCTTGCAAGCAAAATGATCCGTTACCCAGTACGCATATTCTACTCCATCGGAATCCAGAATAATATCCAGTATCCGATCAGAACTGCTGACACAAGCCAGCGGAGATGCCAGCAATTCTTTCAGTTCTTCTTTATCCGGACTATGATGCAAAGCATATATTGCCGGAAGGGTAATCACCCCCTGCTTGATATCGCTGCCGGTGGGTTTGCCCAGTATCCCTTCGTCGGCTACAAAATCCAGTATATCATCGGTCACCTGAAAGGCCATTCCCAGATAGTAGCCATATAGCTCCAAAGCCCTGATCTGAACGGGATTAGCCTTTCCCACCATTGCTCCCAGCTTGCAGCTCACGGAAATTAACAGGGCGGTTTTGCGCTCGATCCTGCGCAGATAATTCTTCAGTCCTACATTTACGTTATAAGAACTCCTCATCTGGAATATCTCACCTTCACAAATCCTCATACTGGCATCAGCCAGCACCTCCAATACATCCCTTCGCTTGTAAGAAGCGCTGAGGGTCAAGGCCCGGGCAAAAATGTAGTTGCCGGCATTGATGGACGCCCGGTTGCCCCATTGATGCATAACTGTGTAGGTCCCCCGCCGCAGGGTGGAGTTATCTATAACATCATCGTGGACCAGGCTGGCCAGGTGGGTTAACTCCAGGGCAGTAGCCAGGGGCACCACTTCTTCCAGGTTGTTCAGAAAAAACCGGGCGGCCAGCAAAGCAAAGGCTGGTCTGAGCCTTTTACCACCGGCTTTTACCAGATGCATGGAAGCCTGGTTCAGAAGCTCAACCTCCGAATCAATGGTCCGGTTCAAGTTGCCTTCCACCATTTCCAATTCCCTGGCCACAGGATTAAACATTTGCTTGTGCATAGCTCCCTCTCCAAGTGCGAATTAACATATATTATATAGCTAATTCAGCCAGATTCCAATAAATTCTTGCTTTTTTGCCGGTCACTGGTATCGCCGATAAATATTATGGTCGATATTCAGTGCGTCCATAACTTTGCCCGCTATAAAATTGATCATATCCTCCACCGTCCGAGGGTGATGATAAAAAGCCGGCATGGCTGGTATCAGATGCACCCCCAGATCCGACAGAGTCAGCATATTGCGCAGGTGGATGGAGTTAAACGGAGTCTCCCGGGGCACCATTATCAAGGGACGCTTCTCTTTCAGCATAACATCAGCCGCTCTCTCCATTAAACTCCGAGCACTGCCGGCAGCTATTCCGGAAATACACGCCATGCTGCAGGGAATAATGACCATGGCATCGGTAATAAATGATCCGCTGGCCAGAGGAGCAGCAATATCATTATTGTCATAAAAATGAAGTTGGCCGGCCGGCATTTCTTTCCTGAAAGTCTTTTCCACCGATTCAGAAAAATCCCAGCCCAACTCGTGGTTGATCACCAGCTGCGCTGGTTGACTGACCAGCAGGTGAACTTCATTCTCTCGCAGCAACAGCTCCCGGAGCAGTGTTATTCCATAAATTGAGCCACTGGCACCGCTTATGGCCACAATATACTTTGCCAAGCTTATATCCCCCATTATCTTTTACATTAGTCTGTCCATCAATACGGTCAACAGTATTATAAGTCCGACATAATGATTGATCTTAAAAGACGCAAAATTCACCCTGCTAAGATTGCCTGGTTTCACGATGAGGGGTTCATAAGTCAGGATCACCCCGGCAAAGGCCACCCCCAGATAATAGAAATGACCCAGGCCCATTATTAGGCCGCTGATGATTAAAAAGAATACGGTAAAAAAATGAAACAGGGCAGAAAATCTTAAAGCGCCCACCTCTCCAAATCGGGCCGGTATGGAATACAAGTTGTTTTTCCGGTCAAAATCAATATCCTGGCAGGCATACATGGTATCAAACCCAGCTATCCAGCATGCCACAGCCATCCCCAGCAACACCGGCTGCCAGTCCAGAGTACCCGAAACAGCAATCCAGGCCCCGACGGTACCGCTCCCAATAGCTATCCCCAGGATCAGATGACACCACCAGGTGAAACGCTTGGTGTAAGAGTAACCCCATAAAACCAACACGGCCAGGGGTGCAAGTTTTACACAAAGCGGATTCAGCTTGGCGGCGGCAAATAACAGGCAGAAGAGACAGAAGAAAACCGCCCCCCATATTACCGATATCGGCAGCTGGCCTGAAGGCAGAATCCATCCTGCCGTCCGCGGATTGGCTTTATCAATATGCCGGTCAATAAGCCGGTTCAGACATAGGGCAGCGGTACGGGCCGCTATCATAGCCACTGTTATCCAAAAAAGGTGATAAAAAGTCGGTATCCCGCCCGCAGCCAGAATAGCTCCCATATAGGCAAATGGCAGGCCGAATAAGGAATGACCGAAATCTATCAGTTTAAGAAAATTGACTATCCTACTCAATGCCGTATTCGCCCCATTTTTTATTTACCATCTCAATAATATCCTGGCTCATGGCTATATCCCGGGGCCACTCCCGATTATGTCCCTCTTCCGGTAACTTCCGGGTAGCATCTATGCCCATTTTGGATCCCAGCAAGGGCAAGGGAGCGGAATGATCCAACACCTCCAGCGGGCCATCGACTATCATGGTATCCCGGCGCGGATCAACATTGTTAAACACCTTCCACATCACTTCCGAGACATTTTGAACATTAACATCTTCATCTACCACTACTATAAATTTAGCGAACATCATCTGTCCCATACCCCACAGGGAACTCATAATTTTCCTGGCATGCCCGGGAAAACTCTTCTTTATGGATATTAGCACACAGTTATGGAACACACCTTCCATAGGCAGGTGCATATCGACTACCTCGGGCAGCTGAAACTTAAGCAAAGGCAAGAATATCCTTTCGGTGGCCAGAGCCATGTAGCAGTCTTCCTGGGGAGGTTTGCCAACTATGGTAGCCGGATAAACCGCATTTTTCTTATGAGTAATGCAATTGACATGAAAAACCGGATACTCTCCGGCCAGAGAATAATAACCGGTGTGGTCGCCGAAAGGTCCTTCGATCCTGCGCTCGTATGGATCCACTGTTCCTTCGATAACTATCTCTGCATCAGCCGGAACTTCCAGGTCCAGGGTTTTGCATTTAACTAATTCCACTGGCTTTTTACGCAAAAAGCCGGCAAATATCAACTCATCTATATCCCGTGGCAGAGGGGCAGTAGCCGCATAGGCAATGGACGGATCCCCCCCCAGGGCAACTGCAACCTCAGTGGGCTGGCCCAGTTCACAGTTTTTGCGGTAGTTTTCAGCCCCATCATGATGGGTATGCCAGTGCATGCCAGTAGTCCGGGAGTCAAATACCTGTAATCTGTACATACCTGAGTTTCTTTTGCCGGTTTCTGGGTTTTTGGTATAAACCTGGGGCAGAGTAATAAAACGGCCGGCGTCTTCAGGCCAGCATTTTAGTATCGGCAGCTTATCCAGGCAGGGAGTATAATCAACTACTTCCTGACAGGCCCCGCTTTTAACTATTTTAGGCATAAAGGAAGACAGCTGAGCCAGGCGAGGTAATATTTTAACCTTGTCCAGCATGGAAGCAGGCACATTATCTGCAATCTGTATGAAGTCCAGAATATCCCGAGCTATTTCCTCCAGGTTCTCCACTCCCAGGCTCCAGGCCATTCGGCTGACACTGCCATAGGCGTTTATCAGTACCGGCATTTCCGATCCTTTAACTTTTTCAAACAGAAGTGCCGGTCCGAATTTTTTGCTGATCCGATCGGTTATTTCGGTGATTTCCAATTCAGGATCAACCTCAGTTTTTATGCGGATTAATTCACCCTTGTTCTCCAGAACCTGAATAAATTCCTGCAGATCTTTATAGGCCACAATTATCCCCCCGTATCTATCTATTATCATAATAAAAGCATACTCCTAAAAGAGCCTGCCGTGTATGCAATGGTCAGGAAAATATTCCCTGGGCAAAACCAATTTGGGGCCAGGCTTAAACTGCTGCCAGTTTATTGCTGGAAGCAAAAACCCGGCGCATTTCTTCGTAAATCGATTCCATATAATTACGCTCCGGGGTCAATATTCCTGCGCTATCTTCCAAATAGGCTTGGGCCTCTTCCCGCAGCTCTTCATCTCGGAAAAACTCTGCCGCTATTCCCAAGCGGTAACCTGCCTGCCGATATAATTCCTGTTCTTCGGCATTCTTTCCAGCACAGATGGCTGCCGTAAAAAAAGCATTTTTATAGAAAGATGCCCGACTGCTCTTCAGGTAACCCGCCCGGCTGCCCCCCAGTTTGTATCTGCTCACCATACCTTCGTTAATCTCACATATCATATCCGCAAAGGCCGGCACCAGCATGTCCGCCTCCGCCTTAATCAGAAGTGCCAGCACACGGCCAAACATGTAATCTCCGATCAATATCGAAAACTGCATGGTCTGGTTATGCTCCTGGCCTTCTGCATCGTCTCCGATTAATTCATGAATAAAAACGGATAAATACAGCATCTTAAATATATTGGTCATAGCCAGACTGAAATCCTTATTTAAACCTAACTCCCGGTATATGGCCAATACAAACCCAGGCAGGTTTTTCCAGGTATGATCCAGTTGTATCAATTCAATATAAGGCTGTATTTCCTGCCACCAGGGTCTAATGCTTCTTCTGAAGACAACATCTGCCTCAAGCAAATCAGTACCTAAATCCTGGTCAAATTGAAAAACCATAAAATATCCCCCTCAGATTCTCCATCTGTTTCTCTCTCTTAACCCTATGAACCTATTTTATAGCGGACGGTCCATTTCTTCTCCATGTATTTTCTTCCTTAACAGTCTTAATGTACACTATATTCATTATCAAT
>CAZCTN010000037.1:0-25849 GCA_964501655.1 uncultured Syntrophomonas sp.
TTAGTCTTGCTGTTCAGTTTTATCAGATCCAGTGCGCTTCGGCTTCCCGCCGCGCGCAAAACTTATATTATCATCCACCAGGTTAATTGTCAAGAAGAACTATTTGTTTTGTATAGATGATACTTTGTTTTTCCTGTGAGCATACTTATTATAAACTGTACCTTTCCTTTTGACAACACTCTTATTGGTTAATTATCTATTCTTATCTCCGCTCCAAGGCATGGGCTGATACTGTGATGTGTTTTCAGCCCTCCGTTATAAGCCGCAACCGGTTTTTGTTAATACAAGCCCGCCTACTTAAGGAAGCGCCGGGACATCTTTGGGGGCTGGTTTGAATCTGCAGCACGGGGCTCTTGAGTATCCCTGACGTGTTTTTACAAACGATCCCCCGGCAATAAGTATTAGGATTATACTATCACCGGGGGCATTGACACCAATATCTTCGCCTCTCGTTATAGACTCTGGACGCGCTTTTTGCTTTTTCTTTCTATATATATAGCACAATCAGGACATACCATTTCGCATATCATACATGCAATACAACTGTCTTCGTCTTTGGGTTCCACCGCCGGCGTCCCATAGAGCCCCAGCCGGTCTGACCATCGCAATACGTCATTAGGGCACTTTTCCTTACAGAGCCCACAGCCTTTGCAATATTCGGGAAAAATGTGAAAGATAGCTTTTTCCATGGGGATGGATAATGCTTTAATGTCTTTAGCCATTATTATCCACCTCTTCCTGTAAAGATTTTTCTGCCATTTGTTTTCCTATTTCCAGCGCTCGGTAATTCAATTCTCTCAGATCAGGATTATTTTCAAATTTGGGTCCCAGTTTATGCTCCAGCGCCTCTTGGGCTCCTTCAAAGGAAACCACGTTGGTTAATCCAATAACCGCACCCATGATAATAATATTGAAAACCTTGGGGTGAAGCACTTTGTTGGCAGTTTCTACCGCCGGTATGGCAATGATTTTTTTTGCTTCCCGGGGCAAATCGGCTTCATCGAATTCAAATCCGCTGTCATATACAAAAAGAGTATTTTCATCGGAATATCCTGCTGTCCTGCCAATGGCTCTTCCGCTTAATGCTATCACTACATCGGCTTTATTGAACTTGGGGGCGCCAATCCGCTCATCGCTGAATTGTATAAAGGCTATGGAGACCCCGCCTCTCTGTTCAAGCCCAAAGTTGGGGATATATATGGTTTGCTGATTCTCATTATATGCCGCCTCGGTTAAAATCTCTGCTACCGATTGTACTCCCTGTCCGCCCTCACCAGCCAGGGCAATTCTAATCAAAGACATTATTTATCCCCCTTTCCTAAGGGGCTTTTTATTTCACCCACCGGGAAGTATTCCTCCATCTTTTCCTCAAGGAAGTTCCAGGTTTGATGGGCATTGGTCCTCCAGTTGGTTGGACAAGTTGAGAGCACTTCAACAAAGGAGAATCCATTTCCTTCCATTTGGTTTCTTATCGCATTGCGGATCAGTCTCCGCAGTTGTTTATACTTGGAAACGGTGGCTCTGGCTACATATGCTCCCTCCGGCGTTACCTCGGCTATAAATTCCGGCCCCCGGGTAGGATATCCGGTAGCTTCGGCATCTCTGCCATAAGGAGTGGTCTCCGTAATTTGTCCCGGCAGAGTGGTAGGTGCCATTTGCCCTCCGGTCATTCCGTAGTTGGTGTTGTTTACCAGTATAAGGGTGACTTTTTCATTCCTGACGGCTGCATTTAAAAGATGCTGTGATCCAATGGAATATCCGCCGCCATCGCCCATATAGCCTATTGTTATCAACTCCGGACGAGCCCTTTTGATCCCTGCCATAACCGGGGTGGTTCTTCCATGATGAGTTTGGGTGCTGTCACAAGCAAAAAAATTCCAGGCCAGCAAGGAGCATCCTATATCACAGCCAAAGATTGTCTGCTGCTGTATATCTAATTCATCGATGGCTTCGCCTAATGCCTTTAAGGTAATTCCATGCCCGCACCCAGGGCAAAATTTATGAGGTTTGCTCGGTAAATACCATGATTTCGGTGTTGCTGGGGCAATCATTCCCATATTTGTGCCTCCTTTCTGCCCTAAATAATACTCTTGACTTTGTTAATAATATCAAAATCAATTATTCCAACTCCGGGCATAAATAGATTGTTTATTTTAACTGTTTCCCCATATATTTCCTGCTTGACCAGCCGCTCCAGCTGCCCATAAGCAGACTCCGCTATCAATATTTGTTTAGCGCTGCTGTTGGCAATAACGTCCTTTAATTGCTGCCGGGGAAATGGTCTTAAGGTAATCGGTCTGAAATAACCCGCCTTGATTCCCTGAGCCCGCAAGATTTTTACTGCGTCATCCGCCACTCGGGAAACTACCCCGTGAGAAATGATAATGATTTCGGCGTCTTCACAGTCCTTGGCTTGAAATTCAATAATATCCGGGGAGATTGACTCGTATTCCTCAGACATTTGCATTACTACATCATACAGTTCTTCTTCCAGGCTGTATATATTGCACAGATGCTGAGGTTCCCTATCCACCCCTATTTGCCCTGGGACGCCTATAAGGGGGTAGGCTTCAACCAACTCTATGCCTTTATCCAGGGGTTCATACATCTCCAAGGGCTCGCGCATCTTGGCTTGATAACCATCCCCCAGGACAAAAGTCGGAAAGCGGTATTTCCAGGCTGTATTAAAGCCTTTGATCACATAATCGTATAATTCCTGATGGGTTGCAGTAGAATAAACGATTCTATGCCCTTCTCCATTTCCGCCAAAGGTGGTCAGGGTTACTTCCTGCTGAGAATATATTACCGTTCCCGAAGAGGGCCCTCCTCTTTGCTGTATTATTGCCAAAACCGGCAATCTCATTGCTTCTGCCATGCCAAATGGCTCCTGCATTAAAACGTTTCCCGGACCAGCGGTGGCAGTAAATGCTTTCTTTCCGGCTTGAACTGCGCCGCAGGTGGTGAACCCCGCTGATAATTCGTCTTCCGTTTGCAGAAAACCCTTGTTATATTTTGGAGCCAGACGAGTCCAATAATGCATTACTTCATTCTGGGGCGTAATCGGATATCCAAACATAATATCAGCACCCGCAGCCAAACAGGCCCAGGCGATTGTTTCATTACCAGTCATAAATGCTTTTTTGGGTTCGCCTATTATCTTTTCCATTTAATTTGCGCACCTCCCATTATATAAACCCGGAAATTCTCGGTAAAGCAGTCAGTTTGTATTGGTCTGAATTAATTATATTAAAAGCTACCATATGGCAGCCGGCATATATCTTCTTATAAACTTCACCGGTACTATAAACTCCTCCTTATTTACAGATTCTTTATGCTTTTCTTCTATGGCGATGTAAGCAACAGGTATCTCTATTTGTCTGGCTGCTTCAAATATTTCCAGGTTGCCTTTTATTATTATATCCAAAGTAGTTTCATCCCCCAAGTGAGTGTTGGCTACTATGGCATGTACTATTCCTAGTTCTTTGATATACTCTTTTATTAGTTTAACCGAACCGGTCATCGGGCGCATGTAGTTTATTACTGCCAGCACAGTTATCCCGGACTGAGCTGCTTCCTCAATCAAGTTCAGGGTCTTGGCACCATGAATACCATATCCTACATCAAATATAACGTCTCCTTCATTTCTTAAGGCCCACCTGGCTTGCGGGTTCAGCATGGCGCCGGTTTCCCCTAGCCCGAAACTGTCACTGCGCGAATAAGCAATGACATTCAATCCCTCTTTTTCCAGCGATTCTTTAATTGGCCTTAAGGTATAGAATGGCTCTACTATATCCAGATCCACCAGGGTTACTTTTCGCTGCATCCGCTGCAGTTCTAATGCCCGGTTAATAGCAATCTCGCTTTTGCCGCTGGCATATTCTCCTACATACGCTTCTATAATTCTTGCATCTTGGTTCACTGCAATTAACCAACACCTCCCCAGTCAGGCGAACTCAGGCCAGAATATTATATATAGTATACTGCCGCAGTCAATTATGAGTCAATATTTATATTTTTTCTCTGAAATGTTACTCACATTTGCGCTTTATGATGTAATATACTATTTCTTGGGCCTGGCGAACTCAAGTACAATCATTAGTAAAAAGTTTTTTTAGCAGCATCGGAGGCGCCCTGCCAGGACCACAACTTGGGTTCGCTGGCTAACAAAGATAAGGCGTTAACTGCCCAGCAGTTTTAAACCACCGCCGCAACCAGGAGGGGCATTAGAACTTGCCGCAGGTTTTGATAAAAAACCCGACCATTTTATAGCGGCAGGGGTATCTTTTCGCCTCGTTCTATACTTTATGATGCCTGTCCGTATTAAAAAATATAATAAAAAAAGGCCTTCCTACGGCCTCTTTCATATGGTATAAAATAACATATTTTTTCCCAGCGGTCAGCTATTTCATTAACATTTGGAAGCAGATTAACAGCAGTATGCCTGGTATACCGAGAAAACCTGCTATTAGGACCGTAATAATATTCACCGGCAGAACAAAGGCAAAAGCTGCTCCGATAAAATTTATCAGCAACAGCAACACAACACCTATAGCCGAATTGAATATTAATTTCCAGAGCAGCTTAATAGGTTTTAGAAACACCTGGGCCACCAGGTACAATATGACCAGGGTAAATAGCGCTGCAATTACCACATTAACCGCTTCCATAGCCGCCTCCCCTTAAGATGTCAATTATATTTCCATTATTTTTTCGAGCTCTGCTTACGCTTAATTCTCTTTAAAAGATAATCATAATGCTTTTCGGCTGCCTTTATCTTGTAGATGGCACAATCAATCATTTCAGGTTCCTCCAGATGGGCAAACCAGTTCCTGGCTTGCTGCAGTTCTTCATAAGCTTGCTGAAGAACATATTCATCCGAAATGTCCTGTTCGAGCTGAAGTCTTTCTCCTTTTAAATGCCATACACTGCTAGCCTTGCTCCACCAGTCAGAACCAAAAACCATATTGTGCTCCCCCCGGCCGGATTAATCTGTCCCGTTTAATCTGTATGCCGGGCCAGGAGGTTTTATGTTAAAATTCCTTTCTTCCCTCTATAGCTTTCTTGAGGGTTATTTCGTCAGTAAACTCAATATCCCCGCCTACCGGCAGACCATGGGCCAGGCGGGTCACCTTAACTCCGTGCCGGGCGATGATCCGGGCCAGATACCGGGACAGCACTTCTCCATCGATATCCGGATTCAGCGCCAGCACCACTTCCTCAACTCCCCCTTTTGCTATCCTCTCCTGCAAGGCCTGGACGTCTATTTCTTCCACATCGGTGCCTTTTAATAAATTGAAATTCTTGTTCAGCACAAAATAGCGCCCGTTAAATCCGGTTTTCTCAATAGCCATGACATCACTTACTTCTTCGGCTATACACAGCAGGGTATCATCCCGCCGATAGTCAGTGCAAATGGAACAGGGATTGATCTCGGTTAGATATCCGCAAAGCGGGCAGGGAAAAACTTTCCTTTTGGCCTCTATAATAGATAAGGCCAGTTGTTTGGCCTCGTCATCAGATAGCTTCAGGATGAACATGGCCAGTCTTTGGGCTGACTTGGGCCCGATGGTTGGCAGTTTCAGCAACTCATCTATCAGCGTCTGAAGGGGTTGGGCTAGTTTCAATTCTTAATCCCCCTTGTTGCTTGTACTAATAACATCGAGGAAATCCGAATGTTTTTCTACATGCCCGGGATGTTTAAACCTCCGGTTATTTTAGCCATTTCCTCGGAAACCGTCTCCTGGGATACTTTGATCGCTTCATTTACGGCGGCTAAAATCATGTCCTCCAGCATCTCAATATCGTCAATATCCACTGCTTCCGGCAGTATTTTTAATGATATTATCTGTTGCTTCCCGGTCACCCTGACGACTACAGCTCCTCCTCCAGTAGATGCCTCAAATTCCCGGCTTTCCAATTCTTGCTGCATTTCCGCAATACGAGCCTGGATCTTTTTGGCTTCTTTCATCATCTTGTTAATATTTGCTCCTCCACCAGGATTAAAGCGCATAGTATTTCCTCCTTAATCTTTTAGCTCGATAACTTCTTCTCCAAATATTTCTATCGCTTTTTTTACAACAATATCATTATACTGTTCATCTTCCATAAAAATAAACTGTATTTCCATCTCTTTCTGCAGTATTTCCTTGATCACTGCCTCGAGTATTTCGCGGTTAGCCTGTTCTTCCATCCTCTCCTTATGAAATTTATAGCCTTTTTTGTAACCTATAAATATAGTATTTCCCTTGATTCCCAGCAAACTGCCCTGGGACAAGAGGGCATGGGTGGGAATTCTTCTTTCTTTCACCTTGTATAATATCTGTTTCCATAAGCTCTCCCGGGCTTCTTTTCGTTTGGATTTATCCCCGCTGCCTCCAGATGTTTCCTCAACTGCCGCCTTACTGACCTGCGGCGCAGGAGCAGCAGAACCTAGTATGCCGGCAATCTCTAAAAAGGCCAGCTCCAGTTGAAATCTATTGCCTTCGCTGAACCGTAGTCGATCCGCTGTATCCATCATTTTTCTCAGTGCCAGGAGCAAGCGTTTTTGATCAGTTTTTTCTTTTTGGCGTTCCAGAACACTTTTTTGCAGCGGATGCGCCGAAATTGATTCCGCTTTATCAGCCATTACTGTATACAATAACAGGTCTCTTAGATAAACTACGCTTTCCCGGGCTATTTGCTGGGTCTCTTTGCCCTGGTCCAGGGCAGTATTCAGAAGTTTAATCAGGCTGCCCGGATCATTGTCCAGCAGGGCATCAGTTAACTCGGCCATAAATATATCATCAACCAACCCCAGCACATCCAGGACGTGGCCTTGGTTAATTGTCGAGCCCTGGTAGGAATGGATCTGATCCAGAATGCTTAGAGCATCCCTGAGTCCCCCATTGGATCGGCGAGCTATTACCGCTATTGCTTCCGGACTTATTCTTATATCATTGGCTGCTGCCACCTGTTCCAGGCGACTGCTTATTTCCGCCAAGGTAATTCTCCGGAATTGATAGGTCTGACAGCGCGAAACTATAGTAGCCGGTATTTTATGTAATTCGGTAGTAGCCAGAATAAATATGATTGATTCCGGCGGTTCTTCCAGGGTTTTAAGCAGGGCATTGAATGCTTCGGTGGTCAGCATGTGCACCTCATCAATGATGTACACTTTCTTATTCCCCTGGGCAGGCATGATTCGTACCTTTTCTCTTAATTCCCTTATTTCATCTATTCCCCGGTTGGAAGCAGCATCTATTTCTACCACATCCATAAAATTTCCGTGATTAATATCCCGGCACGAACTGCATTCATTACATGGTTCTCCTGCAACCGGCTGGAGACAGTTCACCGCTTTAGCTACAATTTTAGCAACGCTGGTTTTCCCGGTGCCTCTGGGTCCGGAAAACAAATAGGCATGGGCTATGCGCCCCTGGGCTATAGCATTTTGAAAGGCAATCACCGTTTGTTCCTGCCCTACTACCTCCTGAAATCGCTGTGGTCTCCATGCCCGGTACAGTGCCAAATATGCCATATTGCAACTTCCTTTCCGGATTCGCTCACACTACTCGATCACTTTCTTAATTCATGTTTTAGAAAAGGTTTTCCTGCTTAACCCCTCAAGAAAATAAAAACAGCAGCTATACTATGTACACCTGCCTGACTTTGTGGTCTGAATATTATTTAAGTTCGGAAGCAATCTTTAGAGCAGTTTCGACTGGTTATTTTATTGCCGTGCACCTGGCTTCGAATATACCTTCCAAGCGTTACTTAAACAGTTAACTCCACCCAGGCTCCCCTTCGTCACATGAGATGGATCCCTTAGTGCTGCTTCCTTCCGGATCTGACACGGTTCGAGATGTCTCATTGCGAAGGACCCAGGTTTCAACGTCACTTTTTTAAGCCGGACCTCACAAAGTATACCCTCAGCTCAGGGATTCGACCCTGCTGTAGCGGGTTGCAGGTTACAAGGCACCGCTAATTCCCCATCTAGCACGGCAATTTTAATTTCCTTATTAATAAAAGAACAGGCTCTCTCTTGCCCTAGTTTTATTTGCGCCTAGAGCGCAATTTTAACACGAAAAACGCATATTCGCAAATGAATTATATGGTTTTGTCGCCGGATGCGCTCTTCGAGCACTACAATTTGGTTTCGCTGGGCTCAATTGGTTTAGGATGCGCTCTTCGAGCACTACAATTTGGTTTCGCTGGGCTCAATTGGTTTAGGATGCGCTCTTCGAGCACTACAATTTGGCTTCGCCGGGCTCAATGTCTAAAGTATTCCTTCGCCTGGATATTAACCTGCATCACCGGCAAATACAATTTGTCCTTCCACCATGCTTTGGATGACAGCCAGTGATTCAACCCGAATTCCTGCCTCCCTTAATATCTGTCCTCCCGGCTGAAAGCCTTTCTCTATGACAATGCCTATCCCCACTAACTCAGCTCCGGACTGTTCCACTATATCTTTAAGGCCCAGGGCGGCCTGACCGTTGGCCAGGAAATCATCGATAATCAATACCCGGTCCTCCTGCTCCAGGTATTTGCTGGAAACCATGATTTGATAGGTCTGGTCTTTCGTAAAAGAGAATACCTGGCTCCGGTATACGTCCTGATCCAGGTTCTTCGATTGGGCCTTTTTGGCAAAAACTACTGGAACCCGGAAATACTGGGCAGTGATAGCAGCTACGGCGATTCCGGAAGCCTCTATGGTTAAAATCTTGGTTATTCCGGCATCCGTAAATCTCTTGGCAAATTCCTGTCCGATTTCATTGAGAAAATCTACGTCTACCTGATGGTTAAGGAAGTTATCTACTTTAAGAATATGGTCGCCTTGTACTCTGCCTTCTCTTAATATTTTTTCTTTCAGCTTTTGCATAATAACCCCTTAATACCAGCATTTTCTTATTTGACCTGCCTCCCCGAGAGCGGCTTTGCTTTTCATAGCTCCCATTCACCGCCGGAGCTGATTGGCCTGTCCAAATCAAGATATCTTTTTTCTGCTCCGGTATTTTTCCCCGTGTCTAAGCACGTTCTGTGATTAATTAATTATACCTATAGTGGTGCTGGGCAGGCAACTGCTGTTTAAGCATTTGCCCTTTCCCCAAGGATATGATCACATCCCCCAGCAAGGCAGCATCCTCTTCATCGTGACTGACTACTATCATCGGAATTTGCCACTCTTGATGCAAATCCATTATTTCCTGCCGGAGTTTGCTGCGGGAATTTCGGTCCAGAGCACTAAAAGGCTCATCCAGCAGCAGCAGGTGAGGCTGTACCACCAGTGCCCTTACCAGAGCCACCCGCTGTTTTTCTCCCCCGGACAATTGCCCGGGAAAGCGATTGATCAGGTGCAGCAAGCCAAATGAATCCAGCAGTTCACGGTAGTCAACCTGCTTTTTAGGAGACTTTTCTCCTTTTACATCCTTTAGGCCATAGCTAACATTTTTCTCAACCGTCATATGAGGAAAAAGGGCATAGTCTTGGAAAAGATAGCCTATCTTTCGGGAGCGAGCCGGTAGATTTATTCTCTCCCCTTTTGAATATATGGGAATTTGATTTAATTCTATCCTGCCTGCGTCCGGGGTGCGCAGTCCGGCAATACATTCCAGAACAGTGGTTTTACCGGCTCCGGAAGAACCCCATAGGACCAGAATTTGATTTTTATCCACCTGAAACTCCACATTTAAATGAAAATAAGGCAACTGTTTGGCTATCGATACCTTTAACATCTTTTATTCTCCCATTTAATAAATTCTTCCAGACCTTCCATCCTCATGGCAAAGTACTTCTGCCAGTAGACATCCGAGGTCGTCAGTCAGATCCTATAACGAATATGTTCTAGAATAAATGCTGCTGTTTACTCCACCGGTTTACCAAAAAAATCAGCAGGAAACAGAATACGGTTATAATCCCTACCAGAGTGCCGGCGGCATCCTTATTATTCGACTCCACCGCAAAATATATGGCCAAAGGTATAGTCTGGGTTCGACCGGGAATATTTCCCGCCACCATAAGAGTGGCTCCAAACTCTCCCAGTGCCCGGGCAAAGGACAGCACCAACCCTGACATAATCCCTGCCCAGGCCAAGGGCAAGGTAATGGTAAAGAATATTCTAACTTCTCCAGCGCCTAAAGTACGGGCGGCTTTTTCCAGGTTTTGATCAACACTGGCAAATGCACCCCGGGCACTCCTGTACATTAGAGGAAATGCCACTACTGTACCGGCAATTACTACTGCCCACCAGGAAAATACCAGGGTGATGCCATACCCATCCAGAAGACGGCCTATGGGTCCATTCTTACCAATGATTATTAACAACCCGTAACCTACCACCGATGGCGGCAGAACCAGGGGCAGGGTCAATATGGATTCAACCACATCCCGCCCCCAGAATTTACATTTCTCCATTAGCCTGGCTAAAGGCAATCCTATGATGGTTACGGTTATAACACTGATAAGGGCTACCTGCAGGGAGAGCCAGACCGGAGACCAGTCGTCCAGATGGATAAACAAAGCTTCTGCCTCCTATTCCGGAATCACAAACAGATATTTTTCAAAAATGGCGGCTGCTTCGGACCCGGAAAGATAATCGGCAAATTCCTGGGCAGCTTCTTGATTTTCACTGGCTTTAAGCACCGCCAGAGGGTAGACTATAGGGCTGTGGGATCCTTCCGGAGCAACCACTGCCACTTTGCTGTTCTCTGCTCCATATGTATCAGAAAGATACACCAGTCCCGCGTCTGCATTGCCGGTCTCTACATAGGTCAGGACCTGGCGGACATCCTTGCCCATAACTATTTTGGGCTGCAGTTTTTCATAAATACCCAGAGAGGTTAAGGCCTCTTTAGCATATTTCCCGGCTGGCACTGTTTCGGGTTCTCCAATGCCAATGTTCTTTACCTCTTCATCCAGCAGGTCGTCAAAATCACTCAGGGAGCTATCTTTGCCGGTAATTAAGACCAGTTGATTGAGCAGGAAGTCCCTCCGGCTTTCCGATACTATCACATCCTGCTCAGCCAGGGAATCCATCTGCTTTTTGCCCGCCGACAGGAACAGGTCCGCGGGAGCGCCTTCCTCAATCTGTTTTTGCAGCGCACCGGAGGAAGCAAAATTGAATACAATATTTACTTCAGGATGGCTCTCCTTATAGGTTGCCGCAACCTCCTGGACCGCATCCTGCAGACTGGCTGCTGCCGCCACATTCAATTCCACCTGGGCTTCCTGTTGTTCAGGGCTGGACTGCCCGCAACCCCACACTAAGAATAATGACAATATCAATAGGGCAATGATACTTTTCTTTCTCATTTATATCCTTCCTTTCAGAATTGTTCCTTCTTTAACTGCCATGGCATTTATACAGCCTGCAAAGCAAGCTTTCTCTGCTAAGTCTAACACTTTTCCAGAAGGCCTTCTCAAAAAAAATCCTGCCAGAAAATCGGGCAGGAGACATTAGCCATATTTTTATGCATTCCCCTCCTTTCCAATCACGGGAGGCAGCGTAATTTCTCGCGCTACCCTGTGGGTACTTGACCCAGGTCATTATCCCCTAGACCTTAATGTGCAAAAGTCCTTAGGCATAATGACTCGGAGTAGTATCTAGGTTTTCAGATTAAAATAAACCCTGCGGTTATTCATCACTCTCCTCTCTTTAAATAGTCCAGCCCTTTTAAAGCTATTAATTCATTCTGCAAAATCGGATATTATTCCTGCTTTATGTTAGTTTTAGTCCTTTTTAGTTCTTTACTGGCAGCTTTTATTTATTGGCTCCTCCGTTCCTTTTCGGCTCGGTGCTTTGCCCATTCCTGTGTTTCCCTTTCTCCTTCTGCCATTGACTCTATCCGGTCCAAGCCGGCACCCTTTCAGCCGGCCTAACCGGATAAATTAGGACGTTAATTACCATAAAATCCGTTGGCCATGTATCTCCGGGTTATTTTGCTGCAACTCCGACTAATCCTGAACATCATAATATTCAAAAACCGCAATCGGGCTGTTGTTCCTGCCAAATCCAATGGCCACTGCTTTTATTACGGTATCCTGATCAATGGCAATAGGCTGATTCATTTCCGGTTTAAAATATGAGGTGCTGGGATTGTAAATGCTGCTCTTTTCATTGGGAACACTGCCGTCGGTAGTGTAATATATCTTTACCGCATCCATATCGGGGTGGCTTAAAACAATGTCCGTACCTGCTTTAATCTGGCCCGGGTCTGGAATAGCAATAATTGCATCCCATTGGCCGGGCTGCTCAGTTGATACATCTATCAAAACCACATCTTTCACGAAGGCAGGAACAACTACGTTATTCAGCCCGGTTTGTCCCAATAGCAAACATAAACTGCCCCTTGCGGCCAGGTCAAAATCCTTCGAGCCTTCCTGGGTTTTCCAGGAGAGAAGCACCGGGACTTCCCGGGCTTCTTCCTCACTTCCTTCTGCCAAACCCGGGAAACAGAAACGTGGTTCCTCCAGCTGTTCCCGGGTAAACACTGCCGTATAGCCATCTGCTCCCATGATCAATATGCTTTGGGCAGACTCTCTTATCCCTGCTGCTTGCAGCAGGTAAGAAAGCTTGATACCTTCACCCCTGAAGAAGCTTTTAGTTCCGACGTTGTTCACCGTTGAATAAGATTCGCTGGCCCGGGCTTCTTCTATACTCTTTAATTCCTCCGCCTGATATTCAAGGGTCTTTTCAACTCCCTTGCCCCGGATAGTCAGTGTTCCCGATTTAAATTCGGCGGGATTGGGAGCTGAACTTTCCTGTTTCAGGCAACCGGGAGCCAGGGCAATAATGACCAGCAGCACTGCCAGCAGTATAACTGCTGCTCTCTGCTTCCTATTCATTCTCAAATTGCTCCTTCCCTATTAAGGCTACCGATTCAAGGCCTTGATAATCACGGTGGCGGCTTCAGCCCGGTTGGCTTTTCCCTGGGGCTGAATGGTATTATCCTGATACCCGTTCATGATTCCGCTGTCTACCACTGCGGCAACCGCCTCTCGCGCCCAGGATGATATTTTTTGCTGGTCGGCAAAACCTGCCTCTCCACTCTTAGCAGACAATTTGGCCGCTTTGAAAATCATAACCGCCATCTGTTCCCGGTTAATCAGGTCGTCCGGCCCAAAAGTCAAATCATTGTATCCGCTTACCAGGCCATGGGAAGTTGCAGTGGCAATATAATCTTTTGCCCAGTGCCGGTCGGTGTCAGCAAAGGTTTTACCGCCTTGGTCCTCCAGCTTAAAGGCTTTGACCAGCATGCAGACAAACTCGGCTCGGGTAATGGTGTTCCCTGGTTTAAAACTGCCATCCGGATAACCTCCCACGCTGCCGGTAGCAACCAGCTCCATTATGTTCTTTTCGGCCCAGTGCCCCTTGATGTCATTCAGATAAATTATAGCAGGCTCTTCTGGCGTCTCCGTAAGCTCAACTGCACCAAGCGTATAAGTGAAGCTGACTACTTGGCTGTCAGCCTTGCCTGGTCCAATGGTAACCGCCTTTATAGTAGTGTCTTCGGTAAGGGGACCTATTGGTTTATTGTACAGGCCCAGCACATCAGCTCGAGAAGCCCACCAGCGCCGGGCTATCCAATTATACATGGGGCTGTTTAAGTCTGGGGTACTGCCATCGGTAGTATAATATACTTTATCATCATCCATATGGGCGTTGCTCAAGGCTATCATGGTTCCAGCACTTACCTCTCCGCTGCTTGGATTAGCCTGGGGAGCATCCCACTGGGGTATATCCTCGGTCAGCACTTCTATTTTATGAAGATATTTGACAAATAAATTGCCGGTTTGTTCAGTCACCGCCCGCTGCCCCAGCATAAGCAGGGGAGTGCTGAGATCATTCATGTAACGGGGATTGTTACTGCCTTCAACGCTCACTAAAGCGATGATGGGTTCTACCAACTGAGCTCCTGCAGCAGACCCGGCTATGTTCCCATCCCCGTCACCGTCACCGGTTTTGAAATTGGGGAAACAATACCGCTGGTCTTCTAATACCTCTTTTACGGTCAGACTTATACTGTATCCGTCCGAAGAAGTAAGTTTTATCAATGTGGCTTCTTCTTTAACACCAGCCAGGTCCAGAAGTTCCTCTAAATGAACTCCCCGACCCACATACCACTTTTTAGTGGGCCAGGTGTTGACCGCACTGTATATGTACTCATGCTGTTCCATCGCCTCCAGTTCGTCCCGATCCAGGGTCAGGGGGTTGCCTACCCCCTCCCCGGTTATTACTAGTAATTCTTCGCCTGCCAGGGCCGTCGTCCTGTCCTGCAGGCTAAAGCCCAACAAGAGTATTATCATCAAAAATCCTATAGTTATCCCATATAGAAATTTATTCTTTATGCACCGCACGCTGCTGTCTCCTTTCGCTTTTTATCTTCATGCCTGCAAACCTAGGGGTTAGTCAGCATAAATAATTTACCGGTAAGAGGATCTTTATAGACGGTACCCATCTTTTGATAAAGATCCCCCTCTCCCTGCTGACTCTCCAGCAAATCAGTTCTGACATCCGGTTCCTCAATTTCCTGTCCCACCCCCAGGTTAACCCGCTCTCCCCGCATACTCAGGTCCACGTCCCAGTTGATGACCAGGGCCAGCAACAAGCCGCAGGCGAATACCAGCATAGCATCCACAATATTTATCGCTCCGTCCAGGGGATTGACATCTTCTCTGTCTCTAAGCCTGCTCCGGTTCCTCAATCCGCCTTTCACCTTCAAACACCTCCAATATTCCCTCCAGCAAAACCTCCAGAGTAGTTAAATAATCCTCATACCATCTCTTGCGCAAACGGGAGATAAAAAAGGCTATCCCTGCTGCTCCTAACCCGGTAACAGTAGCATCAAAGGCAGTAAGCAAGGAATCTGCCAGCCCCTTGGGATCCCCCTGTCCCAGAGCAATCAAACCCGGCCCCAGAGGGATCAGGGTAGCCATTAATCCGAACATTGGCCCCACCCTGGCTATTAAGTCAGTGCGATTGGTTATCTTCATATAATGAAACTCTGCATCCGCCAGCAATCGCCGCGCTACCCCTTGATGCGAAGCAGGCGGCAAATCCCTGAACCTGATCAATTCCTGCAAGGCAGATTTCTGCCTCAGGAACAGCTGACTCAATTCAATTTCCTGCAGTATTTCCTGCTCATTCTTGCCTTGGAATGCACTGAGAAGAGCCGGGACATCTGCTTTAATACTGCGCCTCTCCTGCCAAACCTCCACCAACAAACTGCCCAATTCAATAATCACCAGCGCTACCAGCAGCAACAGGATGGCTATGGTGGGTGCCAGCAATCCTGATGAAATAGCATGCATCGTTTCTTTCAGCGGTGTTAAATAAGATAATATCACCTTGCTGCCTCCTTCGTGTAATCTAAATACCTTCTCCCTGCTCCATACAAGAACAGCAGCAGGCAGATAAGCATCATATAAATCCTCTGCCAGTCGGTGGGCAACGGCAGGTAAATTGGTTCTGCTTCTGAATATATTTCAAACACCTGCCAGCTTTGCCCCCCCGTTTCCGGTTCCAAACTTACCGGAGAAGCATCCAACATTTCTTTGGATATCAGATACTGCCAGTCCTGCCCGGCTACAGATTGCTCTTCAGTCTCATTCAGTTTCTCCCTTCCCTGACCGGGTGTAGTCCGCATCTCTGCTGCTATTTTCTCCGCCTCGCCGGGATTGACTTCTATGATCGCCTCCTCTTGCTCCTCATTAATGATACTGTTCTCTTCCCCTTGTATACCATCCAAAGCGGGCGGCCTTTGTCCGGGACTGCTGACAACGCAGTCGGCACTTAAACCGCCATCTGCCGTTTTGGCTGTTATTATGGCGCTGCCGGGGCCTACCAGGGTTACCAGTCCATTATGATCAACTACTGCCACACTGGTATCGCTGGAATACCAGATCACTCTTTTGTCCTCTGAGTTGTCCGGTCCCACGGTTGCTGCCAGTTCAAAGCTGCCACCCAACTTAAGCTGAATGCTCTCTTCATCCAGAGTTATCGAGGTGGGCGGCCCCCCTGGAGTTTGAGCTTGGTCAGGGTTGCCGATTTTATATACGAAAGTCACCACCTCGCTGTCGGCCTTGCCCGGCCCGATAGTAATGGCTTTAATGACGGTTCCCTCTTTTATCTCTATGGCTTGATTGACGGTACTCAACGTATCAGGCCTTTGACTCCACCAGCGTTTGGCACTCCAGTTAAACATGGGGCTGTTTATGGTGGGAATGCTTCCATCGGTGGTAAAATAGATCTTGTCTGCGTCACTCCCCTTGGTGTTCAACTCCAGCAGAGTGCCGGCAGGCACCTCGCCGCTGCCAATATTCACCTGGGGTTTGTCCCATTGCGGGGGTTCCTCACTCAGCACCTGGATCTTGCTTACCTGCTTGAGAAACAAGTTGTTGGTCTGCTCGGTAACCGCTCTCTGTCCGCATATAAATAGCAGCCCGTTCATGTCATTCATATGCTCGGGGTTACTGCTGCCTTCGGCGCTAAGCAGGGCCAGGATGGGCTCTGCTTCCCGGGCGCCATCGGAAGAACCAGGTATACTGCCGTCAGTGGCATTATTTTCCTGCAAGCCAGGAAAATAGTAGCGCTGGTCCTTTAACAGCTCTTTAACGGTAAGGTTGACCGAATACCCATCACTGGAAGTGAATACTATCATCTTCGCATCCGCTTTTATTCCCGCTTTATCCAGCAGGTCTCTCAGCTTAACCCCCTGTCCCACATACCATCTTTTGGTCGGCCAGGTGTTGATGGTGCTGTAAACCTGCTGGTATTGTTCCATCCCTTCCAACTCCTCCAGGGTGAAACTGAGGGGATGGGCCACTCCGTCTCCGGTAATTTCCAGTCCCCTTGTCTCTGCCGTCAAAGTCAGCGGAGATAAGGCCAGGAATCCAATTACCAGGACTATCATGGTTAAAGCTGATTTAAACCATGTTATAATATCTGCCTGGCCGGATATTGCTCTAAGCTCTCCAGCCAGGCCTAAAACCCAATCTCTTTCATTTCCGCACTTTTTCATATTACCTGCCCTTTTTCAATTATTAAGAAACCGGGGGTCATGTCCTGGCCGGTATTGCCTGAGCATAAAGGTCCTAAACATGATTACCCGTATCTCGGTTATTAGATATCCAGGGCTTTAACGATCATGGCTGCCGCTTCAGCTCTTTTAGCATTTTCCTGGGGACGGAAGGTGTTATCCGGATAGCCATTGACTATTTTATGCTCCACTGTCGCCTTCACCGCATCCCGGGCCCATTGGGATATCCCAGCCTGATCAGTGAAGGTTAGGGGCTCATCAGCCCCGCCGGATATCCTGGCCGCCCGGCAGATCATCACCGCCATCTGCTCCCGGGTAATACAGTCGTCCGGTCCGAAGCTGCTTTCGGTATAACCCTTGACGATCCCATACCCGGCAGCAGCTGCAACATAGTCTTTAGCCCAGTGTCCGCTGGTATCGGCAAAAACCGCTCCGCTCTGTCCTTCCAGTTTAAAGGCTTTAACCAGAACCGTAACAAATTCCGCTCTGCTGATGAGATTCTCCGGTTTAAAACTGCCATCGGGATATCCGTTAATAGCCCCTGAGATTAACAGCTGGCTTATAGCAGCTTCGGCCCAGTGGCCCTGCACATCCTTCAAACCTGATGCCGGTGCTAATGGTTGTTCCTCTTCACCTACTTCCGCAATTAATACCGCAAACTTAGTAAAATGCTCTACCTCAACGTTAATAGTGTTATCCAATATAGACCCGCCCAGATTGATCCACTTTTGAGCGGCTTCATCGTAATAATAGATACCCGCAACTTCGGTAGCACCTGCCAGATCCGGGTCAAAGCGCAGAGTTATGGTTACCGGGACTGCAAAGCTGTAGCGGGTTTCCCCGTTAACGCTGAACTCATAGACGCCACTGCCTAATTTATAACCTTCCGGCAGGGTTGGTGGGGTAGTTATCCTTTCTATTTTCACCTCAGCTGTCCCGCTCTCTCTTATAGCGTTGGCCGGCAATTTAATCATAGCTTCATTTCCCAGGCTGATTTCTGTAGCGGTATTACTGCTTACTGCCCCTGAGGCTGAAGCAGGTGCCTGCTTCAACTGATAAGTAAAGGTGGCCACCGCACTGTCTCTCTTCCCCGGTCCTATAGTAATGGCTTTTATGGTAGTATCCCGGCTTATCTCAATCGGGTGGTTGATTCTGTCCACTGTTTCACTGCCCCGACTGGACCACCAACGACTGGCTACCCAGTTATACATTGGGCTTTCTATAGTGGGAGTACTACCATCGGTAGTGTAATATATCTTGTCATCATCCATATACTGGTTGCTCAATCTGATTAGAGTGCCGCTTTCCACCTCTGAACTGCCGGGATTGGCCACCGGAGCATCCCAGGTAGAAGGAGACGTAGTTAACACCTCTATCTTACTCACCTTTTTTACAAATAAGTTGCCGGTTTGTTCGGTAACTGCACGCTGTCCCATCATCAGCAGCAAAGAATCCAGATCGTTCATATAATCTGAATCATTAGTACCCTCAGCACTTATCAGAGCCAGCATTGTCTCTACATCCCGGGCTCCGGCTGACGAACCGGGAATATGACCGTCCGCATCACTACTGCCTTCTTTAAACCCGGGGAAGCAATAGCGCCTGTCATTTAACAGTTCTTTAACCGTTAAGGTCGCAGTATAGCCATCTTTAGCGGTAAAACGGATCAGCTGGGCACTGGAATTCATTCCGGCCTGATCAAGCAAATCCTGGAGCAAAACCCCTTTGCCAACATACCATTTCTTGGTAGGCCAGGTATTAATGACGCTGTACACCTGCTGGTACTGATCCATATCCTGAAGTTGCTGGAGGGTAAATGTTTGCTTACTGTTTACTCCATTTCCGCTAATGGTTAAGACCACGTCTCCTCCCGGAACGGTTCCGCCGCCGGTTCCTTCGCTTACTACTTTGAAGGTGGAGGTCAGGGGGCTGGGGAGGCTGTCCGCATTCAGTACAATCTTATAAGTGCCCGTACTGGCGGTGCTGCTGAGGGTGAAACTGGTGGCAAATTCGCCATTCTCTACCGCGATGTCTTCCGGTCCGTATATGGTATTGTCATCCGGGGCACTCACACTGATAATAACCTCGGCTACCTCCCCGGCAGTTCCCTGAATGACAACTTGATTTCCCTGCTTGAACTCCTGCCCATTGGCGGGAGTATTGAGGACTATGCTGGCGGTTATGGGCTGGGTAACTGAAGCGTCGGCATATCCATTGGCCTGAACCACTATCTGGTAATCTCCAGCGGCGGTAAAGACATCGGCATCGATGCATATTCGGCCTTCTCCAACATTGTATCTTCCGCTAATTGAGTTTCCATTTACCCTAATATCCTCAATGGCTGCTCTCCAGGTTGGCTCATCTGCAAAAGCAAGTTCTATCTCCTGCCCCACCGTATTCGAGGTACTGTCTGCCTGCAGAGCCGGCGGACTCAGGAGGCTCTTGTCTATGGAATAGCTTTCAATCAGCTGTCCATCAGCCTTTATTGACCTCATGGTCAAGACTGCCCCGTCAATATCGATTACCTGATAATTGCTGCCGGATTCTTCACAGGCAATATATGGAAATCCCGATCCGCCTTCATAAACCTTGGACCCCGAATTACCCATTACATAGACGATTCCATCCCTAGAAGAATCACTGAGAGCCTCTCCCTGGAAAATAGGGTAGGTTCTCATATATTCATGCTGGTGTCCCACAAAAACCATGTCTACCCCATTGTCTTCCAGAATCGGAACCCAGTTCTCTCGTATTGAATCATCTATGGTCTTATTATCATCAAAGGCTGGATAAGCCGGATGGTGGAACATGGCGAATTTCCAGGTCTTGCTGCTGCTTTGCAGATCCGCCTCCAGCCATTGCCGGGCATCCTCATTGGTGTTATTCCTGCTGTCTAAAACTACGAAATGGGCATTCCCATAATCAAAGGAGTAAAAATCTTTTTTCAAACCAGCCGGCCCGTTATCGGGCAGGGCAAAAAAGTTGTAATACATTGATCCATCGTGATTACCCCAGGCAGGCATAAGAGATACTTTAGAAAAATAACCCGATGCGGCATCCAGGAACTGACCCCATTCGCTTTCGCTGTCACCGTTGTCGGTTAAATCCCCCCCCAGGAGAGAAAACCTTATCTGGGGATGGCTCTGCTGTATTTCATCCAGCATGTTCCCCCAGTCAGCATATCCCGATTGTACATCCCCCAGATATAAAAAAGTGAAGCAATCAGCATCATCCGCGGTGGTGAACCTGGCAGGCGGGCTCCAGGCCTCTTCCCCACCGGCCCGGTACACATAGCAGGTGTCTGGATTCAATCCAGACAGATCGGCTTGATAGCGATAATTACTGTTGCCGAACAGGCTCCCCTGCACTTCCATTGACAAAGCGCCATCAAAATCATCGTTGTAATCCTGCTCCGGCAGGTACTGCAGTTGAGCCGCTATATCCTCCGACATCAGCCAGGTGATGGATTGGGTGACAGCGGGGTCGCCAGTCCAGGTCAGTATGATCTGCTCCGGAGCTGCCGATCCCCCGGCCAGGGTTATCGGAGCAGAGAATCCGCAGAAAGATCCCGCCAGCAACAATAATACCAGGCAAACAACATTTACTGCCTGGATTTTTCTTCTCCATACATTTTTCATAAAGGCACACTCCTTTAGATTCAAGTGGCTTCGGACTACAGCCTTGATTACTGCTGCCCGTGGGCAGCAACAGCCACAGCGACATTGCTGTCACCTGTGGCTTGGCTGTCCCTTATTCATGAGTTCTAACTCTTTAATCTGTCGCCTGGTACAGTCCGGCAGGAGGAATTAATCCATTCGCCACCCTGCCCGGACATACCAGAATCCTTTTTCTGTCTTATTGCAGAACTATGGGATTGACCTCTTCCTTATTGGTCAATTCATCTACAATATAGACCTTGATTACATCTCCCGCCTGGACATTAAATCCGGCCTGGGCGGTGCTTACCTGATCGAAATCCGCCCGGGTGGCATTAATGCCCTGTTGGATGCCGTTTCTTAAATGGGTAAAGACCACGGTTTCATTTCCGGCATGGGCAACAAGCGGAGTTATTTCAACGGCAAAGTACTTGAACCCCGATACGCCGGCTTTTACTGTCATCGTGTTTATCCCATCTACCGTGGTACCCGGGGTATAGTTATCATCGGCTGCCGGTGAAAGGCTGTAGATTCCGCCGGTTCCAGTCCCTATCAATTCAATACTGACTATACGGGCAATAGATGTTTCCCCGCTTACTGCCGTTCCAACCAGGCGCAGCGGCCAGTTGTCGTCATCATCGGGCAAGGTTTGTCCGTTCAGGGAATTAGCCACAATGTAGTTATTATTGCGGCCAATATCCTTGCTATCCAAAGTGACCGAATAGCCATCATCAGCGGTAATTACTACTTGATACCCAGCCTGAGCCAAATCAGCATTAAAGGCATTGCTGGAATGCTGATCCAAATCGTCCACGAACCCCAGCAAGAACCATAAAGGCATGCCTTCCCAAACCTGACCTTCGGAATCGGTGTAGCTGGCTTTGTGGTTGGCGCCGAATTGACAGGTAAGAGCTGATTCGAAATAAGTTTTGCTGATATCAGCTTGTAAACCGCCTATATCCTTACCATCCAGCTTCAGGGTCCAATCCCCCTGAGGTACGGAATATACCTTTATTTCTGTAATATACTTGGCAGATAGACCGGCACAGGATGGATACATGATTTTATTGCCCGAGTCATAGTAATAATGCCAGTAGTTCTCGGGGAGAGTCTCATGCATATCCCATTGACCATAGACATGATCTTCCGGAGTGAAGAATAAGCGCATCCCATCGGCATAATCCGGCACATACTTGCCATCAGCATACCAGGCTAAAATAGCGTCTCCCTGCCGGGCCTGCACTGAAGGATCGGTATATATGGAGGAATAGGGAAGCCTGGACTCGTAACCGTCTTTAGCCACCAGGACTACTTCCGTACCGGTTCCCATGCCTCCAACCTGATCACATAGATCCTTGATCCGGGTGCCTTTAACCGCATTGGCTATCTTAAAACCACCAGGATAGGTCTCATCTTCATCCCATAAATCATCTGGGTTATTGGTGATTCCTTCGTATTTATATACGGTGGTGCCGTCTCCAATTACATCCAGTCCGCTCTCGTTCTGCATCCACAGGTAATCAACGGTAATTTCGTCTATTACGGTTACGTTATCTTCGCCATATTTTATTACATGAACTTGGGGTATGACCTGGGAAGTCTCAAATGAGGTCAGCTCAATCTCCGCGATATTGCCCACGCTAAAACCGGTAAGGGCTCCGTCGCTGGCTACCCCGTCTCCCACCAGGCGCAGGGGCCAGGAACCGGTAAGGGGCTGACCATTGCATTTATTGGCAATGATATAGTTGTTGCTCCAGGCCACATCCTTGCTGCTGAAATCCTTGGTATATTTATCGCCGGCTTTAACCAGGATGGTGTATCCGGCCATGGCTTGATTGGCATCATAATCATGTGGCTGCCGGTCATCTACCCAGCCGGTCAATAGCCAGAGAGGCATCCCTGACCAGACGTTGTCATCCGCGTCAGTCCATGATACGGAATGACCTGAGTTGGGACAGGCCAGAGCGGTTTCAAATTCTGCCTGGGAAATAACATCACTGATTTTCCCCTTCAAGGTCAGGTTCCAACTTCCTGCGGCCGGCTCTGGAGTCTGCAGTTCAGGTATTTCTATTTTTACAATACTGCCAACACTGCTTCCGCCCAGAGATCCATCCTCTTTGACCACCCCGTTGCCTACCAGGCGCAAAGGCCCGGAATCAGTAAGCGGCTGACCATCATATTTATTGGCAACGATATAATCATCACTTCGAGCAACATCAGTGCCGTTAAAGGTCTTGCTAAAATCTGCAGCGCTAACTTTTACGGTATAACTCTCAGCCAGAGTATCATTGAAAGTCCAATGGCTGCTGCTCTCGATATCATCAACTGCACCTAACAGTACCCACAAAGGTACCCCGGACCAGACCTTGCCAGTATTATCCGTCCATTCTTGGTAATGTCCGGAACCGGTGCAAGCCAGTGCTTCTTCAAACTCCTGCTGGGTTATGGTGTCCCCGATCTGCCCTACCATCTCCAGAGTCCATCCGGCTGGAGGTTCAGGCAGATTCACCAGTTCAATCCTAACAATGTTACCTACCTGCTGTCCGCCAAATATAGCTGAACCTTTCAGATGTAAGGGCCAGCATCCTTTTCCTGAGTCAGTCTGAAGCGGAAGCGGCTCACCATTCAGAGTATTGGCAATAATGTACCCATCATTCCGGGCAATATCAGCACTGTCCAAGGTGGCCTTCCAGCCGTCGCCGGCTATAACCTCGACTTGATAGTGCTGATCAGCCAGTTCATCATTGAAGTTGTAGTGATAATCCCCTACATCAGGGTCATCGTCGACCATACCAACCAAGAGCCATAAAGGTACTCCTCCCCAGATCTCATCGTCACTAGTGTCTGGAGTGCCTTTGTCATCAGTCCAGCTTACCTGATGACTTGAAGAGGCGCAGGCCAATCCATTCTCAAAATAAGCCTTGTTTACCGAGGTGTTCTTGGCCCCGGATAGCTGTAATGTCCAGTCTGTAGGAGCCACACCAGTGGAAGCTACTGTTTTCACTGCAGCGGTAGCAGCAGCTTTAACTGCATTCAGGTCAGTGGCGTCACTGACATTAGCAGCATAGTAGTACTCAACCCGGTCACCGTGTGCAAGTTCCATCAGGTTTAGAGCAGCCTCGGCATTGTTGTATCCATCTTTATAGACATTGTTTACGTAGGCGTACCAGTAAGCCTTATTACTACTGTCACGAAGATAGGTTGCTACGTTATCCAGGAGGAGCGCTCCCGATGATGCATGATTTTTATCGGTTACCCCATAGGTAAACCCGGCTGCAGCAGCCGCAGCCTGCAGGGCTCCCAGCGGGGTGGTTTTTGCTACCGTATAAACCGCACTGGAATTGTAAGCCGTTACTTCAAAGGTTTCGTCAGGAGTTAAAGTAACTGTCCCATCGTACAGAACATCCATGGCAGAAATATCAGCCTTAGTTTTCACTGCTGCAGTGGCCGCTGCTTTAACTGCATTCAGGTCAGTCGCGTCACTGATACCAGCGGCATAGTAGAATTCAACTCTATCTCCATCCGTCAGTTCAATGACGTTAAGTCCATCCGGAGTATTCATATATCCATCTTTATAGACGTCATTTACATATGCATACCACTTTCCGGGAGAACTACGGTTATAACCTCCTGCATTATCCAGCAGGAGTACCCCGTCTTCAGTCCAGCGCTTATCAGATACATCATAGGTAAAGTCACCCTCTTCTGCGGCAACCTGAAGGGCTCCCAGCGCAGTGGTTTTTACTACCGTATAAACTGCACTGGAATTGTAAGCCGTTACTTCAAAGGTTTCGTCAGGAGTTAAAGTAACTATCCCATCGTACAGAACATCCATAGCCGGTGCATCAGAAGTCATAGTCTGGGTAACGGTGGCCTTGCTATACCCGGGGGCCTTGACTGCCACCTCAAAGTCTCCGGCGGCGGTGAATGCACCGGCGACTATGTTGATATTACCTTCTGTTACCTCATATTCGGTGCCAGCCAAGGCACTGCCATTTACCATGATGCCCGTAATAGCTGCCCGCCAGCTTTCATCATCGGTGAAGGTAATGTCAATTGCCTGACCTACTGTATTGTCGCTGCTGTCAGCGGTCAGAGCCGGGGGAGTCAGGGTTGCCAGTCCGTTGGTCACGCTGACTGCGCTGAAGCTCTGCAATATCCCGCCATCACTTGCTTTGATCTGCTTGCTTTCATCACTGCCTTTAGTATAGGCGGCGGTTACGTCCTGTCCGCCTTTTACCTTAGTGGCCAGTTCCAGTTTGATTTTGGTGGAGGTATTGGTCTTAACCACAGAGGCGACTGTCGTGGTTTGTCCATCCACCAGCACCTGGAACTGGCTTTCAGCTCCAATACCAGTGGGATCTGCCATATCCTGGTCAAAGGTCAGGCTCACATCTCCCTGGGTGGTTACTTCACTGCTCTGCAGCAGCGGAGCAACCGTCGGCACCGGCTCATTGCTGAATATATTCAGCTGTGAAACATACTGCACTGAAAGACCGGAAGTGGTTGGATATTGCTCCCCGCCGCTCGTGTAATAATACCAATACTCTTCATCCGCTGCTAAACGCCAGTCCCAGTTGCCAAAAACATGATAGTTCCCCTCCGGTAATCCCTCTAAGCTTGTTTCACCTGCTTTAGGTGTAGCTTCAGCGAACCATACCAGGCGCATGCCTTCTGTATAACCGGTATCCGGATACTTGCCATCCTGGTACCAGCAGACCACCATGGGCCCCTCCCGGTCTGAGTATTGGTAAACGTTTTCATAGGCAAAGGTTTTTTTAAAACCATCACTGGCTTTTATTTGAATTGAATCGCCATTTTCCATACCTCCCACCAGTTCACAGAGGTCTTTCACGTTGGTACCCTTTACAGCGCCCATATCCTTAGCAGCCCAGTTTCGGTCTTCTGCCTGGTTCCAACGCAGTAGTTGCTCGGTTTCTTCATCCGGATCGTCAAGAAAGACCGGCCCTTGATTGTAATAACGGGTAGTCCCGTCTCCCATTACGGGTATATTATCCGGGTCCTCCAGCCAGTGATAATCGACTGTTTTCTGATCCAGAATGGTAGTTCCATCAATCGCATATTTGGTAACGGTGAGCGAAGATGTAGCGGCACTGGCCGACTCGGGCATTACCATGCCCAGGCACTGGAATAAGAAAGTGAAGACCAGTGCTATGG
>CAZCTN010000038.1:0-22736 GCA_964501655.1 uncultured Syntrophomonas sp.
TTAATTTTTATTTATGGAGATTATTACCATTTACACAGTCGTGCATACGCTCTCGAAATTGCTGCTAGGTTAAATCTTCAAACTGCCAACTACTGTTATAATCGAACTCTTCTATTGTATAACCGGTATCATCTTTTTTTAAAATCAAAATGGATACTTCCAGTGCCTGGGCAAACTCTTTGAGATTGGGCATAGCTCCCAATCTCATCCACACTGTCTGGCCGGTCTGAGATGACCCTTGAAATAAGAGTATTCCTTTTCTAATGCCTTTAATATTCGTTTCCTGTAACATAGAATATGATTCTATAAACCTATCTTTATCAAGTAATTGATAATAAGTCGATATTTCCAGCATACAACACAGCAATGTATCCTTGTTCCGCGTGTTCCTTATATTCAAAAGCCAAAGCTGGCACATTTCGGGATTAAACGAAACCAAGGGGATGCTTTCATCACTGCCCGCTCCCTTTAGAGGAACCTTCCAATCAAACACTGTTCCCAGGATTCCTAATTGCTGTCCTCTTTTGCAATATTTATACAATTCTTTGGCCACTATTTCTGCTCTGCTTCTGGTGCCGGGTTTTCTTTTTTCATCGCCTTTATATAATACTCCGCTATTCTCGGATTCGATAGGGCTGATAGCTCTAATTTCCTTATCGACATCCATGATAAGTAAATACTCGGCAATAAGTTCGCTAGTCAAGAAGCTTGTACTAGAGTCATACCATTTGATAAATGTAGAATTATATAGGTTTTTAACGTCTTTTGCTGCAATTGTTGTTTCGTATATCACGCGATCATCTGTATCGAGCCGTGGAGGCCAGTAAATGCTAGCAAACTTGGCCCCGATACCCTTGTTTAAGAAAACAAGGGCTTCTTGCAAGAAAGCACCCTCGGTTATAAACACAAAAGCAGACCCCTTTAGCATCTGGCCAGGAGTAGCAGCATTCTTTAAAAATTCCTGCAAAATTTTGCTGTCTGTTTCCTGATTCAGCCCTTCCACTACTATCATTGTTCTTGTTTGAGAAGCGCATTCCGCAGTCTCAGGATAGCTTATTGCATTGGTCTGAAGAAATTCTATCTGCTTATGTATATTATCTATAGCAGCTGCAGAAGCATCAAAGTCCACATACTGCAGTTGGGTATCCTGGATGAATTCCCTTACGGCACGCAGGACATGCTGTTTGCCGAGGATATCGGTATGTATAATCAGTATGGGCTTAATTCGGGCATAATTTAGAAAGGCATAGAGCGGTGCGTCGGGATCGCCGGTAGGCTGCGGCTTTTTAGCATTGTCACTGCTAGTATCCACATCAAAATCTATTTTGTCGATAGCATTTGGCACCGGTTTAAGGCCGCGCTTACTGGCCTTGCATTCCTTCCTCATTACATCTATGAGTTTTCTCTGATAAACCATAGCTTCTTTTAATTTCATACTTGCGTAATTATCATCATAAGAATGCAACGCATCGTCTAACATAAACTCATACCCCTCCATGTTATAATACGATTCGGTAATCATAGTTCCTATCCATATTCCGCTGTTTACTCCGGTCAAGCTATACACTTCGTCCGGGTGGTTTTCCATCCATTCTACTAGTTCCTCTATCTCGCAGTGTTTGCATTTGTATTCGAAACAAGATACATAACACCTGGGTTTTTGCCTCATCAGGTTTTTGTACCTGCCTGCCTTGTTCAAATATTCTCATCTCCATTCTATCTAATGCTAACTTTGTGCTAGCATTTGGACTGTATCTTAAAGTTAAAGTGTAATCGTTTCCCGGTCTTTGAGGGTGATTGTGTATGCCCCAAAGCCTTTGTATAGTTCGGGATGCAGGGTATGTATGGGGATAAGCTTTTCCAGCTTAAGTGAATCAACAACTTTCTGCAATGTTGCTGTTGATCCATGCCCGCTGCTATGTACGGTGTGAAAACACATCTGGGAATCAGTTATCAGCTGCAGCATGCCCTGCATGGAATGCTCTTTTAGGTAACCCTGCCACATGGAATAAATATAATTGGCTCCCTTTATAAAGGACATCTTTTTTAAGTCGCTTAACATAGAAGGCCTGACCAGCATTGTCACTTGAGGGTATACCCTGCTCAGCTCTTCCCGGCTTATTCGAAATTGCTTGTAATGGTACAGAATGTCACGGCGGCCCAGTTTTTCAATTCGCTGGCACAGCCAGTAAGGATAGAATACTTTCATATTGGGATAGTGTTTGGAAGGATACGGAATCTTGGCGTAATCTTTCACAGTGTCAAGAATGGAAGCGGTATACACGTCAATAACGAAATGTTTTTCAAGTCTTAGGGATGCCTT
This sequence comes from uncultured Syntrophomonas sp., assembly GCA_964501655.1. Taxonomy (GTDB): domain Bacteria; phylum Bacillota; class Syntrophomonadia; order Syntrophomonadales; family Syntrophomonadaceae; genus JAAYJK01. Next base: position 2,324 of record CAZCTN010000038.1, read on the forward strand.
GTAGAAAGAGACCAGCCGGTCGATATTCTGCCCGGAGCATTGAAAGAAGGTCATACCCGGGTTATCCTGGATAATAGCAACGATTTGATCTTCGAGTTCTTCTTCACGAATGGAATGTTCTTTTGTCCTGCCCAGAACAGTGCCTTCCATTAAGAGTGCGTCAATCCCTGGCTTTATGCTTTCCAGCAGGCGGTTTAAGGCCATAGCTTTGCGGCCGTGATCGCGGAAATCCCCCGTATATACTATTCTCTTGTCTTCTACTTCGATGAGGAAAGCATAGGCGTCAAAAGCAGAATGATCAACCAAATAAGGGGTAATGCTAAATTTACCGCACTCAAAGCTGACACCATGTTTAAACGAAATCCATTTTGGGGATCGGTAGGATTTGCCGGTAAATAAAGCAGTCTGTTCAATCAGATGCTTCGTGGCCGCACCGCTATAAACAGGCAGTTCCGGTCTTATAAATGATATAAGGCCATAATGGTCGATATGGGCATGAGAAATGATTACCCCATCCGGCAGGTCCTGCCTGGGATCACTTTCGTACAGGCCGGATATACCAGGCAAAAGTACGCCGGGACTTTCGCTTATTGGACTTCCATCGTCCGCGCCAGTGTTCTCGATACTGGTCAAGGGCATCCCCATATCCAGGATGATCCTGCTGTCCTGGCTGCACAGTTCTACGCAGGAGCCGCCAATTTCTTCAGCTCCCCGGTGTATGGTTAGTTTAATAATAAAACTCCTTCACTGTATAGCCATTGCTCGACTTTTTAAGCAGGAAGAAGGAAATTTCCAGGAGCCTGGCCAGTTGGGCTACATTGGGCCGGTTCTTTAAATCCTTTAATTCCTGATGCTGATAAGAATCTTTAGTAACCAGCACGCCTTTGCGGATGCGCTCCGGTGTCACCCCGGTTAGCAGGCTGTATGAGGCGATAAAATTTTCTTTATGAAGCAGCTGGTAATAGGTAGCTATTTCCAATATACAGCGCAGTAATGTTTCTTTGTTCTCACAAGCCTTTAACTCCAGCAGCCATACGATATTTTCATTCTTGTTGTAGGAAACCAAGTCAATTTTGCCGGCCTTGTCGCTTCTTTCCCTTTTTAAGGGCACCTGGTAATCGAAAACCCGACCCAAATAGTCAAATTGAAGGCCGAACAATTCTTTAGCCAGCATTTCTTCTTCACGTCTGTTGCCTAGGGTTTGCCCATCGTGGTTGGCATTATAGTTTTCACGCTCTATAGGCGCTAGACTCTGTAATTTTGTATCGATATGGGCCTGTAACAGTTCGCCGGCGATGACTTCGGTATACCATTCTGGAGGGGAGTCTTTTGTTTTACCTCTCCGGTTTATTAATCTTTTATCGTATAGTTCAGCGATGGTTCTTAGCGCCACTCTTGTTTCATAAATTGTGCGTTGGCTGGTATGAGGAGGGGCTGCAGGCCATGTTAAATTTAAGTATTCACTTGTAAAAGAACCTTTGAATGAAGCCAGTTTTTGTATCGGGAAATCGCCGTTGGCTAAAAAGACAAATCCCGAACCTTTAGGTAAGGCATCCAGCAAACATTCTTCTCCCGGCATAACGGTAGAGGCAACGTAAACAAATGCCCGCAGGACTTCCATATCTGTTCCTTGATTAACACCTTCAACTACAATAAGTTTTTTTCTTTGCTGGGGCCAGTATTTTGGTGGTTTGCGTTGGCTATAAGGTTTGCCGTCTATAAAAACAAACTCAAGTTCTCCACGGATATCATCAACGCTGGCTTGTGAGGCGTCAAATACCTCGTAGTCAAGATCCCGTTTACCGGCAAATTGCTTTAAATAGCTAAGCACATAAGGTTTGCCAGCTCTATCCGTATCAATATGCATCATGCGCTTAATCCCGATTAGATGGAGAAAATCGTCTAAAGGTGCATCCGGGTCTGTAAGCACATAAACAGATTTAGGATCACGGGTAATATTTAAATAAAATTCCTTTCTTTCCGGACTAAGTGCCATTTATATCACCCCTAAGTATTTTTAGTCTTCCCAGAGAAAGCTCTTTCCCGTAAGTAGGAAATAGCCTTTGCTTTGAGGATCATAACCGAGTGGTTCTCCCAGCGCTTCAAGCAATACAAGGTCTCTTTGTATGGTTCGCACCGAGACATCCATTTGTTTAGCCAGTGCTGCGCTGGTAATGGTCCGGTTAGACTTTAAAAACTTTAAAATCGCCAGAATGCGCAGGACACGATTACCATATTTTTCAGCGTTGTTTTGCTTATTCTCCAGGCTTTTCTTGTGCTTGAGGATATCAAGGCGCAGCTTACCGATATCTGTTAAGGGATTCACATCCGCTTGGCATTTCATCTGGCTATTTTTCAGCACGGTTGCAGGCTGCAGCAGTATCACCTTGAGGTCTTTTATGTCAGAGTAGAATTCAAATAATTCACTTATCTCACCATCACTTAATTGGGCGGTGTTTATGATAATAGAGCAAGCCGGTATCCCGTATAGATCAGTAATGTCATTAGTAAAACAGAACTTCATTTTTATACTTCTTGCCATTTCCCGTAGTCTTTGCTCGTACTCCTGGCCCAGGCCAAAAGCGATTAGTGTATCATGAAAAGCATAGTATTCATCCCAGAGAAATGGTTTTCCTGTCACCGGATTGATAAACACCTTCTCCTTAGCCCCTTTTGGATTCATATTACCATCCTATCGCGACAAGGTATTGTCGCTGGCTTTTATTATTTTTGGGTATACGCAAAATTTATTTTGAAATGACAATCTGCTTGATATCCCCGTTCCACTTACACCCCAGGTTCTTCTACCTTTCATCTTCATCAACCTCCAGCAAATTTAGTTCAGCAATGAGCCTGTCCAATGCATTAATGAGAAACTACACTGCAACATATTTCCCCTAGTGCTATCATCGGGTTGTATTTGGTAATACTTAAAATTCTTGTGTTAATACCTTGTACGGTTATCCTTTTAAATTTACCCTGCGGTAAAAGGTGAGAGTGACTCCTTGGCCGTTTCACCGCAACTTGACGAAGTCCAGGATTTTATGGAGGACTGATTTGTCTGTATAGGTGCCATGCTGAAACCGGGAGATGAACTATATATTTTTGCTGATCCGGCTCAGACCATATTTTGTGATGAAATAGAAAAAAACCCGGAATTGAGATCTCCCGGCATCGATTGACCCGCAACCTGCGTAATACTCAGACAATCAATGATTGGATGCAGGCTTATCTCCTAGGGTTTGCCTCAACAACCAGGGGCTTCCGGTAGTATCCATACCCTACCGGGAAGAAGAACAAAATAGGGTGTTAGAAAAGGAAATCGGCCGGCTGGTCAGCCAGGGGGTGCAGTTAAAAGGTATCACTATCTTATCTCCTCATGTGTTGCATAAAAGCTGTATGGCAGGAAAAAGCAAGATCAAGGAATGGCCGGTGGGCTCCAGGGCTCGCTATTTGTTATATATACTACATGACCCGGATCTGTACCCGGATAAATTTGCCGTAGTGCAGAGTGACGGCAAAAAGACTGTAGTATATATAAATTGATGTATTCACAGAGCTTTTAATAGAGTAATTTTAATATTTGGATAACTATGGCAGGATTATGACATATTAACCAGAAATATTAAGGTATTACAACAAAAAAATACAAGAGGCGGCATAAGAGAATGAAAAAATCAATTACTGCAGATCTAATCCGCTTAAGATTCATAGTCGGATATTTGGGGGAACAGCTTCAACCGGCCTGGTGGAATAGCTCTTTCTTTGCACCAGGCAGTACCATGTTTCTTGCACCGATATTCTCTAAAACGACTACACTTGTCCAATATCACGGGGTGAAGGAAGCCGCGTGCAGGATTCATGATGAGCGTATCGGAATAGGCGCAGGAGTGTTTCATCTTTTTCGGCTTCCTAGCGTTATGGAACGGGAACTGCATCAACTGATAAGTGATAGTGAGGACCCAGAGCAGTATTTTAAAGATCTTAGCATTATAACTGATGCGCAGGAGGCATTAGCTTCCTTCAGCAACCATAAGGATAGGAATGATGTTGGTCCGGTAAGGGTTGGCAGCCGGTCAGATCTAAACAAGAAAGACAGTTGGCGGGCAGTGGCAAATTATTATCAGCAGGCATTTGCATCCCAGAGTCCAGTATACCCATATTTTTCGGGGGGACGATGAGTAGCTTAAAGCCCTATACCACTAGCCTGGGAGTAGGGCTCGGCGCAATTGATGAAACCCGTATATTGCTGGAAATTTGGCAGCCCGGTATGAAGTCAGTCGACCTGTACAACGCTGCTTTAAACAGCGGCAGTATGCCGAATATCTCGGCTCGACGCTTAAATAATATCATTAAGGAATTATTTTTTGCACGTTATCTGACCGATGGTAATTATCCGGCCGGTATTTTGAAGCAAATGCTACCGCTATTAACCTATCGGGAATTTACTCAACTGCTTTTTATATATACTTGTCGGGTCCATGCAGTTATGAATGACTTTATTACCGAAGAATATTGGCCTCGCTATATGGGAGGATTAAACAGTATTAATAATGATGATGCACGGGAATTTGTGCTGCGTGCTATCGAGCAGGGTAGAACGGTTAACAAATGGTCACCTAAGACTATCCAAAATGTGGCTGGTTATGTGACTGGTTGCTGTGCTGATTTTGGCCTGCTGGAATCAGGTAAACGACGTAGAAGGAGAATACTGCCTTTTCGCCTGGAACCAAGAGCAGCCTTATTTCTGGCCTATGACCTTCATTTTGCAGGTCTGGGAGACAATGCAGTCATCTCGCACCGTGACTGGGCTCTGTTCGGAATGGAGACCAGCGATGTAATAGAGGTTCTGAAACAGCTGTCGCTGCGCGGGTATTTTATCGTCCAATCTGCAGGTGATCTTACCCGTATTAGTTGGAAATATAAAGATTGGGAGGAGCTGATCCATGTCATCTCTCAAGGATAATTTTAACGAACTGATGGAACGTATCCGGCAGGGTCGAGAGTTAGGTCCGGCTAGTTTTGAGCCGGTCTATTATCTTATTTTTGATCCCCAGCAAATATTAGAAGTTAAACGGCAGATGCCGGCATGGATAGCACGGCTGCGCAATGAGGGCTGGCAGGTTGAAACCTTCTCCATTGCCCGGAATATTGAGGAAATATTGACCAACAGCCCACTGCGTAAAATATGGTTGGAAGGTGATAAAAGGGCTCCACTGGATTGGAAAAGGACCAGTGATTCTTTAGCCAACGCGCTGAACAATGGTTCTTTACAGATGCGTCTGGAAGAATGTCTGGAAAAACTGGAGTCTAAGCATAAGGGGATCTTGTTAGTAACTGATTTGGAAGCACTTCATCCCTATTTACGCATTGGAGCTATCGAGAACCAGCTGCATGGGAAATTCAGCAGCCCTACGGTTTTTCTTTATCCTGGCCAGCGAACCGGCAAAACACAGCTGAAATTTCTTGGCTTTTACTCTGAAGACGGCAACTACCGCTCGGTCCATGTGGGTGGTTAGATATTGGAATTATCGAGGTGAGCATAATGGATAAAATCACGAACCTTTTTGATAAAAATAAAGACATCTACCGTAGCATAGAAAAGGTTATTTCATACAATGCACTGCAGGAAAAACGGTTAAAGGCAGAGATTTCTGAATATATTGTGACTGATAATATTGAAGAACAGTTTGAGAAACTGCTGGGTAAAATGCAGTTGGCCATGGAATCTGGGGGACAGAATGAGGTGGGGGTATGGGTATCTGGATTCTATGGATCAGGTAAGAGTTCATTTACCAAGTACCTGGGTATGGCATTGGATCAAAAAGCAAACATAGATGGAATCCCCTTTATTCAATACCTGCAAGATCGCTTACGTAAACCTCAGACCCGGGCTTTGTTGAGTACGGTGGCCAAAAGATTTCCGGCAGCGGTAGTATTTTTGGATCTAGCCAGTGAAATGTTAGCCGGAGCAACCATGGAAGATGTATCTACCGTTCTATATTTTAAGGTTTTACAGTGGGCGGGTTATTCTCGCAACATTAAAGTTGCAGCATTGGAAAGAAAGATGCAGCAAGATGACAGATATGAAGAGTTCAATGATATCGTAATTGAACAACTGGGAGTCGAGTGGTCAGTGGTTCGAAATGACCCGCTGGTAGTGGATAGCATAATACCGGATATTGCTCATAGGATGTATCCTGAATTATTTAAAACCTCCCATGCCTTTTCTACTGAAACCAGTGAATTCATTACTTTTGAGAACGAACGGGTTCAGGAAATGATAGATATTGTTAGACAAGCCTCGGGCAAGGAATATATCATCTTTGTAATTGACGAGGTTGGACAATATATCGGATCGAAACCATCATTAATCCTTAATTTAGACGGCCTGGCTAAAAATTTGAAAAATATTGGGGATGGCAAGGTGTGGATTATCGGGACCGCCCAGCAGACTCTTACCGAGGATGATCCCCGTGCAGCTCTTAACTCACCTGAATTATACAAGCTAAAAGACCGTTTCCCTATCCAGATGGATTTGGAGTCCAGTGATATTAGAGAAATATGTTATAGGCGTCTCTTAGGTAAATCTCCTGAAGGAGAAGCTGTACTTGGTGCCCTTTTTGAGCAGCATGGGCAGAGTTTGAGGTTCAACACCCGCTTGCAGGATGCCAAATATTATGACTCTGATTTTTCTCGGGAAACTTTTATAAACCTCTATCCGTTTCTGCCTTCCCATTTTGACATATTACTGCATTTACTGGGTGCCCTGGCCAAGTCTACCGGGGGCATTGGTTTACGTTCTGCCATTAAGGTGGTTCAAGACATATTAATAGAGACCGGCGATGGGAATCCACCGGCAGCTGAACAAAAAGTTGGTTGGCTGGTTAATACAGTTACCTTGTATGATGCCCTGGAAAAGGATATTCGCAGGGCTTTTCAATCCATTCACCATGCATTGGGGAAAGTAGCTATTATTTTTCCGGGATCCAAGATTCACCTGGATATAGCCAAGACAGTAGCGGTGTTGCAGATCCTGGGCAACATGCCGGTAAGTGTTCCTAATATAGCCAGCTTATTGCATCCTGAAGTAAATGCCCCATCAAAACGAGAAGAAATTGAGAAAGCGGTCACTGAACTCTTGAACGAAACCAGGGTACCTTTTGGTGAACAGGATGGCAATTTATGCTTTTTCAGTGAAAAGCTGAACGACATCGAACAGGAAAGAAGCCATCTGGCCTTACGATCAGTCGATTTAAGAAAGATTCAAAATGAGGCTTTGCGAGAAATGTACAGTCCCCTTCCCTCTGCCCGGCTGAATGGAAGCCTGGTAGTAAGCACAGGACTAAAAGTCCAGAGCTCAGGAAGAATAATTAATCTGGCTGGTGACCGGGAAGCTATCCAGACGGTGGTAGAAATGGTAGAGCCGGCTGATTACGATACTGCACGCAGCCGGTTAATAGATGAATCAAGAGCCAACTCTTCCAGGGATGTCATTTATCACCTGGGACGCTTAGTACCTGAGATATCAGCCAAAACCGAAGAAATCTTTCGCTGCCAGGAAATCTGCAGAAAATATATCAATGATCCGGATCAGGATGTTAAAAAATATTGTTCAGCCCAGACGGATAGAGCTGCCCGCTTAATTGAAGAATTAAAGCAGGTTTTAAAACGCAGTCTGGGTAGTGGTTCATTTATATTCAGGGGCCAAACCACAGCGGTAGAAAGTCTGGATCAGGATCTGCTGGAATCCAGCAAAAAACACCTGTCAGAAGCCGCCGCCCAGGTTTTTGATCATTACGCCGAGGCACCGGTACGGGTGGATACTGCACTGGCGGAACATTTCCTGCGGGCAGGAAACCTTACTGCGATTACCAGCAAAATTGATCCGTTAGGCCTCGTAGAGCTTAAAGCAGGAAATCCGTCTATAAAAACTGATCATAAAGCACTTATCAGTATTCGTGACTATATAGACCGATCCGGGAATGTGGAAGGTAAGCGCCTGTTGGAACGCTTCAGTGGAACTCCCTACGGATGGTCACAGGATACCTTGCGTTACCTGGTAGCCGCTTTATTAGTAGCAGGTGAGATCAAGCTAAAGGTATCCGGGAGAGAAATAAAAGTCAACGGGCAACACGCTATTGAAGCCCTCAAGAACAATAATGCATTTAAAAATATAGGTGTGGCATTGAGAGAAGAAAGACCTCCTATGGAGGTTCTGGCCCGTGCGGCAACACGTTTAACAGAGCTTTTAGGTGAACAGGTGCTGCCGTTGGAAGATGAGATCAGTAAAATGGCAGCCAAGCGACTGCCCCAGTTTCAGGCTCGCTATGCCCCTCTGGAAGGCAAGTTAGCATCGCTGGGTTTAACCGGGACCGAACGGCTGCAATCAATGAGCCGGGAGATTGGGGATCTCTTATATACAGATGCTTCCGATGCTCCACAGCGCCTGGGTGGGGAAGAATCATCTCTGTTTGAGGCGCTGAAGTGGGCGGCAGACCTGGCCCAGGCTTTAGAACAGGGTCTGGAAACAACCATTAGGGAGCTGGTGAGGCATCGTAATGAAATCCTGGCCCTGCCTGATTCGGGTGTACCCGGACAGCTGCGCAAAGACTTGGCTGAGGAGTTCGATAACCTGTCCCAGCGCCTGGAACAAGAGGATTTTTACCAGCATGCTGCAGATTTAAATACTCTGTTGACATCTTTAAAGGCCGCTAGCCGAGAAGCTGCCTTGAAAATGGCTGATATTCAGCAGAACTCAATCAAATCAGCCACCCGTGAACTTACTGAATTACCTGCCTGGCAAGAGTTTACTCAGGAAGAACAGTACGATATGCTAACCAGGGTTGATAGCCTGCAAAAAGAAGCTTCAGCTGATTTGTACGGTCTCAAGGAGTTAATAAACCAGGAATTTGTGATTCATTCCCGGGTGCGGGAAATGAAGGACTCTATAGTTAAGGAAGGCCGGGAGAGGCAGCGCAAGCGCCTGGAAGAACAAAAAGAAATTGTTGTTATTGAGGGCAAGAGAAAGATACAAACAGATTTCAAATTCCCCCGGGCTTTAAACAGCCCCGATGACCTGGATACGCTGATAAAGCGGCTACAGGACTTAAAAACCCAGATCGCCCTCTATAGTGAAATTGAAGTAACATTAAACATTGAGGATTGAGAATATGGCTTATGACCAAAATACCCGCAATCGTTTGCAAAGATTCGTAAATGATGCCCGAAATCTGCTGAGTGGAGAATTTACCCGCCAGTTTCAGCAGAAATATGGTATGGATCCCGTTTCCGGGGAAGTCAGCGAAATGGAAAGACTGCTTCACTTGGATGACCGAGAGTTAGAGATTGCCAGCATGCTAAGGGACACCCTGGCGCACTATTTGGCTTCCAGTCCTTCTGCCGGACAAAGGGACTGCCTGGAACGAATGATAAGAGAACAAGCTTTTACGGTCTTAAACCGGCTGTGCGCTCTACGCATGGCTGAAGCAAGAGAAATAATCATTGAATCGCTGGCCAGGACCTATAACTCCAAAGGTTTTCAGCTCTATGCTCACTTGAGCGGTACGGCTATGGGAGAAACCGGAGATGCTTACCGGATCTACCTCTTCAGTTTGTTTGATGAATTGGCCCTGGACCTGCCGGTACTATTTGATCGCTTCAGTCCACAGGGGCAGCTATTCCCCGGTGAAGGGGCATTATTACAACTCTTGGCTTTAATGAATGAAGCAGATTTAATCCCCTTGTGGGTTGAGGATGAAACTATTGGTTGGATATACCAGTATTTTAATACCCAGGATGAAAGACGGCAGATGAGAGCTGAATCTCAAGCTCCGCGTAATAGCAGGGAACTGGCTGTGCGTAACCAGTTCTTTACTCCCCGGTACGTGGTGGAATTCCTAACTGATAATACCCTGGGAAGACTGTGGTATGAGATGACCCGGGGAGAGACCCGGCTTAAGCATAGCTGTTCCTATCTGGTTCGCAGGCCTCAGGAAATCTTCCTGGCCTCAGGAGAGGAAGCTCCTGAACAGGAAAATTCCACCGATGATTTGAGCCAGGAAGAGCTACTGCAGCAGCCAGTTTATATACCCCACCGACCTTTAAAAGACCCCCGGGATATATTGATGTTGGACCCGGCCTGTGGTTCCATGCATTTCGGACTATATGCCTTTGATATTTATGAAAGAATTTACCAGGAAGCCTGGGAGCTGGAAACACAGCTAGGGCCTCAGGTATTTGAGCGCAGTGAGAATCTGCAGCCCCTGCAGCAAAGCTACGCAAGTAGAGAAGAATTTATGCGGTATGTGCCCCGTTTAATAATAGAATACAATATTCACGGGGTGGATATCGATCCCCGGGCGGTGCAAATAGCCGGCCTATCTCTATGGTTGCGAGCCCAGCGAAGCTGGCTCGATCAAGGCATCAAAGCCCAGCAAAGACCCCGGATCCGAAAATCCAACGTAGTTTGTGCTGAGCCCATGCCAGGAGAAAAAACCATGCTGGAGGAGTTTGCCAGCAAATTGAAACCTAAAGTCCTGGGACAGTTGGTGAAAATTATCTTTGAAAAGATGCAGCTGGCTGGAGAGGCTGGTTCTCTCCTAAAGATAGAAGAAGAGATTGAAGAAGCCCTCAACCTGGCCCGGGAGGAGTTTCAAAAGGAACTACAGCTTCGCCAGGAAGAGAGCCAGACATTATTCCCCGACATGCTCCCGCCTCGTCAGGGGAGTATCTTCGATTTTACTGACTTAGTGGACAAGACCAGGTTTTGGAACTACGCTGAAGAGAAACTGCTGGAGGCTTTAAGGAAATATGCCGAAGAGGCAGAAGGCACCGAGGCTGTTCAAAAAAGACTTTTTGCCCAGGATGCCGCCCGGGGGTTTGCTTTTATTGATTTATTCAGGAAGAAATATGATGTGGTATTAATGAATCCGCCGTTTGGGGAAATAGGCATTAAGTGTCAAGACTATTTTAATAAATATTATTCCGACTCAAAGAATATAATATGTTCCTTTATTAACCAAGCAGGACTATATACTAATGGATTTATTGGAGTGGTAATTGATCGCAGCATATTGATGCGTAATAGCTATGAAAATTTCAGAAAATCTGCTCTGCTTGACAATTGTATGTTACGCAGTGTTGTTGATTTAGGATGGAACGTTTTAGATGCTAATGTTGAAGTATCTCTTCTAATACTTTCATCCAATAATAAGCATGTATGCGGAACCGAACTTTTAAACGAAATTGATAAGGAGAAGTCACTGCTAGAGGGAATAAAGTATCCATTTTGGATGGGCTTAAAGGTATTCAGTAATATGCCCTTTTCTGTAATTAATTTTAACTTACCAACATATTTAAAGAGCGCCCTCAAAAACTATCCAATAATAACTAAGATAGGACAATTTTATAATGGGCATACGATAAAAAGCGACGTGTTCAAAAGACTTAGATGGGAACTTTCTTATGCATCTAAATGGAGACCCATGTGGAACGGATCAGAGTATTCACCTTATCACGTTTCCTCGCACGAAGCAGTGCTGTGGGAAGAATATGCAGGAGGAGTCGAAAACCACTCATCAACGATAATAAGAAATCCAGACAAAAATAGGAAATCAGGTTTGTGTTATGGCAAGCGAGGCGATTATTTGGATGTTCAAATACTCCCTGAGGGACACGTGCTTACTAATGAAGGGTTTGGTGGACCTTTTAAAGATGAATTGGAAACATGGTTCCTATTAGGTTATCTTAATTCTCGAGCTGTACAAATAGCTTTGAATTATTTCTGTGGACAACATAAAGGAGTAGGTTATGTAAATAAGCTACCAATGCCATTATATTGTAGTCAAGCACAAGAGATTGGTGAAAAGACAAAAAGCCTATTTAATACATTGCAGGGGATTCGTACCTGTTTAGAGACCACTCCCTTGTTTATTTCTCCGCGACTTTTAGGAAAATTTGTATTATTTAAAGCTTCATTAAAGGACTTTGCTAATGTATATGCTAATCAAAAGAACGAAATACATTATCAAGATAATCAAATAGAAAGTTCGGTATATGCTTTGTTGAATATTACTGAGAAAGAAAAAGTTGAAATAACCCAAATATCTAAGGGCAGAGCCGAGCTTCAACCGATAAGTGAATTAATTACAACCCCTAATGGAGTAGTTGAAAACCGATGGTATTCCCATACCATTATTGGATACTTATTTGGTTGCATTTTTGGCCGTTGGGACATCCGTTACACCACAGGAGAAAAGGAACCTCCTGAACTCCCCGATCCTTTTGCCCCTCTCCCTGTCTGTCCTCCGGGCATGCTGCAAAATGAAGAGGGTTTGCCTGCTAGTCCTCAGGATGTGCCGGATTATTACCCTTTGCAGATCACTTGGAGTGGTATCCTGCTTGATGATGAAGGACAAGCGGATGATATCGTAGCCCGGGTCCGGGAAGCCATTGAGGTAATATGGAAGGATAAAGCCGGGGACATCGAACTGGAGGCTTGTGAAATATTGGGAGTTGTCTCTTTAAGGGATTATTTCCGCAAGCCGGGTAACTTCTTTGCCGAACATTTGAAGCGCTACTCTAAAAGCCGCCGCCAGGCTCCGATTTACTGGCCTTTGTCAACTACCTCTGGTTCCTACACTATCTGGCTATACTACCAGCGTCTCAGTGATCAAACCTTGTACAGGTGCGTAAATGACTATGTCGAACCCAAGTTGAAGCAGGTGGGTGAATCAACCCGGCAGCTGCGCCAGAAGAGCGGGCGCAGCCGCCAGGAAGAGGAGAAACTGGAGGAACTGGGAAACCTGGAACTGGAGTTACGGGAATTCAGGGATGAGCTGTTATGGGTGGCCGCTTTTTGGAAACCAAATCTAAATGATGGAGTACAGATTACCGCTGCGCCGCTCTGGAAGCTGTTCCGTCTGCCCAATTGGCGCAAGAAATTGAAAGAAACCTGGGAGAAGCTGGAGAAGGGAGACTATGATTGGGCTCATTTAGCCTATAGTATATGGCCGGAGCGGGTAAAGGAAAAATGCAGAAATGACAAGTCACTGGCTATTGCCCATGACCTGGAGGAACTATATGTGGAGCCTCCTGCCCGGGCTAAGAAAAAGGGCCGTCGAGGCAAGAAAAATATATAACGGGAGTGCGAGGCATGAACTCGATTGGAGAATTTATTAAACAAGAAATATTAATGCCGCGGCTTAATAGGAAAGAAATACTTACGGTGTATGATCCCCAGAGATGCTATCGAGATCTTTGCCTGGAGCTGGATAGCGAGGAGATACGGGTAATAGATGCAAGCGAAAGCAGCATTCTTAGCCGGGAGTTGGCTATAACTGCTCTGCGTGAGCTGGCTTCAGCCCGTTTGAAGGGAATGATAGTCTATGTCCCAGCCCGCAGGCCTATCAGTGAAGAAGAGAAGCAGCAAGACCCCTTTGCCATTTATGGCGCATGTGGAGCAGTATTCCCAGATGGTGATGGGGATGATTACCTGAGTATCTGTCTTAGATTTAAGCCTGATTGTGTTGCCGAAATACGCCAGGTTTTTGCTGAAAACCCTAGCCCACCCTTTGCTGTAATCGATGCTATAGGCGGCGGGTTAGGTTGGCCTACCCTGCAAGCCCTGCTGAAAGTTGAATCAGCCCGGGATATATTGCTGGCCCTTTTATGCCCTTCTTCTAATCAGCAAACTGCGCTTAAAGGACAGGAAGGTTGGGTCTCCGAAGCTAAAGAATTATTGCGGGTAAGCCTGGGGATGAAGTTGATAACCAAAGGAAAAAGCTGGTCTTTTATTGCCGATGAATTATGGCGTTTTACCTTATTCAGTGAATTTGTCTTCGATCTTCCGGAGGAAGTACCGGATAGTCTTAGCCAGGTACCCCGGGCACCAATCGAAGCCAGGTCTCTGGTGGATTACCTCTGTGATACATTGCGCAGTGACCGGAGAAGCCAGAATATATATATTTCTCGAGCTGAGAAGATTGAACAGGACTTGGGTTTGGTCCTTCATTGCTCGGGACTGAAAGATATGGGAAGAAGAGATACCTTTCCCTTCGAAGAACGGTGGTTTCTTGCACGAGCGGTTAAGTGCATGGTAGAGAACGATACTGATATCGTCCGTGAGATCTTGCGAGGGCGTGAAACTTCGGTTTGGAGCAGTATCGGTGAAAGTCAGGTGCAATGGGGATTGGTCAAAGCAGTACTTGACTTGGTTGAGGCCTGTGCCGATTACCAGCGGCTGCTTCCCGATCATAGCAAGAGCCTGGCCTCATTGATTGATTTTTATGTAAAGAGCCTGCGCCAGTGTGACCGTTTACACCGCGAATTCGAACAGGCCGCGGGCGATTACCTGGAAACTAGGGCTACCTTGAATGAATTGATTGATATAGGTCGTACACATTATCATCGTTTCAGTGAACAGGTACATGATTTATTTATTAGGCATTTTGAAAAGTCAGGCTGGCCAGTGGCAGGCAAGATAAGTAATACAGATGTATTTGAACGTTTTATTGAACCCAGGTTAAAGGAGAAGGGACAGCGAACGGCATTTATTATGGTTGATGCCCTGCGTTATGAACTGGGGTTAGAACTGGAAAAACAATTAAAAGAAGATGGAAGGGTTGAGATATATGCTGCCCTGGCCCAATTACCGAGTACCACCAGAGTGGGTATGGCCAGCCTGTTGCCCGGGGCGGGAGATAACCTTAATATAAAGCGGAGCAAAGAGGGAGAAATTATTCCCTACCTGGGTGATACACCGGTGAGTAATGTCAGCCAGAGGATGGATGTACTGCACAAGCGATATGGCCAGAGATTTGCGGAAATAACCTTAAATGAGTTTCTGAATTATAAAAAAAAGATCAGTGAAGATGTTGATCTTTTAGTTTTGCGCAGTACCGAAATTGACATTCAATTCGAAAACAATCCGGAGTTGGCACCCAGTTTGATCCAAGATATGCTAAAACGTATCCGAGTGGCAATTCACCGTTTGCAGGCCCGAGGATTTAATGAGCTTATTATTGCTACCGATCACGGTTTTGTTTTTAATCTGGAAGGTCAAGCGGGAGGCGTATGCAGTAAACCGCCCGGTGATTGGGTTAATGAACATCAGCGCTTGCTATTGGGACAGGGAACCGGAGACCTTTCTAACTTTATGATGCCGGCACAGATGGCTGGTATCCGAGGTGACATACCTCATTTAGCAGGGCCGCGGGGCTTGGTTCCATATCGCTCTGGTATGGTATATTTCCATGGCGGGGTATCCCTACAGGAACTTATTGTACCGGTTATTGTGTTGCGTTTGGAAGAAGAACCGGCGGATAACCGGACTCCTACCCTGCTGCTTTCCTATAAGAATGGGGCCAAAAAGATTACTACCCGGCTGCCGGTTTTAGATGTCAGCCTGCAGGGGTTGGGATTATTCGGTCAGGATAGTGATTTGGAGATATTGCTAGAAGTTCACGATGCCAAGGGTAATGTTGTAGGAGAGGCCAGGAGCGCGGGAAGAGTTAACCCGGCCACCGGAACTATTACTCTGCAGGCAGGAGAAAGGGTGCAGGTTACAATGAAGATGCATGCTGAATATGAAGGGAAGTTTACAGTCAAGGCTTTAAATCCAACCACCTTGACTGCTTATTGCAAAGTCGATTTAGAAACTGACTACGTGGTGTAAAGATATGGATAAATTAGATATTAAACTAAACACAATATTCGAAGGGCGGGTGGTACGTAAGGATCTTCTGCACCGTATTAAGAAAGGTACCAATGTACCCACATTTGTGTTGGAATTCCTGCTGGCCCGCTATTGTGCCAGTGACAATCCGGCGGAGATTCAGGCCGGCATGGAAGCTGTTCTGGCCACCCTGCAGGACAATTATGTGCGGCCAGATGAGGCTAATGCAGCTCAATCAAAAGTTGCTACCAAAGGGAAACACCGTTTAATTGACAAGGTGCATGTGCGCTACGTGGAAAAAGAGAAAAGACACTGGGCTGAGTTAGAAAACTTCAACTCCAAGAGAATTGCCATCAGCGAGCGTTTCTACCGGGACAATGACCGTCTGCTGGAAGGAGGCATCTGGGCCGAGGTAAACATTGCCTACAATGACCTGGACCAGGATAATTATGCATTTCTAATAGAAGATTTGATGCCTATACAGCTCAGCCGTTTTGATTTTGAGCGTTATGGAGTAGGCCGGCAGGAATTCACCCGGGATGAATGGTTGGATGCTATATTGCGTTCGGTAGGACTGGAGCCGGCTAAACTGAGCAAGCGGATGAAATTTCACTATATAGCGCGCCTGGCTCCTCTGGTTGAAGCCAACTTCAATTTTATCGAGTTAGGACCGCGCGGTACAGGTAAATCATACTTTTTTAGTGAATTTTCTCCCTACGCAACATTGATCAGCGGAGGGCAGGCCACCAAAGCCACCTTGTTTTATAATAATGCCCGGGGTAAGGTAGGACTGGTTGGATTCTGGGATACGGTAGCATTTGATGAGGTAGCAGGTATTAAGATAAAGGATGCCGATACTATTCAAATTATGAAGGATTATATGGCCAATGGAAGATTCTCCCGCGGGGTGGAAGTTATAGCCGATGCCAGCATGGCTTTTGTTGGTAATATTGATCATTCCATTGAACAACTGGTTTATTCAACCGATTATGATTTGTTTATGCCCCTTCCCAAGGAATTTGACCTGGCTATATTAGATCGTTTTACCTGTTACTTGCCGGGGTGGGAGATGCCTAAAAACAGCAGTGAGTTCTTAACCGAGAATTATGGGTTTATCACTGATTACCTAGCGGAAGCCTTTCATTACCAGCTAAAGCATTCTAACCGTTATGAAGAAGTCAATAAGCGTATAAAGTTAGGGAGTTCAGTGGAGGGCCGCGACGAAAAAGGCATCAAGAAGACCGTCTGCGCATTTCTGAAAATACTGCATCCCATGGGAAAGCCTAGTACTCGAGAATTTGATGAATATGTGGCCTATGCCGTAGAAGGGCGCCGCCGGGTCAAAGAGCAGATGAACAAACGCAAACCGGATGAAGAGTTTGCCCGGATTAACCTTTCATTTTTTGATCATGAAGGGCAGGAAATAGTCGTATTTTGTCCGGAATCTAAAAACGCGCCGGCTACTCAGCGCCCTGTTCGTAAAGAACTGGAAGGGACAACCCTGCCGACATCCGAAAAGAAGAAGCAGAATGCAAAAGCGGTCGTTAAGGAAAAGACACCTGAAGAAGCGTCTCCCAATACAGAAATCGCAGTAGAATTATCCCAAGCTCCTGACAATGAACTAAAGGAACAACATTATACCATTCTTTATGGAGATACCGGTTATAGTTATGAGTCAATAATCGGGCCATATTTACAAGGCGCCAAAACTATCACTGTGGAAGACCCATATATCCGGATTAACCACCAAATTCAGAATTTCGTACGCTTCTGTGAGGCTATCGTTAAGCTTTCCAATATACAACAAATTAATCTGATCACCAGCTATGACGACAGAACCAATATTAATGACGTGAAAGAACGGCTGGATGAGGTCAAACAGAGCTTATTAGAGATCGATGTAGTTTTGGATATCAAAATAAGAGCAAAGCTGCATGATCGTGAGATCCGACTCGATAACGGCTGGATTATTAAAATAGGACGCGGCCTGGATTTTTATCAAAAACCGCAGGGTTGGTTCGAGATAGGAGCTAACGATTTATCTTTGCGCAAGTGTTTGGAAACCAAGGTGGATGTGTTTAAAGTGGATGATGCGGGGAAGTAAGAATTATTTAGTGCGAGAAGGGAGGATATTGGTATGTCAGAAATAAAAACAGACAAAATACTTGTTAAGAACCTTTTTGAAAACATGTGGTTTAGGATACCTGAATACCAGCGGCCTTATTTATGGGGCAGAGATCAAATCAATGATCTTCTTGATGATTTGAGTTATGCTATGCAAAATAAACCCGACTCGGAGTATTTTCTGGGTTCATTAGTATTTCAAACTAAGCCTGCTAATCCTACTGAGGGTCAGCCGTTTGAAGAAAAGGATTTGCTGGATGGGCAACAGCGTTTAACTACTTTACTGTTAATCTTTTCGGTTATTAGGAGTCTTAGTACTGATCCGGATGCAAAGAGTAACTGTCAACAGTTAATTTTTCAGAAAGCCAATAAATATCAAAGGATCCCGGAACGAACACGCATTGTTTTCTCTATCAGAAAGCAAGCACAGGAGTTTATTGAAAAATATATTAATTCTGAGAGTGGTTTAAAGGACATTGAAAAGGAAATTGACAAATTAAGTGATAAACATGATGTGTCCGTCGAAAATATGGCTAATGCAGTCCTAGAAATAAAAAAATACTTTGAAGACAATCCAAATTACCAACCAGAAGATTTACTCTTATTTATACTAAACTATGTTCTTTTAATATATGTTGCGACTGAAGACATGGAGGATGCATTCAGACTATTTACAATATTAAATAATAGAGGTATTCCGCTTAGAAACAGCGATATACTTAAGTCTATAAACCTGGGTAACGTGAGTAGCAGCAAAGAAAAAGAAAAATACGCTAAGATGTGGGAAGATGCAGAAGGTGAACTAGGAGAGGATTTTGAAAGGTTCTTGAATTACCTTAGAACGATACTGCTAAAAGAAAAAGCGCGGGCTTCGCTTTTAAAAGAGTTTGAAGAACGGATATATCATCCGAAAGAAACCGATCAATCGACAGGAAAACCTAAGAAACCACTGCTGAGCAAAGGTGCAAATACGTTTTTGTTAATTGAACGCTACTTGGAACACTATAATGACATTATGAATGGACAAGATAGATTTACTAACAACTTTCAGTTTCACAATCTAATACAGGTTATGAAAAACGGATTGCCTTCAACAGATTGGGTTGCTCCATTATTGAGGTATTACGATAAGTATGGACCTGACGATATATTTGTTTTTTTAACCAAGTTAGATAACAAATTTTCAACGGATTGGATAGTTCAAGATACAGCGACTAAAAGGGTAGAAGCAATGAATCGGATTATAAGACAGATTGACGAAACTAGAGACAATCAGAAGCTATTTAAATCAGATTGTTTTAATTTTGATAGTGATGGGTTCAAGAGGATAGTAGAAGGCTCAGTTTATTCACGGCCTTTCGCTCGTTATCTTCTTCTTAAGCTTGATTATTTCTATCAGAACCATGACCAAAAAATGAATCTGGAAACCATATCTATTGAACATATACTGCCGCAAAACCCAGCAGACAATAGTATGTGGATGAAGGATTTTAGCCAGGATCAAAGACTTGCTATGACTCATAAATTGGGTAATCTAGTGATAATTACCCGCCGCAAGAACACTTCCCAGGGAAGGCAAGATTACATAACAAAGAAAGAAAACTATTTCAAAAAAAATATTGATACTTGCCCTAATTCATTAAGGGTTTTAAATAAATATCCACAATGGACCCCGAAGGAGTTAGAGGATAATCAAAACACAGTTATTTCTATGCTTTACACACATTATGGGGTATAAAGACCAATTCCTATTGATACTGAAATATAAGTAATTATGAGATGACAGCATATAAATTAAGTAAATAAACGTATGTACATCATGAAGAAAAAGCGGCAGCAGGAAAGGATGTATTCTGCGCCTTCTGGCGGCCAGTAATGCGTTTATCAGCGGCCGCTCGGCATTAGCGAACGGCCGCTGATAATTAGTTACCTTTTAATTAATAACGATTGTATAGTGCCTGGGAGCATTATAGTTGGTTAGGGAGAATGCAGATAAGTTCAATCCATTAAACGAGATCATTAAGGAAATGCAAGAGTTGGAATTGCATGAGGAAAGCTAGATGACCTGTGTTTTCCTACTAAACGGGGTTTGGCATTGACAATAATTAAAAGGGTTTATTCATATTATAAAAATTATTAATGGGAATGTAAATCCTTCTGTGTAAATGGAATAACCCACCATTTATTTGGTAATACTGAAAATACTCTTCTTCATGTGGAGGATAGGGCTCCGGTGGAGACCGACCTGAGCGCCACATAAAGTTCTGCTTATACGGATGAGGGCAGCTGCCGATGCTGTCCTTATTTTATTTTACATCCGGTAAGGCAGACTAAAAGCGTTAAACTCCGGGGTCAGGGGCAGAGCCCCTGTTAATTAGGCTATGTCTGCCTCAGTAAACCGGTCCCCGTAAAAAATTTGCCCCAGTTTTTAACTGGGTTTTGCGTGGCTAGTGAATTGACTGCCACGATCACTGTGGAGAACCATGCCACCTGCACAATCGCTTCTACAAGCTCGCTCAAATGCCTCTACGCATAGTTCAGCCCGCATATTAGTATCCATGAATATTCTGGTGCGGCGAAGCCGCAGTTCCGGAGATTTGGAAACCGCCTGTC
>CAZCTN010000039.1:0-20717 GCA_964501655.1 uncultured Syntrophomonas sp.
ATTTCTCACCATATATTAGAACACATTCCACAATTTTACATAATATAGATCAGGAGTCTTGCATAAGGCTTCCAAATCAAGGAAGGAGGCCGTTCAGTGGCAGTAATAACTATACCGGTAACCAGCGAATTGGTATTGGTCATGGACAATGGCACAGGAGCCAGCGGGCAGCAGTTGAAAAAGAACCGGGTCTACAAATACCTGAAAACCACAGCAAGCGACGAGGACGTATTCTCAGTAGCACAAAGTCTGTTAGGCCTGCAGGAAAAGACTAATCTTTCTGTTCAACGCAATAACTCCCAGGCCATAGAAGAAGAATAACAGTCATAAACACTGGAAGCATAGAGTATATCCTTATTACCACCTTTCTTTCATCAGGAAACAATAAAACAAAGTAAGTGGTTTAGATGTACAGACTAAACCTCGTCTTAAGGAGGTTAATCTTTGAGCGAGACAGTAAAAGTGCTGGAAATGACTTTCGGCACAGAACTCAACAAAAAACACGTCATCCGGGTCACAGATGCAAGAAGTGATATAAATGATGCCGAAGCAGCCGCAGCAATGGATAACATTATCGCCAAAAACATCTTCTCAGGAACCGGAGGCGAACTGGTCGAGAAAATTAGTGCCCAATTGATTACAACCCAGGCAGATGAATTCGACGTCCAGTAACTATCGGGGCGAAGGCATAACAGCCTTCGCCCCTGGGTTATTGCTGAATAAATCCTGGCCGGGGCAGGTCCTGGCAACTCGGATAAATTAACCAGCTTTTGGGATCGACCAAACATTTGTCAATCTTTCCAACTACCAGCAGATCCGATCCCGCCCTCACCATTAAACATTTGCTAATCTTTTCCCAATCTTTTTCTCTTATTGTAATATAAAGACAAATCAGGTATATTTATCTCTATCAGATATTCAGCCGCACGAAATGGTTAATGCTGGATATTACTATTCAGTTCGGACATGATCAATTATCTTATTACTGTATCCCGGCCCATTTATTTGCTGCTTTATTGAATGCAGACCAATAATAATACCTCAGCATCACCAGGTGCTGGTTTTTAGCTGTGATAATGTTCCTTGGAGGTTAAAAGTGAATATCTTGTTGGTAGACCCTGAACAGCACACTCGTTCTCAGATAAAGAATTTTCTAAGTGATTTAAATTATGAAGTTACCGCTGTAACTACTGGCAAAAAGGCTATGGAGGCATCTAACCAAGGCTGTTTTCACTTGATACTTACCGCGTTAAATTTACCCGACCTGAGCGGACTTGATCTAATAGATCAGATCAAGCATTCTGCCCACAGCAATATCCCGGCAATAGTGATATACACCGCTCACGCCGACAGCAGATGCGTAATTCAAGCTTTGCGTAAAGGCGCCCATGACTTTTTGCTGAAACCCATCAACTGGACAGAGCTATATTCCGTGATCCAACGGCTGCTCGAACAAGAGCAGGGCAGGCCCGCCCTCAATACAGCCCGTGAGTTGACTAAGGAACAAAAGCCCAAGACTATAACGGGTTTTGCCCCGGTAAAGGATTCTCACATTTACATCGAAGAGATTGGTCCAGTCTTCCTCCATACCCCCGCTATCCGTCATATTTATGACCTGGCTTCCGCCGTACATTCTGACCGCAGTATACCCGTTTTGATCGAAGGAGAGACTGGAACCGGCAAAGAATTGATCGCTCGTTATATACATTTTGCTAATAAAGATCAAGATCAGCCATTCATAGCCTTGAACTGTTCTACCCTTACCCATGCCCTGTTTGAGAGTGAAGTTTTTGGATACGATGCCGGAGCATTTACCGGAGCCATGAGCGGCGGCAAACACGGAAAATTTGATTTAGCCGAAGGGGGCACTCTATTCCTGGACGAAATATCGGAGATCCCGGTGAAAATGCAAGCCAAACTGCTAAGAGTGTTGCAGGAAAAAGCATATTACCGCCTCGGTGGTTTAAAGCAAATACATCATGATGTACGGATAATATGTGCCACCAACCGAAATATTCAGGAATTAATAGACAACCGGCGTTTTCGCAGCGATTTATTCTACCGGATAAACACGGTTCATCTTAAAGTACCGCCACTTCGGGAGAGAACTGCCGATATCATCCCGCTGGCCCAAACCTTCCTGCGGGAATTTTCCCTTCGGAGAAACAAAAACTTTAGCGGCATAAGTGATTCAGCCGCGCAATTGCTTCAATCTTATACCTGGCCCGGCAATATCCGGCAGTTACGCAGTGCAATAGACACTGTTACCCTGTTTTATAATGACCGAGTCTTAAAGGTTAAACACCTGGATCTTATCCGCGGCGATCCTCATAATCACAACAAAAACCCGGTGCCTGTTCACAGCCCGGATCAAATCACCTTTGGGCTGGACCAGGATAGATTACCCCTTGAGAGGGTAAATAAGGAGGTAGTTCTGCGAATACTGGAAATGCATAAAGGAAATATTAGCAAGACCGCCAGGTACCTCGATATCTCCACCCGTTCCCTAACCTACAGGCTTAAGAAATGGGGAAGCAACCCCACACGCAAATACTAACACTTTTGTAAGACACAATTTGTATAATTGGCATTTTTTTGCACACCCTTCACCAATTCCAATGAATAGTATCAAAGTTAGCAGAATACGTAAATGCGGCAATATGCAGGATTTAATCTTCCCCCCTCACAAGTTGGCATTGTTTTTGCATGCCTTTAGCAGTACTGAATTATCCATGGGAGGAGGATTTATGGACTATTTATTTTTTCAATTAGGCATTTGCTTGTAGATAATTCCTAATTTAACTTTATTTGAAAAAGGGAGGGAAAAAATTGCATAGTATTAACCAACGCTTGATGCTTTCCATCGGAATTATTGTCTTAATTGTCTGTGCTGCACTAGGGGGAATCTCCTATTATAGTTCCAGCCGAATGATGCAAAACAGTATAGAAGAAACCTTGCCCGGCAAAGCCGAGGATGCCGCCAAACTTATAGCCCGGGGGGTTAAAGCTCAATTGGATGTACTCGAATCCATTGCCGCCCGCAGTGAAATAGAATCAATGGATTGGGATAAACAATATGCTGTTCTCCAGGCTGAGAACCAACGTCTGGGATACAAATTAATCGGAACGGCTACTCCGGATGGTATGATGAAAACCATTGATGGAGATACGCTGGATATTATTGATAGGGATTATTTTAAAACCGCTATGTCCGGAGAAAGCTCCATGCACGACCCTATTGTATCCAAAGTTGACTCCTCCAGCTTAATACCCATTAGTTGTCCTATTCGGAACCACGGAAATATAACCGGAGTCCTGGTAGCCTGCCTGGACATTTCAGTGTTAAGCTCCATAACCAATGACATTACCTTTGGCAGCAGCGGATATGCATATATGCTGGATGAGAAGGGAACCAAAATTGCTCATCCGGATTTTTCCCTGGTTCTCGACCGGGATAATACCATCGAAAAGTCACAGGAGGACAACAGTTTGAAACCCCTGGCTGAACTTGAAACATTGATGATAAATAGAGAAAACCACTTCGGGCAATATACTGGCAATGAAAAAACCTTCCAGATAGCATTTGCCCCCATCAGCGGCAGCAGGTGGTCAACCGCTATTGTATGTGACCGCAGCGAAATAATGGCTGGTATAACCGAACTAAAGAATACCTCCCTAATTGCTTCCATATTGGTGTTCATCTTGGGTCTTGGCTTAGCTCTCTATACCGGCCGCTCCATCTCTCGGCCTATTGTCCTGGCAGCTGAGCATGCCGGAACCATGGCAACAGGTGATTTCAGTGTTGATGTTCCCCCCGCCTTCCTGGGAAAAAAAGACGAGATAGGTGACTTGTCCCGGGCATTTAATGAGATAAACCTGAAAATAAGAAAGATGATTCAGGAAATAGCCGGCCAGTCAAAAGATGTAGCCTCCCAAAGTGAAGAATTATCAGCTTCCTCTCAAACCATAGGCGCCAACATGGAAGAAGTGTCCTCATCCACCGAAGAAATTGCGTCAGGGATACAGCAGGTGTCTGCAGCAGCGCAAGAGATAAATGCTTCCGGGCAAGAAATTGGAGCAGCCCTGGAACAAGTGGAAGAACTGACCAAAGTGGGTTACCAGCAGTCGCTGAAAATAGAAGAACGGGCACTTAATGTTCAGCATCAAGCCCAGGAATCCCGCAATCAGGCCTCGGGAGTATACAGTGGGATAAAGGACGCAGTTATTACCGCGATAGAAGAAGCAAAGGTAGTAGATGAGATCTCCAGTCTGGCTCAGAGTATCGCCGGCATCGCCAACCAGACTAACCTGTTAGCCCTTAACGCTGCAATAGAGGCAGCAAGAGCCGGAGAACAGGGCCGGGGGTTTGCTGTGGTAGCTGAGGAAGTCAGAAAGCTGGCTGAAGATTCCTCTCAGGCGGTGCTGAATATTCAGTCCTTAACCAAACAGGTCCAGGTATCCATAGGGAATTTAACCGCCCATTCCAATGAATTGCTCTCCTTCATTAACGACGTAGTAATAAAAGATTATGAACAGATGGTGGATACAGGTTCGCAATATAAGGAAGACTCCGACCTTATAGCAGCCTTAATACAAAATGTTAGCAGCAGCATTAAAGATGTGTCCGGCTCGGCTCAGGAAATCAACCAGGCGATAAACAATACCGCCGCCACTATTGAACAGACAGCAGCCAGTTCTCAGGAAATAGCAAAATCCAGTGAACAAGCGGCCAATGGAGCCATGGATATCAACACCGCCGCCCGGCAAATGGCGGTCAATGCGGAGACGCTCAACCGTCTCATTATGCAGTTTAGAATTTAGCCTGCAAGGGATTGCGGGTATACCTACAATGTCCCGGCTAACAGCAGAAATGCAGAACATTCCACCTATATCCGCCTGTCAAGAGGATAGATACTGTTTAGCTGAACAGAAACCTGACAGGATCTCTCCCACCCATAGCCCGGAGAGCAGCAGTTTGCGCTCTCCGGGTTTTTATGCTCCAAACCTGAAAATTACCAGTATAATTAATAGTAAACAGACTATCCCTAGGACGATAGCAAGACGGACAACCAAGACGGAAATGGGGGCCGAAGCTAATGGAAAACATGGCTGGAATCCTGGAAAGCCAAAAGAGCTTTTACCGCAGCGGAAAGACCAGGGACCTGGGTTTTCGCCAGGCAGCCTTGAGGAGACTGGAAAAGCTCATATGTGAAGCAGAGGAAGATATGCTGACTGCACTGGCCCATGATCTGGGCAAACCCTTGTTTGAGGGATATAGCACCGACATCGCCCCCATACTCGGGGATATTAAATTTATGCAGAAAAATCTGCCCCGACTGGCCCGGCCGCAAAAGGTCCGCACCCCTCTGGCCCTGGCAGGTGGTTCCAGCCGGGTAATCCCTCAGCCGCTGGGGATAGTGCTGGTTATGGCTCCCTGGAATTATCCCTTTCAGCTGTTGTTTCGGCCCCTGATAGGAGCATTGGCAGCCGGCAATTGCGTGATACTAAAACCTTCGGAACATGCACCGGCCTGCTCGGCTGTGTCCCGGCGCTTGATCGAAGCTGCTTTTTCGCCCGAATATGTGACCTTGATAGAAGGCGGAGCCGAAGAAGGAGCCGCTCTGCTGCAGCATAAGTTCAACTGTATATTCTTTACCGGCGGTAGCAGGATGGGCAGGACGATTATGGAAGCAGCCGCCCGTCATCTGACTCCTACCATCCTGGAACTGGGCGGAAAAAGCCCCTGTATCGTGGAACCGGATGTAAATCTTAAACTCTGTGCCCGGCGCATCACCTGGGGGAAATTTCTCAACGCCGGGCAGACCTGTGTCGCCCCGGATTACTTGCTGGTAGATGCCCGGATCAAGGACGCTCTCATGGCTGAAATGCAGCAGGCTATCACCAGCTTCTATGGGGTCAATCCCCAGGAAAGTCCCGATTATGCCCGTATCATAAACCATATTCATTTTAATCGCCTGAGCAGATTAATGGATAGCGGACATATTCTATACGGGGGGCAGACCGATCGGGAAAAACTGTATATCGCTCCCACCCTTATGGAGAAAGTCAGCTGGGATGACCCAATAATGGGCGAAGAGATATTCGGACCGCTGCTCCCGGTCCTGGAATACCAGGACCTGAACCAGGCCCTGGATATTATTAACGAACACCCCCACCCCCTGGCCCTTTATCTCTTCAGCCAGGATCAAAGAATACAGGAGATGGTTTTACAGAAAACCACTTCGGGAGGGGTGTGCCTTAATGATACGGTAAGCCACCTGCTTCCCCATGGTCTGCCTTTCGGAGGAGTAGGGGAAAGCGGCAAAGGTGCCTACCATGGAGAAGATTCGTTTTTCTGCTTTTCCCATAGAAGGAGCGTTTTCAAGAATTCCACTGCCCTGGACCTGAAACAAAAATATCCTCCCTACCGGCTTTCCCTAAACAAGATCAAAGCCCTGCTGCGACTTACCTAAAGCTATTCCAGCCCCTTAAGCTCAGTTAATACTCAGCCCTGCCGGTTGGGCACATTCCGGTATAATTTCTGGATGCCCCTTAGGTGTGCATCCAGCATATTTCCCACCGTTACCAATTCATAGCCCTGCTGTTTCAATTCAGCCGCCACCAGATCAGTAGCCTCCGCAGTCCCCTTCCCGGCCACATGCATACGAGCAATGTCTCCGTTCCTGGCCTGGCTTAAGACCCGGTCAGTAATAAGAGCAGCTGATTTCTGCCGGTAGTCCATAGTTTCCAGGCTCCAGTGAATACAGTATTTATACCCCATGATTCCCAGCGTATCCAGCACCTGAGGGCTGTAAGAGCCAAAGGGAAGGCGAAACAGCGGGCGAGAACCTTTACCTGTAACCCGGTATATTGAAAGATCCGCATTTATAATCTGCTTGATCAGATTCTCCCAGGTTAATTGCGTTAAATCCGTATGGTCATAGGAATGGCTGCCAATTTCATGACCTTCACTTACGATCCTGCGTGATATCTCGGCATTATTCTCTGCCCATTCTCCTGTAACAAAAAATGTTGCCCGCACCCCATGATTGTTTAGAATATCCAGGATTTCTCCAGCATAACTGCTCTCCGATCCGCAATCATAAGTCAGAGCAATCTGCCGACTATAAATATCTCCCCGGGAGAAAATAATAGCTGGATCTTGGGATGGCATTTCGCACTTCCTTCTAGAGATATCATCACGACCTCATGTTTTACTTAACTTTCCAATAATACTAGCTATTTCCATACAATACTAATATTATAGTATCTTGCTCAGAAACTGTCAATAAGCAGGGGGCGGGGCGTATCTAAGTCGGATATTAATAATTAGTGTCCCATTGGGAAATGTATAATGACAAAAGAGGTGGGCAAATTGGAGAGTATGGGTGAACGTCTCAGGCGGCTGCGGGAAAACAAGAATATAACTCAAGAACAGTTGGGCCAGGTTCTTAATGTTAAAAAGTCAGCCATATCCAAATACGAAACCAACCGGGTAAGTATGAATATCGAAACCATTATATTGCTGGCCAGGTATTTCAGTGTACCTGTTACTTATTTGATAGAATCAGAGACTGATTTGATAAAAATGCCCGGCAGAATCCCGCTCCTGGGTCCGGTCCACACTGGAAGCAATCTGCTGGCTGAGGAAAATATTGAAGACTTTCTGGACGTACCGGATTATCTTTCGGCCGACTTCATCCTGAAAGTAAGCGATGAGGCCATGATTGGCGCAGGCATTATGGCAGGCGACCTGGCCTTGTGCAAAATAGCCCCCCAGCCCCAAACCGGGCAAATAATTGCAGTAAGAAAGGATACTGCCGAATTTTTTACAGAAATCTCTCTGCGGTATTACTTGAACCAATCCGGACAACCGGTATTAAAATCAGCCAATCCTGATCATCCGGACAGCTTCTTACAGACCGATAGTATTACCATCATAGGAAAGATGGTGTCGCTTATAAGGCTTGAAGCGCCCGAATATCAAACCTATACCCATTACCTGACTACCCATGCTAAAGAAGAATGGATGGAAGTTATAGAAACAGCCGCTGATTATGGCCTATCCCCCCAGGACATACTGGCCTCGGTCAACCTGCAGGCCAAACTCCTTAAAAGGTTAAAAACTCCTTAGGAGCTTAAACTTAGTATTCATTCCGGTTTAATCTTACTTGCATTAATCTTAACAGGCTGTCCAGCTTGTTATTAATCTTTATTACCATTACCAATAACATCACCGGCAACAGAAGCATTAAAATCTGTTGAATAATAAGTACCCAAAACATGGGATCAACTGTGAATTCTGCTGTATTTCCTACCGGTCCTGATATCACTTGTGTACCTCCCTCAATCAATCTAAAATCATTAATCCCTGACGCAAGCAGCTAAATCTGATCATCCTTCAGCATCTTTTGCATTTCTGCCTCTATCTTCTCCATACGGCGGTTCATCTTTAACAGCAGTACAATACACACTATCGGAATCGCCAGCAGCAGGGCCAGTATAAGAAAATTAAAACAGCTCCATAAAATTACATAGCAGTTAGCCAGTGAGGGAACGGCTGCAGTCAAATTGCATCACCTCGCTTCGGAAATTTCAAGTATCGAAGGAAACTGCGGAGCAGCGCCTTAATACCACCCAAACATTGGCCTCATTTACATATTCTTGTATATTATGCAATATTCCTCTATGTTCATGAGTTTTATTTGGATAATCAATGCTGAGACCAGTTCGTCCACCATCTGCCCCGAAGATCCTGGGGACAGGAATTTCCCTGAGGCCTGCTTGTTTACGCCTCCCTTGGAGTTGAAAGTCTCCGGGCTAATCCCCCCTATTGGGCAGGATGTCCTATTTTAAGACATTAATCCGCTTGGCTGTCGATATTTTTATTTCTGTTCTTTAGGAGGCTATCTGTTCACATTCCCTTTTGGCCCAGGATTGGGGCGGGACTATTTTCTTGCTCGCCCGAGACTTAACTCACAGATTTCGACCTGAAATACATATAGGTTTTGGTATAATATGGGTAATAAGTGTTCCGACACCGGGGACTATATCTGATGATTTGAGTGGGAGAGTTAGATTCTTGATCCGGAGGTGCTTTTTATGATGGAGACCAGCGAATCAGTTAACCGGGCCAACGGCGGTATGCATTATGCTGACGCTGTCTATCGGAAACATGCCCCAAGTGCTAATTATGTCAAGTATATCGTGAAACTTATGAACCAGAACCTGTTTGCCGGAGAAACTGTCTTAATTTCTTATCCCATAAAGAACAAAATTAGAATAAACTATAAGGGTGAATATTTTATGCTGCTCAGCCTGGGCTGGGTGGAAAGCTTTAGGAAAATGAAGGCTACGGCCCTGGAAGGGTATATTATATATCAGCTGAAGCAAAAGCGGATAGGGTTTGAACGATCTTCCCACTATTACCGCAGCTGGATCCTGGAGGAGAACAGTCAGCTGATTAGATAAAATCTGGGGAGACTTGTTATAATGCAGCTGGTGGAAACATATGCTCAGGTGGTAAAAAACATAGCCCGATTCAACTCCAGTATAGCAGCCAGTCCTGAACTGCAGAGCAAACTCTCTGCTTTTATGCACTGGTATTACTCACCGGAGGTGGATGCTCTGGCTCCGGCCAGATTCGTTGCTTACCAGGATATGGACAGCGGCCTTTACCTTTCTCGTCAGGATGCAGCCAGCAGCCGCCAAGCCATGAAATGGCTGAGACACTGGTTCAAACCAGCAGAGGAGCCGGAACTGGCTACTCTGAAAAATCAGCTTATAATAGTAACTGCCAACTTTAACCGCAAGCCGCACAAGAGGGTTCAGATCCATGAGCCCATTAACTCCATACGTCTTTTCAAGGAGCCGATTTTTTTACATTAGTTTCCTGTCTATGCTTAGGCCGATTTACGGATCAAGAAAGCTTGAAGGGGTGGTATTTGACTCCGTAATCGAAGGTATCCATCTCTTCTTTTTTCTTCAGCCATCCTACAAAAGCATAAGTTACTGGAGTGGCGGCTACTTCATATCCTACCTTCCAGAGATATTGTCCCATAACCATGGTCATGAAGATGGGCAGGGCGTAAGTTCCGCCAAAGGCTATGGTCATAAAAACCAGGGTATCCAAACCCTGACCCACCAGAGTGGAGCCAATGGTCCGGGTCCAGAGCCAGCGGCCTTGGGTCCATACTTTCATCCGGGAGAGAATCACGGAGTTGGAGAATTCACCTACGAAATAGGCACACAGGGATGCCATGACCAGCCGCGGGGTAAAGCCCAGCACAGTGTTGTAGGCATCATTGAACTCCCAGAAATCGGGATAGGGCAGGTGGATGATAAAGATGAAGAACAGGGCCATCAGCAGGTTGGCGCCAAAACCCATCCAGATAGTCAGACGAGCTCTTTTAAATCCATACACTTCGGTGAGCACATCGCCAAAGATATAAGTGACCGGAAAAAGAAACAGGTCTGCGGTCAGAGGTATACCCATAAATTCTATTAATCTTCCCGCAGTGATGTTGGTGATCAATAGGCAGGTTACAAATAGACTGGTGATAATAAGAAACAATACGGATAATTGTGGTTTTTCGGCCTGATGCATTCAGCATTCCTCCTTGTTTTGTTCAGGCGGGTAGGCTGCGACCGCCGTCTTTTCAATTCAATGGGTATTATAACATCATTTGCCCTTAAAGCAAAATTTTATTTGAACGGTTTTTACCCATATACTCCTTACCGGGCTGCTCATCTTTTCCAGAACAAGGGATAGAACAGAACCAGGATGGGAAATATCTCCAGCCGGCCCAGCAGCATTAACGTTAATAGTATGAATTTCCCTCCATCCGGGATAAAGGCATAGTTCAGAACCGGACCTACTTCCCCGAAGCCGGGGCCGATATTGCCCATGCAGCTGGCAGCGGCGGTAAAACTGGTTATAAGGTCTATTCCCATGGCCGCTAATAACAACATGCCCACCAAGATAAGAATCATATACAGGAAAAAATACAGCAGTACGTTTATTACCATGGAGTCACTGATAGTATTTTGATCCAGCCGCTGGGATATCACCGCTCGGGGGTGCACTATTTTCCTGAGCTCAATTTTGGTCCTCTCAAGCATGATCAAGTGTCTGCCAGATTTTATTCCTCCCGAGGTTGACCCAGCGCTGGCACCGGCAAAAAATAGGATAAATATTATACCCTGGGAAAGCAGGCTCCACTGCAGGTAATCTTCGGTGGCAAAACCGGTGGTAGTTAATATGGATATTACCTGAAAAAGAGTTGCTCTGATACGGTATTCACCCAGAGGTATATGATCCATACTTACCATGACTATAATAGATGCTGCCGCGAAGATCAGCAGATAGAATCTCCACTCCCTGCTGCCTACATAGACTAGAAGATCTTTTTTAACTATTGCCAGGTAATGCAGGGAGAAATTGGTGCCGGCCAGAAACATGAATAATATGATGGTCCACTGGATAGCCGGACTGGAATAGTGGGCGATACTATCGTTCCAGGTAGAAAACCCCCCGGTGGCCATGGTAGTGAAGGTGTGGCAAAAGGCGTCAAAGCCGCTCATCCCTTCCGCCCAGAGCAGTATTAGCAGTAGTATGCTCAGTCCTATATAAGCTTTCCAGAAGTTTTTGGCGGTATCCCGAGCTTTAGGACTTACTTTGCCTGCCACTGCCCCCCCGGCAATCTCGGCCCGGTAGATCTGGTTGGCACGCACTCCGATTACCTGAATCAGGGCAATGAACAAAACCATTATCCCCATCCCTCCCAGCCACTGGGTGAGGCTGCGCCAGAACAACAGCCCGCGGGGCAGTGCTTCGATGTCGGTAAGCACCGTGGCTCCGGTAGTAGTAATCCCTGACACGGTCTCAAAAAGGGCTGATATATAGGAGGGGAAGTAACCACTTAGGGCAAAGGGAAGGGAACTGAACAACGAGGCGGTCAGCCAGCCCAGGGCCACGATGGCAAACCCCTCTTTATAGTTCAGTTCATTGGAACCACCGGCAGTCAAAATAAGCAGGAGGCCGCTTAAAAGGGTTATGGCAGTAGCCAGCAGCAATTGGCTGTAGATATCTTCCCGGTAATACAATGAGCAGACCACACTGCTGGACATAGCCAGTCCCAGAATAACCAGTATCTTGCCCATTATACCCAGTATCACGCTGCTTCTTATCAACTCTTATCCACTCCTGCTTGGTTCCGGATTTGTTCCGTTAACTCCTGCACTGTTCCGGATATTCATAGCCCTGGGGGGGGCGGAGCCGCCTTCAATTTCCGGAAACCTGCCGCTCCTATCCGAATCTGTTACTATTACTCGAAATACATTCTATCACTTTTTAAATGGAATTATCATTATATTTTTATCCAGATAGGAAGTAATGTTAAAATGGGCAGCTGAGATGATGGGACCAGGCAGTTAATTACATCCATCCCGGGCCTGGATACGGCTGTTTCATCTGCCGGCTTAAAGCCGGAAATCATCCCTTAGGTGCTGAACAGCGGGAAATCAGACCTGCATGAATATACCGGCATCGACCTCCGCTATAGCGTGGAGCTCCAGCAAGTGCTGCAGATGATGATGGACATAAATCCTCTCCCATAAATCTTCCAGCTGAAAAATCCGTTTTTGAAAGGCCAGACGATACTCAGCCAGCTGTTCCAGGGTATGAGGCACCTTAAGCAGATCATATATCTGCCTTTCCCGATCCAGCATGACCTGCAGATAGGCATCCAGGCTCTGGCGGATATTCTCGGTCAGCGGACGGCGATGGGATGAGGCAAAAACAGCGGGATTGATATCCTTGATTCGCTGTACTGAAGCGATAAACTGGCCTACATGGGAGCAGGCATCTCCATACCATGGTCCCCCTCTGGTAGTGTCAATGTCGGCGGCAAACAATATGCCGTATTTTTCAAAATAGAAACCATAATGCCCACTGGAATGACCCGGCAGGTGCACAGCGGTAAATTTTATACCCCGGCCCAAATCGAATTGCATTCCATCGGTGAGGGTTCCGGCCAGATCAACCGGCAAAAAACCTGGCGCAACCGGAATATCATCATTCTTCAAATCCATTTGCACGGATTCAGGCAGTGGCTTGCCCTTCATAAAGCGTTCCCAGAAGTTTATCCCCCTCAATTCCCGGTATTTCATCTGGTCGCGGAAAGATTCCGCCTCTTCCTGGCCCGCATAGAATTTGGTATTGGTAAAGAGCACCGAACTGTGAGTGTGATCGGGGTGGTTGTGAGTCAATATTCCGACCTCTACTGAATTCTTGTCGATCTCCTGGAAAGCCCGTTTGCCGGCTCCAAAATCGATGACTGCCCTTTGATCCCCAGCTATGTACATACATATGCAATAGGGGAAGAAATTTGGCGCATCTGGCATGAGCATGGAAATTCCCCGGGCCAAAGGCATCAACATTCTTATTCCTCCTTCATGGAACGGTAATTTAGTTGGCTTGGGAATATTCTTATAGCATAATATTAATATTTTAGCATTTTTGGCTCCTGGGTTGTTGGATTATTCTGTTAATTTGTGAATTGCTGATGAATTATTCACCTTAAAACTCCAAAGAGGGTTTTGTTCCCTTCTTACCAATGGCATCGGTCGGATTACTAATCAAAGAAGCGTTCCTTATATTTAATCCCGATTGAGTGAAGGCCGTGTGCCTGAGATTTCCCCTTGCTGTTTCGCAGCAATTGGTCCAACCGGGATTCGAGGTAGTCAATTCTTCTTATGGCACGTACTATTTCCATGGTTCTGAGATCAATACTGCTTATCTGCCGACTGTTATCCATCAGCCCTTCCAGACGGGCATCCAGTTCCAGCATCTTCACTTCCTGATGATGGTACATGCCCTCCAGGGTCCTGTTATTCCTCTGCAGACCTTCCGTCAGCTGAATGCTCATAGAGCGCAGCTGGGCCAGGCAGGCATTATACATCCTCTGTTCTTGCTGCCGGTTAGCCCAGCCGTCCACCAGCTGGACTACTATCACACACCAGGTTATCAGACCCAGAAGACCAACAGCCATTAATCCCGGGTTAAAGTCATTCATTTGGCTCCGCTCCTTTTCCATTATTTGCATATGACATTATATTCCTTGGTTTCCAACAATGGTTCTTGCGGGCAAATGTTAGGTCTTGCTTTCCACCCTTGAGGACTATCCCCTGGTCTTCTTGCACAGTATCAACATCTTATCCACATTTCAGGATTATACCAGGAAATATATGGGTGGTTTCCCGGAGATCAGCAAGAAGCCAGCTGCCATCTCCCTCCCCCAGCTCCAGGCATATGAACACAAATGCAGGTGATCAGGTATTCTTTACAGTTACTTGGAAATATTAATGATATCCGGAGAATAAGGTGGGTAATCATGAGCATATGGAGCAAGTGGTTAAAAGCTCATATGGCCTCGGAGGGAACCGGGAAAACCTATGGGAACAGCCCGGCCGCAAAGCAGCAAAACTCGGGACCAGCCCGTGTGCAGCCTGTATTACGGGATAATTGGAATTTCTTGCAGCAGAAGATAGGGAGCAATTTTGATGTCATCTTTCGGCGCTTTTTCCTGGATACTAAATCAGCTGAAGAGGCTATGGTGGTTTATATTGATAATCTGGTAGACCAGGCTGCCCTCTACAACAATGTCCTTGCTCCCCTTATGTATGACAGCAGGCGGAGCAGGGAAAAAACCTCCGGCTCGGGTTTAGAGGAGCTTTTGCTCAATACCATGTTGTCGGCAGCCAGTGTCACGGCAGAACAATCCATGGACCAGCTTGTGGCAGCCATATTATCAGGCGGGGTAATTCTCCTGGTTGATGGAGTATCCAATGCTTTTATTATAGATATCAGCCTCTATGATCAGAGGAGTATCAGCGAACCGGAAGCAGAGGTTCTGGTAAGGGGCCCTCGGGAGGGATTCACTGAAAGTCTGCCGGCTAATTTAGTAATGATCCGCCGCCGCCTGAAAAGCCCGGATCTGATTTTCGAAACCATGAAAATTGGGCGCATATCGGCAACCCAAGTATGTCTGGCATATATTCAAGGGGTGGCGCCAGCGGATCTCCTTGATGAAGTCAAAGAGCGGCTGGGGCGAATCGATATAGACGGAATTCTGGAGAGCGGATACCTGGAGGAATTTATCGAAGACCATCCCTTTTCTCCCTTCCCCCAAATTCTGCACACCGAACGGCCGGACCGGACGGCTGCCTGCTTACTGGAAGGCCGGGTAGCCATCATTACTGACGGCACTCCCCTGGTACTGATAGTGCCGGTAGAGATCAGTGTTTTTATGACCTCCCCCGAGGATTACTATGAAAGGTATATTATTGGCACCGTCATCCGCTGGTTAAGATACGCAGCCTTTACTCTTTCTATTGTATTGCCCTCTCTTTTTATTGCCATTACCAGCTTTCATCAGGAAATGATTCCTATTAGACTGTTGATCAGTATCTCCAGCTTCCGTCAGGGAGTGCCTTTTACCACCCTGACGGAAGCCTTCTTGATGGAGGCTACCTTTGAGGTCCTGCGGGAGGCTGGAACCAGGCTGCCCCGTTCGGTGGGTTCGGCGGTTAGCATCGTAGGGGCGCTGGTAATCGGCCAGGCAGCCGTACAAGCCGGTCTGGTCTCCCCCCTTATGGTAATTGTGGT
Source organism: uncultured Syntrophomonas sp. (assembly GCA_964501655.1). Classification (GTDB taxonomy): domain Bacteria; phylum Bacillota; class Syntrophomonadia; order Syntrophomonadales; family Syntrophomonadaceae; genus JAAYJK01. The sequence goes on from CAZCTN010000039.1 coordinate 15,668, forward strand.
AGCTGCCACCGGGATAGCTTCTTTTACCTTTCCTGCTTATAACCTGGCCCTCACTTTGCGGCTGCTGCGTTTTCCCTTGATGCTGCTGGCCGGCGCTCTAGGCCTGTTTGGCATTATGTTTGGAATCATTATGATAAATATCCATGTAGCCCGGCTCAGTTCTTTTGGTCTGCCTTACCTGAATTCCCTTTCCCCCGGGCCTTCAACCAATCTTAAGGATGTACTGCTTAGAGCTCCCTGGTGGGCCATGAATGAGCGTCCCCTTGGAATTAGCAGGAACCGGCGGCGTCAAAGTAGATCCTTTAAGCCATTGACTCCAAATTCTACTTCCGGCAAGGAGGCTGACCAGCAGTGATTCGAAGATTATTATTTATAATCCTGATCATAATCAATATTTTCACCCTGTCCGGCTGCTGGGACGCTCAGCAATTAGATAACCTGGCTGTAGTAACCGGAATTGCCCTGGAAAAAGGCAGTGAAGGCAGGATCCGGATCATAATCCAGGCCGTCAATACCCAGGCAGTTTCTGCTGATTCCGGCGCCAGCGGCCTAACTTTTCAAAAAGCCTATCAAAACAAAGCAGTTGAGGGCTACTCCCTATATGAAGCCTTTGATAATATAAGGTTCATAACCTCCACTCAGCAATTTTACTCCCACCTGGGGGTAATAATCATTGCCGAAGACCTGGCCCGGGAAAGGGGGATGACAGAATTTCTGGATTATTTCGAGCGCAATGCCCAATCCAGGCTGGATAGCTGGGTCTTGATCGGACGGGGGGATTTAACTGAACTAATGGACAGCCCGGGAGGAATCAGGACTATACCTACCCAGAGAATACAGGCTCGAATGGAAACCCTTCCAACCCCGCCTTTTGCTGCCCTGCAATTGGCCGAGTTTATCAAATTGATGCAGAATGAAAGCCTTCAGCCCTATACCGCCGGGGTAGAAAACAAAGCCTCCATATCTGCTGCCGATGAACCCGGGCATGGTATTCTGGATGGCAATGTACCCGATCCCTTATATGATATTACGGTTAATGGCACCGCTGTGTTTCGGCAGGATAAATTAGTGGGCTGGCTGGATAAAGAAGAGAGCCGCGGCCTGCAGTGGTTAAGAGGGCAGGTCAGTCAAGTAAACAGGGTGTTTGAAAACCCCGACCACCCAGGGAAAAGAATCGGGGTCTACATTGTAAGCGCCAAAACCAGATTAGAACCCCAAATCCGAAATGGGCAGATTGTAATGCAAGTAAACCTTGAGGTGCAAAGTTATCTGCAGGAATCCCAAGGGAAGGCGAATTGGGGAGAAACATCTGCTCTATCCAGACTGGAAGCCGCCCAGGGGGAACAAATAAAAAGGGAGGTAGAGGCTGCTCTGCAGAAAGGCCAGCAGGAATACCAGACTGATATATTTGGTTTTGGTCAGGCAGTGCACCGCAACTATCCGGAAGAATGGAAGCTTATCTCATCAGAGTGGTCAGAGATATTTCCCGCTGTGCCGGTGGAAATCCAGGTCAAATCTACCATTCGTCACACCTCCCTGATTACCCAGCCAGCGGAGCCAGCCCCAAAATGACGTAGGAGGAATGCCCGTGTTATACCTGCTGGGCTTAATGTTCATAGCCCTTATGGCCTGGTATCTGCCCGGCTTGATCAGGAGAAAAATGTGGCGGGAAACCGCAGCCTTCAGCGGACTGCTATTAATCGCCATGGTCTATAGCTTTGGCTTGCTCCGGGGCCAGCGCCTGCCTGACCTGGTGGATGTGCTGGAAATGGTATTTAAACCGGTCACCAAGTATTTGGAGCAGCTGCTGACATGAATTGCGATGCCAGTACTCTGCTTCTTAATCGGAAAGAAAGGATTGGGGCATGAAAATCCACCCAGGCACAAACAAAATTGATGGTTTTACCTTAACCGGCTTGTTGATCCTTTTGCTGGCAACAACCACTCTTTTATTTATTGCCCGAGTTGTTGATATTGTCGGCCATGATGGATGGATGCCTGTAGCTCTGGTAACCCTGAGTGCTGCCGGCCTCATTTATATCATGTATTACCTGGGCCAGTTATTTCCCGGCCAATCCTTAATCGAGTACCTGCCTCTGCTGCTGGGAAAAGCAGCCGGCAAATTAGTCGGCTTAGGCTATGTTCTTTTCCTGGTCTACCTGACCGCTTCGGTAATTAGTGAAAGTATTGCTTTGTTCCTGGGGACTGGTATTTTCACCTTTACTCCCATCATAGTCATAATCCTGTTGCTGGTTATGGCCTCAAGCTATGGAGTTGCTTCGGGGATCGTAGTTATTGGCCGCACCCTGAACATTTATTGGCTGGGAATAATGGCGGTTTTAATCATCTACTTTATTTTAGCCATTTCCGCCATGGAGCTGGAAGCTCTGCTTCCAGTGGGCGAGGCCGGCTTTAAGACTATTCTTAAGGGTTCCATGATATCTCACTCCTATCGGGGGGAATTGTTTCTGCTGGCTATGTTGCTGCCTTATTGCCGCAGCTACCGGGAAGGGTTTATAGCCGCCAATATTGCCAATATAATCGTAGGCTTGTTGGTTATCGGCACTGTAGTCATTTCTGTAACTATACTGGGAGTGGAAACCAGCAGCCGGACTCTGTATACGCCATTTTTTTTGGCAGACTTTATTAAACCGGTGGGCATAAAAATAGCCCTGACTGCTATCTGGATAATAGCTTTCTGGGCTAAAATCTCTTTGCTGCAATTTTGCTTGACGGCTGGAACCTCCCAGTTGCTGGAACTGAAGCAGTCAGAAGTGATTATTGTTCCCATTGCCATTATATTAGTGGTTTTCTCCCTTTCATTTTATGATAATGCCACGGATCTTTTTCAATCAATCGCCCAGACCTTCCCGGGTACCGCACTGGTTTTTGAATGGCTGATCCCCGGCTTGCTGTTTGTGATCGCCATAATTAAATACAAGCTGATGGGCCAGGACCAATCCCACGGGGAACTTGACGAAGATAACTATAGGGGATAAATAAGGGGAGCCGGCCCTCGGTCTCGCTGACGCCAGACGGCAGGGGCAGCCATGTGCTGCCCCGGGACTGTTCCTTGGTTTGGCTTTGTTGACGCGGTTTTCTTCTTCCCTTTATAATCCCGCCGCCTACTGGTCGAGCATCATGCGGGCCAGGTCCAGGGGCTGGACATGTTGTCCATCTTTGAATGCTCGCATGTTCCCCCCGGATATTTCATCAATCAAGGCTATCTGCTTTTCTTCACCTACCCGGCCAAATTCAAATTTAATATCATAGAGCTCAATGTCTTTTTGGGCCAGTTCGGTTTTGACGATTCCAGCTATCTGGCGGGTCAGCTCCTTTAATACCTGGTATTCGTCCTTGCTCAGGATTCCCAGCATATCCAGAGCATCCTCAGTTATAGGAGGATCTTCCCGGGCATCGTCTTTCAGGGTGATTTCTACAAAAGCGTCCAGGGGCTGGCCTTCCTGTACATAATCCCCATATCGCCGGTAAAAGCTGCCTACTGCCCGGAAGCGGCAGATTACTTCCAGGCCTTGGCCAAACAAGGAAGCTGGTTTCACGGTCATGGCAGCCTGATCGATATCGGCATCCAGGTAGTGAGTGGGAATCCCCTGAGCCTGCAAAACCTCAAAGAAATACTTGGTCAATCTAAGCCCGGCCTTGCCTGCTCCTTCAATGGTCAAACCAATAGTGTTGGACCCGGGATCGAATACTCCGTTTTCCCCGGTAGCATCATCTTTGAACTGGAGCAGAAAGCTACCATTATCCAGCTGGTAAACATTCTTGGTTTTTCCGGTGTATACAAGTTTCATACAATATTTCCTTTCCTGAGAATTCCCATTTATTATACCTAAATGTTGAGGCCATAACAATCCGATCACCCTGAACTCCATCCCGCTCAGTGGGGCAGTTCCAAGTCTCCCGGGAAAAATGAAGCTTCCAGGACTTTTGCTGTTTCATCATATATTTCCCCTTGAGCCTGGGGATAGGATAATATAAAGGTGTTTTGACTACCGGCACCGACAAAACTCTTCTGATAATAGACGCTGTCCCCTATCAGCCAGGATAGCACAAAATAATTTTCCTCCAGTACGCTGTAGGTTATCTCACCGGCTATATTGTTCATACAGTCCCGGTATAATTGCTGTATCTCCTCCTCCATAACCAGGTTGGAACCAAAGACCGTAAGTCTTAATAAGCTGTCTTGGGAAGTAAAGGCCTGCCCGTCTCCATTGACGGGCCTGCGGTTGGGGATTAGCTCCTCAGGGTAATATATGTAAAACCCGTACCTGCTGTTGCGGTAAATATAATACCCTTCATAACCCGGGGCAGTCTCCCGGTTGATAAAATAGACATCCGGCTCCCCGGTCTCTTCATATCCGCTGATTTCCTGGTTCAACGCACTGTCCTGGCTGCTGCTTTTGAACAGTTGTTCCTGATCTCCTAACAGCAGACAACGGTTGAAGATGCCCAATACTTTAACCTCATCCCCCAGCATCTTATTATCATAAAGGCCAAAAATATAATAGTTGCGGTATACTGAGCCGGCATCTATGATGCTTTCCGGCACTATGGCGGCCATCCCTTTAGCAATGGGATTGTTTTCACTGGCCTCGAACAGCTGTTGTTTGGTAAAGTCAACGTACTCCTGCCGCTCCGGGTTGGTTAACAGCATCAATATAATAATAAGGGGAATGACAGCCGTAGCAGCCCATAGGCTCCCACGAATATAGGTATTCCCCGGCTTGCTCTCCTTATTCTTGTTGTTTCCGTTATCCAGCACCCCTCGTTCCGCCAAAATCTTCCCCACAGCAGCCATCAATTCGGGATCATAATCATCGGGGCTGCCCTGTTTTATCAGTAATAATTCATCTGTAGGTTTTTCTTTGATTTTTTCATATAGTTGATCCAAATCCATCACTGCACCTCCTTAGTATATATTCGGAATTTTTCTCATCATTCCTTCCTTATCGACAAAATGAGGATTATACTTTACGTGTCAATTCTCAAATTAATCCATCCAATATTCTCAAATTAAAATCACCTCATA
>CAZCTN010000040.1:0-19688 GCA_964501655.1 uncultured Syntrophomonas sp.
CTATTGATCGGTCCGCCCGGATCTGGCAAAACCATGCTGGCCCGGCGGATTCCTGGAATACTCCCGGAGATGAAGCGCAGTGAAATACTGGAAACCACCCGAATCTATTCGGTAGCTAATTTATTGAATCCGGAGTATCCCCTGGTGGACACCCGACCCTTCCGATCCCCCCACAAGAATGCTTCCAGTGTCAGTATTATAGGAGGAGGCAAAAACCCGCGCCCAGGCGAGATAAGCCTGGCTCACAACGGTGTGCTTTTTATGGATGAGCTGCCCGAGTTCAATCGCGATGTTCTGGAATCCCTGCGCCAGCCCCTGGAAGATAAATGTGTTACTATAGCACGAGCACAGGCCACCTATACCTATCCCTGTAATTTCAGCCTGGTGGCAGCTATGAATCCTTGCCCCTGTGGCTATTTTGGTTCGGATACTGAATGTCTGTGCACTCCTCTGCAGATACACAAGTACCTTAATCGTATCAGCGGTCCCCTCCTGGACCGTATGGATATGCATATAGAAATAGCCCGGGTTAATTTTGATCAGCTTCAGGCCAAGGATAACAGGGGGAATTCTTCATCAATGAGAGAAAGTGTTAATAAGGCCCGGGAAATACAGGAGGACCGTTTTAAAAATATGGGTATCAATTTTAATGCCCAGATGCGTCCCGAAGAAATCCGTAAATTCTGCCGATTGGAAAAGAAAGGGCGGGAGGTATTCAAAAAGGCCTTTGATGCCATGAATATGAGTGCCCGAGGCTATGACAGAATTCTAAAAGTGGCTCGTTCCATAGCTGACCTGGGCAATTCAGAGCAAATAAAGCTCACCCATTTGTCCGAGGCCCTGCGCTATCGCAGTCTGGACAGGAAATACTGGAACAGCTAGTTCCTTGTGAAAAGTAATCAGAATTGTTCCTGTGTCATCCTCAAATCCTGCTTATGCTATAATAAGATTGATTTATTGCAGATAGGGAGATTCGATGCGGTATTTTGCAGATTATCATACTCATAGTGATTTTTCCGGAGACGGTCAGGCTCCGATGGAATTCATGGTCAGGCGAGCAATTGAGCTGGGCCTGGCGGAACTGGTGTTTACGGATCATGTAGACTATGATTATGCCGATCCGGTTTTTGCAGACATTGACTTTGATGAGTATCTTAGAACATTTCAACATTTTAAAGAAAAGTACCGGAAAGATATCAATCTGGTGATGGGAGTAGAGATAGGTTTCCAGCCTCATGTGGAATCCCGGATCGAAGAATTGTTATTGGGACGGGACTTTGATTTCGTAATCTATTCCACCCACATGGCTGACCGGATGGATTTTTATACCGGGGATTTTTTTAATGGCAAGGAAAGAAATGCAGCCTACCACCGGTATTTTGAAAATGTATTACAGAGCCTTCACAAACCGGACAATTACAATGTATACGGGCACCTTGATTTTATTGTACGCTATGGTAATTATGATTCCCGAGTGCTGCATTACCATGAACATGCCGAGATAATAGACCAGATTCTCAGACAGATAATATGCACCGGGCGCGGCATTGAAATTAATACCTCCGGTTACAGGTATGGGCTGCAGCAGATGCATCCCCAGGATGAAATCATCAGGCGCTACCGGAAGCTGGGCGGAGAGATCATAACCATAGGCTCTGATGCCCATAGGCCGGGAGATTTATGTGCTGATTTCAATGCTGCCTATACACTGCTGAGAGATACAGGGTTTAAATATATAAATGCCTATGAGCAGAGAAAACCCCGTTTTATAAAAATGCCTTGAGGGAAGCAGTTTTCTGCCCGGTATAGTCCCACCTGCAGAAATTACCATTTCAATGCATCGGGGTATGCATATATATTCTGCTGCAGTATTTCCGAATCTAGGCTCGTTCCTTTAATCTTGGAGAAGTTAGCCTGATAATATTAATACTAGCAGCATCAATATTCCAGGAAATACAACTAAGCGGGAGAAATTCTAATGAGGAATAGCCTTTATAAAAACCAGGTTTTACTGACTATCGCTATAGCATCATTTCTGGCTCCTTTTATGCTATCTGCCACCAATATTGCCCTGCCTTCGATACAGAAAGATTTTGCCGCTAATGCGGTATTGCTGAGCTGGGTCCCTACCTCCTATCTTTTATCTACCGCGGTATTCCTTATGCCGGCGGGAAAGATAGCAGATATATATGGGCGCAAAAGGCTATTTTTGCTGGGAGTAGTGATATTTACCCTGGCCTCTCTTCTTTCCGCCTTCGTTCCGGCGATAGAATGGCTGATAGTGATGCGTATTCTCCAGGGAGTAGGGGGGGCTATCGTGATGACTACCGCAGTAGCCATCCTTACCTCGGTGTATCCTCCCCGGGAGCGAGGGAAAGCCTTGGGAGTAAACGTTTCCATGGTCTATGTGGGTTTGGCCAGCGGTCCAACCCTGGGGGGATTGTTGACTGCTCATCTGGGCTGGAGAAGTATTTTTTATATGTCGGCGCCCCTGGGGATAATAACCTTCCTTCTAAGCTTGTACTATCTGAAAGGGGAGTGGGGAGAAGCACGGGATGAGAGCCTTGACCTGGCGGGCAGCCTGATTTACGCTCTGAGTGTTATTGCGCTTACTTATGGATTAACTCTTCTGCCGGCTCTATCCGGGCTGGTATACCTGACCATCGGGCTGCTGGGAGGAGTGCTATTTGTGAAAAGTCAGCTTCGGGTGGAGTACCCGGTATTCAATGTACGGCTGTTCAAAGACAATCGGGTATTTGCCTTTTCCAATATAGCTGCCCTGATAAATTATGGAGCTACAGCCGGGGTTACCTTTTTGTTGAGCCTGTATCTTCAGTATATCAAAGGGATGCCGCCCCAGACCGCAGGCCTGGTTTTGATTGTACAGCCGATTGTCATGGCCTTATTGTCGCCGGCAGCCGGTAATCTGTCCGACCGGATCGAACCGCGTTTGATTGCTTCCCTGGGCATGGCTTCTACTGCCCTGGGACTATTCCTGCTTATCTTTCTGGACTTTGGAACCTCCCTGGCTTATATTGTTGCTGCTTTAATTGTGCTCGGAATAGGATTTGCCCTTTTCGGGTCCCCCAACACCAACGCCATTATGGGCTCGGTATCCAGGCAGTACTATGGCATTGCTTCGGGATCTGTATCAACCATGCGCCTTTTAGGACAGAATTTCAGCATGGCCATGGCTACACTGATGATCACTCTGCACCTGGGCAGTTCTGCCATAGTTCCGGATACCTACCGGCTCTTTCTGGGCAGCAGTCATCTTACCTTCAGTCTATTTACCATGCTCTGCCTGGTGGGGATATATTTTTCCTATTCCCGGGGACAGCTGCACAAGGAGCCTGGGCCGGCAGCAGGGGATCATGAAGGGGGTTGACCCTGGCAGAACCCATATTTTAGTGAATGGAGGGCTATTATGCTGGATTTATTGATCAGGCGCCGAAGCATACGCAAATACCAGGAGGAAAGAATCGAAGCGGAAAAGATCAGCCAATTGATCAGGGCTGCTTTGCTTTCGCCCTCTTCCAGAAACCTGAAACCCTGGGAGTTTGTGGTGGTGGAAGAGCGGGAGCTGCTGGCCGGCCTGGCGAAAAGCAAGCCCCATGGAGCAGCCTTCCTGTCGGGAGCAGTTCTGGGCGTTGTTGTACTGGCAGACCCGGAAAAATGTGATGTGTGGATTGAAGATACTTCCATTGCATCGATATTATTACATCTTACCGCGGAATCGCTTGGTCTGGGATCCTGCTGGATTCAGATTCGAGAAAGATGGTACACTGAGCAGATTACAGCAGAGGATTATATTAAAACTCTGCTGAAAATACCGGATAAATACCGGGTGGAATCCATTATTGCTGTGGGTTATCCGGCCGAACATAAATTGCCTCATCAGGAAAGCGAACTCCAGTACCATAAGATTCATATGAATACCTTTGGCCATCCATACAGCTAGCTTTCAGAAAGGCTATCCAGGTTCCCTTCCGTCAATGGTTTGTGCTGTTTTTTTGCCATGCTCGGATAAATGTTTACTTTTTAACATACCCCTTGCGATTTTATTATTTTGTCCGGTGAGCTGGCAAATGAAGATGAGATAGGTCGGGATTAGTCTCAGCCCCTGGCTATGAACCGAATCTGATTATCAAGGTCTGAACGAATACTATAGTGAAAAGAATGATCAGTCCTATCCACCAGATTTTCCAGATAGTATATACGATTTTCTTGCGCTTGGCTCGCTTCTCGGCTAGTTCTTGATCCAATTCCTGCGCTATCTGCAATTCCTTTTTCTTTTCCATTTTTCGTTCTTTTTTAGTTTTCCTTTCGTTGGCCACAATAATCACCTCCCCTATAGTATTCTTCCCCGGGAGCAGATTTCCTCCGCCCAAATAAGCAATAATAGATTGTAATCCCCACCACTGATGTATGGCTAATATTGGGAGGGTTCCAGGAATGGAAGGAGAATACAACTTATTATCCCCCGTTTCCAGAATTAAAGATCGTAATGATTATATTCAATATCATAAATTATTTGTGCACTGATAGGGCTGAAATTTTTTATTGGTATAATTAAGTGCTTCCTTTGGCATTATAAGATTGTCGGAAAAACATAATACTATCGAAAAGGAAAGGAGTTTTTTATATGAGTGGAAGCTGGATAGGCACTATTGTCCGCTTCGTTGTTTCAGCAATAGTATTAATGTTAGTTGCTTACCTGGTCCCGGGGATAAGGGTAGCGGGTTTTGTGGGGGCGATCCTAGCAGCCATAGTAATCGCCGGCATAGGTTATCTGGTGGAGATGGGGTTCGGTGATAAGATCTCCCCGCGTTCCCGGGGCCTGGTGGGATTTATAACGGCTGCGGTAGTAATTTATCTAGCCCAGTTTATTATTCCTAACTATCTTTCCGTGACTTTGCTGGGGAGTCTTCTGGCTGCCCTAGTGATTGGACTGGTGGATGCCTTTGTGCCCACCGAGCTCAGATAAGCAGAATTTGGCCGGCTGAGATGGGCCATACCACAAAGCAATAAAGAAATAAGTCCATATAGAAACTGCTCCCATTTCTTTATGGACTTTTTCTTGTTTGAACTTGAAATGGGAAAAACCAGGAACGTTGACAGAAAATATACTAATAGCCGGTTAATGTTTACTGCTTTTATTGCCGGCCTGAAAGCGAAGCCCAATATACAAAAGACAGTCACTAAAACCTTAGTGGACATAATCAAACCTGCTCCAGTAAATATTATATTGCATTATAAATGGATATATAATGAAGGAAAAGAGCTAATTGACCCAGGTGGATGTATGCAGGGGCAGAAGGTCCAATCCCCCTTGGGGTTGAGGCAGGGGGAAGAAACTGCTGGTGAAATCATCCGGATCGTTTTTGAATGAAAATTTAAACATTGCTAATATGCATAAATACAAGTAAAATAAATAGCGAATATGTGTTGGAACTAAGGCGAATGTCGATTTAATCGGCTTATTTGGCAAGGGAGAATAGGTTATGTTTGGATTCATCGGAAATATAGGTCCTTGGGAACTAATATTTATCCTTCTGATTGCTTTGATTGTGGTAGGACCAGGCAAGCTGCCCGAAGTTGCCAAAGGCATGGGGAAAGCGGCCCGAGAGTTTAAAAAGGCTACCAGCGGGGTTCAGAAGGAAATAAATGAAGTTATGAGATTTGACGACGATAAACCCGAAAAGAAGGAATACCAAGCAGCAGCCGTAACCGGGAAGGAAAAGACTGAACCTGATCCAGTATCAGCGGGAGACGAAGAAAAAGACGGAAGTCAAGGATGACCAGGCCAATTAATTAGCATTAACGGCTTATGAGCCCAAAAATATATAGTTGAATGCTCTTATCCAGAGAGGTGGAGGGAAAGGCCCGATGAAGCCCGGCAACCGCCCGTTAAGGTAAGGTGCCAATTCCTGCAGGATAATCCTGAAAGATGAGAGGGGGCAACAGCTTGTAACCCTCTATCAAGAGGGCTTTTTTGTGGCCAGCATTGGCCGCAGTGTGATTGAGGAGGGATAGGATGACGCTTAAGGATATTGAAAGCCTATTGAAAGATAGAATTCTGGTGCTGGATGGAGCCATGGGAACCATGCTGCAGAACCACGGAATGCAGCCCGGGCAGAGTCCGGAGTGGTTCGGGGTCGAAAATCCGGCAGTATTGGCTGAGATACATTATCAGTATGTGCAAGCTGGCTCCAACATAATTCAGACCAACACCTTCGGAGCAAATCGAAGCAAACTGGCAGAATTCGGTCTGGACAAACAGACCGAGGAAATTAACCTGGAATTAGTCAAGATAGCCTGCCAGACAGCCCGAAACAAGGCGCTGGTAGCAGCTTCCATCGGTCCTACCGGCAAGCTGCTCTATCCCGTCGGCGAGGTAGATTTTGATTACTTGTTTCGAATATTTTCCGAGCAAGCTGCAGCCTGTGAGAAGGCCGGGGCGGATATAATATCCATAGAAACCATGACTGATATAGGCGAGATGAGGGCTGCACTTATAGCCGCCCGGGAAAGCACACGTCTGCCGGTAATCGCACATATGACTTATGAAAACAGCGGACGGACTATGATGGGGACCGATCCCCTTACTTCTCTTATCATCCTGGAGGCTTTGCAGCCGCTGGCTATCGGGGCTAATTGTTCAGGGGGGGCTAGAGAACTGCTCCCGGTTATTGAAATCATGGGGCGCTATGCCCAGGTATTTCTGTCAGTAGAACCCAATGCCGGTCTGCCTCAGTTGATTAACGGCCAGACTGTATTCCCGGATTCACCGGAAGAGATGGCAGAATATGCACTTAAGCTCAGGGATGCCGGAGCCAACATCATTGGGGGCTGTTGCGGAACTACACCTGATCATATACAGGCTATGGCCCGGGCACTAAAAGGGATTACTCCCATCGGCAGAAAGCCTGCTGCCATCAACGGGCTGGCCTCCCGCAGCAAGCCGGTACTTATTGGCCCGGATCAGCCGCTGGCGTTTATCGGTGAGCGCATAAATCCTACCGCCCGGAAAAAACTGGCTCAGGATATCAAGGACGGCAGTATGCTCATGGTGGTAGAAGAGGCTCGAAAGCAGTGCGACAGCGGGGCGCCGATATTAGATGTTAATATGGGGGTCCCTGGTATAGATGAGGCGGAAGCTATGAAGAAGGCGGTCATCGAGGTTCAGGCAGCGGTAGATATACCGCTTTCCATTGATTCGGTCAACCCCCAGGCGGTAGAAAACGGGCTTAAAAATTTTGTGGGGCGAGCCCTTATCAACTCCACTACCGGGGAGGAGAAACAGCTTCAGATTATTCTGCCGCTGGCTAAAAAATATGGGGCCGCGGTTCTGGGGCTTTGTCTGGATGAAGCCGGCATACCCGATAAGGCACAAGACAGACTGGAAATTGCCCGCCGTATATATAACCGGGCTCGTGCTTGCGGTTTGCGGGACGAAGACATATATATCGACTGTCTGGTTAAAACCGCCAGTGCTGAGCAGAGCCAGGTAATGGAGACGTTGAAAGCTTTACAGGCGGTAAAGCAAGAACTCCCGGTTAGTACCGTGCTAGGAATAAGTAATGTATCTCATGGATTACCAGCTCGGGATATATTAACTTCCACCTATCTGGCCATGGCCTGGGCGGCCGGCTTGGATTTGCCAATAATGAATCCTTTTGATGACAAAGTAATGGATATTACCCGGTCAGCCGCTGTGTTGCTCAACCGTGACCGGAACTGTACCGGGTATATTGAAAAATACCAGGGATATAAAACAGGAGGTAGCAGCCATGCCGGGTCGCCGCGACACCCGGTGTGTTCGATGTGCAATATACCGCAATTAATCGCCGGTGAAACGGTTAATGGAGCAATGGCTCCCGGCCCAGGCGGACAAGAGAGCCCCCCCGAGAACAGCATAGGCCAGCTTTTGAAGCAGGCGGTTCTTAACGGGGAGCGGGACAATATTGAAAACCTGCTGAGCAGGGCGTTATTCGAAGAAGGTTTGGACCCGCTGCAAGTGGTTAATCTCTATCTGATTCCCGGAATTGAACAGGCCGGACAGTTATATGATGAAAAGAAATATTTCCTGCCCCAGCTAATGATGGCGGCGGAGACCATGAAAAGAGCCTTTGCCTATGTCAAACCTCGTTTGCAGGCAGATGAGGGTCAGAGCAGCGGAGTCATCGTTATGGCTACGGTGGAAGGCGACATTCATGATATCGGTAAAAATATAGTATGCGTTTTGCTGGAGAATTATGGTTTTAAAGTCATAGACCTGGGTAAAGACGTGAAGGCAAATGATATACTGGAAGCAGCCGTGCATCAACAAGCGGATATCATTGGATTGAGTGCTTTGATGACCACTACCATGCCCCGCATGAAGGAGGTTATTGCCGGAGTGAGGGAAAAAGGACTGAAATGCCGGGTGATAGTGGGAGGAGCCGTATTGAACCAGGATTATGCTGAAGAGATCGGAGCCGACGGGTACGGGGAAGATGCCCGCAAAGCAGTACAGGTGGCTCAGAGCCTGCTAAAACTATATTAGGCTTTATGCTGAACAGCAGCCGGCGCCTATAATACAGGTAAATATAAAAGTCAGGGGGATAAACATGTCATACGTTAGAACTTACGAAGAGATAAATGAAAAAATAAGAAATGGTGAAGCAGTAGTAGTTACTGCCGAAGAAGTAATAGATATTGTAGAGGAAAAGGGTCTGTCACGGGCAGCCCGGGAAGTCGACGTGGTTACTACCGGGACCTTCGGTCCCATGTGTTCTTCGGGAGCATTTATCAACTTTGGTCACGCCAACCCGCGGATAAAAATGAAAAAGGTATGGCTGAACGGTGTGGAAGCATATACCGGTATTGCGGCGGTTGATGCCTATCTGGGAGCGGGTCAGCTTCCTGAGTCAGACCCGGAAAACAAAGTATATCCAGGTCGTTTTACCTACGGGGGTGGACATGTTATTCAGGATCTGGTAGCTGGGAAAGAAATCAGATTGGAAGCGGTAGCGTACGGGACCGATTGCTATCCCAACCGCAAGCTGGAAACCATCATCACTCTGGACGATGTAAATGAAGCATTTATGTTCAATCCGCGCAATGCCTATCAAAATTATAATTGCGCGGTCAATCTGGGGGATCGGCCCCTGTATACTTATATGGGTATATTAAGGCCCAGATTGGGTAATGCGGCCTACTCTACCTCGGGGCAGTTAAGTCCCCTGCTGAATGATCCTCATTACAAGACCATAGGCATAGGCACCCGGATATTCCTGGGCGGAGGTATAGGGTACGTGGCCTGGAATGGTACTCAACATCATCCTAACGTCAGCCGAGGGGAAAATGGAGTTCCCACAACTCCTGCCGGAACCCTGTCCCTTATCGGAGATCTCAAGCAGATGGATCCCAGTTGGCTGGTGGGGTTAAGTTATATCGGTTATGGTGCTACCATGGCGGTAGGCATAGGTATCCCAATACCCATTCTGGATGAAGAGATCCTGCAGTATGCTGCAGTGAAGGACGAAGATATATATTGCCCTATAGTAGATTTTTTTGAAGGATATCCCTATAAGAAACAGATAGACCTGGGATTAGCCAGCATTAAAGAGCTGAAAAGCGGCAGAATAACTATCAATGGAAAACAGGTGGTAACCACTCCGCAATCCAGTTACCCCCGGGCAAAAAAAATTGCAACTATATTAAAAGAATGGATCAGAGCCGGTAAATTTGAGATTACTAAACCAGTACAGATGCTGCCCGGTGCAGATGCCAATATCGACTTCAAATCCATACCGGATAGACGTCCGGTTAATGGCATAATATTCAATTCCAGGATGGGAGGAGGAAATATATATGAAAAATAGGATCGTTTTGTACTTCTCAGCTGCTCAATCAGAACAGCCAATTATATATCGACTGGTTAAGGAACATGACCTGGTGGTGAACATACTGAAAGCTAATATTAATCCTCAAAAAGAGGGCTTGATGGTGATGGAGCTTACCGGTGAAAAGGAAAATTATGAGTCAGGTATAAACTATCTGACCGGTTTGGGAGTGACCTGCGAGCCATTGAGCGAAACCGTGACCTGGAGTGAGGAGTTGTGCATACAGTGCGGAGCCTGTGCGTCCTTCTGTCCTACCGAGGCCCTGTTTATGGATCGGGAGAGCATGGAAGTATCCTTTGATAATACTAAATGCGTGGTTTGCGGGATGTGCCTGGAATGCTGTCCTACCCGGGCGATAAAACTTCATTTTGATGTCAGGGAGGCTGGGTAAAATATCATATGGATAAGAGGGCGCGGCATGATTATGTGACCCGTGATTACCGGGCCTGGCATGAAGGAGCCAACCTAAAATACTATAGAATAAAGATAAGAGAGAGTGACCTGGCTATCGGGGTAGATCAGCAGAGCTATACCGATAGCTTGGTGTCCTTATCTCATCAAGAACTGGCCCGGGTACGGGCTGATCTGGAGGACTACATACGGCTGCAGCCGGAATTCCGAACCGCACTGGAACCACTTTCCCTGCTGGCAGGGGCCCCTGATATTGTGCGGATCATGAGTCAGGCAGCCTGGGCGGCAGGAGTGGGACCCATGGCTGCAGTTGCCGGAGCCATATCCCAGAGGCTGGGCGAAACGCTGTTGGAGCATTGCCGGGAGGTAGTGGTAGAGAACGGAGGAGATATATTTCTTCACTCAGAATCAGATCGAATTATTGCGGTCTTTGCCGGGGCCTCAAAGTTTACGGGTAAAATCGGGATCAAGATTAAAGCCGGGGAGACTCCGGCGGGAGTCTGTACATCCTCCGGCACGGTTGGCCCCAGCCTGAGTTTTGGCCGGGCCGATGCGGTGGTGATAAAGGCTGCCAGTGCAGCCCTGGCCGATGCAGCAGCCACAGCCGCAGCCAACCGGGTTAAAACCGCAGGGGATTTGATCAAGGCAATCGATCTGGCCCGGGACATAAAAAATATAACCGGGATACTGGCTATAAAGGACGACACCATGGGGGCCTGGGGTGACATTGAAGTTGTGCCCCTGGATAGGAGGAACAAGGGTGAAAGTAGTAAATAATGTTTTGGAGCTGATTGGGGAGACACCGGTAATTAAACTGAATCCTGCTCACGATATGGGCGGAGCCCAAGTATACGTGAAACTGGAAGGCTTTAATCCCGGGGGAAGCATAAAAGACCGCCCGGGTTTATATATGATTGAGAAAGCCGAACAGGAAGGCTTGCTCAAAAAGGATTCCATTATACTGGAGGCTACCAGCGGCAATACCGGCATAGGCCTGGCCATGGCAGCTTCTGTCAAGTCATACCCTCTGGTTATCGTTATGCCCGAAAATATGAGTGATGAACGCAAAAAAATCCTGCGGGCCTATGGAGCCCGACTGGTATTGACTCCTGCCGGGGAGGGGATGCCCGGAGCGGTAAGAAAAGCTGAACAATTAGCAGCTGCAGATCCCCGCTATTTTCCCATAAAGCAGTTTGAAAATCCAGCTAATGCCCTAAGCCATGAGATATCCACTGCTGAGGAAATTTATCAGCAGATGGAAGGGAAATTGGATGCCCTGGTTTGCGGGGTAGGAAGCGGAGGAACCATAAGCGGTATTGCCAAGAGACTCAAGCAAAAAATACCAGGAATAGAGATAGTAGCGGTTGAGCCGGCAGAATCGGCTGTTTTAAGTGGTAATCCCCCCGGAATACACAAAATTCAAGGAATTGGGGCAGGATTTATCCCTCCTGTGTTGAACTTAGAATTCATTGACAACATTTTCCCGGTTGAAAGCGACCTGGCCATACAAACCTGTCGAGAGATGGCAGCCAGAGACGCGCTTCTGCTGGGCATATCATCCGGGGCAGCGGTATATGCCGCATTGCACGTTGCCAGGCGCAAGGGCAAAGGGGCTAAGATTATGGCCATTGCAGCGGATGGAGCAGATAAATACATGTCAACCGAATTGTTTGAAGGAGGATTATGAGATGGATGCTGAAGCTAAGGTCAATTTCCTGGTTGACTGGCTCAGGCAGAAGGTGAATGAGGCCGGGTTATCGGGGGCGGTTCTGGGTTTAAGCGGGGGTGTGGATTCAGCCGTAGCAGCCGTAATTGTCCGCAAGGCATTGGGGGAGAATTGTATGGCGCTGATTTTGCCTTGTGAGAGCAGTGTTTCTGACCTGCTGCATGGACAAATGCTGGCTGAGGAATTTCAGATACCATACCGCATAGTGGATTTGGACAACGCCTACAATTTACTGGTAACCCAATTTGAATCTTATATACGTTTGGAAGGAGAAGCAGGGCGGATGCTGAGGGCTAATTTAAAACCCCGCTTGAGGATGATCGCACTATATTACTCTGCCCAAGCCCGGAACTATATAGTGGTGGGTACCAGCAACAAGAGCGAGATATGCACCGGTTACTGCACCAAATACGGCGACAATGCGGTTGACCTGCAGTTGCTGGGTGATTTGACCAAAACCGAAATCTATGAAATAGCCCGCTATTTGGAGATACCCCAGGTTATCATAGAAAAAGCTCCATCAGGAGGGCTTTGGGCCGGACAGACTGATGAAGCGGAGATGGGATTTACCTACAATGAACTGGATCGTTATCTGGGGGGGGAACGGCGGAATATTGATAAGCTGGACCGCATCGAAACCATGATAAGGGCCAGTGAGCACAAACGTAAAATGCCGGCCGTGGCTCGTATACCCAGACAGAAAACCTTTGAATAAACCGGAGGCGATAGATTTGGATCCCAGGCAGCGAAGAGTGTTGATAAGGATTTTTATTTTCCTGCTGGTCTTTATATATATTGGCTTCCTGGCCTATCAGATGCTGCCAGGATTTGATTTTGCGGTTATTATGGTATTTTTCGCCATATTTCTCTCCTGGACCCTACTTTCTGAAACCATCATATACCAGGCACCGGATGCATATGTTATCGACGATGACGATCGCAAGACTTTTCTATGGCTGCAGTTGTCATTTTTTGCTGCCTTGCTGTACTCGGCTATAGACTTTGCGGGGGCTCATTATACAAGAATGTTCCTGCTTGAACCCGGGGTAGTCATCACTGGATTTATTTTATTCCTGTTGTCCTGTCCGATCAGGTGGAAGGCATTCAAGGAAATAGGCAAGTATTTTAATCATCGGGTAGCTCTGTATGAGGGCCATCGTCTGGTAAGCAGCGGGATTTATGGTGTAATACGTCATCCTCTGTACTTGGGCAACTTGCTCAGTTTTCTGGCTATCCCCTTGATTTTTAGTTCCTGGGGAGGGCTTTTGATAATATTATTTACCACCATACCGGCATTGATTTATCGGATCAGGGTTGAAGAAGAGTTTTTACTTAAACACTTTGGCGCAGAATATAAAGAATACACGGATAAAACCGGTAGAATGATTCCAAGATTAAATAAGTAGCAGGGAGGCTTCATGAAATGTCCGGACATTCCAAATGGTCAACGATTAAACATAAGAAAGCTCGCTCAGATGAGAAAAAGGGCAAGGAGTTCACCAAACTGGCTAAGGAAATAACCATTGCAGTAAAGACCGGCGGAGGCGGAGATCCCGAGGCCAATTCCAAACTTAAATTAGCTGTTCAGAAGGCTAAAGGGGTTAATATGCCCAATGAAAATATTACCCGGGCCATTAAGAAAGGAACCGGGGAGCTGGATGGTGAATTGCTGGAGGAAATAGTATACGAAGGGTATGCTCCGGCCGGGGTAGCAGTTTTGCTGGAGATAGCCACCGATAACAGAAATCGGACCGCCCCTGATATCAGACACTTGTTTTCCAAACATAATGGCAATATGGGTGAAGCCGGCTGCGTAAGCTGGATGTTCAAGCGGGCAGGATATATCAGTCTCAGCAAGGAAGACTTGACCATGGATGAAGATGAGTTAATGATGCTGGCTTTGGAAAATGGCGCCGATGACGTAAAAGATGAAGGGGACTATTATGAGGTTATAACTTCACCCGAAAGCTTTATGGATACCAAAGAAGCTCTGGAAAAGGAAGGGCTAATAATTGAAGAAGCTGACCTGATTATGATGGCAGAGAATACAGTAGATATAAATGATGAAGATACCGCTGCTAAAATCATTAAACTTATTGATCTGTTGGAAGACCATGATGATGTACAGCGGGTGTATACCAACATGAACATCCCGGACGACGTTTTAGAGAAACTGACTTAGTTTTCCCTGGGATTTATTGCTTGAGGATATAGCTATTAAATAATTATCCGGTTCCTGCGTGAGTATTTCACCTGGGACCTTTTATTTTTTATCATAAATCGGATAAGGATTAATCCCGCAGGGGTCAAGAAACGATAACTTAGTCAGAACAACTTGTATTAAGAAAATAGATTGCGGGTTTCAGATAATGATGGTATAATGTCCGAATGCGAGAGAATATAATCCGCCTGGAGCGGACGGAGGCAGTTTATGACCCATCATGACAAGAAATTCTACCTGGTCAGAGAAGATATACTTCCCGAGTCTATTCGTAAGACAGCTGAAGTAAAGGAGAGACTGGCCCGGGGAGAAGCCAATAATATTCAGGAGGCAGTTGATGGAGTTGGAATTGCCCGAAGCACCTTCTACAAGTATAAGGATGGCGTATTTGCCATATTTGATGCCGAAAACATGGAAATAGTCAATATCTCGTTGCTGTTGAAGCATGAACCGGGTATATTGTCCGGGGTATTGAATCATATTGCTGAAATGAATGGCAATATTTTAACTATAAATCAGAACCTGCCCATGCATGGAGCGGCCTATTTGACCATCTCCATAAGCGTTGAAGAAATGAAGGTGTCAGTGGACGAACTCTTGAGAAACCTGGCTGAATTGGATGGTGTACTAGAGGTGGAAGTAGTAGGAAAAAGTTAACGCAGGAGGAGAAATTATGATCAAAGTTGGATTACTGGGCTGTGGCACCGTTGGTTCAGGAGTGGCGGAGCTTCTGGCCAAGAATGGAGAAATTATAGCCCGGCGGGCCGGAGATAAAATCGAATTAAAAAAGGTATTGGATCAGGATCTGGATAAGTGTCGGGCTCTGGGAATAGAAGAGAGCAAACTAACCACCAGTTTTGAAGATATATTATATGATGAGGAAATAGACGTGGTGGTTGAATTGATAGGGGGTATTGAACCTGCCCGGACTTTTATCATGAGGGCCATGGAGCAGGGTAAGCATATCGTAACTGCCAATAAGGATCTAATTGCTGAAAGAGGCAAGGAACTTTTTGATTTGGCCCGGACCCAAAAGGTGGATTTTTATTTTGAGGCTAGTGTTGCCGGAGGCATTCCTATTATTTATCCGTTGAAACAATCTCTGGCCGGCAACCAGATTCAAGAAGTGATAGGCATTTTGAATGGCACAACCAACTATATACTCAGCAAGATGAGTGAAGAAGGCCGCCCCTTTGAGGAAGTGCTGGCTGAAGCCCAGGAACTGGGGTATGCTGAAGCTGATCCCAGCGCTGATATAGAGGGTCTGGATGCCGGTCGCAAGATAGCTATTCTGGCCTCTATCGCTTTTAACAGCCGGGTCACCTTTGATGACGTTTATGTAGAGGGCATAAGCAAAGTTACTCCCAGTGATATAAAATTTGCTCGAGATCTGGGTTATGTAATTAAACTGCTGGCGGTAGCCAAACAGAATACGGATGGTGCCATCCAGGCCCGGGTTCATCCCGCCTTTTTACCCCGTAAACATCCTCTGGCAGCAGTTAATGATGTATACAACGCAGTATTTGTTTCCGGAGATGCAGTAGGGGAGATCATGCATTATGGTCGGGGAGCCGGGAAATTCCCCACTGCCAGTTCGGTGGTAGGAGATATCATAGATGTGGCCCGAAATATCCTTCACCAGGCCAGTGGGCGGGTCGGCTGCACCTGTTATGCAGAACGCAAAATACTGGATGTTAGTGAGCTCACCGCCCAATTCTACATTCGGATGACGGTAAAGGATCGACCCGGGGTTTTGGCCGGCATCGCAGGAGTGTTTGGCAGCAACAAGGTCAGTCTGGCTACCGTTTTTCAGACTACCCACGGTGGAGATATGGCCGAATTGATTCTGATTACCCATGAGGTAGAGGAGCAGGATTTGAATGATTCACTGGCCGTACTGCAGGGGATGCATATAGTGGGAAACATAGATAATGTTATCCGCCTCGAAGGTATGGAAACCATATAGTCCAGCCAGCGGGAAGATGTTCCCGCCTCGTTGCTGCAGTGGCTTGAAGCCGCTCCGTAGTTTATTCCTTTGAGTCTGCGAATACAAATGGTAGTGCTGGCAAGTACTGCCAAGGCTTAAAACATGCCCTGTTTCAGGAGGAGAAAATGGTAAGAGTCAGAGCGCCGGCAACCACTGCCAACCTGGGCCCGGGGTTTGATACCCTGGGGATGGCCTTGAACCTGTACCTGCAGGTGGAGGTGGAATTGACCGGCAGCGGTATCGAAATAGTCTTCAGCGGAGCCCGGGATCGTTCCATTATGGAGAGTCCCCAGGAAAATCTGCTGTATAAGGCTATGAACCATGTGTTCAAACAGGCCGGGTACAAGCCGGCCGGATTATATTTGGAGATCGATAATGATATTCCTATGGCCAGGGGGTTGGGAAGCAGTGCCGCGGCTATAGTTGCCGGCATGTTTGCCGCCAACCGTCTGATTGGAGACAGGTTTTTGCCGGTGGAGCTGCTGCGTTGGGCAGCGGAATTGGAAGGTCATGCGGACAATATCGTTCCGTCTGTAACCGGAGGTTTGACCACCGCCATGGTGTATGAAGGCGAAATATATTATCAACAGATAGAACTGGGGAAGCAGTTGGAGGTAGTGGCAGCCGTTCCTGACTTTTTTTTGACTACCGAGCAGTCCCGGGCTGTACTGCCGCAGAATATTCCTCTCCCGGCTGCCATATCCAACCTGCAGAGAGCCTGCTTTTTGCTGGCCAGTTTACAGAACGGAGATTTGGACCACCTGGGCAAGTCAATGAAAGATATGGTTTACCAGCCCTTAAGAAAGCAATTCATACCTGGTTTTGACCAGGTGGTGGAGGCGGCACTGGGAGCAGGGGCGCTGGGAGCGGCCCTGAGCGGGGCAGGTCCTTCAATAATGGCATTTGCCGTCGAAGGGCGGGAATTACCGGTAGGTTTGGCCATGGAGAGAGCCTTTCAGGAGGCGGGGGTAAAATCTCAGGTATTATACCTGAGACCGGATCTAAGAGGAGTGGAGTTTTATTGACCTGGGTCCAACCGGGTCTGGAACTAACGTTATCATCCAGGGAGTGAGTAATTTTGTCATTAGTAGTAGCAAAATTTGGAGGAAGTTCAGTAGCTTCAATCGAAAAAATCAAAACCATCGCCGCCCGGGTACGGGAGATGAAAATAAAAGGCCATGATGTAGTCGCAGTAGTATCAGCCATGGGAGACACCACGGATGATCTTATTAAAATGGCCGGAGCTACCGGAGAAGATTTGAACAGCCGGGAAATGGACATGCTGCTGGCTACCGGTGAGCAGCAATCGGCTGCCTTGCTGGCCTTAACCCTTAACAACATGGGCTGCCCGGCCATATCTCTGACTGGATGGCAGGCGGGGATAAAGAGCGATGCATCACATAACAAAGCTAAAATCAACGGGATTGAGAACTGTCGGATTAAGAAGGAGATCGAAGCCGGGAATATCGTAGTCATCGCAGGTTTTCAGGGAATATCTCCCGCGGGAGATATAACTACTCTGGGGCGGGGGGGTTCAGATACCACCGCGGTAGCACTGGCTGCCAGCCTGCAGGCCGACCGCTGTATGATATTTACCGATGTTGACGGTGTTTATACCGCCGATCCCCGTATTGTACCCGAAGCCCGCAAATTGAGCCGGATATCTTACGAAGAAATGCTGGAACTGGCGGTGCTGGGAGCAGTTGTGATGCAGCCTCGTGCGGTAGAGGTGGCTCTGGCTTACCAGATAGACGTGGAAGTCAGGTGCAGTTTTAATAATCATCCCGGGACCATAATTACCAAGGAGGCTAACATGGAGAAAGAAGTAATTGTTGCTGGAATTGCTCATGATGTGAACTGCGCCCGTATTGCCATATTTGATGTACCCGATCAGCCCGGGGTTGCCAAGACCCTCTTCAAGGGACTGGCCGCTGCGGGAATAAATGTCGATATGGTCATACAGGCCGCAATGCGCAACGGTCGTAATGATATTGCCTTCACCATAGGCAGAGATGATTTGAAAAAAGCGGTGGAAGTGATCGGAAGACTGACGGAGGAAATCGGCGCCTCGGGTATGACTTATGGCGATGATGTAGCCAAAGTATCGATAGTAGGAGCGGGCATGCAGACCAACCCCGGTGTAGCGGCGGACATGTTCGAAGCCCTGTCCGACGAAAATATCAACATTCATATGATAAGTACCTCTGAAATCAAGGTATCCTGTCTTATCGACAAGGGTTGTATCGAGATTGCCGTGAGGGCTCTGCATCGCAAGTTTGATCTGGATAAAATTGATTAGGCCGGAACACTGACAAACCTTGACGAAAAAAGCTATCTGTTATACAATAATCTTTGCGTCGGGGTGTAGCTCAGTTTGGTATGAGCGCTTCGTTGGGGACGAAGAGGCCGCTGGTTCAAATCCAGTCACTCCGACCATTTTAAAAAACTAAATCTTTGATACAATAGAAAGTCCAGCAATGCTGGACTTTTTCCGTACAACCCCATATGTCTTAGAAATGTAATTTAATATATGCTAAACTAAATTAGTATTTAGAAGATACTGTAGGGGGGAGTAAGAAAATATGGAACAATATTTGGCAGCAACGAAGATTATAGATTGCAATCACGACAGTATTCAGAATCTTGCCAGGGAATTAACTTGTGATTGTATCGATGATAAAGAGAAAGCGATTAGATTATTTAATTATGTTCGTGATAATTGTCGTTACAATGCTCATTCTTTCAATAGTGGAGCAGAGTCCTTCCTCTCATCAAATATTCTGGAAAAAGGTGAAGGATGGTGTATGCTTAAAGCCATTCTGCTTACCTCCCTATGCAGGGCTGCAGGTATCCCCGCCCGCTTTATTATCGCTTCTATCAGAAACCACAAAATTTCCCCCGAAATTAAAGAAACGTTTAATATTGATGCGATTTTCCCCCATACATATAACAACTTGTTTTTAAACGGGCGCTGGGTTAAAGCAGCTCCAACCTTTCATCGAGATATGTGCGATAAGATTGCTGTACCTATAGTTGAATTTAACGGTGAAAATGACGCAGTACTGCCTCAGACAGATTTGCAGGGAGAGCCTTTCATTGAGTATCTTGACAATTTTGGGGAATTCTCTGATATTCCATGGGAAATGATACTGGAAATTGGCGATAAAATCTATGTAGGGCTTGAGGCATGGTCCAATTTCAAGCAGATAGCGTCTGATTTTATTTAATGATTTAGATAGAGGCAAATACAATGGAAAGTCCAGCAATGCTGGGCTTTTTGGTGTTTCGAGGGTATTTAAATTATAAGACCGTCTTTATTTTTACAGGTATGGCGATTGCGGGAAACAGTGGTATAATTTGTATTGGAAGAAATAGTGAATATTGTCGTTACAAGTGCAAACGACTTAAAGGAGTAAAACGTGGGAGCAACAATAGACGTCGTAGCAGCCATTT
>CAZCTN010000041.1:0-19486 GCA_964501655.1 uncultured Syntrophomonas sp.
GAGTCGGAGTCGGAATCAGCATCGGAATCAGAGTCGGAGTCGGAATCAGAGTCGGAATCGGAATCGGAATCAGAGTCGGAATCTGAATCGGAATCGGAGTCGGAATCAGAGTCGGAATCGGAGTCGGAGTCGGAGTCGGAATCAGAATCAGAATCAGAATCGGAATCGGAATCGGAATCGGAGTCGGAATCAGCATCACAATCTCCCTCACACCAATCGCAATGATCACACCAACCGTCGGGCACATTAGGGTCGTTAAGAATATCGCCGATAATATTGCCCATCTCATCATAAGCATCACCCTTGATATCTCCAGCCTGCTGATAAATTGAGGATTTAACCTCATCGAAATAAGACGCACTGGCTTCCAGCGGGGCTGCAGTGTTTATAGCCACAAAGCCGGTTAATGCGAGTGCAACTCCTAGTTTTCTCCTTTTAGCCTGATTCTTTTCCCAGTTTTTTTGCTTCCAGGCCAGCCTTTTTGACAATTTCTTTGAAATCATACCTCTTACCCCTTTCTTTATCCTTTGGATTGTGATAGTCCGCAACTACTATATGGCTATTAACAGCCTGATCCTTTATAGCCGCGCTTAAAGCAATAAAGATTGCATCTTTTTGTATCTACGATCTGCCAATCTCTACGACTTTCTGATCCTATCCTAGCAAACCCCAGTCACAACTCAATCACTTATATCATAGTGGGTTTGTTTTTTTTCCCGTTGGGAAAGGGATATCGTACTTATGACATTAGTGATCATAATATAAGCACCTTATTTTCTATCTCTGTCTGCAAGACGATGACCCTGAAGACAGTCTGCTAGTGGGGATATTTCTGCCTGTACGTCCTTGTTATTCTAAGCATACAATGCTGTGAGGCAAATTATCTACTGCCCATAAGTTGAAAATAAATGAACTTAAGTATGATATTCCTCCATCGACCTTATGTTTATTGAGATATTACATCATTGATTTCTCCGATTTCTGTTTTGCTTCCTCTCTGCCATGACCCAAGATCGTTTCGTACTTTAGGGTTATTATTTTGTTCTTTAGGCCTATACCTTTTCTAAACTGCCATTAGTTAATAATATATACTGGCAATACTAATAAAGTATTACAATAACTTCCTTCTGAACATAGTCCTGCTGGATTCTGCCGAAAGAACTATCAGGATATAGTGAATTTATCAGCAAGGGTTGGCTGAGCCGGAGCAAACACCCTGCGAAGTCGGGTCAGCATGGGGCTAGAGCATATTTTACCGGTAGCAGCCAAATAGGAGGAAGGCAGCTGTTCAATCTTTGCACAAAAAAGATGACAACGAAATAAATTGCTCCCGTTGTCATCTGCTGATTATTTGCTTTCGGATCGGTGTTGCTCTGAGGTCAGAAACACCTCTCCCCTATCACTATCTTTGCTACTTGTCTTTTTCTTCCTTTTCCTGACGGGTTCTTTCGATAATCTTGTCGGCGTTCTGGGCCGGTACTTCTTCATAGTGAGAGTATCCCATGGAAAATTTCCCCCGGCCTTGGGTCATGGATTTCAAGTCTATGGTATACCTGGCCATTTCAGCCAGAGGAACCTGCGCCTTAATCAGCTGTTTCTTGCCTACCGGCTCCATTCCCTGAACCCGTCCCCGCTTGCTGTTCAGATCACCGATGATATCGCCCATGAAAGATTCGGGCACCAGTATCTCAACATTCATTATCGGTTCCAGCAATACCGGTTTGGCCATTTCCATACCTTTGCGGAAAGACAGCCGGGCGGCCATCTTGAAGGCCATTTCGGAGGAGTCAACCGAATGGTAGGAACCGTCAAACAGGGTAGCTTTGATGCTGGTCACCGGATAGCCGGCCAGCACTCCTTCTTCCAGGGCTTCCTGCAGTCCTTTCTCTACTGCCGGGAAGTACTGGCGGGGCACTGATCCCCCGAATACCTGTTCACCGAATTCAAATTCTCCTTCACCCAGAGGTTCGAAGCGGATCTTAACGTGACCGTATTGCCCATGCCCCCCGCTCTGTTTCTTATGCTTGCCTTCTGCTTCGACGGTGGTCCTGATGGTTTCACGGTATGGTATCTTCATATCTTTGCTGATTACGTCAACCCCGAATTTGCTTTTTAGCTTCTCTATTATGGTATCCACATGGGTATCGCCCATGGATTTTAACAAAGTCTGTTTGGTTTCAGTATTCTTTTCAATCTCAATAGTGGGGTCTTCTTCCTTTAATCTCTGCAATGCTCCGCTTAGTTTATCTTCATCGCCTTTGCTCTTGGGCTCAATGGCCATGTTCAGAGTTGGCTGAGGAAATTCAATGGCGCTGATGGATACCGGATTGGCCTTTTGACAAAGGGTATCGCCGGTAGCAGTAATATTTAATTTGGCCACGGCGGCGATGTCTCCCGCGTTCAGCTCCGGTACCGCGGACTGTTCTTTGCCGGTCATCACCAGCAACTGAGCAATTCTCTCATCCTTTTCTTTATTGGCATTGTAATATGAACTGTCGGCTTTCATGGTGCCGGTGAAAACCCGGAACATGTTGAGGCGGCCTATGTATGGGTCGGCTATGGTTTTGAACACCTGTACCGCCAGTTTGGACTGGTCCATGTCCTGATAGAGGGAATTGTCCTCGGGAGTAGCAGCGCAGTCTACGACAAAATCCATAAAGGGTTTAATACCTATGTTTTTTACCGCTGATCCACAGAAAACAAATGCGGCTGAGCCTGATGCAGCTGCCTTCTTGATCCCGGTCAGGATTTCGTCATCGCTCAGCTCTTCTCCCTCCAGGTATTTGGCCAGCAGGTCATCATCTGCTTCTGCTGCTGCTTCTATCAATTGTTCCTTGTATAATTCCACATCGTCCATCATGTCGGCAGGTATTTCATCCTCGCTCATCTTCCCGCTGCCCTCTTCAAAGGTGTAGGCTTTCATTTTGACCAGATCCACCACCCCTTTGAAAGTACTTTCCGAACCGATAGGAATCTGTACCGGAACTATCAGATCCGCAAAAGTGTCCTTCAATTGATCCAGCACTTTGAAAAAGTCAGCGTTTTCACGATCCATCTTGTTTACGAATACCAGTTTCGGCGTTTCCGGAAAGTCTTCCCAAATGACCTCGGTCTGAACCTCCACCCCCGCATTGGCTGAAAGCACCATCACCAGAGTGTCCGCAACTCTGGCCGCTCCCACTACCTCAAAGTAAAAGTCGGCAAAACCGGGGGTATCCAGAACATTTATTTTATGTTCCCTGTATTCGCAGGGTACCAGTGATGTGCTGATGGTGATTTTTTTCTTTACTTCTTCCGGCAAGAAGTCTGCCACGGTGTTTCCGTCATCCACCTTGCCCAATCTGCTGGTTACTCCGGTATTATAGAGCATAGCTTCTGCCAGTGAAGTCTTTCCAGTTCCTCCATGGCCGACAAGAGCTATGTTGCGAATTTTACTTGTAGGGTAAACCTTCATCAAACGACCTCCTCACAATATACTGTAACTGTAAAAATGGTACTATATATTCATCCAACTAGCAAAATGTTTTTACACTTTATTTGTTCCCTTTGTTCACTACAAAGAATATCCAATACAACAACAGAGCTGCAACCAAGAACAGTATTAACTGGTAAATAATCACCCCTTTAAAGGCATCTACAATCAGGGTGAATACTATTCCTAATGCCAGTGGAAACAGAATGACCCTGGTCAGGGGGCGGTTGGGGTAATCAGGGTCTGCCTTTTTCTTCTGCAGATAAGACCAGTTGGTTATCAGAAAAAATATTACGGTATTAATTAGCAGGCTGATCAGAATCATACTTTTTCTCCATCAAAATAGTCCAGATAACGGCGAAAGACCTGCCGGTATTCTTCCATTAATATGTAGTCGGTAAGATCCAGATGCAAGGGGGTTATGCTGATATAATTTTCTTCCACTGCCAGAACATCGCTGTCTTTCTCCTGCTCTTCCTTTCTTACCCCGCCCCCCAGCCAATAATAGGTGTTGCCCCGGGGATCCCGGCGTTCTTCAAACAAATTATCGTAGTTCCTGACCCCCAGCCTGGTTATACGGATGCCTTTAATCTGCCTGGGAGGTAGGGGCGGAATATTAATATTGACCATGGTATTTCGGTCTATCCCCCTCCTGATGACGGTCCGAATAAAGTTGCGGGTGAATTGAGCCGGGAAAGTAAAATCCATTGTGTCATTATAGGAGTTTAATGATACCGCCACCGAGGGTACACCCATAATTACCCCCTCGGCCGCAGCAGATACCGTACCTGAATACAGTACATCCGTTCCCAGGTTAGGACCATGGTTAATACCAGATACTACCAGGTCCATTTTGGGGCTCAGCAGTTTACCTATGGCCAACTTGACGCAGTCAACCGGAGTGCCTTTAACGATCCAGGCCGCCTTTACCCCCTCTATTTCCAGCTTCTGGGTGAGGATGGGTTCAAACACGGTTATGGAATGCCCTGTACCGCTTTGTTCCCGATCAGGTGCCACAACATATAAATCGCCGAGGGTACTGAGTTCTCTTACCAGAGCTCTTATCCCCCCGGCATTAATTCCGTCATCATTGGTAAGCAGAATATTCAATCCATGCAACCCTCCGTTCATAGTTTCTCCAGATTATGACCAAAACCAGCCGCATATATTCTACTTCCGGATAAGCAATCATAAACCTGGTTTCCCCCATCAAATGCTATTCATAGGCAAAACCACGTTCCAGCAAGGTGATATGATTAACCGGCCAGTAGATCAAAAATGCCTTGCCTTTAAGGTGGTCCCTGGTCAGCCAGGCATTCCAACGGTGACTATCGAAGCTGGCATTGCGGTTATCCCCCATAACAAACAGTGCATCCTCGGGTACAGTAACCGGCCCATAATCATAAGCCATAGGCTCAAACAAATAAGGTTCCGATACCGCCTGTCCGTTGACATATAATTGGGCTTGTTTTACCTGAATGGTATCTCCGGGCAGGCCAACCACTCTTTTAATATAATCTTCTTTACTGTTAAGAACATCGGGAGGATCAAAAACTACTATATCCCCTCGTTCAGGTTCCTTAAAATAATATATGAACTTATTTACCATAACCCGGTCCTGAAGCTGTATGGTAGGCAGCATGGAACCGGTAGGTATTATCCTGCCTTCCACCACAAAAGTCCTTAATATCATAGCCAGAACAAAGGCTATAACTACGATGCTGATTACTTCTTTAAGAAAGCTTTTTATTTCTTCACTCATTGATAGGCGCTCCTATATCTCATATATATTTATTATCATTTCGTTAGTTTCTTTATTCTTCTTGATACCGAACATTACCTTTTTTCCCTTCAGGCTGCGGTTTAAAAAATCAATCACATAAACCAGATCCGGGTTAGAGGCAAAGCTCTTGGTGGCTATTAAATTCAATTTACCTGTTTTTTCTTCACCTGTCTCGTTTAACATATTTCCTGTTCATTCTCTCCTTCCCCTGTATATTGTAATTTATGTCCTATTTGTTTACAAGCTGGATGATAGCTTCCATCTGTTATTATATACTTGAAACTTCGGTCTCTGCCAACATAGATATGGTACATGATCGCCTTTATTTTTGCACCTGTTATGTTTTGCCGGGTATTATTGAATATGCAATTAATGAATGTTAAAATATATTAATGGCATATAATATGCCTATTTTCTAAGTGTTTTTGTACGTTTACTCCATTATTCTGGATTTTAACTTCTTTATGGTTTCGTTGGTTACGGCTTATCTGCAGCAAAATTGTTTGATATTTTTTCTCCTTTTCCAAGAGTTTTAATCATTTTAAATAAATCAACAACAAGATTATTTTAGAATTTGTTTCCGCTTTGTCATGTGCATAATGTAAAGATGGAGATTTTTGAAGGGCCATGACATTAATGTCGGGAGCAAATATTGCAACATAAGTAGTCTTTGGAGGTGATAAAACACAATTATCGAAATTTTGGGGCCAGGGCTGGTCAAACATCACTGGTCGCTTGTCTGTTATCCAGTCAAGTCTTGGAAATATCGGTGATGTGCAAGAAAATTTTAGAGGGGGATTTATTTTATGAGTAATGTGTTGGAACAATATAAAAGCAAGCTGATAACCGCTGAGGCGGCTGCCAAGTTGGTTAAGTCCGGCGACTGGGTACAATATGGGGAATTTGTTCAGCAGCCGCTGGAAATCGACGCTGCGCTGGCGGAGCGAAAAGATGAATTAAAAGATGTTAAAATCCGCTTGGTTACCATGACCTTTATGCCAAAAATCTGCCAGGTAGACCCCAAAAGGGAAGTCTTCTGCATGAATGACTGGCACTTTTCCGGTGTATCCCGAAAGCTTCAGGAAGCTGACCTGTGCAACTACATATCACTGGTCTACCACGAAGGGCCTGAACACTATTTAAGGGGATACGACCCGGTAGATATCTGTTTCCAGCCGGTTACTGCCATGGACAAAAATGGTTATTTCAATATCAGTACCTCTAATTCCATCTCCACTGCCGTACTGGATGTTGCCAAAATCAAGGTTCTTTATGTAAATACTTCGGCTCCCTGGTGCTGCGGCGGAAACGGCGAAATCGTTCACATCTCTGATGTGGATTACGTGGTTGAAAGCCAAGCAAACCCGCCATTGGTACAGGTCCCGGGGGTTCCGCCCAGTGATGTCGACAAGAAAATCGCTGAGTTGATACTGTCAGAAATGCAGGATGGGGATTGCATACAGCTGGGAATCGGCGGCATGCCTAATGCAGTAGGCGCCATGATCGCCCAGTCTGATCTGAAGGACCTGGGAGTTCACACCGAGATGCTGGTAGACTCTTTTGTAGATATGTATGAAGCCGGTCGGCTTTCAGGCAAGAAAAAACAAATCGACAAAGGTAAAATGGCCTATACTTTTGCCATGGGCACCAATAAACTTTATGAATTCCTGGATCACAACCCGGTGGCTGCCAGTTATCCGGTCAGTTATACCAATAACCCCTTTGTTATTGGACAAATAGATAACATGGTCTGCATCAATAATGCCATCGAAGTAGACCTTTTCGGTCAGGTAGCATCGGAAGCCTCCTCTGGTCGGCATATTTCCGGTACCGGCGGACAGTGGGACTTCATCTTTGGTTCTTATAAATCCAGAGGCGGACGCGGCTATGTGGCTTTGACTTCTACCGTAAAAGGAAAAGACGGATCGCTGCAATCCCGTATTGTACCAGGTTTATTGCCCGGCACTATTGTTACCGTACCCCGTTCCATGGCATATTATATCGTAACGGAGTATGGCATCTTCAACCAGAAAGGGAAGAGCACCTGGGAACGCGCAGAGGGGCTGATCAACCTAGCCCATCCCCAGTTCAGAGACGAACTCATCAAAGAGGCAGAGAATTATAAAATCTGGAGAAAATCCAATAAAATATAAGGAGTGGCTGCTCCGCAGTTTTATCCTTATCCCTTTAAGCCTGCGAGCCCCAATGATGGTGATCGCAGAGTTCGTATCCATAAACAGTTCAATAATTATTGAAACCAGTAAGGCTGCTAACCGCAGTCTTACTGGTTTTTATCCGATAACTCGCTTCGTTGGACTATGTCTTAATATTTATTTTTGGCCGGTGCTGTCCTTTACTTCCTGCCATTTATGCTGCTGGGTAATCCATTAAAAATAGTGTGATTTAATGCTTGATGCCATATTTGCTGGCCTTTCGGGAAATAGTGGAAGCATCCACTTCCAGTATGGCAGCGGCTTTGCCGCAGGAATTAGCTATGGCAAAGGTTTTCTCCAACAGCTGCTTCTCTACGTTTTCCACCGCATCCTTCAAGGGAATGATTCTGTTCACACTGACTGAAGAATCCGGACTGCGCCCGTTCCCGTATCCCGCCGACAGAAAACATTCGGGCAAATGCTGGGAAGTCAATACTTCACAGCTGCTGGTCACAACCAATCTTTCCATAAAATTCTCCAGCTGCCTTATGTTGCCTGGCCAGTCATATTGCATCAATATATCGATCAGAGCCGGATCAACGCTCTTGCCCAGGTTATAACGCCGGTTGAAGTTATCTATAAAATGCTTTACCAGCAGAGGAATCTCTTCCCTCCTTTCCCGCAGAGGAGGAACCTGGATGGGAACCACATTCAAGCGGTAATAGAGGTCTTCCCTGAATTCCCCATTCTCCACCATTGATGCCAAATTCTTGTTGGTAATTGCTATGATACGAACATCTATCTTGACCGGCTCAGTTGCACCTACCCGAATAATCTCTCTTTCCTGCAGGGCGCGCAAGAGCTTGACTTGAAGATATACCGGTATATCCCCCACTTCATCCAGCAGCAGGGTTCCGGTGTTGGCCACTTCGAATAGTCCCGGTTTCCCTTCTTTACGGGCTCCGGTAAAAGCGCCTGAATCATACCCGAACAATTCTGATTCGATAAGATTTTCCGGTATAGCGGCGCAGTTCACTTTGACAAAGGGGCCATCTTTGCGGGCACTGTTCTTCTTAATTATTTCTGCGATCACTTCCTTGCCTACTCCGGATTCGCCGGAGAGCAGCACGGTAGAGTCCACTTCCGCCACTTTTACTGCCTGGTATACGATTCTCTCCATTTCCTTATTCTTAAATACCAGTTCGCCTGATTCTTTTAGCTTGATCTGCTTGACCTGAAACTCAAAATGCTGCTTCAAGCCCTCCATCTGTTCCAGTTTCTGTTTAAGCATATTGAGTTCGCTTATGTCCCGAACATTGGTTATTACCCGATAAATTTTGCCGTTCTCATCAAATATGGGGGTGGCGCTCACCAGCAAGGTACGCCCGGTGATTGTGGTTAGGGTAGTGGTAGCCGGGGCCTTGGACTCCATGGAAATCAGGGTAGCCGATCTGGACAATATCCCATCATCAACCAGCTGCTGCATGCTTTTATTCAGAAAAACATCTTCTTCCATCCCGGTAACCCGCTTTATGGCCTTATTGGTACGTATGGTAACCGCATTCTCATCGGTTATATAGAGTCCATCATAGGAGGAATCAATCAGTGCATCCATCTCCGCATTCAATGCTTTTACATATTCAAGTTCGCGGGATATAGCCTCAACTTCACTCAAGTCATGTAAAACCGCTACTGCACCGGTTATCTCTCCGTTGGTAATGATAGGTGCCCGATTGGTAATGGTGGATCTGTTTCCCACCCTGAGCTTAATCCCGAATTCCCTGCGACCGCTTTTAATTACACTCATAAGATTGCTCTCGGGTACGATGTTGCTGATAAATCTCCCTAGAACATCGCTGGCTTTTATATTGCTCATCTTTTCCATGGCCCGGTTCCAGATATTTATATATCCTTCCTTATCTATGGCTACTATAGGATTATAGGCAGAATTGATCACCGTTTCCATTTGTCCGTATACTTCGGCTACTATCTCGCTTAAAGCAACCATTATGTCGGACTTGGTGATGATGCCCAGCAGCTGTCCGCTCTCATCTACCACCGGATAGCGACCGGTATGGGAGATATCTACATTCAGTACCTCCTCTTCGGGTCCTATGGTCCGCACCTTCCTGGTCATGTAATCCTTCACCGGCCGATCGAGATCATCCCGGGCATGCATGGCTCTGATCAGGTGGGTCTTGGTAAACAGTCCTATCATTATCTGCCCGTCTACTACCGGTGCCCCATCGATTTCATTTTGCAGGAAAATACCCGCAGCTTCATAAAGAGTGGTATTCAAATCAAGGACTATAACTTCCTTGTTCATAAAACTACCGACTATCATTCCCTAACCCCCTATCGGAAATAGCGCCTGCTGGCACAGGCCGCCGGTTTTGCCTGACCCCTACTTAATCATGGATAAAAACTGCGGAATAATTTTCAACCCGTTGCCACGAAGCGGTGGATTAAAGCCCCTCGCCGTTTTGTCAGCAGGAAACCGAATGTTTGAAGAGGCGGTGAGCAGCTTTTTTACTGGATATAAAAAGTATGTCAAATTTTCTGCCTGATGGCAATGACTTTCCTGACCCGGGGCATCAGACGATTCTCACCGCTTCTCCTTCCAGCAGGAAATACAGGTAACTCTCTTTTACTCTAATTCCTTGTATTTGTTCTATGGCCTTCTGATACTGCTCCAGCTGCAAACGGTATAGTTCGATCCTGTCCCGGCGATTGGCGGGAGTCAGCCGGTCGGTCTTATAATCTACCAGCACCGCTTCCGATCCCTCGATGAAATACAAATCGATTATCCCCTGGATCAAGAGTTCTTCACCAATACCCTCTGCCCCCTTGATGATTTCCCCGGCTGGACACAACCGGTTAAAGGGGGTTTCCCGGTAAATAGTGCTGGCTTGCAAGGCTCTTTGGCCCAGGGAGGACTGAAAGAAAGCCAAAATGACATTTATATCCATCCACTCAACCTCTTCGGCCTTCAGCAATTCCTTGTTGACCAGCAGCTCAATTTGTTCCTCTATTTCTTCCCGGCTGTGGTAGGGTTGGAATTCTATATGCTCCATAACCACATGCATCAGGGTTCCCTTTTCCATTGAGCCCAAAGCAGAATCCTGATTGGTGTTTATGTTTCCTGGTTCAATTTCCCCCGGGCTGATTAAGGATACCCGAGCTGGCTTGACTTCATCCATTCCCATGCCCTTGATCTGAGAAACGGATAACTTGGAAGGCAGGTTAACCGCGTAGCCGCAGGGATACCGCCAGTTCAGCCGCCGGATTATGGCCTCGGTTTCCGGATTGTTGCAGTCGGCTTGATAGTTTTCCAGTTTACTTCTAAATTCCTGTTGGCACTCAATTTTCCTGCTTTCTTCCGCCTGCAAATCATAACGGCTAATAACCTGTATCTGCCAGCGGGATTCATCACTCTCCAGCTGTATTCCATCGGCGGCTTCTCCTCCCAGTAGACGCAGAGCTGCCGTCCCGGCATGGCGGGCCAGAGCAGGTCCAATCCAGTCCAGATAAGTCCGGGCTCTTAATCTTTCATATATATTGCTGGCTCCACACCATCTCTCGGCTTCTTTTTCTATGTATTTCAAGGAACCCAGCAGGATCAGTTTGCTCTGCGCCCTGGTCATGGCTACGTACAGGATCCTCATCTCCTCGGAAAGGTTTTCGACCTTGATCCGGTGCTGCATAGCGCTTCGAGCAATGGTGTCACTCCTGGTTCTCAGATCGCTTCGTATATACAACGGCCCCATGCCCAGGCGGGAATGAAATAATACCCGTCCCCGAATATCTGCCTCGTTAAATCCTTTGCCCAGTCCGGCAATTATCACAACCGGGAACTCCAGGCCCTTGCTCTTATGGATACTCATTATTCTAACCACATTGTCGTTTTCACCCAGCACCCGGGCTGTGTCCAGATCACTGCTGCTGGACTTGATATTCTCAATAAAACGAGTAAAATTGAACAATCCTTTGATAGAACTATCCTGGAACTGCCGGGCGCGATTTACCAACACCTCCAGATTGGCCTGCCTTTGGCGCCCCCCGGGCATCGATCCCACATAGTAATAGTAGCCGGTATCCATCAGCAAGTGATTAATGAATTCATCTACCGGCATCAGCCGGGATTCTTCCCGCCAGTGGTCCAGCTGCTGGAGGAACAAACGTATTTTCTGGGACAGCATATCACTGCAGCTGCCGGTATAATGTTCCAGAGCCTGGTAATAGCTGCCCCGGGGCAGTCCCAATCTTAGGTCGCTCAACTCGTTTAGGTCAAAGCCACCAATCGGGGAGCGCATTACACTCAGCAGCGGGATATCCTGGCGGCGGTTGTCGATTATTTTCAGCAAATTCAGTATCAGATCAACCTCCGTTGCTTCAAAATAGCCTCCGCTGCTGTCTGAATAAACCGGTATCCCCTCAGCTCGAAATACTTCTAAAAACTCATTGGCCCATCTGCGGGCAGCCCGCATCAAGATAACTATATCCCGGTAGTCTGCCTGGCGCCACTCTCCCTGCCGAGGATCATAAATCATGCTGCCCGCCATTTGCTTTACCCGGGACGCTGCTATCCGTGCTTCTACTGCTATATCCGACAGTTCTTCCAATTCAGCGGTCAACTCTTCCTCTCTCTCGCTGTCGTTCACGGCTTTTTCCACCAGGATCAGCTCGATTTCTGAATCTTCGCTGACATCGTTATCCAAACCCGGATAAAGCCTGGCCTTTTGATCATAATCTATCTCCCCCAATTCACGGCTCATTATCTGCTGAAACAGATAATTAATACCCGCTAGAATACCGGCTCTGCTCCTAAAGTTCCGGCCCAGGTCGATGCGCTGATCCCGCTCTCCTTCCTCGGCGGAAAACCTCAGGTATTTTTCCAGGAAAAGCGAGGGATCAGCATTGCGAAATCGGTATATGCTCTGCTTGATGTCTCCGACCATAAAACGGTTGTTGTCCCGGCAGATAGAAACCAAAATGCTTTCCTGCAGCAGGTTGCTGTCCTGATATTCATCAACAAAAATGTGTTGGTACCTTTGGCGATATTCCTGGGCTGCCGATGGATCTTTCAGTATTTCCAGGGCAAAGTGTTCCAGATCATTGAAATCCAGTATGTTTCTGGCCATTTTCTGCTGCTGGTACAAAGCCGCAAATTTAAGCACCAGCTCAGTAAGGTACCGCATATAAGGGTAAATGGCATTGAGATCTTGCCAGTATTGCTGAGGTTGTTTGGCCATTAAGCCTTTTTGCAGCTTGCCGGCCAGTTTTTTCCCTTCACCCCGCCACTTCTGCGCCTTTTCCTTAAGGTAGACGTCGGTGTCTTTCCCGGCCCTTTTTAAGCTGGGGAAACTCAGGGAATGTAGTTTTTCATAAAACGACCCAGGTTCAGTCTCCGCAACCCGCATCAGTTCTTCCATCAACTCAATGTCCTTAAGGATTATATCGACATACTCTGCCGGTCCTCCCGGCTTTTCGCACATGGTTAATGCTTTTCTCAGCATGTCCTGGGAGGCTTCCAATTGCCCGGCCGACTGCCGGGCTACTTCCTGCATCCAGGGAGAATGAGTAAATTCCTCCAGACTCATGGCAAAGTGTTCCGCACTCTCCCGCAGCCACTTTTCCGGTTCAGGCTGACTCTGTACAAAGGCATGGGTTCTGCCGATCAAATCCAGCAATCCCAGATCGCTTTTACTGCCGCCGAACATTTCTACCAATTCGATAAATTCAGTCTCAGCCAGCTCATATTCGGATTCAATCAATTCATCCATAACATCCATTTTGATAATGGCACTTTCACTATCATCTGCTATTCGGAAATTAGGATCGATGTCCAGCATGAAGTGGAATCTCTTTACTACCTCCCGGCAGAAAGAATGGATAGTGCTGATGGAAGCCTGGTTAAGCAGGCTCAGCTGGCGGCGCAGATGACCCTGCTGCTCCGGCACGCCCTTCTGCAGTTCCGCAAAGATAGCCCCGTTAATTCTCTCCCTCATCTCGGCCGCCGCGGCTTGGGTAAAGGTTACTATCAACAGCCGGTCTATATCCATCCCGTCCCTGATAATCAGATTTATCACTCGCTCTACCAGAACCGCGGTTTTTCCTGATCCGGCTGCCGCAGCCAGCAGCAGATTACTGTTCCGGCTTTCTATGGCCCGGGCTTGCTCTTCAGTCCACCTAGACAACCGGCTCACCTCCCTTGCTCTGCATCTGCAGGCGGTTTAATACCACTTCATCCGAACAGGAAGCCAGGTTCCGGTAATTGTTGCTATCCAGCAGCTGATCAAACTGGCAGACAGATTTATATTCACAGTAGAGGCATGCAACATGGACTCCCTTCTTGACCGGTTCGATCTTTACCCATCCTTTCAGCATCATTTCCGCCGCTGTCCCGACCTGTTTAAGGGCATAGTCCACCAGCCGCTGGAACCATTCCTCTTCCAGAACCGAGGAATCGCTGTAAAATTCACCATTCTGTTTGATCCTCACCGGTAAAACATCAGAAGCACCAGAGATTTCTCCATCCATCTTGCTCACAATACGGATATCGGCCACGGCTATCCCGGTCATCTTCAACTGTTTATTGATAGCCGATTCGATGGCGGACAGATCCATTTCCGCTCCACCATCTACCAGCGGATCATCCAATCTAAAATAAAACATCCCGGCAGGATGAGCCGGTTTGCCTTCCCTTGCCTGCAGCCCATTCAGCACTGCAGCCAGGTATATTATCAGCTGCAGGTTGAGCCCGTAATAGAGATCGGCCAGTTTAAGACTGCGTTCACTGCTCTTGTAATCAATTATTTTCACATAAATCTCATTTTCTTCATCAAGCAGGTCTACCCGGTCAATCCGCCCCTCCAGATAGATTATCTCTCCCCCCGGCAGTTCCACTTCCAGGGCTGGGAAGTCGCAATAATCATCACAGCCGAATCGCAGTTCATGTCCGCCAAAGCTGAATTCACCTTTTTGCAGCTGGGTGGTAAGGGTCCAGGCCGCACGCCGGCTAATTCGCTTTAAGCGCTGGCTCATGTAACGATAGCGACTGCTGCTGGCAAAAATACCTTGCTGATAATCTGCCAGCAATTGTTCGCTGACCTTATCACTGATTTCATTGCAGATACTGCGATCCACGTCCCTCCAGGCCAGCTTTTCCCGGGACAACTGGCGGCTAAATCCCTGCAGGATTCGGTGCAGAATCTCTCCTATGTCAGGCGCCTCAATTTGGAAGAAGGCTCGTTTTTTCGGTCTTAGGCCATACCTCATGTAATGAGCAAAGGGACAGCTAATATACTGTTCCATTCTAGATGCACTGGCTTTCAATGGCCAATCATATATCTGCCGCGCTTTTTTCTCTCCCAGCGGTACTGGCTGGTTGTCATGAAAAAAGCCGGCTATCATGCTTTGAATTTTATCCTGCCAGCAGGGATGATCTCGGTACCAGCAGTGGACAGCCCACCAAATATCATCTACTGGCCTTCCATCCAGTTCATTGCGCAGGTTTTCAACCAGGTATTTATAAGTGCTGCCCGGAGTCGATATCAACTCACGGTCAATATCCCGATTTTCTAACAGATCATGGGATGACTGAAGCTGGGGCAGGATTTGTTTGAACCGGGCTATCAGCAGCGAAGGTCTCAGCGCTCGTGATTCCAGATCCGACCAGGCATAAGATAGCCGCAGCAACCGGGTTGGCTTGGTCAGAGCGCTGTAAATCAGATAGTCCTCTTCCGCAGTCTTCAGGTCACGGCTCAGACCTATCTCCAATCCCTGATTACGCAAGGAGCTTTTTTCTTCTTCGGTGAAAATCCCTTCCGGCCAATTGCCAGTCGGAAGCACGCCATCGTTTACTCCGATCACAAACAGGGCTTTTATATCATGGCTTTTGGATCTTTGAATACTGCCTGCCAGCACCTGATCCACTGTGGTTGGAATTATTCCCATCTCCAGTGACTTCAGACCTGTTTCCAGAATCTGCCCCAATTCTCGTGGTCCCATTATCTGATCTCCCAGCAATCCGGTTATCTGCTCCAGCATAACCATAACTATGTTCCATATCTGTCGACACTCGCTTTGCATTTCATAATAGAGGTTTTCCCCCAACTGTGCCGTCCATTGTTCTATTTGGGCAGCCAAATTGATGCCGGTAAAAAACTTAATAAGAGCCTGACTGCTTTCCCGGGCCGTCTTGCGCCCTCTAAGATCTTCCTCCA
The DNA here is from genome assembly GCA_964501655.1 of uncultured Syntrophomonas sp. Classification (GTDB taxonomy): domain Bacteria; phylum Bacillota; class Syntrophomonadia; order Syntrophomonadales; family Syntrophomonadaceae; genus JAAYJK01. Next base: position 15,634 of record CAZCTN010000041.1, read on the forward strand.
AGATCTGCAGCGGCCTCATAACTATGGATCTCATTCTTTCCAGTTCAGGCAAATCCTGATTCTCCCCCCGGTTAAACCCCTGTTTCCAGTCTCTGGCCTTAATTCCATGGGCCAGCACGTAATTCTCCAGGATATCACACTGATCCGGACTCAACCCGGCCAAGCCCGTCTTAAGGTAACGAAACATCTCCTCATAGCGATACCTGCCCCGGGCTAGTTCCAGCACCGACAATATCAATTCTATTATGGGATTACCCATTATCTCCCGCTTTTCGTCCATGAAAACCGGGATGGCATATTTATCAAACACCCGCTTAATAAGCCGGCCGTAAGTCTCCATATTGTTGCAGACTACGGCAATATCCCGGTATCGATAACCCCTCTCCCGAATTAGCTCCACCACCTTGGCAGCCAGGTGTTCAACCTCGGTGTTGATGCTGCGAGCGGCAAACAGTTGTATTTCCGGACAATCATGCTCATAACAGTTAAAGGGATAGCTGTAAAGCTCTCTCTCCAGGAAACACAGGGCCAGCTGCTTCTCCCGGCTCACTGCCGCCGGGAGTTTAATGCTATGGTGCTCCAAACCCCTTTTCTCTGCTATCTCTCTGATTTTACGGTAAGTATGCCAGGACAAAGCAAAGACCTGATTATCCCGCACCTCCGGATTGGGATCGAGGGTAAGGGATACAGTGGTTGTCTCTGCCAGAGACATGATCTCTTCCATTACCCTGAGGCTTTGAGAGGAAAAAGTAGTGAAGCTATCCACCCAGACCAGGGCTCCGGCCAGCAAAGTTGAATCCCTCATTTTTCTTATTACCAGATTGATGTAATCCTCCATGTCTATATAATTATCCTGTAAATAATTATGGAAAAACTGATAAAGCAGGCCTATATCATGAAGTTTTTGCTCCAGGTTACTGCTGTCTTCTTCCCGACTGCCTTTTGCCAGCAGTTCTTCAGGAGTGATATCCTGCTGCTTCAGTTCGGTGATCAGATCAGCCAGCCGGGTTATAAAACCCTGTTGCCGGCAGGCCCGGGAATAGATAGTCAAGTGTCCCCCATGTTCATTGATGATCCTTTTAAGCAGCATATGCTTGCCCTGCTGGTTTATAAAGGTTCTGCTGCTGCCCCCGGTCTCGTTCAGTATTCTATGCCCCAGCCGGCTGATGCTTAACACTTCGATACCCATAATCCCGGGAACATCCAGGCTCTTCAGCAAGTCCCGCTCCGCCTGCAGGGTATACTGCTCCGGAACCAGCAATATAAGGCGTTTGCCATGGTTCAAGGCCAGTTCCTGCTTGATTTCTTCAAATATTGTATAACTTTTCCCCACTCCGGCTCTGCCCAAGACAAATCTCACCGACAAGCTGATCCCTCCCGACCTAATTATACTGCGATTCATTACACATACTTCCAGGGCCGGTTAATAATTAACAACAGCCCGGACCGGGAAACGCGTTCTGTCAGCTGGTCCCCCGGAAAAGTGATTGGGGAAGCAGCTGTTATGTGCTTAGGGTTTATACTTCGTTAACTGGGTAACATTTTCCTGTTATGGCATGTAAACGAGGTGGCTAAAATGATAACAGCCAGGGTAGACAGTCACTCCTTAACTCAACCGGCAGAGAATAAAAAGCGCTTTTATGAGAACAATAACAGGAAAAAGCGGGGAGGTCGTTAATGATGCTTAAATGGTTTTCCCTAGGCCTGGCAGCTCTGGCGGGAGCAGCCATGGCGGTACAGGGTACCTTGAATGCTGCTCTGGGTAAAGTTGTGGGAATTTGGGAATCCACCCTAATCGTGCATCTTATAGGAACAGTAACCGTCCTGCTTATCATCATGCTGGGGGGAATCGGCTTCTGCAACCTGAGTAAAATACCCCAGGCTCCCTGGTATGCCTTTCTGGGCGGGGTGCTAAACGTGATCATAATCTATGCGGTGGTCCGGGTTATACCCCAGGTAGGGGTAGGCAACGCAACCACCGCCATTATTGCAGCTCAGATTATCACCGCTCTGCTCATTGATAACCTGGGTCTGTTTGGCATGAAAAGATATTTGTTTCACTACACAGATATACTGGGCATCCTGCTGCTGGCAGCCGGCACCCGTATCCTCCTCAATTAGAGGCTGTATCAAGGGAGCGGTTCTCACCGTTGGCCGCATGGATTTTAGTTTTCCCCAATGTTTATAGTGCGGTCTATAGTCAAAGTGGTGCCAGCCGAGATTTGGTTTATTATCGTATTGGAACCGGCAATAAACATTTAATTTTGAACTTTGCCATTCATGGATTTGAGGATAACTGGTATTATGATGGTATGGAGCTGGTGAATCTAGCAGGCTCAGTTTTACAGATGTTATCAGACAATTTTTCTACTCTAACAACAAATGGATGGTCAGTGTTTGTCATCCCAAGTTCAAACCCAGATGGTTTGATTGACATCGCTTTTGTCCCTTGTGCTTTTACGGTTACATTAACTTGGGATGTGTCGATAAAAATATATGCCCATCTTTTTAAATAGGTTTCGCCCAACTTCTCCGCTTCCGCTTTGTTATATGTAACCGCATACTTTCGAGCTGATTCATGTGCGACCTCTTGAGCAAAATGGCTGGCAACCCCCCAGGTCATGACTCCGATTATTCCGAAAATGAATGACGCTAGAATAATTAAGCACAAAACAAATTCAATTAACACTTGGCCTTTTTCGTTTTTCATTAAATCACCTCAAAAAAAGCCCCCAAAAGTAAATACTCTCAGGGGCGTGACGATTATTGACGTATATTTATCTCCATGCTAATATATAATTATTAAAGGAGTTGCCGCTTTTGCGATGGCGGCAGGTTCGTAAACGGTTTAAGCCGCCTTAGTCAAAAGGCGGCTTGTGCTATTTTCTGAGCATAAAACTCAGGGAAATAACTCCTATGAGAACTAAGCAAAATTGGAACAATTCTGAATATGTAATCATAGGCATCACCCCCCTTCAGGGAAGTGAACCAAACCGCCAAACGGCAACTCCAATGTTTATTTTACCATATCTTTACTTTACCCAACTAAATTAACTCTGGTTTCCTTATCTGTATTGCCTTTGTATGGTTCGTCTGCCGGGCCGACTATTACCGTTGCTTCACATCTATCCGTATTATTGCTCAAGTCTATATCCCAGACCCCAACTGGATATACAGATGCCTCAACAACGTATACTCCCGCCGTTCCGGTAGTGAATGGCAATTCGTAATCTTTACACCTGTTTTCTGTAAACGGTACGATGGTTATCCGTTCCGTTATTGTTCCGGTAGGATATTTAATGTTAACGTCAACAATTATCGGATCTCTACTCATACCTTCAAAATACTTATAACCTAAATTCCCGATAAATTATAACGAGGTAGGCGGATTAACTCCAAGGCTCTTATAAAGACCTGCCTGTTTCTTTGTCACTTCACCTACACGCAGAGCAGAGCCCGGTTGTTCAAAGCATTCGATAACATCAAGCTCATCCAGAAGTTCCTGCATAGTGTAGCTCTTATATAAACCCTGCTCTGACATATGTTTCTTTATGTAAGAAAGATAGATAAGAGCTATGAATTGGACAAAAAGTTTTCCTTCCAGCGCGCTGTCCGATGATACGGAAGTACGCCGCATGTTCAGGCGTTCCTTCAAGTTGCCAAAGGCTTTTTCTACAAGATCCTTGTTGCGGTATATTTCAAGAGCCTTTATCGGATCCTTGATTTCATTGCTAATAAGGGCAAAGAACCCATAATCCTTTTCGGCGGTATCCACGGCTTCTTGCTTGACTGTGACCTTGATAAAGGCAGTTAATGTTCTCAGCGCTGTAAAAGCCACGGTCCATAACCAGTT
>CAZCTN010000042.1:0-19239 GCA_964501655.1 uncultured Syntrophomonas sp.
AGGGAGGAAATAAAATGATTTGTCCGCGCTGTAATTCCAATACGGTTGAACTAATGGTTAAAGCTCCCAAGGATAATGCCTGGGAAATATATATTTGTAAAACCTGCAATTTTGGATGGAGATCAACCGAGAGTGATGCAATAACCGATCCTGCTAAATACGACAAAAGATTTAAAATTGATCCAGCGAAGATTCCTACGTTGGACATTATTCCACCCATACCCGAATTGAAAAAATAGCCGGGGAAGGTCAAACACCCCCTGCAATAATGGGGGTGTTTGGCCCACAGTCAAGTACACACTGCAGTTATGTAAGGATGGGACCAGAGGCGGTGGCAGGCGTTACGTTAGCATAACCAAGGGAGGCCATTTTAATGAGAATTATTGTTGGAATATCTGGAGCCAGCGGAGCTATTCTGGGTATTGAATTGCTCAAGGCACTTCGCGGGCATTCCCAATGTGAAAGTCATTTAATTGTATCTGAAGGGGCCAGGAAGACCCTGGCAGCTGAGACTAATATGCAATTAGAAGAAGTGTTTTCCTTGGCTGATTATAACTATGATGCAAAGAATATGGCTGCATTAATTTCCAGTGGGTCGTTTGAAACCGACGGTATGGTTATTGTTCCCTGCAGCATGAAGACGCTGGCTGCGGTCGCTCATGGCTATGCAGACAATCTTTTGGTTAGAGCAGCTGATGTTTGTATGAAAGAGAATCGCAAAGTGATTCTAGTTCCCAGGGAGACCCCTTTCAGTAAAATACATCTTAAAAACCTGTTAGAGGCATCCAATTGCGGATGTACAATTGTTCCGCCCGTATTAACATTTTACAATAATCCCAAAACCATACAAGATCAAGTAAACCATATTGTGGGGAAGATTTTAATGCAGTTGGGGCTGGAGCATTCAACATTTTCACCTTGGAAAGGTGAGAGTGGGTAATATGACTTCAAAGGAAGATAAATCTTTGCAGGAAATAAAAGTATTTCGCGCGCAGCACGGTAGCAATCCTCTTCAAGTTGAAGCCCTGGCTGTGATTAGTGGCAGCGATGTTACGGTTATATTTGGCGGTGGAACGCATTATCACATAGGAGCTACAGCATTAGCAGTTCCGAGACCTAGCTTGGCCAATCCCAATCAAACGTCGGCCTCGGCTTCGGTGATTTGCGTATCCGGGCACAAAGAAGATGAAATAGCCCGTTGGGCGGCACTGTCACTGGCCTCAATATTGAATTGCATCGTGGTTGTATGTGTTGGGCTGCATGTGGATGAAGCTTCTGCAGATGATATAAAAATAATGCTGGACAACTTTGATAAGGTGTCAACAGACATTACGATGGTACTGCAAGAATATTATAGCAGTCAAAAAACAAGTTAAACTTCGTCTGGGTAGTCCAAGCTGTTATATGCAAAAGCAGTCATACACATCATTCTAATCATATAGTGGTTGGGTATTTATCGTTCAGCCAGAAGAACGAAAAGTTGTATGCCCGGGGCAACATAAAATACGCAAACCAGCATAGGGATCTAAAGCAGTATATCAATAATAGATACAGGTATTAGCTGGATAGACACTCTATTAGTTAGGAGGGATAAATATGAGCCAAGTACTTAAACCGACTAAGGAGACAAATGATATGGCCCTAAACTATCTTAATATGTTGGAGGAATTAGGGTATCCAGTTGTCAAGGATAATAGGCTGGATATGGAAGAATTCAATGATGAGTTGAAGGAATGCGTATTATTTCAAGAAGAGTATGAAAATATGGCCCAAGTATACTTAAACGAACTTGAAAATATTGGTCTGCTTAAAGAAATAATAAACCGCCTTACACTTGAAGAATTTAATGATGTGCTCATACAGATAATGCCGCAGGAAGAAGAAATAATAAACCGACTGAATTCAAAAAAGAAACCTCGGCCTATGTTTAGCGAGCAGCAGAAAGAGGTGTCATAGTGCAGGTCAAAATACAAATACTGGTTGAAAATACTGTGCCATTGTCAGATCTGGCTGGAGAACATGGATTTGCTGCCCTGATTGAAGTCGATGACACCAAAATCTTGTTAGATGTGGGAAACAAGGGCACTATAATGGAAAACAGCCAACTGCTGGGAATAGATTTGCAAGAAATTGATGCCATAGTCTTAAGCCATGGTCATTATGACCATACCGGAGCTCTTCCAGCTCTGCTTACGGAGATTGGATCTAAAAAAATATATGCGCATTCCAATCTTTTTGAGCACCGGGTGGTTTTTGCAGGAGGTAAAATAATTGTTGAACCAGGTACTCCCTTTAGTCAAGAGCAATTGGAAGAAGCCGGGGGAACACTGATATTTGCCGACGATTTCACCCAGATTTATCCTGGAGTCTATATAAGTGGAGAAATACCCCGTGCAAATGATTTTGAAGACGTAGGCGGCAATGGAACCTTCAAGGTTGAGAGGAATGGAGAGTTTGTGGATGACCTGCTTCCGGACGATATAGCTTTAATCATTGATCATCCGGACGGCCTGATTATAGTAAGCGGATGCGCTCATTCCGGAATTATAAATATTATGGATTATGCCAGGTTTAAAACCGGACGTAGCGAGGTGCTGGCCTTTATAGGAGGTACACATTTATTGGATGCTTCTGATAACCGTATTAACAAGACAATAGCTTACCTCCAAGAGGAAAATAAGGTTGTTGATAAATTGGTGGTCTGTCATTGTACCGGTTTTAGCGCCAGTGCCAAGCTGTATAACGCCCTGGGCAGCCGGGTGATAAAAGGTGAAGTAGGTATGGAATTTTGTTTTTGATTAGGGCAAGGAAAGCATGAATATTGCTGGTTAGTGTAGTACGAGGCGAAAAGATAACTCCCGCATCATAAAGCGGCGGCTTGGAATTGCTCCGCAGTTTCATACAATGCTTAAATACTAAAAGTGGTTAGGTGATGATTGTGTGCTTAAAAAGTTAGCAATAGTAAAAGGCCAAGGCGGATATTACGCTGGTAAGACAGGAATTATTGTAGCCATCCGCGATGAACAAATCAGAGATAATGAAAGAAAATATTTATACAAACTGCTGATAGATGGACAAATTACTGGTTGGCTGGCTGGAGAATGGCTTAATGTATTAGAAGCTGCTAATCTAGGACAGGACGAAGCCATATAAATAGGAAGCATCAAAAAAGAGAAAATGAAGTTATAGCAAAGGCTTTGATTGTTATTAATACTCAATTATATAAATACATTACTCCTCCTTCAAATATTGTCTTGATGCCCACATATATAGTCCAAATACAGCCGTTGGGTGTCAAGGCAATGAAGGTATAAATAAGTTCTAACCTAGCCCAGGCTGGGAGAACGTTGCCCGATTTTTAAAGCTGCAGGAAAAACATGACTGCGGCCTTAAATAATCCACTCATGTCCCAAGCAGTACAGTTTTAAAGTAATCAGTCAGATTTACCCCCTCAAATCTGATTTCCCATACTATACCCCTTAATTATTTCCTGGCTGGACTGCTTGGGACAATATAAAGAAAAACGAGATTAATTAAATAAAACGATGTCAGACAGATAGCTGATTAGAATGTGGAGCAGCTATCTGTTTGGCGTTATATGAGTAAAGGTAAATAGATTGAACCATAGAATAATGGGACCCGTGGAAAAATAACCGGTTTTATAAAATTCTCCTGATGGCTATAAATTATCTCAATATGTATAACAGCACAAAGAGAATATTTTCGGGTTCTTCATTCAGAATGCTTACTACGCCATTCTATTTATAAGTAAATATTAGCCCATAATGACGACACTGTTCCCATGGGCTTGGGATTTGTGAAGTTGGCATGAAACTTGCTTCTAATGTGCAGAAAGAGTCATGGGGTTATTCTCATAATTTTTAGTCATTATGCCAAGGGAGGTGGTAGTCAGGATTAATTAGCTTAGAGAAAAATATGAAAGGAGTTTTAACATTGAAAAGTATTGGAATAGTTGGAGCTGGAATAATGGGGACAGGCATAGCCCAGGTAGCCGCCGAAGCCGGATACGCAGTAAAGATATTTGATCTGGATTCGAACATGATGGACAAGTCATTGAAAGGGCTGGCCAAAAGCTGGCAAAAAGCAGTTGACAAAGAAAAAATCAGTCAGGAAGAGATGAACAAAAGGGTAGCGCTGGTTACAGCAGTAAAAGACATGGCTGAGTTTAACGGTGCCGACCTGGTGATTGAGGCCATAGCAGAGAACCTGGAAGCCAAAAAAGCGGTCTTTATGCGTTTAGAGGAAGTTTGCGGGGAAAATACTATTTTTGCCAGTAATACTTCATCTCTTTCCATAACGGAAATCGCATCATTTACCAAAAGGGCAGACAAAGTGGCAGGTATGCATTTCTTTAATCCAGTTCCCATTATGAAGCTAATAGAAATCGTTAATGGCTTGACTACTTCTGCCGAAACCATCGCCAGCCTAAAAGAAGTGGCGGTAAACATGAAAAAAGTTCCAGTTGTAGCCAAGGATACACCGGGATTTATTGTGAACCGCCTGCTGGTACCGTTGTGCAATGAAGCAGCGAAGGTTTTAGAGGCTGGTGTAGCCAGTGCTGAAGATATCGATACTGCAATGAAGCTGGGCGCCAATTGGCCGATGGGCCCCCTGGCTTTATCAGACATGGTCGGGTTGGATACTCATGTGGGTGCTACCGAAGGCTTGGAAAGGGAATTGAAGGATAGTCACTATGGCAGTGCCCGTTTAATACGTCAGATGGTCAGGGCTAATCAGTTGGGCATGAAGACCGGAAAAGGCTTTTATGACTACAAAAAGTAGCTAGTGGGGTGAAAAAAATGGAATTTAACAATTTGCTCTATACCCAGGAAGGGGGACTAGGCATAATAACCCTGAACCGCCCCAAAGCCATGAATGCCCTGTGTGCAGAGCTGACTGACGAATTAGGCGAATTATTGGCGTATTTGGATCAGAATCCTGAAATCAGGGTACTTATTATTACCGGGGGGAGCAAAGCCTTTGCGGCGGGTGCGGATATCACTGAGATGATGGACCGTGATACTCTGGGTGCGTTCAGCTCGATAGGCAAAGTACATGCGGTATTTGACAAACTGGATGAACTGCGAGTACCAGTTATAGCCGCTATAAACGGACCTTGTATGGGAGGCGGATGTGAACTGTCACTATGCTGCGATTTTAGGATAGCCGGGGAAAAGGCTCTATTTGCGCTACCGGAGGTATCGCTTGGAGTTATTCCAGGATGTGGAGGCACCCAGCGCTTAGCCCAGTTGATAGGCCCCGTCAAAGCTAAAGAGATGGTTTATCTATGCGATATCGTTAAGGCCGCTGAAGCTCTGGAATTAGGACTGGTTAATAAAGTAGTGGCTGATGATCAGGTGATGGAAGAAGCCCGGGCATGGGCAGCCAAATTAATGGCAAGACCAGCAATAGCCTTGAGATTTGCCAAGGAAGCCATTAATTGCGGAGTGAAGACGGATTTCATATCGGGCAAGAATATGGAACTTTCAAGATTTGTCATGGCTTTTTCAAGTGAAGACCAGAAAGAGGGTATGCATGCCTTTGCTGAAAAGAGAAAGCCGGTTTATAAAAATAAATAATTCAGAAGGGAGTCACTTTATGTTAAATCAAAATAATGAAGTCGTAATGGTAAGTGCTTGCAGAACTGCTATAGGCAAATTTGGCGGCACTATCAAAGATGTCAGAGCTAATGACTTGAGCATGGTGTCCGCAGGAGAGGCAATTAAACGGGCCGGTATTGATCCCCAGGTGATCGATGAAGTTGTTATGGGGATGACTATGGGCCATGGTAATGGATCGCTGCCACCCCGCATTGTTGGTATGAAGCTCGGTTTGGATCCCAGATCAGGGGCCACCATGGTCAATCAAAACTGTGCGGCCAGCATGCGGGCAGTAGATATAGCTGCTATGAAATTAGCCATGGGGCAGACTCAAGTGGCCCTAGTGATAGGAACCGAAAGTCAAAGCACCATTCCCTATATCCTTCCTAATATGAGATGGGGAGCAAGAATGAGTGATACAAAATGTATCGACCCTGCCTTTATGGACGGAATGATGGATTCGCTGGTAGGCCTGCATATGGGAGGCACCGCTGAAAATATAGCTGAGCGTTATGGTATCACCCGGGAAGAATGTGACTATTTAGCTTTAATCAGTCATACCCGTGCAGTACGTGCGGTTGATGGCGGACGATTCAAACGGGAGATTGTACCCTTGGAATACAAGACTAGAAAGGGTATGGCGGTATTTGATACCGATGAACATCCCATACGGAACACCAACATGGAGATCATGGCTAAATTGCCATCAGCATTTAAAAAAGGCGGGGTAGTAACCGCAGCCAATGCCTCAGGTATGAACGATTGTTCTGCTTCAGTAATATTGATGACCAGGAAAAAAGCGGATGAACTGGGTGTAAAACCTTTAATGAAGCTTTTGAGCATATGTACCGAAGGAGTGGAACCGGCTGTTATGGGACTGGGACCGGCGGTAGCGATGCCCAAAGCCCTTAAAGAAGCGGGGCTGAACTATAATGATATCGAATACTGGGAAATCAATGAAGCTTTTGCGTCCCAAATGATCGGCTGTTTTAGACTGTTCAAAGAAAATACAGGTATTGACATGAACTTCGGAACGATTGAGGAAGATGGCAATATCAATAATAACGGATCGGGCATTGGACTGGGACATCCGGTTGGAGCAACCGGTGTACGTCTTATTGTTAGCCTCTATCATGAACTTGAAAGACTGGGGGCGACTGTTGGCGGAGCATCCATGTGCGTAGGCGGCGGACCCGGAATGGCTTGCATTTGGACTCGAGACGTTTAAGTAACAAAACTAGGGAGCGTAGCAGATAAACATAGTAAGATGCAGGTGACTTGTTCTAATACTGTGTTCTGCCGGCAATATATGAAAACTACTTACTTTAGTCGAAAAATAATATGCAGCTTGATATTGACGACATTAATGCAAAAGACAGTTTGTGATCATCAGATAAATATTTGATAAAAATTATAAAAAATTTAAGGAGGAGATTTATCAATGGAAAAGTACAAGACCTTGGAACGAGTACCTGCACCCGCGCTTATACCTGAATTCGGTCCGCTATCGGGATTGAGAGTGTTGCTCACCGCCACTGTGGTGGCAGCGCCCATGTCAGCTCAGTGGCTGGCAGAATTTGGTGCCGAGGTAATACAGGTTGAAAGACCTTACTGGGGTGATTTTTATCGCCGCCAGATGCCGCCGGTAAAAGTAAATGGCAAGGCAGTAGGCGCCGGCTGGGCGCAGAATTGCAGAAACCGGTTGAGCTTAGAGATGGATGTAAATATGAAGAACCCCGAATCCAAAGATGCTTTCTTAAGGCTTATCGCCCAGTCTGATGTCTGGCTGGAGAATTATATCAGAATCGAGGATTTGGGCATAAACAAGGATGAACTGTGGGAAGTCAATCCCAAATTGATTATAGGACATGTTACCGGCTTTGGGCGTCCGTGGTTCGGCGGTGATCCTGACTTCTGCGGCAAGGCAACTTTTGATCCCCTGTGCCAGTCCATGTCAGGGTACACCTATCTCCAGGGTCCGGCTGAGCCTCAGCTGCCAACCTATGTTCACATGTTCATTACCGATTACCTCACATCTTTACTGCTGGCCAACGCGGTTCAAATGGCTCTCCGGGTGGTTGAAAAAACCGGCAAGGGTCAGGAAATTGACGCTTCCATGTTTGAGACACTAATAAGAATGATGGATGACACTCATATTCTCCAGCTTACCAATGATTACAACAAGATCAGGACCGGTAATAAAATGCGCATTTACCAGCCGGCTACTATTTTCCCTTGTAAAGACGGTTATTTCCACCTTGCCGGCGTGGGTCCCATACCATACGAGAGAGCCCTCAAAGCAATGGGGTTGGATAGTGAAAACGAATACCCCTATGCAAAATATGGCAACGGTGTGGATGGTGTGGAATCCGAAAAGGGCTGGGAACTTCACGGAAAAATAACCGAGTTCTGTGCAGCACGTACTATGCAAGAATTGTCGGATATTTTTGAAGCTGCCCTTGTACCGTGTACACCCGTTAATGAGCCGAAAGTCATGGCCCATCATCCGCATTGGCACGAAAGAAAGCTGTTTGATAAATGGATAGACGAGACCATGCAAGAGGAAGTCTTTGGGGTAGGAGTAAGGCCGCTTATGAGCGGTACACCAGGTAAAGTATGGCGTGGAGCTCCGACCCTGGGCCAGGATACCGATGTTATACTGAAGACCCTGGCCGGGTACACCGATGCACAGATTGCCGAATTACGGGAAAAGAAGATTATCGGTGTCGGAGAACCCCTCATTCCCTTTGTTCAAGATTAATGTCTAACGTATCCAGGAAAGGAGTTATCTAAATGTCGGTTACCAATTTTTTATATGACATGCGGGAACTGAAATTTGTCCTAAAAGAATGGTTGGATATGGAAAAGCTATTGTCATGTCCAGCCTATAGAGACTACTACGGGGTTGATGACATCGACCCCATCGTAGATACCACTTTCAAAATTGTGCGCGACGCTATAGCACCAATCAGCAAAGATTCAGATAACATTGGAGTTAGCTTTATAGATGGCAAGGTAAAAACACCGGATTCATTTAAAAAGGCTTTCGCAACCATCAATGAGGCTGGATTAGGAGCCGGGAACGCAGACCGCGAGGTAGAAGGGCACCTGCCCTACACCGTTATACAATCCAATTATGAAATGCTGTGCGGTGCAAATGTTGGCTTCACTTCTTTTTGGGGCTTGTCAGCAGGAGCCATATCGGTAATTCAGCAGTATGCCAGTGAATCACTCAAACAGAAATTCCTGCCCCAAATGCTTTCGGGAGAATGGGGCGGCACCATGAACTTGACGGAAGCTGGAGCAGGTTCAGATGTAGGCGCCAATGTCACCAAAGCATTCTCTACAGAAACACCAGGCATATACAAGATCAAGGGCAATAAAATATTTATCACGGCCGGTGATCATGACCTGCAGGAAAATATTATTCATATGGTGCTGGCCCGAACCGAAGGAGCCAGAGAAGGTGTTCCCGGATTGTCTTTGTTTTTGGTGCCCAAGTATAGGGTGAATGAAGACGGAAGTCTGGGCGAATTTAATGATGTGATCTGTACCGGTATTGAAGAAAAAATGGGTTTACATGGTTCGCCAACCTGCAGCCTATCGTATGGCGAGAATGATAGTTGTTTGGGCTATTTGATAGGCGATCCCCCGGATGCCAGCGGCAAAGGCCGCGGTATTGAGCAGATGTTTACTATGATGAATGAAGAGCGTCTGAATACAGGCATCCAAGGATTAGCAGCATCTTCCCAGGCCTTCTTCCAGGCTCGCGAGTATGCCAAACAGAGAGTCCAGGGTACCAAACTAACGGACCCCAAAGGACCTAAAGTTCGTATTATTGAGCACGAAGATGTACGCCGCATGTTGATGCTGCAGAAGTCATGCACAGAAGCTATTCGCGCGTTAATACTTAAAACATGTTATTACCTGGATCTGGCCCATGACAGCGAAGATCCCGAGGAGCGTGAATTTGCTGAAGGAATGTTCCAGATCAGTAACCCCATGTGTAAAGCTTACGCTACAGATATGGCTTGGTCATTGATCTGTGATGCCATTCAAACCCATGGAGGATATGGTGTCTGTTCTGAATATGAGGTGGAATCACTAGCCCGGGATGTCAAAGTAACCTCAATTTGGGAAGGAACCAACTATATTCAGGCTTTGGATCTGATAGGACGCAAATTCACCATGGCCAAGGGGAAGGTATTCAAGAACTGGATAGATGATATCAGCAGTTTCATTGCAAGCAACAGCGGAGCTACTAGCTTTGAACAAGAATTCGAGATTCTTAACAATGCTTTTGCAGACTTTACAGCTATTATGCAGCAACTGCAGAAATATGGGCAAGAAGGCCAGATACAATTAATGCCTCTCTATGCTACCCGTATTCTCCATGCGGCCTCAATGCTTTATTGTTCTAGGCTTATTCTTGATCAGGGACTTATAGCTAATGCTAAATTAATCGAATATGGCGAAGATCATTTCGACACCAATTTCTACCAGGGAAAAATAGCGAGTGCTCGTTTCTACATTAAGAATGTTTTGCCGCAGGTAGCCACAATGCGTAAATTGTTTGAAATTGGCGATACCACTGCTATAGATATTGACGAAGACTGTTTAGGTTAAAACAGTGCCATAAACAACGCAGTGATATCTATATCTAAATTGTGCTTGGCTTGATGATCAAGGGACTATTTCTAGATCACTGCCGAGTGTAGGGGGGGAGGCGATTTTTAGAGAAATAATCATTTCATTGCCTTAAGCAATGAAGTCTCTTTCCTTATAAATTAGGAAATACAAAAAAAGAGGAGGAATTATTATGTCAGATCATGCAGGAACAACTTGGGCAAATCCAGCACCAGCGGGTACGATTTCACTGGGATTCGCGATTATGATTTTTTATGCTTTATTGACCGGGAAAGTACCCGCCGAAGCCCATATGCTTGCAGGGTTATGGTTGCTCGGCGCTTTCGTTATTCAGGTATGTGTTGGTTTAATTGAATTAAATATGGGTGCCGATATCGGTGGCAATATTTATTTATGGTTCGGTTCATTCTTCTGTTTGGCAACTGGTTTGGTATTCATATGGGAATATTTTGCTCACATTTATGGATGGCCTGTGCACCTGGGATTACAAGGTTATCTGTGGATTTGTATATGGTTGGTAATGTGGATAAACTGGCCAGTATTTCTTAAAAGGTTTCCCTTGACCTTAATAATAGTATTCAGTTTAATGAATGCTTGTGCTCCGCTCATGGCTTTCATGAATCTAGGTATGATTCCCGCAAAAGTATATGCGCCTATTATTGGTCAGTGTATGGGTGTTGCTTCATTATTTGCTTTGTATTCAGGGGCTGCTATGATCACTAACACTGCCTTTGGCAGACAAATGTTTCCCTTAGGCAGTCCGCTTCTGAAATAGTCTACCTATCCCTTATATATCTTCCAAAGTATCTTCGAGTAAGGCAGCTTGGCTGCCTTGTTCGGAGAGCATTTGTATTGAACAGGTTCTTTATTCTAGAATAAACTAAGCATTCGAAAAGGAGGATTTAATGTTGCTAAAACAAGAGGCAGTGTTAGGCCTTAAAGAAATCACGCCGGTACTTGTGAATTCTATTAATGGAGGGGCCATCTTTATCATATCTGATACCAACAAGATCCTATGGAAAGCAGCTTCAAATGAATTTGATGTTGACCAGATAAAAGTAGGTATTGATATTAGGGTAGGGAGCGGGACTTATCTGGCCATAAAAGAAAATCGCATTGTTGAAGAAAAAGTACCTCGGGCAGTTTACGGTATGCGTCTAATTACCAAGAATATACCAATTGTTGATGAGGCTGGGCTTATAACCGGGTGTTTTACTTTAATATTTCCCAGGCTGCACCCGGTCGGTGCAGCTTTTCCCCAGTTTGCTCCTTTGATAGCTGATATGTTTCCAGAAGGAGCATTTCTATTTATGACTGATTTGGAATCTTACAGGGTCACCCAGCCTTCTAAACGGTTTAATATACCTAATATCCAGTGGGGGGTTAAACTAGAAAATGATGCAGTAGCCATAAGGGCAATGAATAGTAAACAGCTTGCAGTTGATGATTTAGATGCAAGTGTATACGGGGTTCCAGTTATGGTCATGAGTTACCCAATTTTTGATGAGGATGATACGCAACAAGTAGTTGGAACATTTTGTATCGCTCAACCTAGGAGTAATGCCGAGAAACTGCGCAGTATGTCTGCCAATATTAGCCAAAATATGGAAGAAATATCGACTGTGGTTGAGGAATTAGCAGCATCTGCATCCGAAATATCAGCTAATGAAAATGTATTGAATGGCAGCATAAAGGAAATATTCAGGTTATCTGAAGATATCAACGTTGTACTAGGATTTATTAAACAAATTGCAGATGAGACAAAGATGCTAGGACTTAATGCTGCCATAGAAGCGGCAAGAGCTGGTGATGTAGGAAGAGGCTTTGGCGTTGTGGCAGAACAGATAAGAAATCTGTCGGAAGAATCAAAGAATACCGTAGACAAGATACGGGATTTGACCGACAACATTAAACGAAAAGTTGAGGAAACGGTTCAGAATAGCCAGAATACTCTGCAGTCCACTCAGGAACAAGCAGCTGCTTCTCAAGAAATTAGCGCCAGTATTGAAGAAATTACTGCTATGACAGAGCAATTGGAGAAAATTGCTTTGGATATGTAAAGGGGCTTGGCGCTCATAATGATGCATGCGCTATGGGTTGAGGCTGGCCCCAGCAATTGAGCCGACTGAAAGTTAGGCAACCTATTAGTCTTCAGAGCAGTGGTTAAGCACAGAGAGGCGACCGGCTAAGAAGCTATTTCAGAAAAGATAAGGAGGGAATCTTTATCATCGAAGGTAAGTATCGCAATATAGCTGATAAAATAGAAGTTTCCCTCAGCAACCAATTACTAGGTTTGCGTATTATTACTCTAACCAGGGGTTTATGTGAGATGCGCATATCGATAGGTAATAAGATGGGGTTGGTGGATGAGAATGTATATTATTTGGCCAGCGATTTCGCAGCCATTGCTGCTTCTTCCACTTTATGTGCCATAAATCATGTTCCAGTTCCTTATGATACACGAATATCCATTATGTCACACGAAGCTCTAAAATCACTTACAATAATTGCTAACGCTGTTGAGTCCAGGGAGGCAGGGGTTATTGACTCCATAGTAATAATAACGGATATAACTGGGAAGTTGGTTGCAAAGGCTAAATTAAGATATCAGCTGGTAAAGGGGGATATGCTGCAGACGTAATGTAATATAGATGCATTGTTGAATATATAATATGAGCTTAATCGAACTTTTCTGCAGAGGAGAAATTATGTTTATACCTATTAATCGCTACATTAAGCTGCTAAAAGTGCCCAATGACGGGAATTTTCCATATTGTACCTGCGTCTTCATTGAGGATGATATTCGCGTTCTGATTGACAGTGGTTGTGGATCCAAGCTAGCATCAGAATTGAGACAATATGGGTTGGATATATTAATCAATACCCATTTTCATTCGGATCATACCCTAAATACAGGACAGTTGGGACCGGTCGAGATATGGTGCCATGAATTAGACGTTCCTGGGCTAAGATCATTAGACGGATATCTGGATTTATATGGTTTTCATCTTTTCCAAGGACAAGCACTTGGCCAGCTTTTGGCAGAGCACTTCAGTTTTACATCTCGCGAGGTACAACGTGAATTGAAGGATGGTGAGATGCTTGACTTTGGTCATATTCAGCTAAGAGTCATTCATACCCCAGGGCATACCCCAGGTCACTGTTGTTTCTTTGATGAATACAACGAGATTTTGTTCAGCGCTGATATAGAATTGGGACCTCTTGGTATATGGTATTCTCATTTGTGCAGCGATCTTGATCAATTTATTCAATCAATAGAGAAATGCATGGAATTAAAACCCAGGCAAGTAATTTCAGGACATAGTGGAGTTGTCGAGGGGGATCTTAATACGTTATTTCTTTCTTGTAGAGATAGAATTCTCAGGAAGGAAGACAAGATTCTTAAATCTATGAGTGCACCTATTACTATAGAGGCTTTGGCTGAGCAGCATTCTTTTTCTTGTCCCAAACTGGAATTCGGCCCCTATGTAAAGTATTTTGACAAACACGGGGTTTATAAGCACCTAGAAAGACTAATTAAGCATAGAAGAGTGGATAGAGAAGGCGATTTGTATTTTAGAATTTGAGCAACACGCAAAATAATTTCAACAGGAAAGGAACAGGATCGTGGAAGTATTGAACTTATATTGCTCAGTAACTGGTAATACTAAAAAAATAGCTTTGCGAATCGAAGATACCCTAAAATCGCAGGGAGTAAGTGTTACAACTATCGAAGTTAATAGGGTTATGGATGTTGATGCCAGTGACTTATTGAATTATGATCTTGTCTTTATCGGTTCAGGGGTATATTCCTGTCTGCCTTCTCAGGATATGATTGATTTCCATAAGATTATGCAGAAAAAGTATAGCGACAGTGGCGACATCAGGAGCTGTGCACCTAGAATAATGGGAAAAAAAGCTGTTGTTTACTGTACATTTGGTGGTCCGCATACCGGTATAAATGAAGCGATACCGACCATTAAATATCTGGGACAATTACCAGATCATTTAGGCTTTGAAATAGTAGCTGAATGGCTTTTTGAAGGACAATTTAATAGTGAGGTTAGCTTAATCACCAGGCTTAACACTGAAGGCCGGATGGGAAATATTACCGGGAGGCCCAACGAAGAAGATTTAAAGAAAGTAGCAAATATGGTCACTGAAATCTTACAAATTTGAAAGAATTTATTTAGACAATCAAAGGAATTTAATGAATACGTCATGAGCTTTGTGCTTGCAATGAAACAGTATTGTTTTTGCAATTGTTTCGTTAGGGAGAATGCATCAAGGATTTATTTATTATTAGAATGGAGTAATTATTATGGAAAATGTATATGAGTTTTTAAAAGCATGTGGTTCATTTTATCTCGCAACGATGGACGGTGATCAACCCAGAGTGCGACCTTTTGGGGCACTGGATGTTTTTGAGAATAAGATATATATTCAAACCGGTAAGGAGAAGAATGTTTTCAAGCAGATGAAAATTAATCCCAAAATAGAAATATGTGGTATGGTAGATAATAAATGGATTCGTATAGAAGCTATGGTTACAGAAGACAATAGAACTGAAGCAAGACAGCACATGTTGGACGCAAATCCAAACTTGAAATCAATGTATGCGGCTGATGATGGCAATACCGTAGTTCTGTATTTGAATAATGCTACGGCAACCCTTTCATCTTTTAAAGATGAGCCCAAGGTGATTGAATTTTAGACTATTATATTCCTGAGTATATACATAGAAAGCTATAATGCTGCCGGGTTACTTGCTTTTCACCCCTTAGTGCCAAGGGCCATTTCGGGATAATTTGATAAGACAAAACAAAGTTCGAAAGAAGCAGAAAGATCATGTCAAACAACAGGTAAAATCTACTTAGCTGCGAGGGCAGCTTTAGTTCTCTGCAAAGAAATCTGCAAGTATCTAAATAATATTTTTATGAAGTACGGACTTCAACCTATAGGCTCAGTGTATTTGTTGTATTAGTAGAACGGGAGGGAATGAAACAATGCCTATAACTGAAATACTAGTTCGTAATGCCATTATGTATGGGGAGAAAACCTGCCTAACCGAGATTAATATGGACCTCCAGGAAAGCCATAATGTAACCTGGCTTGAGTATGAACTGATTGAGAATAATCCAGCAGGTGAATATCGGCGAGAAATGACTTGGGGTGTTTTTGAAGAGAAGGCAAACCGTTTTGCCAATCTGCTGCTCAAGAGGGGAATAAAAAAGGGTGAAAAGGTAGCGATTCTTTTAATGAACTGCTTGGAGTGGCTGCCGATATATTTTGGGATATTAAAGACCGGAGCTATTGCGGTACCATTTAACTTCCGATACACAACTGAAGAGATAAAATATTGCTTAAACATATCTGAGACCGTTGCCTTGATATTTGGGCCGGAGTTTATCGATCGGATGGAAAGGATTTATCAACAGATACCAGAAGTGAAGATGCTTTTTTATACTGGAGAAAACCGACCAGCATTTGCTGAGAATTATGATCGTCTTACTGCTAACTGTTCCTCCGAAGCGCCTCAGATCACAATTCTTGATTCAGATGAAGCGGTGATTTATTTCTCATCAGGGACGACAGGGTTTCCCAAGGCCATTCTGCATACCCACCAAAGTCTAATGGCTGCTGCTTATACCGAAAGCAAGCACCATGGGCAGACACATGAAGATAATTTCTTGTGCATTCCACCGTTATACCATACCGGTGCCAAGATGCATTGGTTCGGCACTCTTCTCTCGGGGAGTAAGGCTGTTCTGCTACGGGGGATTAAACCCGAATGGATACTTAAAACAGTTTCCGAAGAGCAGATTACCATAGTGTGGCTTTTAGTTCCCTGGGCCCAAGATATTCTTGATGCTATAGAAAGAGGAGATGTGAACATGGAAGATTATAATATTTCTCAGTGGAGATTGATGCATATAGGAGCTCAGCCGGTTCCGCCCAGCTTGATTCTGCGTTGGAAGAAATATTTTCCTGATCATCTTTATGATACCAATTATGGTCTAAGTGAATCTATTGGTCCAGGATGTGTTCATCTTGGTACAGAGAATATTCATAAAGTAGGGGCCATAGGCATACCGGGTCACAATTGGGAAGTAAGGATAGTTGACGAGAATAACTGTTCGGTAAGCCAGGGAGAGGTTGGAGAGTTGCTGGTTCGAGGGCCGGGAGTTATGAAATGCTACTACCATGACCCCGATGCCACTGCCGAAGTACTTAAGGAAGGATGGCTGTGCACAGGCGATATGGCACGGATGGATGAAGACGGATTTATATTTCTGGTTGATCGGAAGAAAGATGTCATTATCAGCGGGGGGGAGAATATCTATCCGGTACAGATTGAAGATTTCCTTCGTGCCCATGATAAGATTAAAGATGTTGCGGTCATTGGATTACCCGATAAGCGTGTGGGTGAAATAGCGGCTGCAATTGTAGAAGTAAAACCTGGATGTCAATGTATGGAAGAAGAAATAAGATCATTTTGTTCCAAAATGCCACGTTATAAACGTCCCCGGGTTATTATTTTCGATGAGATTCCCCGCAATCCTACCGGAAAAATTGAAAAACCTCGTCTTAGAGAAAAATATGGAGCGTTGCATCTGGTTTCTGCTCAAACCCAGAGTTGAAAAAATGGATACCTAAATTCTTTTTCAATATATATTAAATTGCCCCTAATCTGGTATATTTAATATGCATTCTGCGCCTTTTGGCGGCCACTAAGGCGTTTATCAGCGGACGCTCGGCATTAGCGAACGGCCGCTGATCATTAAGCAGTTACCTTTGAATTAATAACGATTGTATAGTGCCTAGTAGCACGTTTGATGATTGCATTAGCGGGATACTTCATCATATAAACGCTAAACTGAAACAGAACCAAGGAGGTATCCCTATAAGCAGACCTTCATGTGACGCTCAGGTCGGTCTCCACCGGAGCCCTATCCTCCACATGAAGAAGAGTATTTTCAATATTACCAAATCAATGGTGGGTTATTCCATTTACACAGAAAGATTTACACTCCCAATACATTCGGTACTTTCTTATGGTTTATCCTGGCTGGTGTTCGGCCTATTCCTCATATTATTTAACGTGGAGATTTGCTCATCGCTTAAACCAAGTTCCCTTAATCTTGTCTTGACTTCATCGGTTATTGTGCCGCCTGCATCTTGCATGACTTCCATTGCCTTCTGCATTGTTTCCATGTCCAAGGAGTTACCGCCAGGAAACTGATTGCCGCCATTTTTACCAAAGTCGCCTGGAGCTCCCCCTTTGTCGCCCTTCATTGATCCTAAATCGCTTATATTCAAGTCACCGGCACTGATCAGTTTATCAGAGTTGGCTTTTTGTTCAGCAGTTGTACTGGGAACAGTACCTTCAATCTGTCCTTCTACACTTTCGGCACGCAGATTCCCCAGCATTATAAATGATTTAACTGCTTTTTCGTACTCCTCATATGAGCAGAAGGCGGTTGCATCATTTTTTACATAATCAGCAATCAGGGTATTCAATTCCTGAACCTTAGCATCAAATTTTCCATTAGCAAAGTAGCTGTCGATAAGCTCCTGCATATATTGATGATATTTTTCCAGATATTCGCTGTTGGCAAAAAGCTTTTCCAATAGCGGACGGTCTGCCATTTCCACACCACTGACCGGTGTATCAATTGGGAAGTTGATGACTGAAGATGCATCGCTATTTTGAAACCCGCCCCAGGCTAAGTTATAGTCCCAAGGCAAAATGGTAATCTTTCCATCTTTCTCGTAAATATAGTAGTTTTGCGCCATAGATGATGAATAGCTGTCCAGATTTACTACGATGGTATGGGCCGCAAGGTATCTTAAAATAGCGTCTACATCATAATACTCTTCCAGGTCGGTACCGGTTGATAAAGCTTTTAGTGCTGTTATTACACGCTGATAATCAGATTCTTGACTCTTGCCAACGGCGTTTTCGAAAATAGCACTATAGCTGGATGAATTATCATCTGTATATTGTAAAGAACCACCAGAAGTACTTGCACCCATGTTACCGCCTTTGCCTTGAGCAGGTTCTTCATTATTGGCTAAGTTAGGGACGGTACTTGGGGTATTGTCATTTGATTTATTTGGACGTTCTGGTGCTTGCGGCATATTCTGATTATTGTCAACGGGTTCACCTGCATGGTTCATACTCATTTTTACATTATATAGCATTCCGGACGTATCATCATAAACTCTTTGCTCATAGCTATCGTTATATAATTCAACCGCAAGGTATAATCCCCATGCTTCACCATTTACAGTGATATTGGAGTATCCGAAGTAGGGGCAGTCAACGCCAATTGTTTTCATAAGGTCATAAGAAATATACTCCTTCATGTAGGTGTTGTCACCGAGCATGTTGTTGACAACAAAGCTGTCCAGACCAAAGCAGGTTTGACCTTTTACATATTTGTCAAATTTCAAACGGAAGCTGTAACGGTCACTGTCTGAAGAAGCAACCTGTGTGAGACTTGAGTTTCCCTTAGGACGAATACCAACATTCTCAAACTTCGTGCCGTTAACAACAACATCCACCATGATATACTCTTCTTTGGCAGCATTATCGAGCATCGTTTGCCACTCAGTATCATCAGCAATAATTTCCAGGGAGATAATATCATATCCAAATATTTTTTCAGCATATTCTGGAGTTTCGCCGGTAATTGAGCTTATACTGCTACAGCCTGTAAGTCCACCTAAACTGATGGATAAAACAAGAAATAACACTAGCGTCGCACAGTATTTTCTTTTTTGACCAGGTTCAATCTTTTTCATATAATTACGTCCCTCCCGCTTGCATATTGATAATTCCAAGTATTCTCATGTGATAATCATAAAACTTGAGGCTTAAATTAATCTTAATTAGGTAGATATTCAAGGCGTGGGTTCGGACTGACCCCCTAATATTGAACAAAAACTCTTAAAATCTGGCTGATAC
>CAZCTN010000043.1:0-17738 GCA_964501655.1 uncultured Syntrophomonas sp.
TTTATCTTGAGAATATTTTCGTGAGTTGGAACCCTTTAAATTGAGGATTAACATTTACGTTCTGAGGTGATAAGTTGACATTTTCACCTGCCAGTGACCAAAGCTCTTTGGAAACAGCACCCCATTATATCCCTTTTATACAGCGGATATGGTCTCGTTGAATTATGTATACAGTATGCATTATCTTGTGTGCAATTCAGCCAGCCCTTTAATTCCCAGCATAAGCGAGTAATCAGGAGATATTTCTGCAAAATATCCCAGTTTTCCATGTTTGGAGGATTTCAATCCTTAAGCACAGAATATTATTAAGGTTGCAATCATGCTCGGAACCGAATAATATTCATTCCCGGTTCAACACAAAACAACAAGGAGGAAAAGGATTATGAATAATGGGGCTTATAATCCCTACCAACACGCGCAAGCACAATTTGACCAGGTGGCAGAGATGGTCAGCCTGGATGATACTACCCGGGAATTGCTGAGGCAGCCTATGAGAGAGTATCATTTCCTTATACCGGTACATATGGATGACGGAAGCACCAAGGTGTTCCAGGGATTCAGGGTACAGCACAACGATGCTCGCGGCCCGGCCAAGGGCGGCATCCGCTTTCATCCCCAGGAAACTGCCGATACTGTCCGCGCTCTGGCTATGTGGATGACCTGGAAATGTGCGGTGGTAGATATACCCCTGGGTGGAGGAAAAGGCGGTGTGATATGTGATCCCCGCAGCCTGACTGATTCCGAACAGGAGCGGTTGTGCCGGGGCTGGGTACGGCAGGTGGCCAGGAATGTAGGCCCCTGTTTGGACGTACCTGCACCTGATGTCATGACCAATGCCAAACATATGCTGTGGATGCTGGATGAATTTGAAACCATACACGGCGGACGGTATCCCGGCTTCATCACTGGAAAACCAGTGGGTATGGGAGGTTCTCTGGGCAGAACTGAAGCTACTGGTTATGGGGCAGTATATACTTTAAGAGAGGCTTTGAATGATAAGGGCATGGATATTAAGAACACCTCGGCCAGCATACAGGGCTTTGGAAATGTTTCTCAATATGCGGCCAAACTTTATCAGGAACTGGGAGGAACTGTAGTAGCTACCTGTTGCTGGGACAATAATGACAGCAAGGCCTATGCCTATGTAAATCAAAATGGGCTGGATATTGACCAGCTGTGCAGCATCACTGATTTATATGGCGGTATCGATAAAAACCAGGCTCGGGATTTGGGTTACGAGGTGCATCCGGCTGACGCCTGGCTGGATCAGGACGTGGATATTCTTATCCCGGCCGCCCTGGAAAATCAGATAACCAGGGAAACGGTGGGGAGAATCAGCCCTAAGGTCAGAATAATAGTTGAAGGTGCTAATGGACCCACAACCCCTGAGGCTGATAAGGTGCTGAAACAGCAGGGAGTTTTTGTAATTCCTGATTTCCTGGCTAATGCCGGCGGAGTAACCTGCAGCTATTTCGAGCAGGTACAGTGCAATATGAATTATTTCTGGGAAAAAGACGAAGTGCTGGATAAGCTGGATGTTAAAATGACTTCTGCTTTCAGAGCGGTAAACGAAGTGGCCAAAAGGAATAATCTGTTTATGCGTGATGCAGCCTATGTAATTTCCATCAATCGTGTAGCTCAGGCGGTTAAAATGCGTGGGTGGGTGTAAACACCCGCTCCCTTAACCAACAGGAAGGTGGTACCCATGACCGGCAAAGATACTGCCAATGATGATCTGCTATATTTTCTGAAGGAGCGGGCTAAAGAGCTGGATTGCATTTATCAAGTGGATGAGCTGCTTAATGATCAGCGCCTTTCCCTCCCGGAAATATTTGAGGAAATTGTGCGAGCGCTCCCTTCAGGCTGGCAGTTTCCGGATTTTTGTCATGCCAGAATTATATATGATAACCAGAGTTATCAAACCCCGGGGTTCATTCCTTCCCCTTTTTCTATCAGCTGCAGTATCGAGGTCAACGATAAGGTTGTGGGAATGGTGGAGGTAGTCTACACCCAGGAGGTTCCAGCCGGGGAAGAGGGATATTTTCTGGAAAAGGAGCGCAAGCTGATTCGCAGCATAGCTGACCGCATCGGTCAAACCATACTGCACCGGCAGATGAAACAGGTGCTGCTGGACTGGAATCACACTCGTCAGATCCCTCCAGAGGCCAAGGGAAGCAATAATGAATGGATGGTCATCGTCGACCTTTTGCTCCGGACTGATCCGGACTTGCTCTTGTACGTCTGCAAGAAGATGATAAACCACCTCTATTGGAGCGGAGTCAAAGAAGCCCAGGATATATTAACCGATTTGAGTCCAGGCTGGCAGATGTCTTTTGAACGGGGGGAGGTCAACTATCCCAGTGCCAAACTCCCCCCGGGCAATATTGCTACCATCAGCGAAAAAACCTTTTCGGCAGCTTCCCAGCATATGAGCAGCAACGAAATCACTCTGCGCCTGAAGAAATGGCTGCAGGAACAAAAGGCCTATTTTCTTATCAAAGCTATTGACCGTATCGATGCCTCGGTAGGGGAAATAATTGACGCCATTATCCGCTATAAGAATATCGCCGGTGGAAGCAACATGCTCAATCAGGCTACTGAACGCTGGCTGGAAGTTGCCCTAATGAGACGTTTCCTCTCGGATAACCTGGAATTTATTCGCGTAGCTCGGAAATATATCGGTATCTGCAGCTATTATCATATTGTCAACCGTATGATTTTCCCGGAAGACAGTCATGGCAAAATCGGGGGCAAGGGTACCGGACTCTTCCTGGCCCAACAGATCCTGGCCCGGGAGAGCAAAGATCAGCCTCTGCTGGGAACAATTAAAATCCCCAAGACCTGGTATGTCACTACCGATGAAATCACCGAATTTCTGCACTATAACAATCTGGAAGCACTTAATGAACATAAATACAAAGATTTGTCCGAAATCCGGATGGACTACCCTAATATTATTCACACCATGAAAAATGCCAAATTCCCTCCTGCCGTTATCAGGAGCCTGGCCATGGCCCTGGATGATTTTGGCGACAGTCCCCTTATCGTCAGAAGCTCAAGCCTGCTGGAAGATCAGATGGGTTCTGCTTTTTCCGGCAAATACAAGAGCCTTTTCCTTTCCAACCAGGGCAGTAAGAAACAGCGCCTGGAAGAATTAATGAATGCCATAATAGAGGTTTATGCTTCTGTTTTCAGTCCGGATTCCATAAAATACCGGGCTGAACGTGGCCTGCTCGATTTTCAGGAAGAGATGGGGATCCTCATTCAAGAGGTAGTAGGATCCAGGATTGGCTCCTACTTTATGCCTCTGTTCGCCGGAGTAGGATTCAGCAATAATGAATTTCGCTGGTCGCCCCGGATCAATCGTGAAGACGGACTGATCCGGCTGGTAATGGGCCTGGGTACCCGGGCAGTGGACCGTTTGAGTGATGATTTCCCGGTCTTGGTTTCTCCCGGCCAACCGCGTCTCCGGGTCAATACGGTTCCCGAGGAGATTAAGCACTATGCTCCCAAGAAAGTAGACGTAATCAACCTGGAGAACAACACCTTTCAGACGATTGATATCAGTACTCTGATCAAGGAATATGGAGCTCAGATCCATAATATACAGCAGGTTGTGTCGGTGGATAAGAATGACTATATTGGAAAACTATCCATATTCGACATAGATTTTGCCCGGGACAGGGCCATCGTAACCTTTGATGGGCTCATATCGGACACCGGTTTTGTCAAACAGCTGCGCCTGATTCTTAAGACCCTGCAGGATAAGCTGGGCACTCCGGTTGATATTGAGTTTGCCTCAGACGGCAAGGATTTCTATCTCCTCCAATGCCGTCCCCAGAGTTTCGGAGTAGATAGTGTTCCCGCCGCTATTCCCAAGGACATCCCGGAAAAAGACATTATCTTTTCGGCCAATCGCTATATTTCCAACGGAATGCTGGAAGACATATCCCATATAGTATATGTTGATGCTGAAGGTTATAACTGTCTTCATGATCTGGCGGATTTGGTGGATGTAGGCAAAGCTGTGGGTCAGCTTAATTCTCTGCTGCCCAGAAGGCGGTTTATTCTGATGGGACCGGGGCGCTGGGGCAGCCGGGGTGATATCAAGATGGGGGTGCAGGTCAGCTATTCCGACATTAATAATACCGCGGCCCTGATTGAAATCGCCCGCAAAAAGTCAAATTATATGCCCGAACTTTCCTTTGGCACGCATTTTTTCCAGGACCTGGTGGAGTCCAACATCCGCTATTTGCCTCTTTATCCTGATAATCGCGACATTATATTTAACTCCCGGTTTCTAAACCGTTCCAAAAATATGCTGGCAGTGCTTCTGCCTGAGTTTTCCAGGCTGGAGGAGGTTGTAAAGGTCATTGACGTGCGCCAGAACTCGGGCGGCAGGGTTCTGAATATTACCATGAATGCCGACCTGGAAGAAGCCCTGGGATATCTGAGCAGTTTTTCCGGGCAGAGCAAAGCAGCTTATGATGAAGCTGCTTACGCGGAAAAATACCTGCAGCCCGGCCAGGATCGTTATGATGATCGTTTCTGGCGCTGGCGTTTTTATATGGCGGAACGGCTGGCGGAAAGATTAGATCCGGGCTATTACGGAATCAAAGGGGTATACTTAATTGGCAGCACTAATAATGGAACCGCAGGTCCGGGCAGTGACATAGACCTGGTCATCCATTTCCAGGGTGACCATAAACAACGGCAGGATCTGCAGCAGTGGCTGGAGGGTTGGAGCTTGTGCCTGGCGGAAATGAATTATCTTAAAACCGGCTACTCCTCTGAAGGCTTGCTGGACATTCACTTGGTTTCGGATGAAGACATCATAAATAAGACTACCTTCGCAGCGAAGATCGGTTCCATCACTGATCCTGCTCATCGTCTTAAGCTTAAAACCGACTATTGATATCCAGAGTATTATCAGGTTACTTTTTGCTTTATTTCGTAAAAGCAGCTATCGCATATGTATTTCCCTTTGTAATACTGCACGTCGGCAATATTCCCGCAAAAAATACACCCCGGCGAATACTTCTGCAGGACGATTTTCTCGCCGTCAGTGAGTATTTCCAGGGCATCCTTATCATCTATACCCATTGTTCTGCGGAGTTCGATGGGAATAACTATCCTTCCCAATTCATCAATCTTCCTCACTACGCCAGTTGATTTCATGCTTAAAACCTCCTCTCAAGTGTGGATGTAAAATAAAAATGTTGATCCATACGGGCAAGTTTATTGCATGTACCATATTATGGCTATATATATAAAATGTACCAGAAAAGATTTCATATAGCAACAATATATCAAATGGAAGTAAAATAATAATATAATAGATGCATTTTAAGGAGAAAAATCGTGAATAAACTGCAGGGGTTTTATGAACTAAGAAGAATCAGGATTCCTTCCATATCCTGGCGGGAATTCACCCCTCATACCACCCTGAGTCCCGACAAGCTCTGGACCATACGGGTGGCAGTGGCCCAAGGCAATGATTTTAACCTTCCCCGGGCAGTGGGCTTGAACGCTGCTGATGCTACTATCAAGGGACGGGAATTCATCCAGGCATTCCCCCCTCCCGACCTGGTAATATATTACCCCTATTTTCTGGCCCTGAAGAGCGGCACCATGAGTATACAGGAAGAGCGGACGGTTATTGAAGCAGTGAACCGGGATCTGTGGAATCTAACTACGGCGGGCCGTCGTGATGTAAGCATGGCAGTGCAGCTTGACTCGGGAGACATGTCGATATTTGGAGAGGAAACGTTCCTGGAACCGGATGAGATATCGGAACTCTTAAGGTATGATAAAATACTCCGGGCCTATAATCATCATCAGCTCTTTGGCAGCACTACAGTTATGGTGGAATGGAGTTATGCTATGAATTCTGACCTTGATCGCCGTCCTACCGGAAATAAATACCTGGTTTTTTATGAATATCGCTTATTGCCCGGTTAGAAAGATTCCAGATAGATGAAACGCAGATCATCAAAATATACCGTACCCTGCAAGTTCTTGCTTTTATCGGTTTCCACCATATAATAATAATCCAGGGTCAGGGGCAGAGGAATATTCGCCGGGATATCTGCGCTGACGTATTTCCAGCCTATCCAGTCAATCCGGGAAGCCAGATTGATGGTATGGGAATTGCCGTTCCCGTCTTTTATTATGGCTCTCAGCCAGGGGGCTTTTCCGTCTCCGTAAACCCACACCCCCAGTTTTTTGGGGCGTATGAGACTGGTATACTGAGAGTCCTTTATCTCCTGCTTAACTTTTACATTGATGGTTCCGTTATATACCCGGTCCCAGGCCGAGTAATCATAATTTACTTTAAGGCTGTACTGTCCTTCCCGGACCTGTTCCGAAGATTTGGTACAACTGCCTCCCACGTAGCCGTTTACCTGGTAAGATTCTCCCGGTTTGGTTTCATAGCTGTCGATCAGCTGATTCTTCTGTCCGGATACGAAATTCAGGGTAACCTGCCGGCTTCCTACCTGTGCCATTACTGCTCCGGTGCCCGGGCCTAATGGGGTGAAAATTCCCTGCTGGTCAACAACCGCCATGGAGGAGGGTATAACCGACCATCGCGCGGCATGGTTGTCAATCACCAGCGGATGTCCTTCGGCGGTAAAGGCCGTAAGCTGCAGGGCTTGGGGAACATTCTGCTCCACGGCCAGCATCCCGCTCTCGGTAAAAGCCAGCTTATCAGCAGTATCCACTACGGTGACCTTGGCCGTTCCCTTTACTTCACCCAGGCTGGCTTCAACCACCAGGCTGCCTCCTCTGCCGCCGGCAGTAAACAGGCCCTTTTGGTCTACCCAGCCAGCGGACTCTGCATCTGGTTCTCCTGGAGCTATGAGGCTCCATCTGATGCCGGCATTGCTCAGATCCACCGGATTCCCATAGCTGTCCTGCCCCCGCACTTGAAACTGATAGGAGGTATTTTTATATATGGTGATATCTCTGTTGACCATTAGTTCGCTGACATCATTGCCCTGGGGAACGTTGGAGGCAAAAAGAATGGTGTTGCTTACCGGCCGCTCCGACCCGTCGGAAGGCTGGTTGATCAGATTGACTTCTTTTTCTCCGAACAAACGTGTGTTCATTTGACTTGATCCACCCCCGTCCAGGCTGACGGCAGCAACTACCCCGAGTTCCTGCATTCGGGCGGCTATCCCAGGCAAATCAATCCCGTAGCTGTCCTTGCCGGCCCCGCCTCCGTCGAAAACCAGGGCCACCACTTTATTGTCCCGGGTAAAACCTATAGCGGTTCTGGCTTTGTCCCCGGCATCAATCACGGCCCGGCCTTGATCCCAGTCGTATTTGCATTTTTCCAGCATATCAGCCCGGGTGAGGGCCCGTCCATTTTCCACCAGAGGCAGCCAGGCAGTCACCGCCTGTTGGATATCCAGCCGTTTATTGCTCTGGTCCTTGAGGTTAAACGAGAACCGGACCTTGTCGCCGATTTTAATTCGTTCCTTCATCCAAGCCGCTTTTATCCCCTGGCTGGCCAATACTATACCATCAGCAGGTACTTCGATGCTTTTGCTGCCCCTGGAGGTATCGATAATCGCAGCCACCTCGGCCTCATACTCCTGCCCCAGTTTAACGGAATCCTGGTAGTTTCCGCTGATATTTTTTAAAACGGTCAGGGTTCCGTTGACTGCCTGTTCATCCGTGAATCCTACCACCGGGTGGTCGCTTAACTGTCGGGTCAGCATAATCATCCGGTCATTCATGATCCCGGTATTGATCCGATTGATGGTATCTATAGCGGTGGTTAAATTAGGATTAGCAGAACCGTGTACTTGTTCATAATCCGGGTCTATCACCGAAAGCTGGTTGTCCATGGAAAGGTATGAGATCATAGCCTGATTGTTGCTGTCAACAGCGAAAACCGGAAATCTGGATTGGGAACCGCTGGTCTGGAAACCTGCCAGTAATTTCCCATCCATAACCTGGATACCCTGTGGTTCACCATAATGACTGGTACCTAAAGAAATATTAAACATATCGCCGTTGATGCCCGCCGCCACATTTTGCCCTTTTTTCTGCTCTTGGGCAATCTGACTGGAAAGGGTGCTGAGTTTCAGCACCTGGTCACCGGCTTTGGCTGATATGAGCTGCACACTGGGATCATTTAAGTCAGCGGTAATAATATACTCCTGCTCACGATGGCCTTGATAATTGCTGTAGTTATTGGCCTGGAAAAATATCCCTCGGGCGATCTTCTGATCATAAACCCGATACTGCCCCCTGTCGTTTTCCGCCGCATCGCTAACAGAAGAATGAATCAGCAGCAATGGCATAATCAAAAAAACCGCCAGTGATACCGCCATATATTTTTTGGCTTTCCTTGTTGATGAAGGAGTCATTTTCATTTTAGCACCTCGCGTTTAAGATAATAATACTATCACCGGATTCCCAGCATGTGGCATTAAACGGTAAAACACTATTAATTTTACAGCTATTAGTAATATGTTATTTGTCATCTAAACTTACACAATTATGAGGAAAAAACTTCGAAAAATAAAGTAGCCGGAAGCATAGGCTGAATCAGGCTGGAAATGCCCTTGAAGCAGGCGGCAGTTTTAATCATCGGGCAAAACAGCGCCCCAGTACCTCCCCTGCAAGCTGACGGTGGATCAGAACCTGCCCCGGTTCGGTTAACCGGATTCGCCTCCTTAAAGAAGCATCGGACTTGTCTTTTGGCCTCCATATAGGTGGGCGGTTGCGGCACAGGTTATGTTTACCATATAACTTTTTTCGTTCCACTGGACAGTGGCATCCAGCGCTTCGGATACAAAACGCAGGGGAATATATACATGGCCGTCCTTATTTATAGGAGCTTGCTGCATCTCTTTCCTGGTGCCGTTTATTTCCGCAAATGGATCACCTACCGGAAGTATTATTGTGGTATCCCTGCGCCTGGCTACCACGGTGCTGGTTTCATTTATCCACTCTATGTCTGCCCCCAGGGCTTCAAATACTCCCCTTACCGGCACCATGGTAGTGCCATGTTGAATAAAGGGTTTTGCCTCAGAAAAAGTGATTTGCTGGCCATTTACTGAAATACCAGGGGTTCGACTGCTGGGTACCAGAATCAAACTGTTGCTGATATCCCGTCCCGGAGCAGTCATATAATGGCCTTTATAGTATAACCCCGAAGAAGCACCGCCATCCAAATTCATAGCTTCGGTCAAAGCAAGTTTTAATAATACCTCTGCCAGTTCCTGAATAGTAACATCACTCACGGTACCCATGATCACGGTTCCATCAGCCTTGTAACCGATAAAACTCCTTTGTCCGGCATAAGTTACCAGTTTCGGATCAGTAATCTTTTCCCGGGCAAAATCTATATCAACCTGGCCCCGGGTAAGCAGTTTCGGCCCTGCGCTCAAGGAGTGAATTAGATTGGATTCTGTCCGGGGAAATTCCATCCAATATTCTGCCTGGTCGCCAACTTGAAAGCGGGATATTATTTCCTGGTTTTGCTGACTGCCGCCAATAGCTATGATAAAGCCCTGGGCTGGTATCACTGCCTGTTCTGACTGGATAGCAGTCACTTTTCCATTGCTGACAACTATCAGGGTAAATCCGGGCAGTTTTAAATGTGGCTGGCGGAAGGAGGGGGTAAAAATAACTATCTCCTGAGTGGAGTTGGGAACATGATTTATAAACCAGGCATACCAGTTATTGGGCCATTGTCTGGAGCCGTTAATACCTCCGCAAATCTTGATATCAGTGGAACTAATGAAGGACAGGATGTTATTCGGGCTGATCCCCAGGGTAGTAGGACCGCCCCGGTAGTGCAGCATGATTTTATCAATCATTATATTGCCCATGGGCTGCAGGTCCTTTTGATCATAAGCATTGAAAAATGATCCATTGATGGCGGCGATTCCCTGCTGCCTGTCGGCCATGGACTGCAATGATTCGGTACAGCCAACCTTGTTCTCGGCCAGCACCGGTTTTAATTCCACCTGTTCCGAGGGATGAAAGGAAACGTATTTTACTGATTTGCTTCCGGTACTGAGTTGTACTGATATTTCAGCCGAATTCACCCCTTGCGCCGAAGCGGGGCTGATCAGGAAAGCCACTACCAGCATAAGGGCCAAAATAATGCATGCCTTCATGGGTTGCAAGAAATTCACCACCTTTCATGGAGGCGGCCGGGGAAACTCCCAGCCCGCCTGCTGTGATTAAAACTATTATCGGCTCAATTCCAATTTTTCTTTAGATGCAACCTGGGATTGCTGCTTGGTAACCGGGAACCACCCCTGGTGGCATCCCTCCCCTATAGGCAGCAGTTACGAGAGCCCAAGCATTATTTATCTTCCACTTAAAGGAAAACTCTTTCGGTATATCGAAACATTACTCTAGCAGAGGAGGCGATATTATGAAGAGGATGCTGTTTATACTGCTGGCAGCCCTTTTATTCCTAACCCAGTCTGCCGGCGCCATAACCCTGGATAATACCAATGTCCATTGGACGACCGGAGTACATACGGCCGGAATTAATAACGATGCCAATGATCAGGCCCAGATGCTCAGACAACTGGGCTTATTCCTGGGAACCGCCAACGGTTTTGAGTTGGAACGAAAGATGAACCGGGCCGAGGCAGCAGTTATGCTGGTGCGTTTTCTGGGAGCTGAAGAACAGGTGCAGACTAATAACTGGCACCCCTTTAAGGATGTTGAGCCGTGGGCAGATAAATATGTGGGATGGCTTTACCAAAACGGACTGGCTAAAGGAGTAAGCACCAGCATATACGGAGCAGCGCAGGACATTACTCTGGAGCAGTATGCCATATTCTTAAGCCGCGCCGTTGCCGGCCATGATGATTGGCAGCTGAGCGGCACTGCTACAGTCGATGAGGTACAATTGTGGGACAAGGATAACGGCTTTTTTACCCGGGCTGCCGCAGTGGGTATGGCCACCCGGGCTCTTACCTTAACCTGTACCAAGAATAAAAAGGGAACCTGCAGTATGGCTCAATACCTTATTGATAAAGGGGTGTTTACTCCCAAACAATTGCTGGAGGCCGCCTGGGGTGTTCTGCCGCCGGAATATAAATACCTGGATGAAGATGGGTACATTTATCATACCATCGCTGGTGTAATAGTGGGTAAAACAGATATCGGCGGTCTGCAAAACATGACCGGCTCCGATAGTTCCCTGCCTTATTTTTATGCCTGGACCCGGGATAAATACAATACCGTACTTTACCAGATCGACTGCAAAACCATGGAGAGTACCATGATTTTCTCCCGGCCCGGAATAAGTGAATGGGCTTACAGCTATGCCTCAACTGTATCTGGACAGGATTATCTGTTCGAATATTCTCTCTCGGCTCACACATTGAACCTGCTTAAATGCGATAACGGGCATCTGACTACTATACTGCCGAACTTCAAATTCTATCAAAACAATGTTAATCCCACTTTAAACCAAATTTGCTTCAAAAGTGAGAATGCCATGCTGATTGCAGGAGTCAATCAATATTACCTGGTTGATAAGGACGGCTTAAGTAGTTTTAACTACCCCGAAGACACACAGGTATTGGGTTTTGACGGTATAAGTCTGGTAACCCAGTTAGTGTCAAAACAGGAAGTAATCATTTCCTGCCTGCATGCGGCTGACGGTAAGACGGTAGATTACTATTCCGTTGCCCAAGATAGATTGGAGGAGTACTACTATCGGTCAATCCAGCATTCCGCCCCTGATTCCGGAGGATATTGCTATTACGGCGAGGCCGGTTTGTATTTCCTGGACTCCGCCAGTGGGAGAATGAAGCAAATCACCTCCCGCCCAACAATGGACATAACCACATTCCGTATGGATGACCGTTATATCATCCTAACTCACGCCCCCGGGCAGCGGGTCCAAAGCAATAACCACAGCGGAGGAAACCAGATTGTCATAATTGATTATGATGGAGCCGAACGCTTTCTGCTGGATAACGACCCGCCTCATGGCATATCCATTGCAGGATTCGACCAAAGTGCGCACGGCAGTGCAGTTTCTTTCTATTCGGCAGCTGACGCCGGTATGCAGCGTATGAATATCTATCATTATATTCTCTTGCCCTCTTATGACCCAGCATCAGGTTCATATAACGTAAAACAAGCCCAAATAGTGGTCACCGGCTATGATGCCGGCCGACCTGAATTGGAAAGGCAAAACTACCAGCAGGACTATATGCAAAAAGAACAAACCCGGCTTGATGCCCTGGGATATTAATATAAGCATATAGCTGGTTATATATGTATATTCTCCATTATGTTGTATAATTAGGTTGTTATTTCCATTCGGGAGGGGTGATTATTTGTTGGTGATAGAAATAAATGAGTATCCTGTACAGCCGGTTCTTTCCATAAGAACCAGAACTTCCATGAAAAGACTGTCCGATACCATCGGTGTTGCTTATGGCAGAATAATGGAGTACCTGACCGAGCTAGGGGTTCAGCCGTCCGATGCTCCCTTTACCGCCTACCATAACATGGATATGGAGAATCTGGATGTTGAAATGGGCTTTCCAGTCGAACAGGAACTGCCCGGGCAGGAAGATATCCAGTTCCGCTCAATACCGGCAGGGAAATATGCATCCTGGATTTATACCGGACCCTATAGCCAGATGGAACAGCCTTATAACGAAATGTTCAGATGGATAGAAGAACACGGCTATGAACCAACCGGTGTTTATTACGAATATTATTATAATTCGCCGGAAGAAACACCGGAAAGCGAATTGCTGACCCGGATCGTAATCCCAGTCAAATAAGCTGCCCGGCCATGGGGACATTTCCCTGATCCCATGGCTCTTCTCGCAGCATTTCAATAATATGTACCCTCCGGGCAAAGAGATTACCCTCCAGGATATGTTCAAGCTGAAGGATCATCCATCAATTACCGCAGGGCAATTCCGCCAGACGCTCTCCGACTTCACTGACGCAGGGCAGATCAATTCCCGGGCGAGGAAGGCAATGACGGCTGGTGAAACCGTAGTTTAAGAATGTTCAATCCAAAGTAACTGCTGGCACAAAACCCTATTGGAAATAGACCAAGACGCTGATCGAGATCTTAAGTTATTTGCCCTTCTGAATGATTACCGTCCTGGCGGCATCATCCCATTTAACATCCATTCCTGTATCACGCAGTGCTATGGCCGGAATGTAAGTAGTATCCTTTCCATCCACGTTTAAAATAACTGATTTATCTATTGGTTTGCCCTCCATAATAACATTCACCCGGGGAAGGGCCACCTGGTTACCCGTCTGTAGTTTTACTGAGACCTGGTCATCTTCCTTTTGGGATCCCCCGTAAATCATGGCAATGGCATCAGCAACACAGTATCCTATATTTTTCAACTTTTCGTCGGTATCGCCAATCGATCTGTCAATAGGATTATCCAGGAAAAAAGGTTCTACAATAACCGCCGGCATAGTGGACATCCTTAAAATGCCAAAATATTCGGCAGTTCCCTTACTGTTGGGCTTGCTCTTATAGGTTCTGACTTCCGATTGCCCGGCTTTTTTCAGCCCGGCAGCAACTGCGTCAGCTAGTTTCTGAGTCCCATCCTCCCAGCCCATTATCACCTCTCCCCGATCACCTCCGCCAGCATTTACATGCCAGGACAATAATATTCCGGCACCATAAGCGTTAGCAGCCCGGGCACTATCACCCATTTCCAGGTTTCCTTCTTCCAGCTTAACGTCCCATCCATAATTCCTCAAGCGCTCAGCCCAAGCTGCAGCCATAATAATGTTCATTTTGTGTTCAACAAAAGAACCACTGACTGCCCCTGGATCTCCATGCTCTCCATGACCTATGTCGCCATATGCTTTCTTCTGCAAGCTGCCACCTCCTAAATTTCATGCCGGAATAACTGCCAGCAAACGGGATAAATTAGCCATTTCACCTTGCCATGACCACTTGATATTTGGAAGAATGCATACAGCACTATGTGATCCGGGCAAGTGGTCAGATAGTAATACCAATTACTTAATTACGCTATACAGGTGGAATATCCTCCCCGTCCTTACCAGTTTTTTCTTCTACAGACAAATAGAAGTGTTTTGCGAAGAATTATAGGGGTGGTGGAATTGGAAAAACAAACAGCCGCCCCATTAAGGGGCAGCCTGATTGTAACCATACCATGGATAGGTTTTTACTGCAAAGCAAAGCCTTGCTTTTAGACATTAATGATCAGAAGTACTCTGCACTAAACATCGGGAAAACTAAATCGTAATCTTAGCCCGTTCCCGCATAAACGCCATCTCGCGATCGATGTCAGCTTGAATTTCGGCGATGCGCTGCCCCGCGTCAGGGCCTTTAAGCAAACGGTTGAAACGGCCCTGCTTATTTAGGTATTCATCCACCGGCTCAGCTTCTTTTTTGCCACTGATAATATGTGAGCTGGGGTTGTTAAAGCTGATCTTGCCGTTCTCCGCTTCCCATAACAGCCATGCACCGGTACGCACAGCCATACGGCTCATCTGCACGGTGTCTGGCATATCGAACTGCCAGCCTAAATAGCAGGGAGCCAGAATTTCTATGTATTTCATGCCGGGAGTACTTTTAGCTTTTACCACCTTATCGTACAGGTCGCCGGGATAAGCTACGGTGGCGGTAGCCACATAGGGAATATTATGCTCCAGCATGAGCAGGGCCATATTTTTCTTGGGCTGGCGCTTGCCGGTGGGGGTAGTGGTGGTGAAGCTGCCGCGGGGAGTGGCACCGCTGCGCTGTACCCCGGTGTTACTGTAAGCTTCGTTGTTATAGCAGAAGTGAATCATATTGTCATTGCGCTCGGCTGCAGCTGAAAGGGCCTGAAAGCCGATGTCATAAGTGCCGCCGTCACCTACCCAACTGAATACGGTGGGCAGTTCGCCTTGCAGGCGGCCCTTTTCCTGCATTATTTCAACCGCGTGGGTAATACCCGAGGCCGAAGAGCCGGCTGAGGCAAAGGTAATATTAATACAGGGCCAGTTGTAACCCAGCTTGGGGGTCATGCCCATGCTGGCTACCGAGCAGGAGGGGGTCAGCAGCATGATGGCATTGGGCCCTAAAGCCTTGCCCACTATGCGCAGGGCCATGGTGGCGGGGCAGCCGCCGCAGGCTCCATTGCCGCTTAAAACCTGCTCAATATCCGGTAATTTCTTTATACTGGTTGCCATATCTCATCCATTCCTTTCATGGTCCGTGCTTTTTATCCGTATAAATTTCCTATTCATCCATCATGGCACGAATTTCGTCGGCCATGAAGCGGCGAGTCAGATCGATGCCGCCAATGCCCATTACCCGGTTTTTAATGGTGATGTCGCTGCGTCGGCCAAAGAGCACGCTTTTCAACTCGGAGGCCAAAATGCCGCCGGGGTGGCCGAAATTATAGTTGCGATCCAATACCATCACCTGGGCATTCTTCGGCAGTGCGTTGAGGATATCCTCAGCCGGGAAGGGCAGATACAGGCGCGGTCGCAATAGGCCGGCCTTGATGCCCTGCTCGCGAAGGATATCGATGGAAAGTCTTAATTCTGCTGCCATACTGTTGACGGCAAAGGCTACTACTTCGGCGTCTTCCAGCCTATATGTGTCGATGGTATCGCCATCCCACATACCGGTGATATCCCTATATTCCTGCGCAGCCTGCTTTACCAGCGGAATGGAGGCCATGATATCCTCGGACAGCATCTGGCGGAAGGGTGCGTATTCAGCTGCCATGGTCACATTGCTGAAGGAAGAGGGATGAGCCGGATCAAGCCGCCATGGTGGTTGGTGCGGAGGCAGGAAACGGTCGATATCCTCCTGGGGCGGCAAAGTAAGGGGCATCAGACAATGGGAGATAGCAAAGCCGTCAAAGTTGACCATCACAGGAATATTAATCTGTTCAGCCACCCGGAAAGCCTGCAAAATAGTATTGAACACCTCCTGATTGGAGGAACAGTGATATTGAATCCAGCCGGTATCCCGCTGGGCAAATGAGTCCTGATGATCAGCCCACAGGGTCCAAGGGGCAAAAATACCGCGGTTAACGTTGCACATTACCACCGGCAAACGTCCGCCGGAAGCCATATGTAAAACCTCGTGCATATACAACAGGCCATTGGCCGAGGTGGCAGTAAAAACCCGGGCTCCGGCAGCGGAAGCAGCCACAGCAGCGGCCAAAACGCTGTGTTCACCTTCCACTGGAATGAAGCGGGCATGCAGCTCCCCATTTTCAACCATAGCAGCTATCGCTTCCATTATGCTGGTTTGGGGAGTAATAGGGTAGCCGGGTATTACGTCTACCCGGGCGCATTTTACCGCCCGCGCGGCGGCATGGGTACCGGTCTCCATTATAACTTGCGCTGCTTTCATGCTGCTACTCTTCCTCCTTCACCATGCTGATCGCCCCGGCGGGGCATTCTTTTGCGCAAACGCCGCAGCCCTTGCAGTAAGTATAATCAATAGTGATTTCTATGCGATCAATGACTGCTTCTGGACAATATACCCAGCAAAATTGGCATTTATTACATATATCATGGTCAACGACCGGACGGTGGGTTCGCCAGGACCCAGTGTCACCGCCTGATCCCTTCATTGGCCAGGAAATGGGCTGGTAGGCCTTCGTAACTGATTTCATTTATTTCCATTCCTTTCGCTAATCCAAATATAATTCAAGCGTCGCAATTAACTGCGGAGCAGTTTCCCCAAGACTGCAATGAGCTGGATAATCATAACCCGCACCGATTTAGTTAATTGCACCCCGGCCGTTTAAGGAAGCGGGGGGCAGATTTTCACTTCGTTGTAAGCCTTGCCAGCGGCACCCAGATTGCGCTCGCCGTTAGTGCCCGGCCATTTATTCAGGATGGTTTGTTCCATAATATTTTGCGGTATGTTCAACACCCGGCACACGGCGCCAAACAAGGGAATATTTATAGCGGGTCCATCGGCGGAAAATAATTCGGCTTCACGGGCGATGGCATCGGCGTCCACATGCCAAGTAGGGTATTTATCTACGGCTACGGCCTCGGGAGCATTAATTATCAAGGTGCCGATCTGGTTAATGCCTTCACTTACCGCCGCTTTGGTGAGCTTTTCGCTCATTACTACCACATAATCCGGCAGCTCGCATTGACTGTGGGCGTGAATGGTGGTGGGGGACATGCGCACTGCCGCCCGCACCGGCGCTCCACGGCGTTCCACCCCGAAGAATGGCAAGGCCTGCCCCTGCTCGCCATTTTCCAGCGCAGCCTGTGCCAACAGGTGAGCCAAGGTAACGGAGCCCTGCCCGCCAAAACCGTTGATTCGTAATTCTAACACATTATTCCTCCATTCTTACATGGTACTGCCAGAGTTATCCGAACCCTGCCATCAAACCAGTTTTTCTTCCGTGCTTCTGCATAAAATGATTTCTAGCAACAATCCAGGACAAAATTCTTCTATGACATCTATCCCTTACCATAGTCTTTTCCTCTGCATAGTGCCTGTACCTTCGTCATCCCTCTTCCCCCATGCTGCTCCAGAAAACAATCAGTCTGCAGAGGGATGGTTAAGTGGCTGTACATCCAACCAGAAATCCTTATCCAAAAACGAAAGATAGAGCAGGTTACCAGGATGGTCTCCCATCGCCGCTGCCTCCCCCAAAAAACTTAACCCTTCGCTCAGAAATCTGAGACGAAGGGTTTAACTCCGCGGTACCACTCAATTTAACGGCTAATGCCGTTCACTCCATCAGGATGCGGGATCTTAA
>CAZCTN010000044.1:0-16978 GCA_964501655.1 uncultured Syntrophomonas sp.
CGTGACATGGGGACGGGGGTGCTGTCACTCCTTATCAACCTGACATCAATACTATCGTCTGATGCCATCCATTTTAACTTTGTACCATTCAAAATTTGAGCTGGACTGCTCTTTCAGTTTAAGTTCCTAACGGCTTGAGCACGGTAGTACAATTGTTCGTGTCAATACCCCCGTCCCCATGACATGTTGTTCGTCAAACAACGTAGCCCACCAAGTTCCTGGTAATTCTTTATGTATATCTAACCGTGCAACCTCGACTAAATCTATCTTTATTGGCTTATACCAATAGTCGTAGAACATTTTTCCGGATATAATCAGTACTATGATTAAAAAAATAGCAACCATTACATCAGTCTTAATTCCCTTCCTAATAATAATCCCTCCTAGCTTTGTACGCAAATGTTTCAGTATATAGGGTAAAATGTATAGTTAATGCTCCCATTTCCAGACTTTGTGAACGTTATTGGGATGGCTGCCAGGGGACGGTCCTTTTGCCTCGGTTTTTACTGGAAGAGTAATTCAATTTAGGTTAGCAACTGCATCCAAGGGAAAGTGGACTAAGAGCTGTAGCAATCGCATTATTTGTCAAATTCAGCATCATGTTCTTTGAAGAACTCACGGTATATCTGGATATTGCGCAACTCTGTCCACTTTTTCGTAACCATAGGCTTTTCATCCAGGTCATAAATTACCGCATCTTGCATTGAAAT
Source organism: uncultured Syntrophomonas sp. (assembly GCA_964501655.1). Taxonomy (GTDB): domain Bacteria; phylum Bacillota; class Syntrophomonadia; order Syntrophomonadales; family Syntrophomonadaceae; genus JAAYJK01. The sequence goes on from CAZCTN010000044.1 coordinate 711, forward strand.
CATAAAAGGTGAATGGGTGGAGATGATAAATTGACAATTATAAAACCGGGCAGAGTCCCATATAAATTGAAGAAGCTTAAGCTGAATTTCGGCGGACAGGCTGTTTTCCGGTTCATCCAGCAGATAAAGACTGTTTTCCCGGATTTCCTGGGTGAAAAACATAAAAGCACTTTCACCGTTGGATTGTCCCTTGAGGTTTTGCATCAAACGGTTCCTGGCATATTGTGACCCGCTTTTTCTTTGAGCTTCAGTAAATTTTTTCAATTGATCATAATCGTCCAAAGACTGTAATTGAAAATGCGAGTATTTTACCTCCGTATATTCGGAAAGCAAAGACTCTCTTTTGTTATCGATATTAGAATTAAGATAACGGAGATCAATCAAGTAATCGAATACGTCATCGCTGGTAATAATCCGGCTGCTCTCTGGAATTTGTCCCTGATAAAGCCAGTTCAAATCATACCTGCACAGCTTTACATACTCCGGGAAGAAAAAACTCTTGTTATAAACTGTACCCCGCCTTATCTTTAAAGATTCTGCAATCACATTGAGAAGCGTTGTTTTGCCGGAACCGTTTCCCCCATAGAATATTGTAACCGGGGCAAATTGTATGTCATCAGGATTCCATTCATTAAATACCCTGAAGGGATAAAAGTCTGTGTAGCAGGTTCTCTTTATTCCGCCCAAAAATGAATCCTGCATATTAGCAGATGGTAAGGAAAAGCTTTCAAGATACAGCATAAAATGTCTTCCCTCCAGTCTGAATCAAACCAAACAAATCTCATCTGCAGTACAGATCGCATATAAGCTTGCTTTGCTTTTGACGAATACTCTTGCGTATGCTACTATAAAAATAATAAAAGGAGTTGCCGCTTTTGTTGTGGCGGTAGGTCCTACAATACGGAAGACCGCCTTAACCGGCGGTCTTGTTATTTCTTATGTTTCAAACACAAGGAAACAACCCCTACAATCAGAAGGCAAAAGCTCAATAATTCCGGCCAACTAACCATAGGCATCACCCCCCTTCAGGGAAGTGACCAACCGCCAAGCGGCAACTCCGATAATTATTTTACCATATTTTATTACCACGGGGAACATATGTTCTGGTATCAATATTTTTTCATCATATCACAGCTTCGACTTAGACCATTTTCCAGCTGTTATTCATTTCCATCTGCTATCTCCATATCCCGGTTTTAAAATGCCTAAAATTTTTTCTCATTCAAATAGATATTATGGGAAACAGTGGTATAATTTGTATTGGTATTAAATGGTTAATAATGCCGTTGCAAGTATAAACAAATTATAGGAGCAAAATGTGGGAGCCGCCATAGACGTAGTAGCAGCCATCTTAAGACATAACGGTAAAGTCCTTATCGCCCAACGCGCAGTGAGCGACCTCCTAGCCGGCTTCTGGGAGTTTCCCGGAGGCAAAATCGAGGCAGGGGAGAGCCCTGAACAAAGCCTGACATCAATACTATCGTCTGATGCAATCCATTTTAGCTTTGTACCATTCGTACCATTCAGTAAAATTTGAGCGGGACTGCTCTTTCAGTTTAGTTCCTAACGGCTTGAGCACGATAGTACAATCGTTCGTGTCAATACCCCCGTCCCCATGACACGACTATATGAAGGTGGCCAAAATAATTATGGCTATTCCAGCTATCAGGCCCTTGAACCTGGCCCGCTTGCCTTTCCGGCCTGCTTCCGGCCACAACTGGCCAAATACCAGATATGCCATTATCCCCGACGCTATTCCCATTAGCCAGGGCAATACTCCAGGTAATAACTCCAGCAGGAACAATCCGGCAAGAGTGCCTAGAGGAGTAATGAAACCCAGGAGCAGGACCAGAATCAGTATATGAAACTTGCGCAGCCCGGCCATAAGCAATGGTGCAGCTATAGCCATACCTTCAGGTATATTGTGAATACCGATAGCCAGGGCTATAACCATGCCGGTCCTGGCCTTCAGTTCAGAGCCCAGAGCGATTGCCATTCCTTCAGGAAGGTCGTGCATGGCGATCCCTAACATGATCAGATATCCCAGACCCAGCAGGGTATCGCCAGTGGGATTAACACTAGTAAACAGCATTCTATTCAACCAGCAGATAGCCCCGAACCCGATGGCAAAGCCGCCTGCTGCCGCCTTCCAATCCCAAAGCAGGGCAGAGGGAAGCATATCCATTAAAACCACGGCTATCATTACCCCGGCAGCCAATCCCAGAAAAACTGCCAGGGCATCATTATTCCAATTCCTTTTCAGGAATAGCATCGCTGCCCCCAGAAGGGTGCACAATCCCGCAACCAAGCCGATTATTAATATCTGCTGCACAGTTCCGTCCTCAAATCATGATAAATATATTCCATTTCTATGATCCAAATAGCCAAATTAGGTTATAATTCTTCTAATCCGAATCAATTTGAAGGGGGAGCTTAGATGTTTACCATAAAAATGAGGACCAATATGAAAAATGAACTGATCGATATTACCGCAAAGGTTTCTCAGCTGGCCAGGGAACATGGAGGCAGCCGGTCTGCCTGCCTGGTTTTTATACCCCATACTACCGCAGCGGTAACTGTAAATGAAAACGCCGACCCGGATGTAAAGACTGATATTATCCAGGGGCTTAACCGTCTGGTTCCTGATCATCTGGATTTCAAACACCGGGAGGGTAATTCCGACGCCCATATCAAAGCTAGTTTACTGGGCGCATCAGAGATCATCCCTCTGCAGGAAGGAAGACTGATCCTGGGGACCTGGCAGGGAATATATCTGGCCGAATTTGACGGGCCTCGCAGCCGAAATGTCCTGATCTCTTTTTTCTAAGCCTGGATCATATAACTCTAAATAATTTTCTCTTTTCTCTGTCCTGAAGTAATAAAGCAGGGTTGACAAGCATATCTTGCCTACAGAGGAGGTGTATTATATGTTTAAAAACCTGTCAATAGAACTGGTAGGGTTGGGCAAAGCCTTGCTGGTTTCTGTATTGCTCTCCCTGCTGGCAGCTGTCTTGGTCTATTACAGTGGATTAGCCGAGACTATACTGGCTCCCCTGGGAAATGTTATTATGGTCATCAGCATCTTCCTGGGAGCCTGCCACGTCAGCAAAGCCCATGGTTCCAGAGGACTCCTGCGGGGTATTAACTTGGGGGTGGCTTTCTTTGTTTTGATGTTTATTGCCACTTTGGTCTTCAATCCCTCACTAGTGGGAATCAAGACTTTTCTGTTTACTCTGCTGCTGTGTGTGGCATCAGGAGGCTTGGGCGGCATTCTCGGAGTTGGGCTGAGCAGCAATATCTAAGGCCCGGAGTGGATTAATAGTTCTCCCGTTCCGACCTGATATAAAGCCAATGATCGAAATACGGACTTGTCCTATATGGAATTTGTTCCGTTTTGGAGGCGGGAATATACCAAGCAGCCAAATAATCCTGGATTAATGTAATCTGGCCCAAATAGATACAAGAAGCAGCAGGACACCAACTGCAATGAATACCATTCCCGCCAACATTCGTATTCCTGACATCTGACCGGCCCCCTGCTGATTATCTTGCTTTACCGGCGTGCTATCCCCATATCTTCAGCAGCAGGTTACGCAGAAAACCCGGTATTTTAATATAATATACCCGCATAACGAAATCCTCCCTCAAACTGACTTCCTCTTTATGCATTGTATGAGCAACTAATAGAAAAAGTTACAGTTTGCTTAAAGGATCAACTGCCCATGAATTTGCGGATCTCCCCGGCCAGTTCTTCCTCAGACAGAGATAAGGTGCGGTTAATGGGTATGCTATTCTTGAAGGTCCTTCCATAACTGCTCTTTTCCAGGCGATGATCTAAAACCACTACCACCCCACTATCTGCTTCACTCCTGATCAAGCGACCGGTACCCTGCTTGAAGCGCATGGCCCCGTCGGGAAGCATGAAATGCTGAAAACTGTTCCTTCGCTGGAATCTGCAGTGTTTTTCTGCGGCTATGCAGAATGGATCAGACGGTGATCGGAAGGGTAGTTTAACTATAACCACGCAGCGCAAAGCCTCCCCTTTAACGTCTATTCCTTCCCAAAAGGTCTCCAGTCCCATTAATACTGAATCCTTACCAGCGATGAATTCTTCCAGCAACAACCCGGACGCCCCGTCCTGATCCTGAACCAGCAGTCTGATATCACGCTCCTGGCATAAGGGTCTGATAGCATCCGATACCTCTTGCAGCTGTTTGCGGGCAGTAAATAAGACCAGAATTCCCCCTCCCGCAGCATCTATTATATTCAGCAGTACCCGGGCTGCGGCCTGGCTGTGTTCCTGGCTGTTGGGCGGCGGCATACTGGTTACTGTATAAAGGATGGCTTGCTTCTCATAATCAAAAGGTGATTTTTGCAGCAGGGTTTTTACCCGTTCATCGCTGTGATAGTCAATAAGCCCCATTTTATCCAGGTAATAATCAAAACTGTCCTCTATGGCCAGGGTAGCCGAAACCATTATCATGCTGTCCAGACGATGGTATAAACGTTCTTGCAGGATTTTACCTATCATGATGTAAGAAGAGGTTAAAGCTGACGCGGCGCCATTTCGGTAATCAATCCAGTTGATGCTGTCCTCGCGGTTCAGGTTTTCCTCCATTATCACATAGGCGTTTTCGGCTGTTTCCTGCAAAATGCTTGCAAAACTGCTTATTTCTCCCTCTTCCTCCTGCCCTGCCAGTTCTTTCTCGATATTCCTCAGTTTGTCCAGTAAAACCCGCATGGTAGTCTGCCATTCCAGATAAGTATCAAACAAGCGGGCGAACCATTTTTGCTCCAGGTGCCGTTCTTCTATCACCAGGGAGTAATTGCTGTCCTTGGACCTATGACTGCTGCTTAATATGGAAAAGACATCATCCAGCAACTGCATGGCCCGGCTAACCAGTTGCCCTGCTGTATTCAACGGCTCGGTCAGGTTGGGATAGCGGTTTTTTAAATGCTGCAAATAACCTCGGGAGTATTTTTTATCTTTATAATACAGGGCTTTTAGCAGATCCCCGTTTTCCAGGTAGGAAAAACTGCAAGACAGCTTATCAAAGGATTCCCGATCAAAATGATGTGCTTCATCTACGATCAGATACCTGTATTCCGGCAGCAGGGTGTTATTGACCTGCAAATCTGATAACAACAGGGCATGGTTGACTACTATGATATCGGCTTTGTGCAGGTTTCTCATCATCTTAAGGCGGAAACATTTATCGTGATAGGAACACAGGTCCCGGCGGCATCCACGCCGATCTGCCGCCAGCAAAGACCAGTTTTTCATGAGTTCGGCATCCAGGCTCAGTTCTTTTCTATCCCCGGTTCGAGTGTTTTCCGCCCAGTTTAATATCTTGCTTATGAATAACTGCTGGGATTCGTTTAAGCTCTGCTTTCCAGCCAGGATGGCAATATATTTGTTCCAGCACAGGTAGTTCTCCCGTCCCTTGGCTTCCATAAATTTAAGCTCCACTCCAGTGGCCTCCAGCAGTTCGGGAATATCTCGCCCGATTATCTGTTGCTGCAAGGCCTTGGTCCGGGTAGATATGACTACTCTTTCTTTTTCCCTTACCGCCCATAAAAAGGCGGGCAACAGGTAGGCAAAGGTCTTTCCTACCCCGGTCCCCGCTTCTGCCACCAAAAACTCCCGGTTGGTAAAGGCAGCGGCAATATTTTCGGCCAGGCTCACCTGTTCGGTCCGGTAAACAAAACCGGGAACAGCTTTTGCCACCGACCCTCCCGGTTTGAAATAATCGGCTATCTTATCTATCTGGTATTCAGGCATAGGATTCCTGCTTCCTCCCCCAACTTATCAGCTTCAATCCTGCGGCAAACTAATCTGCCGCAACTTCTTTTTCTTGTCCTGTTCTTCTATACTATAAACCATTTTGACCGGCACCCTCTCCCGAGCCAAAATCTGCAGGTATTCCTCCAGACAGTCGGGGGCAAATTTCATGGCCAGGCCACAACTGGTCGATATCTCCCGGGGAGTAGGTATAATCATGAAGTCTTTCTCCATCTTCTTCATCACTTTTTCTGCCTTAAGAGCATAAGAGGTGGATTCGAAGGTAATGATCCCATAATCCCTTATCTCTATTAAATTGCTGCTCATCTCCATACTACTCCTTGATTACTAGGTCATCGATCCGAAAAAATGTTCCCTGGGCATCGGCCAGGGGCTGGTCTCCGGCATAAACCCTGGCTTCCGCAAATATCATGTTCTTCCCGGCTTTTATCACCCTGCCCTGGGCTGTTATTTCCTCGCCCAAGGGTGCCGGGGACATAATAGCTGTGCTTATGTCTACCGTAACCCCTCGAATACCCAGACTTCTTACTGCATTTCCCATAGCTGCATCAGCCAGAGATAATAGCAAGCCGCCATGAACCATTCCCTGGGGGTTAACATGATCGCTTTTACTTATAACTGTCAACTCTGCATACCCTGGCCCCAAAGCCCGGAGGATAATTCCCAGCAATTGATAAAAAGGGGTCTCTGCCACGGAACCAGCAATATAAGCAAATATTCTTTCATCAATTCCCAGGTTTTTACTTGTCACTTGCAAATTTGCTCCCTTCTGTATCTTGGTCTCCATAGTATATTATAGCTTATTAGTTCAATTCTTAGGTTTAATTCAGAGCCAAGCTTTATAGTAAATATTTAACCTTTATAATTGCAGTCCTCCTTGCACAAAGTAAGTAAAACGAGGTGCTGAATATGCTTGATACCAGACATCTGCGTATAATCCTATTGATAACCGCACTGGCATTAGTATTTATTATTTTGCTAACAGTGGTAATAGACAATTCGCGAAAGCATATAAGTCAGAAGCCAGCTGAGCCGGATTCGTCCGATATCCAGCCTGACTCAGAAGAAGAAGAGGTCCATTGGTACATTAAATTTTCCGTGGAAAACCAGCGAGCCACAGCTTATGTTGAAGAAGCCTATGCCCCGGTCGCAGCCAATGGACAGGATTACTTTATCGGAGGTGCAGCCATGCATCCCCTGTATCCGGTTAATTATGGCGGAAGTCCGTTGGAACCGATTATCCCTTTTGGAACCACTCTTTATCTGAGTGAAGCAATAGAGGTGCAGGGCCGGGAATATACCAGCGTTCAGGTCATGGATACCGGAGATATTTATTATGGTTTGTGGCCCGAATCCCCCTATTGGCTGGATATATATTTCGGTACTGCCAACTATTATAACCATTTGGATGCCAGGGCTTTTGGAACCGATGAGGTCAGTTACTATTGGTTCGAGGAATGGAGATAAATCATGACAGCAACTCCTGCAGCTTCCAGGAATGAATATCCAGGCTGAGGCTATACCGCTTCCGGGTATTCCAGCATCGCTATTCTTCTCAGTATAGCCGCCTTGTATCTGGGCTCCGCTTATGAGGGAAAGAAAAACCAGCCTGAGCATCTTATACCGGCAGTAATAACGACCTAAAACCGGTTGAGATAACCCTGGATATATGATCGTACCTTGTCGGCTGGTTCATAAATACCATAATGACCTTCGCAAAGAATATCCGCATTCAAATTCAGCAGCAGCTGCATGGATTCTCGCCACTGCTGTTTGTCTGAACCCCACTCCTTGAAGAATGGTCCATGAACATCCTGGGCAAAAAGGATTTTCTTGCCGTCTGACTCAAGATATACTGATATGCTGCCCGGGGTATGTCCCGGGGTGTGCAGACAATAGAACTCAATATCTCCCAAAGGAAAACTTTCATCCCCGGTCAAAATACGGTCCACTTTCACCCCTTCATATTTCACTCCGTACCAAGCCTCGGCAGTTAATTCCGGCCTGGCCTCTTCGATGGCAGGAAGATCCAGTGAATGGGCAATTATTTCGGCATTTAAAGCCTCCTGGAATTTTTTTAGCCCGCCGATATGATCTATATGCCCGTGAGTTATTATTATGAAACGCACCTTGTCCAAATCGAATCCTGATTTTTTCATCAGGTCCAATATCATCCCGGCACTTTGGCCGGCACCGGCATCGATAATGCAGAGCTCATTGTTACTCTCAATCAGGTATACACAGCAATCATCCGCATTGCTGACTCCCGGCCCTCCTATCATGTGAACTCCGGAAGCAATTTCCACCGTCTTCTTTTTCATCCCTATACCTCCTGTCGGACCTAAGCATTATCAGCGTTTAACGGAAATCTTTCGATTATAGCATTCCCTACAACAAGGCTCATATTTCTCCTGGCTGCCCAGTACTATCACGTTGCCCTCCTGTTCAGGCAAGCCCTCCTTCAGCCAGGTGAATGCCGCATCCCGGCCGCAGGAACAAACTGCTGTCAGCTTCGTAACTGAATCCGCTATCGCCATCAGGTTGCCCAGGCTCCCAAAAGGCAGACGTCGGGCATCCATATCCAGACCGCAAACAATGACTATCTTGCCCTGGTCTTTTAGAGACTGGCAGTAGCCTACAATCCAATCCGGAAAAAACTGGGCTTCGTCGATAGCCACCACGTCAGCATCAATTCCTACCGGCTGATAAAGAGTCAGAACTTCTATGCCAAAGGCTTGCCTGGCTGAAGCTATCATGATCTTTCCTTCTGTTGTCAAATCCAAAGGCGATTTGAAAAAAATTACTTTTTTATTAGCCAGGGTGTATCTCTCCAGGCGCCTGACCAGTTCGGTAGTCTTACCGGAAAACATGGGACCAGATATAACTTCTATTCTGGCCATGAATCTGCCTCCCTTTGCAAATGGTTCACTCACCTGCGTTTTATGCCCATACGAGCTGGTTACTGCTATAATTTCGATAAATACATCATGCATACCTGCCTGTATAGACAGTTAATTGATCGGCTCCATCTTTAGGCAAACAGCAAAGCTGATATGGCTGTAATAAAATATGCCCGGGATTGATTAACGCACCCTGTTAATCAATCCCGGGATTCTTTTCGGGCTTATTAAATCAAACTTCTGTCCGGTAAGCTGCTCTTTCCCTTTGCTATGCTATATTCTCCACCACCGGCCTGGAGTCTGCTGCCTTTACTTAAGCAGTCTGATAGTCAGAGGATATTGGAATGACTCCCCATTGCTGACCTTCAACGCGGCAATGACAATCAACACCAGATTAACCAGTGCAAAAAGAAAAATTAACATACCCAGTAATATCGCCAGGGGTATCAATATTATGGTCACAGAGAATACAACTATCATTATTACCGCTGCCGCCCCATATATGAGCAGTGAGATCTGGAAGTTGAGTGCTTCCTTGCCATTCTCATCCACCAGAGGAATTTCGTCCTTTTTTACCAGCCAGATGATTAGGGGCCCCAGTATATTCCCAAAGGGAATACCCAAATAAACAGCTAGCGCCGCCAAATGACAACCCATGGCCCAGTTTCTGCTTGTCTTTTCATCCATGTATATATCCTCCCCGCTTCTTGCCCTGCATCTAGTATAACATGGCGAAAAGATGTCTCCCACTTCTTTAAACGGTCAGATTCCTGTTGATAAAACCGGCGGCGGGTTCTAATCCCCGCCTCGTTGCAGCGGTGGGTTGAAACTGGGGAGCAGTTTCAACCTTATACTTTTTAGCCTGCGGACCCAAATGCTGGTACTCGCAGAGTGCTTCCGATGCCCTAAAAACACCCTTACGTTTATTCAAGATGCCGGATGGGAGTTGCTTTTTATCTCGTTATAAAGCTGGTTCTTAATTAAAACAACAACAAGAAGCCCACCGAAAACAAATATCCAATAAATCCGGTGCAAACCGCCCCAACTGCTGCCTCCAGAATTTCTCTCCTGCTAATATCCTCAAACATCTTGCGCACCTTCCCTTTCTATATCGATCTTTGGTCTTATGACGAACACTTGTTCTGTTTTTATTCTATCTCCGAACGTATGTTCTGTCAAGTATCAATCCCCCTTCACGGAGATTCACTTAAAGGGATAATTGCTTTATAATGTTCTAAAGCCCGAAAAACTAATGGAGGTTTAGTATGAATGCTGTAAGAAACACCTTGATCCCCTCGGTAATAAAAGATTCCCAGCTTGCTTCGGCCGGTTATGCTCGTCTGGACTGGGTCAAAAACAATATGCCGGTCTTGACCGCTCTAAAACAGGAACTGTCCCAAACCCAACCCCTGAAAGGCAAAACCATCGCCTGTTGTTTGCATCTGGAAGCCAAAACCGGCTATCTCCTCCAGACTCTGCAGGCTGCCGGCGCACAGGTGGCTGCCTGTGCCAGCAACCCCCTCTCCACTCAGGATGAGGTGGTGGCAGCCCTGGCCCACAGTGGTATAGGCGTATACGCGCTGCATGGTGAGAGTACTGAGGATTACCATCGTTTTTTGCACCTGGCCTTGGACAACCAACCCGATGGAATTATAGATGACGGAGCTGACTTGATATCCATTCTGGTCAAAGAACGGCGGGAACAAGCCCAACAGATAACCGGAGGCTGTGAAGAAACTACCACCGGTATCTTCCGGCTGCGCTCCATGGATAAGGATGGTTCGCTGCTATTTCCCGTCATCGCAGTTAATGATGCCTATATGAAATACCTTTTTGACAATCGCTATGGAACCGGTCAGTCGGTCTGGGACGGTATCAACCGGACCACCAATCTGGTAGTAGCCGGAAAGAACGTGGTGGTAGCTGGTTATGGATGGTGCGGTAAAGGTGTATCCATGCGGGCTCTGGGTATGGGGGCGAGGATAATTGTTACCGAAATAGACCCAATAAAGGCTAATGAAGCTATCATGGATGGTTTTGAAGTAATGACCATGTCAGAGGCTGCCCGAATCGGAGATGTTTTTATTACTGTTACCGGAAATATTAATGTGATTCGACGGGAGCACATGGAGTTGATGAAAGATAATGTTATCCTGGCCAATGCCGGTCATTTCGATGTGGAAATCAGCAAAGCAGACCTTAACTCGCTGGCGGTCAGCAAACGTCAGGCCAGACATAACATCGAAGAATTCAGGATGGCCGACGGGCGCCGCCTGTTCTTGCTGGCTGAAGGAAGACTGGTTAACCTGGCCGCCGGAGACGGTCACCCGGCCGAAGTAATGGATTTGAGTTTTTCCCTGCAGGCCCTTTCGCTGCTCTACGTGATGGAAAATCATCAGCAGCTGGGGCCGCATGTTTATGATGTTCCCGGTGAAATAGACCGCCGGGTAGCCAATTTGAAACTCCAGGCATCCGGAGTTAATATAGACCGGCTTAACGAAGAACAGGAACAATATCTATCCAGCTGGGATACCAATTTATAGATTCCAGGCTGAAGATTACCAGATTATAATACTTATAATCAAACCGTGCTTTTCACATAATACTAGCAAGCAGATGAAAAGGCGGTTTTTTTATGGACACATTGAATAAAAGATATATTTGGACCTTTTTTCTGATTCTACTTCTGGTCATGGCAGCTGCGTATATTTTCAATCTTTATGTAAGCAGCCCCACACCTAAATACTATAGCAGCGACAGCAACACATCCATAAAATGTGTAACCGTTCGGGACAGCCAGGGCAACATTATCTTCCAAACCGGTGAACCGGTATATGTAGAAGATGAGTATATCAACGAACAAAACCAGCACTTCATAGTAACTAAAGTCTCCGGCAGTGAAGGCATAGCGGAGATAAAAACTGCCATTCCGCCCCCACAGACCAGTAATGAAAAAAGCGCCGCTGTTTTCGGCGCTGATTTGCTTAACTCCAGTGTACAGACAACAGCCGCTCCAGAAAACATTCATGTAGTCATTTACCATACCCATACCGATGAATCTTATTTACCTACTTCCGGCACCTCAAGTAAACCGGGCCAGGGTGATATCATTAATATCGGGAATGTCATGCGGCAGTCCCTGCTCAATGACGGGGTAAGCGCAACTCACAGTGATAATCTTCATGATCCTCATGATATCAATGCCTATAATCGCTCCCGGCGAACTGCGGCCCAACTGCTTAAAGAGCAGCCTGATGCGATTTTTGACCTGCATCGTGACGCTGCCCCTGCTCAGGCTTACCGTACTGTCATCAATGGAGTTGACTCGGCCCGGATTATGATAGTCATCGGGCGCAGCAATCCAAATATGCAGACCAATCTGGCCTTCGCCAGAAGAGTGAAAGCGGCTGCCGATGAGCTTTATCCCGGGCTGATGCGCGGCATCTTTATGGGCCGGGGCGACTACAACCAAGATCTGTATCCTACCGCCTTGTTGTTCGAATGCGGCACCGATCAGATAAGTGAAGAGGAAACCATCATAGGAGTTCACTGCCTTACCGACGCCATTATAAGAGTCCTGCTGGAAAAGTAAACAAATGCCGGTCCCATCTCTTTTAGCTATTCATCTTTCCTATTCTCTGTTCTATAATTGATAAAGCAATAGCAAGTATATATTCTATGCGGGCCTGATTTGGAATAGGTAGTAATAAACCAGCATTAGCAGAAAGGCAGTCTTTATGAAACTGGACTTGAAGTGGCAGGTACTGGGGATAATTTGTGCCGGGATATTCATCTCCACCCTGGACAGCAGCATCCTTAATATAGCCAACCCCATCATAGGAGCAGACCTCTCAGTTACCATGAATCAGGTGCAGTGGGTCACTACCTCCTATATGCTGGTGATCACTGCTACCCTGCTGTTCTTTGGCAAATTCGGAGATCAAATCGGCAGGCAAAAAGTATTCGCTTATGGTTTCCTGGTGTTTACCTGCGGTTCCTTGCTGTGCAGCCTTTCAGCGACCATTTCCTATCTTATCTCCAGCCGTGTAATACAGGCATTTGGAGCCAGCATGATGATGGCTACCGGGGTGGGCATTATATCCAATTCCTTTCCGGATTCCGAAAAAGGCAAGGCATTGGGACTGACCGGCAGTATGGTAGGAATAGGCAATATGGCCGGACCGGTGGTAGGCGGGTTCATCCTGGCCCGGTTTGGCTGGCCCTTCATATTCCTGGTTAATGTTCCCATAGGACTGCTGGGTTTCTATTTGGCCCTCAAAAACTTGCCTTCCCAGCCTGTCAGTTTGGAAACAGGACGCTATGATCCGGTGGGCATGCTGCTTTTTGCCCTGGGTTCGGTGCTGCTGCTGCTGGCCCTGGCCTATAATAATGCCGCAACTCCGGCTATCGCAGTTACGGCCCTGATAATACTAATATCCTTCTGTTTTTATGAAAAGCAACAGCCTTTCCCAATGCTGGATTTTGCCCTGTTCAAAGTCAAAGCCTTTCTTTATGGCAATGTCATGATTTTCCTAGCTTACATATCCCAGATCTGGGTGATGTTCCTGATCCCCTTTTATATGGAAGATTTTATGCATTTGACCCCTCAAATAATGGGACTTTATATGACCATACCTCCGGTGTGCCTGGCTGTTACCGCTCCCCTGACCGGAAGTCTTTCCGATCGCATCGGCTCCGGCCGCCTGACTTCCATAGGTTTGTTTCTGATGACCCTGTCTCACCTAAGCTTTTCGGCTCTGTCTTCAGGCAGCAGCAACTGGAAAATGGTGGCCGGGCTCTTGCTCATCGGTATAGGCATGGGCTTTTTCTCTTCCCCCAACAGCAGCAGCATCTTCCGATCCGTCCCCGTTGAAAAGGCCGGCTATACCGGCGGCTTTACTGCTACTACCCGTAATTTCTCGGTATCCCTGGGTATTGCAGTATCAGCCAGCATCTTCACTTATGTACTTAATCTGCAGCAGGCAGTCAACCCGAACACTGCTTATATGGCCAGCATGGGTATTGTTTTCAAAATATCCGCTTTCATCACCCTGTGCGGTCTCCTGCTCTCCATATTCAGCAGCAGCAGCCGCACGGTAGACTCCCGGCCTCTAATCCTGGAGAATGAATAGAAAACCAGGGGCATTTCCTTCCCCTTCCGACCCTAGGATTTATGGTCTTGCCTACCCTTCCAGCTCCAGTTTCTTTTTACGGTAGTACCTGCTATACAATACTGCTGCCGGATTATGTCCCAATACCCTATCTTTAGTTATAATGGTGGTAACCGGCGCTTCCGAATGTTTCGTAAACAGCATGTCGTGTCCCACGCATAAGCCGCAAATTATATTCATGTCGGTTTGATATTGATTAAGCAAGAGGGCTTGACCAATTGGATTGCACATAATTTCATTGTCTCCTTGCTTAATTTGTTGCAGCCCCAGCTTGCTCTTGGATATTCCCCCGTTTTTACAACTAATTACATAAACCTGGAAATCCTTTTGTAAATAGGAAGCTATCATTTGCGCCTCAGCGATCAACCCAATGCAGGTAGCTACACCAAGCTTGGAGTATCCCATATTCATGGCAAAAAGCCTTATTTCTTCCAGACGAGTTGCCTCCATATAGTATTGGCCTTCAATATATGCAGAAACCGAAGTCATCTTAAGATTCTCTTCTTCCTGGTATTTCTCCAATATGGTTCCATTGATATCCGGATAACAGTCTTTGCCTTTACGGCAACGCTGCTTGAGGCAAAGGGAACATTCCATATTATTTTCCTGGTTTTTCTTTTCCAAGGCTTCATTATTTATACCCAAATGTATCTTGCACCTTCTTTCTACTGCCTCCTGCCATGTCTGTGTCTGCGGCAAACATCGCCGCATGATTTGGCATAACCGTCACAAAGTTTATAATCTCCGCCTTCTATCTTGAGATTTTTCCCGTTTACCAGCAAGTCTGCAACTTTTTTTCTTGCCTCGCTATAAATCCCCTGCACTGTTGTACGGGCTATATTCATCTGATGGGCGCACTCTTCCTGAGTGAATCCTTCCAGGTCAATTAGCCTTATGGCTTCATACTCCTCAATAGTCATTTGGATAAAGTTTGTATAATTAATAGGGGTATCTATAGGCCCAAATAGGATTGTATCCGGCAAGCTGCAGATATTTCTCCACTTTCGCGGTCTGGGCATTATTATTACCTCATTTCGCAGAAAAAGCAACAGAAGCATTCTCCTGTCGCGTTTTCTGATTATAATTAGCCTTCTAGCTGCTGGTTAATAGCATTAAGCATATTCTCCAACTGTTCTTTCTGGGCTCGCAGCCCTTCTTTTGACGTGGGTTGATTATAATTGGCGTTGAAACCATATCCAAAACCTCGCCCCATGCCACGGCTGAAACCTCTTCCGCAGCTGCGTCCATAACCTGTACCCAAGCATCTTCCATATCCTGCACCAAATCCCCGGCCATAAGCTCCTCCATTTACAGGTGCATTAACCCCTGTACATACTCCCAAACCTCTTCCGGTCATTGAACCAACTCCCATTGGTCCACTTCCATCTCTTCTTGGCATATTAATCTACCCCTTTCTATTTGCTCGCTTATACTCTTACCATATTGGAACCACATTGCGGACACTGCATTTCACTGCACGGCTGGCCAGGTTTATGTGCTGCTCTGGTTCCGCACTTCGGGCATTCACAATAACCACCCGGGCCTGCGCCGGCAGAACTTCCCCGCCTGCCTCTACCTGAACCGCAACCAGATTGACCACCTGAATTGCCGCTCCTTCCCAAGTCGGCTGGTCCTCTTCCATCTTTTCCAGGCATACTATTCACCTCATTTTGGTTTATGACATATGTCGGTTATGTTTTTATTATATGCTATTATGGGCATATGTCAATAATGTCATGTCTTTTTTTAGGATTTTACGCCCAAAGCAAAAAGCACTTCCACTATCTTATGGGAATAAACGCTTCTATGATTCGCTCCAATAATTACAATCTTCCTATGATGGATTATAATGGTTTATCATTCATATATAATTAATTATTGTATTATTACTCAAGGAAATAACCTTGATCCGTACAAGGTTAAATTAAGATGGACAGGAAAAGAGAGAAAATGGAGCTTGAAAAAGGAACCGAACTATATACCGTTTTCAAAACCGTGGCGGTGAAAAATGTATAAATAAGGCCAAGTATCATTGGCCCTATTAATAAAATACCTATAGCAAAGGCTTATTAACCAAGCTATAGGTTTGGTTTTTGCTTTCAACTATTCTTATAAATCTGCTGCAAATAGCAAAATACCCTGAACCTTATAATAAATGATATGAGATTCCTTAACCGGGAAGATTTCAAGGAAATAAAAAGAAAGGTAGGCCGGGGGCCGAATCGCATTTTACCTGAATATCAGAAACTACGTTTTTAGTATGGTACGCCCGAGAGGAATCGAACCTCCGCACCCGGCTCCGGAGGCCGGTGCTCTATCCACTGAGCTACGGGCGCTTATTGCCTGCTCATTATACCAGAATATTATGCCGTGGTCAAAATCATTTTCAGCCCT
>CAZCTN010000045.1:0-8872 GCA_964501655.1 uncultured Syntrophomonas sp.
CGCTGCCTTAGTAGACCGTTTAACTCATCGAGCTCATATTCTCGACATGAACGGAACATCTTATCGGCTTGAACAGCAAATGAATCACCATACACGCTAATAATAGAAGAATTGTTAGCCCCCATTTCATGTTTCCGTTGATTGCCCAGGTATTTCCAACAGGTTCTTTCATCGGAAAAACTAGAAAAAGCACAATCACAATAAAGAGAATGATATATTTCAAATATCTCAGGTGCTTGTGAGCTTTGAATATTTTAATTTTTCGGGGAAACGGGATTTTATATAGTAATCCTTGGATAAATCCAACCGGGCATACTTTGCCGCAAAGACTCTTGCCGCTGACAACCCCTAAGAGAATAAGAAAACCGAATTCGAGAACCCTGGTTCCAATACTCACATGATTTCTCCTCTTCCCTAATGTGAATGATTCAACTGATTATTTGGGGCGCTTCTTTTACCTCGGAACAGCATCTTTATCTTAATTTTGTCTGGCAACCCGCAACTATTTCATACGACACCGTCTATAATTAAGACTTTAATTATTTTTTATTAGCTAAAACATTGTAAACATGTATCCCTAAAATTATTAATCATGATAAGCGAGTTCCTTTTCTGAACTTTCGATAGAGACAAAAGCCAATTATTGTTTATTTACTAAAGCATATAAAAGTAAGTAATCGGTTACCTGCTAGAGTCCGGCCAGGAGATCATCTAAAAATCTGCTAATTGTACCAAGTTCATCGGAATTGTATTTCCCCAAAATTTCTTGAAGATTTCCATCGGCCAACTCGTGAATTTTCTCATGAATGTTAAAAGCATCTTTGCCTTGAGGGGTAAGTGTGTAATAAACTTCTTTTTTGTTATTCTCCAGATGATCTGCCTTTATTAAGCCTTTTGATAGGAGTTTAGCTGTTATCTTGGATATGGCACCCCTAGTCATATTCAACTCTTTTGAAATAAGCGTTGCATTCGGTAATCTGTTTTTGCCAATGCATTCAATCACATGATACTCCGAAATTATAAGGTTTTTATCGTATAGGTTTTTACATCCACATTCCAAGAGATATTGATTAAGGTTATCTTCGTGCATTTGCATGAAATTGTTTAAACAATCAAATAAATCCGCCAATTTGCTCAGTAGGGAATGAACTTCAACTTTTTCATTTTCCATAACTAAAAGCTCCTATTAATTTATTTCCTAAGAAACAAATATATTATACTACACGATAAATAATAAATCAATCAAAACTAAACCATTGACAATGCGTTTGTCTTTCGTTAGTATATTATTGTTTCCTGGGAAAATAAAGTCATTAGTTTAATATGCGAATTGATGCCGCGCTTAATGTTTTATCTATTTAGCAAACGAGTTTCACGGTCTTCGCCATAAAATGTGAAGAACAAGCACAGACAATTGATATAGTACAAAAGCGCATTTTTTTTACCTGGATTATTTCTTGGTTTCTGGCTTCTTCCGATTCCTCCTATCTGGCTAGCGGAGAGATCGCGGTGGATGGCGGACTGGGACAAATTTAGACCGAGGTTGGCTTGGGGAAGCCTGAAGAATTAATAGATGAGAGGAGAAGGCTTATGGAAGGAAAGGAAAAAATTGAGGAAACTAAAAAGTCAAACAGCATGTTTTCAGATAAAGTCGATAAGCTAGCGGCGCTAGTAAACATGATTGCTGCCGTTGCCAGGAAAAATGCAAAGAAAACCATTTTGTATAGTACCGTTCTATTGATTGTTATCGTTGGATTTATAGTATTTAAAAATAACGAAGATGTTCCTTCCCAGCCTGCAGCCATAATCAATAAGACTTCTGTTCAGATTCAACCGGCGAAAGCAATTGAGAAAGAATTAATCATTAGCTCTAAAGCAACTATAGAACCAGGTGAAGAAGGCATTGTAAGCAGCAAGCTATCAGGACAAGTGGTCCGTATCCTGTTTGAAAATGGTGATGCAGTTGAGCAAGGCCAGGCCTTGGTACTTCTGGAAGATCAGGATTTGCACAGTCAGTTACAGACGGCTGAAATCACCGTTCAAAAGATGGAGGCAACCCTGGAATCATCTCAGCAAAATTATGACCGGGCTAAAGCTCTATTTGATAATGGAGCCATCGCTAAAGCCGATTATGATGCGGCAGTTACATCGCTCAAATTAGACCAGGCCAATTTAAAATCTGCCCAGGTAACTTTTCAGAGTGTTAATCATTCCTTGGAGAGTTGTGTAATTCGAGCTCCCATTAGCGGGGTATTGGATAACAAAAGCGTAAAGCTTGGGCAGATGATATCACCGGACCTAATGCTGGCTCAAGTAAAGAACATTTCTTCTGTATATGCGGTGCTTCAGATAGAGCAACAAAATGTGAACATTATTAAATTAGGGCAAAAAGCTATCATAACCGATAATGATACTACTCTTGAAGGGGTGGTAAAAAGCATCAATGTATCTGCCGACCCATCTTCAAGAGTTTTTAATTGCAAAGTTCAGGTTGACAACCAAAGCAAGCTGCTTCATCCTGGCGACTATGCCAGAGTTGAAATCACTACTGATCAAAAGATACCAATGATTACTGTCCCTATAGAAGCCCTAGCCGGAGATGAAGGCAACTACTTTATCTTTATAAATAATAATGGAATAGCTCGTCAACGCAGTGTTACCATCGGCCAAACTATCAAAAACTTGGTAGAAATCAAATCAGGAGTACAAAACGGGGATAGTATCATTTGTACAAATGTAAATACACTGCAGGATGGTGACGGGGTAATAGTATTCTCCGAACAGGGGGGAATATAAATGATTTTAGCGGACATTAGCATTAGACGGCCTGTATTTACTATTGTTGTAATTATAGCTTTTGTTGTTGTTGGCATCCTCTGCTATGCGAACTTGACCATAAACAATATGCCCCAGGCTGATATACCCATTGCTACGGTTTCGATTACTCAGTCAGGAGCATCTCCGGAACAACTCGAGACCAATATAACCAGGAAAGTTGAAGAGGCGGTAGGACAGATTTCTGGAGTAAAACACATTACTTCTACTATGACCGAAGGGGTATCCAATACCACTATCGAGTTTGCACTAGATAAATCCCCTGAAGTTGCTGCCCAGGAAGTCAGAGATAAGATTAGTGCTATTCGCGGAGAACTGCCGCAAGATATCGACGAACCAGTAATTACCAACGTTGGTGGTGATCTTTTAGGCAGCAGCGCTATTCTATCTATTGCTGTAACGGGAACAGAAGACACCAAAGAGCTTTCACAAGTTGTGGATGATGTAATAGCGAAAAAACTCTACACCGTAAAAGGGGTAGGAGCGGTCAATATCTATGGCAGTGCCAAACGTGAGATTCAGATCAAGCTGGATAAAGAAAAAATGGCATCCTACGGATTGACCGTGGATGAGGTGATCAATAATCTAAAAAGCGGCAATATTGAAGGTGCGGGAGGGTCAGTCTCCGATGGCAGTAGTGAAACTTCTCTTCGTATAGACGGCAGTGTAAAAAATGTTGAAGATTTCAACAACATTCTGGTAGCCAAAAGAAACGGAACCGAAATTAGGGTGCGAGATGTCGCTCAAGTAATCGACGGGGTCCAGGATATCAACAGTTTATCCCGATATCAGGGAAAGCCGGCTATAGGTATTGATATTGTCAAGCAATCAGGCGCCAATACCGTTGAAGTAGCCGATGAGGTGAAACGGGCGTTGTCTGACCTAAACGCAACCCTGCCTGCCGGGATAAACGTTGATATTGTCCGGGACAATTCTGAGTCTGTCCGTGATTCAGTAAACGAAGTTACTAAAAGCATGCTGATCGGATGTATTCTGGCCATTATGGTAGTGTTCTTGTTTCTAAATAAATGGGAAAGCACCTTGATTACTGCCATTTCGCTTCCTACTTCCATAGTAAGCACTTTTATCGCTTTAAAGATCATGAACTTTTCACTCAATACCATGTCGCTGATGGCATTAACCCTGTCAGTAGGCCTGCTGATTGATGACGCCATTGTGGTTGTGGAAAATATCGTACGCCATCTGCATATGGGAAAAACCCCATTTCAAGCGGCCAAGGAAGCTTCCTCAGAAATCGGGCTGGCAGTACTCGCTACAACCCTGGCGGTTGTGGCTGTATTTCTTCCTACCGCCATGGTAAGCGGGCTTATCGGAAAATACTTTGTTGAGTTTGGCCTCACCGTTGTTTTCGGTATGTTATTCTCCCTATTCGTATCCTTTACTCTTGTACCCATGATGTCATCGCGAATGCTAAAGTCCGGTAAGCAAAAAGATACACCTTTCTTAGGCAAGTTTTTAAATAGCTTTAACCACTGGTTCGATTTATTGGCGGAGAAGTATTCTCGATTCCTGGGGATTATTCTTAATCACAGGTTAGTTACCATGCTACTGGCGATCGTGTTATTTATGGGAAGTATAGGCATGATTCCTTTGCTGGGTTTTGAATTCACAAGTTGGACGGATGATGGAGAAATCAGTATAAGTGCTGATCTCGATTCCGGCCTGGCTTTAGAAAAGGCCGGTCAAAAAGCCAGCGATATTGAAGGCATTATCCGCCAGTATCCGGAGGTAAAATCCATTTACACCACAGTACAAAAAGACCAGGTCTTACTTTATGTAAATTTATGTGATAAAAAGGAGCGGAAAGACAACTCTAAAATCATTGCCGCAAAAATGCGGGAAGACCTGAAAAAAGTACCCGGTGTGGAGCTTGCTATAAATGCGGTTTCCGACTCGTCCGACCTCAAGGATGTAATCATCAATATTAAAGGAGATAACTATGAGCAACTCAGGACATTTGCACTTGAAGCAAAACGGGTGATGAATCAGGATCCTTCCGCGCGAGACGTTAGTATTAGCTATAAAGCGGGTAAACCGGAAACAAAGCTGGTTATGGATCGTGATAAGGCGGCAGACCTGGGAGTAAATACTTCTTCGGTTATGGATACCCTAAATACCTTATTTAACGGCACTGTTATAGGTAAATATAATAGCGGCAAGAACCAATATGATGTCCGATTATCCATGGAAAATGAACAACGCACTAATCTTGACAGTCTGAATGGCATTGATGTTCCCGATTCTAACAACCAGATAGTACCTCTTAACCTAGTGACCCGCCATGTTTTTACCACCACATCTGCAGCACTTAATCGGCATGACCGAACTGGATTAATTGAACTGTCTGCCAATGTTGCTGATAAGTCAACCGGAGACTTTCTAGATTCATATTTAGAAAAGTTTCATAAGGAAATGATAGTTCCAACCGGGATAACCATTGAGGAAGGCGGTATGAACGCAGAAATGCAGGAAGGCTTTAATGGCCTATTGGTCGCATTAGTCATGGGCATTCTGTTTATATTTCTGATAATGGCAGCACAGTTTGAAAGTTTTGTCGACCCCATAGCCATAATGTTTTCTCTGCCGCTGGCCCTTATAGGAGCCATTGCCGGTCTGTTTATCACCGGCAGCAAGATGAATTTCATGGCTTTGATCGGCATTATTCTGCTAATGGGCCTGGTTGCCAAAAATGCCATCCTACTTATTGATTTTGCTAAACAAAGGTTGAGAGAAGGTGTGGAGATAAACAAAGCCCTGATTAAGGCCGGTTTGGTACGCTTCCGGCCAATACTCATGACCACGCTGGCCATGATCTTCGGGATGATTCCTGTTGCCGTTGCGACCGGGGCTGGAACTGAAATGCGTGCTCCCATGGCTTATGCGGTTATTGGAGGGTTGATATCTTCTACGCTTTTAACCCTGGTTATTGTACCGGTTGTTTACACTTTACTGTATGATTTCAAACAGCTGTTTGGAAGAAAATAATTTCTTGTTCAAACAGGAGAAGAGGTAAAGCAATAACGAGTTTGCGAAATACTTTATTAATCTTTTATTTAGCAATTTAAGCAAGATTGATGTTGCTTGTAAGTTGAAATTTGAATGTCAACGCTAAGGGTGTCCCTGTCAAAAGACAGGGACGCCAAGCTATAGGGTCGAGGTGTGCGGCGCCCCCCGCTTAGTAGACAACAAAAACACAAGATTTCTTACTATTACGTATGATTACTTAATATTTCATTTATGTTTAGGCAACTAATGCCCATGTGTTTATACTGTCCATCAGGGTATGGGGCAGCCCGGACCATTTCTATCCCGGCGGATGTACTGGCTGTATTCGCTGCTAATAAGGCGGTAGGTTATGTAGTCAGCGTTGATGGAGACATATCCCACCCTGGCAATTATTCACACCGGTTTAAGCGCTTTTAAGCTACCAATAAAATTCCCCACATCCGTTTCCACGACCTCAGACATTTCCACGCAACTTTAATGCTGGAAGCTGGAGTACCTCTAAAACACGCTCAGAGTAGAATGGGCCACTCTACTATAAGCATGACAATCCATTACCAACACATCCGACCTAAAACAGATACTGTAGTGATCAATAAAATAGATGCATTTTTACGTGGGTCAAAAGAGGGTCAAGCCAAAATTTAAGCAGAAAAAGAAAATTACCGAAAGCTTTAAACCTTCGGTAAATCCTTTGCTTGATACTAAATTTTGGTGCCCGAGGCCGGGGTCGAACCGGCACGACCGGTAAAGGTCGCGGGATTTTAAGTCCCGTGCGTCTGCCTATTCCGCCACCCGGGCATAAGTATAAGTAAATATGGAGGGCGGAGCCGGATTCGAACCGGCGAATGGTGATTTTGCAGACCACAGCGTTAGCCTCTTCGCCATCCGCCCTTAATAATCGGCGCTTTCGCGCACAAATTATTATAACAACTTTCCTCTTTTATTGCAAGAGAAACAGGGCACGTGTGAATCAGAGCATAGTATAACTCGTTAGAGATAATCTCATCCTAAAAGATACCATAGAGGATGCGAACATAAACATGGGCTTCCATATGGAGTACATTAATCAGGCGCCTTGGGAGTAATAACTCAGAGATGAATCATTTGTTGACAATATAAAAGCGTTACCGGAGCAACGCTGGTTTTGCATATGGAGCGGAAGAAGAGATTCGAACTCTCGACCCTCGCCTTGGCAAGGCGATGCTCTACCACTGAGCCACTTCCGCTTACTCTATGGTGCCTCGGGGCGGAGTCGAACCACCGACACGCGGATTTTCAGTCCGCTGCTCTACCAGCTGAGCTACCGAGGCTTATGGCGAAGCCGATGGGATTTGAACCCACGCTCTCCGGCTTGACAGGCCGGCATGTTAACCGCTACACCACGGCTCCGCAACGAAGTTAATTATAGCATCGACTTTGATTTTAGTCAACATTGAAGCCGGTATTAATATTTTTAGCGTAATGTATTTTTCTTTCCAGGGTAAATTATAGCATTCGTTCAATTCATTTATATTTTCTCCTTCCGGTGAAAATACTATTTTCAAGGAGGTGTCTATAATGACTATGCCCAAAGACGTGAAATATGGCGGCGATAAACCGGAAAAGGAATCAGTGAAGCAAGCCAAAGGCAAAAATGGCAGCAGTTTGACCAATGATCTATTTGCCTCAGTTGGGAATCTCTTCTATGAATTCGGATTAATAAACAAACCATCATCCAGGGACGACCAAAAGGATAACATGGGCCAGGAGGACAACCAGACTCATCAAGATCAGTTGGTTAACCAGCAAGACCAGAATAAATCCGGAGATTATGACCCATCGGAATATTCCGATGATGAAGTGTTGCTGAGCCAGTACAATAAAATAGGACAACAGTACTGGGAAGACCCATCTCTGGCCCAGGGGCAGAAGAATAAACGCTGATCAGACTCCCTTTCAGAGGTATACGACTTTAAACCAGGCTGCCCAGGCCTGGTTTTTTTAGGCATGGGCAGCAGCATAATTGCCGGCGTTTAATCCGGCTACCTGCCCCTCTCCTACTGCTTTGGCCACCTGGTATGGCTTGCCGGTACAGTCTCCGGCTGCATATACTCCGGGAATATTGGTTTTTTGCTCCCGGTCTGCCAGGATATGGTTGTAAACAATTACCAGTCCTGGAATTACACGATCAGGAGCCGTCTCCCCACCCAGCACAAATAGTCCATCAGCATCTATCTGTGTTCCTCCTTTAAGTTCTAATCCCTTTATATATCCATCACCCATTATCCCCGCAGGCTTATCCTGAACCAATTTTATTCGGGCATCTAGTTGTCCCCAATTTTTGTACAAAGGCAGATAGTATACTTTGCTGCATATTTCCGCCATATAATTAGCTTCCATTTCTCCTTCCGCATCATGAGCGATGATGATAACTTCTTTATTTCTATATAAAGGGCCATCACAGGTAGCGCAATAACCCAGGCCCTTGCCAAGATAAGTTTCTTCTCGGGGCAAAGTTGGTTTATAGGGTATCCCCGTCGCTATCACTATAGCTTTGCTGTTAAGCACTTCCCCGTCTGCCAGCAAATTGAAAGTTCCATCTGCATCAGTAGTGATCAATTCCACTTTGGAGTGACGTATTTCAATTTGCATGGCCCGGGCATGTTCTAAAAATTTGTCCAGCAGGTCTTCCCCATTAATCCCATAAAAACCCAGGTAATTGTCTATCTTCTGAGCTTTATGCAGGGGCGGGCTGCATATCTCAGTTCCCAGAACTACAATATCCTTATTGCGTATTTTAGCATTAATAGCGGCCGATAATCCGGCCGGACCGCAGCCTAAGATGCATATATCATACATTTGATTAGCCATATTAAACCTCCTTAGTTTCGGATACCTGTATTTTCACCCTTTTGAAGGGTTTTTATATATTATCTATATCCCTTTTACTTATTATATTAAGAAGCATATGGTAGTATTTGTATGTCTATTATCGGCCATATCATGACTAGTATAAGCAGTATTTCTATAG
>CAZCTN010000045.1:8972-16904 GCA_964501655.1 uncultured Syntrophomonas sp.
ACCGCGTTTGCCCTGGCAAAGGCAGCTCATTTATAATAGAAAGTTACAGATAAGTTAATGGTGACTAGAACCATTAACTTATTCTTTTTCTGTATCGCTTGTAGAAATGATGGTTAAGATAAGATAATACGATATCTTCTTTACCTTGTGGAGGCAGATAAATGACACTGGCAGCTTTACAAGTAAAAAGGGTCTATTTTGAACCAGATGCTCTGGATTATCCATTGGGAAAAGAAATGTGTGAACGTCTAAAAGCAGAAGGTCACGAAATAAGTTTTCTAAAATCCCATAATCGGGTCACCGGCATTCCCGGCAAAACACCGAGAGAATCGTTTTTTCAGGGCAAAAGCACTCTGGTGATTGGAGTTCGAAAAACCCTGGCTTTCGCCACCTGCAAACCATCAGCCCATTATCAGCTGCCGCTGGTCACTGGCTGCCAGGGTATATGCGAATACTGCTATTTGAATACCCAGCTGGGCAAAAAACCTTATACCCGGGTTTATATCAATATCGATGAAATTCTGGCCCAGGCTGAAAAATATATCAGAGAACGGCAGCCTGAAAAAACCTTTTTTGAGGCTGCGGCAACATCTGATCCCGTACCGGTAGAACCTTATTCTGGGGCTCTGGCCCAGGCCATAAAATTCTTTGCCGGTCAGGAATACGGTTATTTGAAATTCGTTAGCAAGTTCCCGGGCATCGACAGCCTGCTGGATTTGGATCACCGGTGCCATACCCGTATAAGATTCAGCATCAACACTGAACGGATTATTCAAACCCATGAACATCGTACCCCGGGCCTGCAAGAGCGCATTAAAGCTCTGTCCCGGTTGATGGAACATGGTTATCCAGCAGGGGTGATTATAGCCCCGGTCATATTAGATGGTAGCTGGAAAGAAGAATACAGTAATATGGTAAATAAACTGGGAGAAAAGCTGTTCAGGAGTGATTACAAGGATATCCATTTCGAAGTAATATCCCATCGTTTTACCCGGAGGGCAAAAAATAATATTTTAGAGGTTTTCCCCCATACATCCCTGCCCATGTCCGAGGATGAGTCCCGTTCTTATAAGTACGGACAGTTCGGCTATGGTAAGTTTGTATATCAGAAAGAACTGCTCCAGGAAATGAGTGCCTTTTTTACCGGGTTGATCCGACGGCATTTCCCTGGAGCCAAAATAGATTATATAATTTGAAATAGGCTAATTCCCTTACCGGATATCTTTAAGTAATAGTAACAAGTTAATTAATTATAATAATTTAAAAACCCCACGTCCTTATTACGGCATGGGGTTTATTATTTGGGTTTAATGAGTTAATGGTGACAGGCACCATTAACTCATTAAAGACGCCCCTGTTGTAATGAAGAGTCTTTTAGCTTTCAATCTTTCTTTTTTCCACATTTCCTACAAAACCAATAGCGTACAATGTGCGTATTTTCTTCATAGAATGGCACGAACCTATGTCCTGAGAAATAACACCTTATTTTCCTGAACATACTTCATCTCCTTTCTTAAACTAGTTCTGCTTTCTCCCTGAATGAGAGTAACAGCCGCATGTATTGGCAGCAAGAGTAAGTCATTTCCATTATATGGAAACTGCAAATAATTTGTTTCTTGGGTTCCATTATTTATAAAAAACGAGAAACCATTAGGTCACTCGGAATAGTTAACTTTGATATAAAATTGCGTTTATGATATATTAAATTTGGTCATGTAACTGGCGGAAATGGAGTTTACCATAGGGAGCATGATTTATTAAGATTATCGACCGCCTGGGTAGATTTTTTATTTACTCAGGTTTTTTTGTACCGATTATTAAGGAGGTTGTAATAATGGGAAATTCGGAGATTGTATTAAAGTATGGATGTAATCCACAGCAAAAACCGGCTAAAATTTATAGCAAGAACCAATCATTGCCCATCAAAATTCTAAATGGTACTCCAGGATATATCAATTTTATGGATGCCTTTAATTCCTGGCAACTGGTGAAGGAATTGAAACAGGCTACTGGCTTACCAGCAGCTGCTTCCTTTAAACATGTCAGTCCGGCTGGTGCTGCAGTAGGTTTACCGCTGAGTGATGTTTTACAAAAGTCCTATTTTGTTGAGGGACTGGAATTATCTCCGGTGGCGACTGCTTATGTCCGCGCCAGAGGAGCAGATAGAATGTCATCGTACGGGGATTGGTCTGCTATAAGTGATATAGTTGATGTGTCCACAGCTGCTATTCTGCAGGGAGCAGTTTCTGATGGAATAATTGCCCCGGGTTATACAGATGAAGCCCTGGAGCTTTTAAAGAAAAAGAAGAAAGGCAACTATTGTATAATAGAAATGGATTGGGATTACGAACCGGAAGAGATTGAGACCCGAGAAGTATATGGCATATGCTTCGAGCAAAAAAGAAATAATGTAAAAATTGGCGAGGAGTTGCTTACTAATATCGTAAGCAACAATAAAAATATGAATCCCCAGGCCCAACGGGACTTAATTATTTCCATGATTACATTAAAATACACCCAGTCCAATTCAGTTTGTTATGTCCTGGACGGTCAGGTAATCGGTGTCGGCGCCGGGCAGCAATCTCGTATCCACTGTACCCGGCTAGCCGGCTCCAAAGCCGATATCTGGTATTTAAGACAACATCCCACGGTATTGGCGTTACCATTCAAACAGGGCGTAGCCAAACCTGAACGGGATAATATCATAGATCAATACTTAAGAGATGATATTACTCCCAAGGAAATAAGCGGTTGGAGCAATGCACTGGATAGTATACCGCAACGATTAACAGCTGAAGAAAAAGCTTCCTGGTTAAGGAATTTAACCGGAGTTTCCCTAGGCTCTGATGCGTTTTTCCCCTTCCGTGATAATATAGACCGAGCCGCCCAGAGCGGGGTAAAATTCATCGTTCAACCCGGAGGTTCAATTAGGGATAATTTAGTTATTGATGCCTGTAATGAATATGATATGGTTATGGTATGTTCCAGTCCCAGGTTATTTCACCACTAGAAGTTATGTCAGTACCATAGGTTACCCACGATGTCAATATTTCTTTCGTTTCATTACGATTCAGGTTAATGATATACTGTACTGTAGAATGCCGATATTATATGTTAATGGTAAGTTAATGGTGCCTGGCACCATTAACTTATGAAATAGGAGCTGAAGTAGTATGAAATATTTGCTGATACTTGCCGATGGAATGGCTGATTATGAAATAGCTGAGCTGGGGAACAAGACTCCCCTGGAATATGCCCAAACCCCTAATATGGACTATCTGGCTAAGACTGCCCTTATAGGGAAGGCGGCTACTATCCCCGAGGGCTTTCCTCCGGGTAGCGATGTAGCTAATTTAGCCGTGATGGGCTATAATCCAGAAATCTATTATACCGGACGCTCTCCCCTGGAAGCGGTCAGCATGGGGATCGAACTAGCCGAGACAGACCTGGCCCTGCGCTGCAATCTGGTGACTCTATCGGATGCTGAAGATTATAAGGACAAAATCATGCTGGATTACAGTTCGGGGGAGATATCTTCAGCTGAATCCGCCGAACTGATCAAAGCCCTGCAGAGTGAACTGGGCAACGAAGAAATAACCTTCCATCCCGGGATAAGCTACCGCCACCTGGTGATATGGAAAAATGCTCTGGGCAAAAAAATAATGCTTACTCCTCCCCACGATATCAGCGACCAGGTTGTGGGAGAATACCTGCCGGCCGGGTCAGACAGCACTGTGCTGCTGAATTTAATGCTCAAGAGCCATAGTATTTTGGATAACCATCCGGTTAATCAAAAACGCCGGGCTTCGGGTCAAAACCCGGCTACCTCAGCCTGGTTCTGGGGAGAAGGGAAGAAACCTGCCCTGGACAGTTTCGAGTCCCTTTACAGCCTGAAGGGTTCAGTGGTAGCAGCGGTGGATCTGGTAAAAGGATTAGGAATAAGTGCCGGACTTAAATCTGTGGAAGTGGAAGGGGCCACCGGTGCCATTGAAACCAACTTTGCCGGAAAAGCCCGGGCTGCCTTGGAGGAGTTAAAACAAGGCCAGGATTTTGTATATGTACATATCGAATCTCCTGACGAATCCGGTCATCAGGGCAGTCTAAAACATAAAATCTGGAGCATTGAGCAGATTGACCGGGAGGTAATCGGAATGGTTATTGAGGAACTGGACCAATTCCGGGATATACGGGTCATGATATTACCGGATCATCCAACCCCGCTATCCATTAGAACCCATAGCAGCGATCCGGTGCCATTTATGATTTATGATAAGAATAATCCAGTCTCAGACAGTATCGGCTCATACAACGAAAAATCTGCCGATCAGGGGATATTCTTCCTGGCCGGATATAAGCTAATGGAATTTTTTATCAAAGGCCGGTAAGCAAGTGCAACCATGGGAACGCCACCGGGACAGTTCTTGTAGTACATAACTGGCGACGCCAACCAGGGAGGGTTCTTTTGGTGCATAACTGATGCCATGTACCAAAAGAACCCTCCCTGGTTCATCCTTCTCTTGCTTGGGCAAGAATGCTCAGGAGATGCCAAGGAAGTCGGATACGGTCTGTTGCATATCTTCTACCCGGCATATGGTTTTGTGCCGTATGGTCCGATGTTCCAGGCCTTTTATGGCTTCTGGCATTTTTACTCCGGTATGTTCTTCCAGCAAGTATAATAATTCAAATTCATTGCGGCCGGCGACCATCCCCGGGGGCAGTACCGCCCGGGCTACACTGTTCCCGAACTTGAAAGGGCTGGCCGTGGATACTATTATGGCAACGGTATCGTCTCCAGTGGCCTCAAGGTATTTTTCATAAACATTGACTGCTACTGCGGTATGGGTGTCTATAAGATAGTGCCTTTCCTGCCAGGTATGCCGGATAGCTTCGATGGTCTCTTCATCTGAGCAACAGTCAGACCAGAAATACTTCTGTACCTCCTGATATACCTCCGGTCCTACCTCATAGCGACCACTGTTCTTCAACTCTTCCATCCAGCCGGCTACTCGGGAGGCATCGTGACCGGTTATTTCGAAGAGCAAGCGCTCCAGATTGGAGGAAATCAGTATGTCCATGGAAGGAGAAATGGTTCTTTCAAAGGAGCGATTACGGTCATATATGCCGCTGCGGATAAAGTCGGTAAGAACATTATTGCTATTGGCGGCGCATATTAGCTTTCCGATGGGAACTCCCATCCTGCCGGCATAATACGCGGCCAGGATGTTGCCAAAGTTACCGGTGGGTACTACTAGGTTTATCCTATCCCCGGCTTGGACTGCTCCTTCAATGCGCAAGTCGATATAGGCCGATATGTAGTATACTATTTGCGGTAAAAGCCGACCCCAGTTGATAGAGTTGGCCGAAGACAATTTCATCCCCTGCTGGACCAGGGTACGGTTATAGTCCTGACTGCTGAATATATTTTTTACTCCGCTTTGAGCATCATCAAAATTGCCTTTTACTCCGGCCGCATACACGTTTCTGCCTTCCTGGGTCACCATCTGCAATTTCTGTACTTCACTGACACCCTGATCGGGGTAAAAGACGATGATCCTGGTTCCGTCTACATTGCTGAATCCCTCCAGCGCAGCCTTACCAGTGTCCCCGGAAGTTGCCACCAGTATTACAATTTCGCTGCTTTCGCCAGTTTTTTTCATACTGGCAGTCATCAAATAGGGCAGTATCTGCAAAGCCATGTCTTTGAAGGCGCAGGTGGGCCCGTGCCACAGTTCCTGTATATAGGTCTTTTCTCCCATTTGAATCAATGGAGCTATCCGGGAATCATCGAAGTTCTTGGAGTTGTAGGCTCCCTCGATACAGTGCTTTATCTCCAGGGGATCAAAATCACTCAGGTAACCGGCCAGGATATGCCCGGCTCGCTCCTGGTAAGTTAACTCTTCCAGGGCTTGGAAGCCTTCTTCGCTCATAAGCGGGATATGCTCGGGGCAAAATAATCCTCCATCCGGCGCTATTCCCGTTTTTATGGCATCTGCTGCGCAAATACCGAAAAACTGCCCCCGGCTGCTTTCATAGTTCACAATTAACCCTCCTCAATACATATTTCTTGCTTGTTTATGCCGCATCACTGATGATAACTTCTCCTTGGCGCCTAAGCGCTCACAAACCTATTCATATTCATTTAAGCCGCATGGCTAATGCAAATTTGCCACTAGTGCTGTCAGCCACTTTTGTATAAAATATTATATGTATATATATTTTTCTCCTTCCTGATTAATATATATTATATAATACCATCTTAAATTAGGAGGTAGAGGATTGTTACAATTTATAATGATTATAGTGGCAATTATCCTGGGTAAGCTGGCATGGGATGTTTTAAATGATTATCGTCAGAAGATGCAGCCTTCCGGACCATTCTCAAGCCAGAAAAAGAGACGGCCAGGCAACGGAGAAGTTATCGACCTGAGCAATGCCTGGATAAACATGGATAATTTGCCTTACCGCAAGCGGGATTTTCTATTGTCCGGCAAAGAACTGGCACTCTATGAACTGTTCACCAATATGTTGGAGAATAGTCCTTATACGGCATTCCCCCGTGTAAACCTGGAAGACCTGGTTACCGTTTCCTTAGAAGCAGAAAACCGCACTGAGTATTTTAGCCGGATAAGAAACCGCTTTGTTGACCTATTAATATGCGAAAAGGAAGGACTGGTACCGGTCCTGGTGATAATAGGAGAGAGCACCGGAGAAGCCCGCAAGAAACAACAGGTGCTGGAGGACCGCTTTATTAGAAGCGCAGCCGAGGCAGCCGGGATAAAATATTTGTCTATTAACCTTAATAACCTTCCTGATAACGAAAAATTGCTTACATTACTTCGAAATTCGGCCGTAATCATATAAATACCAACCGATGAATTATCTCAGGATACCACTTAATGTGGTATCTTTGGTGTTTATTGCGCAAATTTTACATCATCTTTACCTCATCTTAAGACATAAGTATTATAATGTCTTAAATATTCATAAAATACCCGCCTGGATGAAGGGGGTAAAACTATTCTTGATAGTCTCCAACAATAATTCAAACATAGCACTAACCATTGCGGATAAAAATCTTGCTAATTTATCATAATAAAGGATTGAGTTTATGCAAAAGATTGAACACTACCTTAAAAAAAACATTGATATACTTAAAGCAAAGAAGATTTCTGATCCTGACCAGCATAATTTAAGAATAGACAGGGTGACCGGACTGCCTACTCTGCTTTCACTTTATGCCTCATTGGAACAAATAATCATAAGAAAACCTTTAGGCTTGATCTATGTTGATATTGTTGATTTTAAGAGTGTTGAAACTTTATGCGGCAGAGAAATATGCGACCAGGTATTACGTAATTTTGGAAATTTCCTTCGTGAATCAATCATTTTATTCTATGGCCCCAGACAAACGCATGGTATATGCAGCCTCGGTGGTGATGATATTCTGTTATTTATTGATGCTCCAGAAAAACAGGATAATTTCAGAGATAATTATTATGAACTAAAAAACTATTTAGAAGAAGCTCTTAATAATGCCAATAAAAACCTAAATATTGAGAACCAGCTGCAAATTCACTTGGGATATTCAAATCTTCATAAAGTGCCGGGTGACCGCCTGGAGACCGTAATATACAAGTCAATTAAGGACGCCAGTAATTTGGCTAAAACTCACATGAATGATAAACAGCATATGGAATGGAAGTTATTCAAACAAATTATCTATAATGAAAGAATAACTACTGTCTTTCAACCCATTATATCTCTTAAAAGCGGCAGTATATTTGCTTTCGAAGCCCTGAGCCGTGGGCCCCGGAACACTGTTTTTGAGTCTCCTATAAGCCTTTTTGAACATGCGGAAAAAAACAATTGCCTGATGGACCTTGAAAAACTCTGCCTGAGGAATGCTGTATCAAATGCACAGCTGGATCTAAA
>CAZCTN010000046.1:0-16840 GCA_964501655.1 uncultured Syntrophomonas sp.
CCATTGGCCTGCTGGTGCGTATAATCTTCAAGCGCCGGAAACGAGATGAATACATTACAGATAAACGGCAGCGGAGAGTAAACCTTACTCCGATAATGATCGACAAATAATAATATCCCGGCGGCGAAAGCCGCCGGTTTTTATCCTCCCTTTTATTTGGACATGTGTCTCCTTTATTGCATGATGCCAGCCCATCATTATTCTTAAAAGACTTTACCTGCAGATCTGAAATGCTAAAATATAAATGCGGTCAATTAAACTTGATTAATGGACAGTCAGTAATTGCAGTAGGGGAGAAAGAAACATGGAAAAATGTAATCATGATAATTTGCAGCAAATATACTCCCGCAGAGAAAATGCCCGGATGATAACCATACCAGAAGCCAGAAAGATTTTAGAGGGCTCTATTTGTTACGGACCGGTTAATGGTCCGGATGCTGTCTTGTATAATAACGGCGACCGGTGGTATCAGGTGATTATACCCTGTTTGGCCTGTCTGGGAATTGCTGAGTATGATGATATTACTCCCGTGGTCGAAATAGCAGAAGTTGATTTGGAGGAATTGCTCGAAAGTTGATCCGGTTCTCCTATTTGGGCCTAAGTAATAGCGGGGGATGTAAAATGAAATATGACCGATATTTTTTGCTGAGTTGGAGGAGGCTGCTGTGGATAATAGCGGCCTGGACAACTGCGGTTATACTGCATAATGCCATTTATGCATGGTTTTCTTCATATTTTGCTAGAGTAAATGGCGATGAAGCAGTGTTTTTTATTATTGCGACCATCATAATACCCCTTTATGTTATCATTTCTTTGGTCTATACCCTGATTAGATATCTGATGAAAAGGAATGGAAAGCTATAAGTTATTTAGCTTTTAGGCGTGGTATAGTAAGAACGGTTGTGACGATAGGTTTTTTCTATGAAACCAAAGGAAAAAGTTGAGTGAAAGGCGGGAGGAGTAATAATGAAACCACTCATACAGGTGTGCGGAGATCCAACGGTAGATTGGTTCCGTATTCACAATGAAAATATAGTAGTCAGGGGCGGCGTGTATTTCTGGAAAAAACAACAGGAGGTCTCCCGGGTGCGAATGAGTTCCAGGCCCGGGGGGGCAGCCAATGTCTTGCAGCTGATGC
Source organism: uncultured Syntrophomonas sp. (assembly GCA_964501655.1). Classification (GTDB taxonomy): domain Bacteria; phylum Bacillota; class Syntrophomonadia; order Syntrophomonadales; family Syntrophomonadaceae; genus JAAYJK01. The sequence continues at coordinate 1,139 of CAZCTN010000046.1, forward strand.
AGGAAATTATTCCTGATGAAGTCGGCCGCTTACAAGGTCTGGTAGTGGAAGAGGAGCTGCTGCAGCAGCCCAAGGATGACCGTATAACAACTTCCTGGACCTTGTGGAAGGAATTTGCTAATCCCGGTCTGAACAGCACCGCCTTTCGCCTTTCGGAGTGGCAGGAATTTGAGCCCGGGAGCTGGAATTACCAGGCCCATAGGCTGAACGGCTATCCTGATTTGCTGGTGCTACAGGATAGTGGATTAGGATTTCGTTTTTGCCCGGAAGGATGGCCCCAGGTTTTATCCGATAAGTCCCATAAATTGCCGGACCAGATTATTATCAGGTTGGGTCAATATGGAGATATACCGGAAAACCCTCTTCTGGATAGGATTGGGGAGCTGGAGTTATCCCCCTTGACTACCATTGTTACCACCTTGAGCGACCTCCGTTCCTGCCCGGTTAAAGTCGGAGTATCGTTATCATGGGAACGGATGCTGGAAGAAGTCGCGGCTGCCGTATGCAGTGCTAACTCTCCCTTCTGGGACCAGAGTTCCAGGAGTTTAAAGTATAAACAGGTAGTGGTGACTATCGGTGCCAGTGGAGCAGTGATAGTTGGAAACAAGTTTAGCACCCTAATTTTTGACTGCAGGGGACAGGAAGGAGATTTCGCCGCTCAGTACCCGGGCCAGATGATAGGCTACAATACCTGCGTCATAGCAGCCCTGGCCGCGGAATGGACCCGCAACCCGGCTTCCCCGGACTGGAAGCAGGCTGTATACCAGGGGATGGCCCTGGCGCGGCTGCTGCATGTGAAAGGTTTCGATGTAGTAGAGGAAGGAGGAGGATACAAATACCTTCAGTATCCTTACGCTATGCTGGGCCAGGCCTACCGGGAGTTAAATGACGGGACTCAAGCAGCGGAAGTATGGCCAGACATGAGCAGTATTGGTGATTTAGGTGTATTTACTGATTACCAGGGGCTGACTATCAACCCTCGCAGACTGGGAAAATGGACCATACTGGAGAATACTCTATTGAAGGAGGCAGTCCCCCGGGATTACCTGGAAAATACACGCAACATCGAGGCGGTGGGCGAATGTGCTAGAAATATTGTGGTTTATGGGCCGCGAAAGGCACTGCCGGATGTACCCATAGAGATTGTAGGTTCATGGTGCAGCGCAGACCGCCAGGAAGTAGAAGGGGTCAGAAGTGTTAATAATGCCATGAAGAGTTATCTGCAGCTGCAGAAACCGGAGACCCCTCTGGGTGTGGCGGTGTTCGGACCTCCCGGCGCTGGTAAATCCTTTGTCATCAAGGAAATCGCCAGAGGTTTGGGTATAGACACCGATGCCCAGCTTACTTTCAACCTGTCCCAATTTCAGCTTGCCGCTGAGCTTCAGAATGCTTTTCATCAGATTCGTGATTTAAACCTGAAAGGCAAAACTCCTCTAGTCTTCTGGGATGAATTTGACACCCCCTGCGAGGGACAGGCTTTGGGGTGGCTGCAGTATTTTCTAGCTCCCATGCAGGATGGGGAGTTTACTGATCAGGGCAGAACTCATCCTCTGGGCCGGGGGATATATGTTTTCGCCGGTGCCACCAAATCTTCCTTTGAGGATTTTCGGGTTGACAGCGGACCCAAGGATCGCGATGCCAAGAAACCTGATTTTATCAGCCGCCTGAGGGCTTACATCAATATAAAGGGTATTAACGGAGATCCCAATACCGTAGAAGACAGGCTTTATATGATTCGCAGAGCCTTTGTACTAAGACAGTACCTGGAGACTGGAGCCCCTCAAATAAGATCAGATGAACATATCCAAATTGAAACCGGAGTCCTGGATGCTTTCCTGCGGGTAAGTCAATATTTCCACGGAGCTCGTTCCATGGATAACCTGATAAAAATGAGCAACCTACATGATAAACGGAAGTATGAATTATCCAGTCTGCCGCCTGATCACATTCTTAAAATGCATGTGAACATGGATGAGTTTAATGCCTTGACCCGTTTGGGACATCGGGAAATGCTGCGTATTGGTATTTCCGGGCATATCAGTCTGGATCAGAATCAAATGGATAAATTGCGGCAGGCAGTTCAACGAGCTATAGACTTTATTGAACAGCAATTCCCGGATCGTTATCTAACAGTATTTTCACCCCTGGCCATAGGGTCTGACCGTCTGGTGGCGAGGGAACTGCTAAAAAAGGAGAATTCCCGTTTGATAGCTGTACTGCCGGTTCCCCGGGATGAATATATAAATGACTTCGGGCTTACTGATGATTATTGGGTGGATAAAAAGGGCGCAGAATTGAGAAAAGAGTTTAAACACTGGTTGTCGGAACGGGCTACCGAAATAATAAATATTCCCCCTTTGCCGAGCAGAAGAGAAGCTTATCTTCATGCCGGGTATTTTATCGCTGAACATAGTGACGTCATGATGGTAGTCTGGGACGGGCAGAGCAATTACGAGGAATCTGTAACCGCCCAGATCGTTGCCCGGGCCGAAAGACTTCACAAACCTATATGTCACATCTGGGCTCGTAATAACAAGCTGGATTATTTCTGGAACGATGGGCAAGACAAACACGGGCAGGTAAGGTATAAACGCTTTTCTTGTGCTGAATCAGGAGACTGGCTGAAAATATGAGTTGGTTTCATCTATTTCCACTATGGTATCGGCAGGGAAAAGATTGGAGTGCAGAGCCAGAGAATGCAGTTGGGGACCAGAGATCTGGAGATGCTTCATATTGCTCATGAAAAATTCCTTCCGGAATATATCTCCCGCATTTCTTTGCTCAGCTGTTGTTTTATCTTTTCCAGTGCCCCAGCCGGCATTTTATCGTAGGAAGCACCGAACAGGTAGTTGTCCAGGTTGAATTCCTTCAATAACATTTTGGTGTGAAAAATGTTCTCCTGGTACACATTGACATCGATCATCTGGTACAAGTCTTTAATTTCATTAGGGATGTAATTTTGTATGGAGTCAATCTTATGATCCAGGAAAAATTTTCTGCCGTTAACATCCCGGGTAAATCCCCGCACCCGATAATCTATTATAGCTATATCCGGTTTAAAGGTATTCATTAAATAATTCAAGGCCTTCAGGGGAGAAATGTGTCCACAGGTAGAAACATCGATATCTGCCCGGAAGGTTATGACTCCCTGGGAGGGATGACTCTCCGGATAAGTGTGGACAGCTATGTGACTAGTGTCTAGCTGTCCCACTACACTCCCGGGGCCGGGAGATTCATCGGCCAAGTGCTGTTCCGGCTGCTTTTGCAGTTCCTCCTCAGCAATGAGCATGGTAACGCTGGCCCCCTGGGGTTCATAATCCTGCCGGGCTATATTGAGCACACAGGCTCCAATAATACTAGAAACATCGGTCAGAATACCAGACAGTCTTTCAGCGTTATACTCTTCATCTACGTACTCCAGGTATTCTTTACGCTGGGCTTCATTGGTAGCATAGCATACGTCATACAGGTTGAAGCTCAGGCTTTTGGTCAAATTATTGAATCCATACAGCTTCAGTCTCCTCTTGATAGGCTTGATCTTCATGCTCGGTACTCCCATCTGATATTTGCCATCCGGGTTTGATTATTAGTTTAACACATAGCCGGCTGGATTAAGCATCCTGCCGTATAATTGTCTTAGTCCCAGCAGGTTAACTCCCTCTGATCCACGGCCAAAACCAGGTGAGTGGGTATCAGCCTTGTTCCCGGATGGCAGCCCAGACATCCCGAGCTTCTCTTTCTATCTGAGGATACTTCTTGATATTCTTGCTGTTCAGAGCCTGGTTAAGCCATACTATTGCTTCCCGGAATAGGCCCAGTCGCCTATGGATTTCGCCTATAATATAAGCTAGTTGAACATCGGAAAGCTTGCCTTCGCCCTCGCTGGTATAGGCTTCCATATAAAGGCTCATAGCCTGGTTAAGGCAGCGTTGTTCGATTGGCTGGAGTCCGGATTCTCTTGCTATCCAGGCCATACTCAAGACCAGACCTGCAATCTCGCTGGCGGGAAGTGATATCACTTGAGCGGTTTCCACTGCCAGATTAAAAGACAATAGACTTAGCCCCAAATCCCTGGTTTGTCCAAAATCAGGCAGGTTGGAGAAAACTCGCTGTGCCGATATAAATTTTTCCAGTTTATGGTCTGAGAGTGGTTCCTTAAATTTGGCGTAAGGTGCTGCATACTTACAGATCGGACATACCGCAATGATATAGTGCAGTGGACTTGGCCCCCGGTATATGATATGCCGGTCTGATTCTACTTTCGAGACATTTACCGCTGAGGTGCGTACGCTCATGGAGGTAAATTTACTTTCACATACCGGGCAGCTGAGATGACGTTCGAATAAAGGAGATGGATTCAATTGATTATAGGCCTCCCTTGCTTTGGTATAGGTTATTAGTCCTGAATAAATATATTATATAGCACAACGAAGAAAAAAACCAGGACAAAATGGAAAAAAATAATAAATAATTCCTTGGAGCCCTTCCCGATCCGGCTAAACCATGTTAAATAATAGTAATTTATTATATAATAACCGAAAAGAAATAAATAAATTTGGATCGGGGGGATCGGTTTGGCAACCGAAATCACTTCAGGAGTCTATTGGGTAGGCGTGCAGGATCCCGATTTACGTGTTTTTGACATAATAATGGAAACTGAATTCGGGACCAGTTATGGAGCATACCTGGTAAAGGGAGAAGACGGTGCGGCCCTGATTGATACAGTAAAAGAAGAATTCTGGGATGAATATCTGGATAACCTAAGCAGTGTTATTGACTTATCTGAAATCAAATATCTGTTGATCAACCATACCGAACCTGACCACTCAGGCTCGGTAAGCAAAATGATGCAGTTAATACCGGGATTAAAGATCGTAGGCAGCGCCAATGCCATGGAATTTCTGCCGGAAATATGCAACCAGACTTATGACCATGAGGTAATAGGCAAGGGGCTGGAAATAGAACTGGGAGGAAAAACCCTGAAATTTATCGGTGCGGCGATGCTGCACTGGCCGGATAATGTATATGTGTATTTAAAAGAGGATAAAATTCTTTTCAGTGGAGATTCTTTCGGTAGTCATTTTTCGGACGACCGGCTATTCGACGATTTGATTGAGGCTGATATTGTTCCTGCTTTCAAATATTATTTTGATCATATCATGGGTCCCTTCAAACCGTATGTTATTAGGGCTATGGATAGGCTCGCCCGCTATGAAATAGATATGATCTGTCCGGGACATGGTCCCATTATACGTGCTGATGTCGCCAGCTATATTGACCTGTATCGTCAATGGGCCCGGCCCCGGCCGGCAAATGACCCTCCCAAAATAGTAATAGCCTATGTATCGGCTTATGGGTATACTAAACGCTTGGCGCAGCAGATTGCTGCGGGGATAAGTGAGCAGGGCAGTATTCAAGTTCATCAATATGACTTGTTGGAATCTTCTGAAGAAGCAGTGTGGGAGGAAGCCAAATCTGCCGATGGCCTGCTGGTTGGTTCCCCTACCATCAATAAAGATGCTTTGCCTACGGTATGGAACCTGTTAAATCGCCTTTCACCCATAGAATGTGATGGCAAAAAAGCCGCAGCCTTTGGCTCCTATGGCTGGAGCGGGGAAGCTGTACCCAACCTGGAGGCTCGTTTGCGTATGCTCAGGATGAGAATCATGTCTGGTCTGAGAGTGAGGTTGAATCCCAGTTCAGTATCTTTGGAACTTGCCAGAGATTTTGGCCGGAATTTTGCTAGGGCGGTATCCGGCGAGGATAAGATGTTGGAGCCCGCTTTGGAGTATCAAATGAGGGTCAATACCAACCGGGATATGCCGGTTAGACAGGAGGACTACATAAGAACCTATGCCAATAAAGATATCGTCGTTTATTGGAATCCGGCTCGATGTACTCACGATACCAATTGTTTCGGCAGCCATAGGACCGTATTCGATCCGGAATCGCGGCCCTGGGTTAAGGTTAATGCCGATGAACCGGAGAATATAATTAAAACCGTTAATGCCTGTCCTTCCGGGGCTCTGAAATACTCTATCCCCCAGGGGTCGAGGCTTTTTCCAGATTTGGATCCGGGACCCGGTTCCATCGAGTCTTAGAGGCCGGTGAAGATGAATCAACCCCGGCCTTACCGCAAAATTATAGGGGCGGTCTGGAAGGTTACGGTTAGCTGTAAATCCAATCAAGGAGATGAAATGGCATGACAAAACATCTATCGCCGGCCCTGGAAGATTATATACGAGTTATCACCGACCTTTCGGAGCAGCAGCCCAGAGGAGTGAGGATAAGCGATATTGCGGCCAGGCTGAATATCGCCAAGCCCAGTGTCACTCAAGCTGTGGCTGATCTAAAAAAGAAGGGGTTGGTGAAACAAGACCCCTACAGTCCGGTGTATCTAACCCCTGAAGGTCTGAGGAAAGGGAGAGAAGTGATATATAAGCACGAAGTGATCCGGACCTATTTACAGGATATTCTGGCCGTATCTCCTGCTGCAGCTGATCAGGATGCCTGCAGAATAGAGCACATAATCAGTGAAGAGACTTTCAAAAAAATGGAACAGAAACTGCGGCCAGGAACCCCCCAACCGGAAGACAGCAGAAGTACAGACCTGACTCTGGCTGATTTGAGACCAGGTCAGAAGGGACGGGTAAAAAAGGTAGGTTCTGCTGATTCCGTACTGCGTCGGCGCTTGCTGGACATGGGACTGGTACCGGGGGTGGTTCTGCTGGTGGAAAGGATGGCCCCCCTAGGAGACCCCATGGAAATCGAGATACAGGGATTCCATATGAGCCTGCGCTGCTCTGAAGCGGCTGCAGTTACGGTGGAGATTATCTAAGCCATGATTCGCCGGCCTTACTCCGAAGAAGGGGAGGTAAGGGAGTGAGCCTGCATACGGTCGGTCTTGTTCTGGTTCAGCACCCCGGCCAGTACTGCAGTTATCGGAACCGAAACCACCAGACCAACACTTCCTGCCGCCGCCCGCAATACCTCGCTGGTGATGAATTCAGTATTGAGCCAGTAGACAGTCGGAGAGTGATAAGAGACATAAAGAAGCAGGAAAGGCAGGGCTCCTCCGGCATAGGCCAGTATCAAGGTATTAGCCATGGTGCCCATGACGTCACGTCCCACCTGCATTCCGGCTCGAGTAAGCTGAGCCGGAGTTAGATCCGGGTTTGCCTTTTTCACTTCTTCAATGGCCGAGGCTACCGACATAGCTACATCCATAATGGCCCCCAAAGCCCCCAGCAGAATGCCGGCGAATAGAATCCCCCGGGTATTGATACTAACATTTTCTATGTACAGGAGCATTCGTTCTTCTTCGGTGCCCAAACCCTGGAGAGAAGCGATATCGCCTCCCACCAATACCGCCATCAGGCCCGCAACCAGAAGTCCGCCCGCGGTGCCCAGAGTAGCGGCTAGAGCTTTGCGGCTGAAACCGGCTACTACCAGCATGGTCAATAAAGTGACTGCAACCAGCAGCGGCAAAGTCACCAGGAGCGGAGAGCGGCCTTCTGCCAGAGCCGGCAGGAGGACCAGGAATATCCCCAGACCGGTAAAGCCCAAACCTACCAGAGCCTTAATTCCCTGAATCCCGCCGATCAACACCAGCAGCCCCATGAAAATTCCTAATAGTATCATTTGAGCCCCGCTGCGGTCTTTCTCTACTACGTAAATTTCTGCAATTTCGTATTGTTCATCGTCCTGGGAAAGCAGCTCGGTAATGTATAAAACCACCCGATCGCCTTTGTCTACTATTATGTCAATCCCAGCACTGCCGGAAAGGCTGTTCCGGGCCAATAATACCTGCCCCTGGAACTTGCCCTCCAGGACTTCAACTTTAACCAGTTGTTCCTGCATCATGTACCCCTCCGCCAGTTCATGGTCAAGAGCCTGAACGTCCAGCACCGATGCCTTAACGTAGTATTCCGGCATATTATCGTACTGGGTATAATCAGTATCAGCAGCCAGAACTGCAGGGTTAACTAATATGAAAAGCTGAAGCAATAAACAAGAAAATATGTATAAATAACGGGACATGGCAGCCTCCTTCCATTAATCAGCAGTTATTAATAGCAAATATTATCAGGGTAATAGTATTCTGCTTATAAATTATAGACTGCATGGCGCTTTTTGACAAATCTAGATAGACTGGCAGAGCAGGAGACACCATTTAGAAGGCTAAATATATTATACTGGTTATAGGCTGCCAGTGATGATATATTTTGGAGGTATGGAGATGAAAGCTGTGAAAAATCACTATTTACAGGATCTATTGCTGTCAGAACCTATAAGAAGACCAGTTCTGGAGACTGCCTTGGGCAGCCTCAATCTTCCGGAAGGAAGCAGGGGTTTGGATGTAGGCTGTGGTCCGGGCTTGGGTACTCGTATATTGGCCCATATCATTGGTCCAAGAGGGCAGGTGGTTGGGCTGGACTATAATCCTGAGTTTATTCAATGTGCTCGCGTTTTGTCGGATTGCAGTATCGGTACGGCAACTGCTGATTATCAGGTTGGCGACGCCTGTAGACTGTCCTGGGATGACAATGCATTTGATTGGGCCTGCAGCATCGATTTTATCGGATACGGAGGTCCTGATATCCATACCCTGCTGGGAGAACTGGTGAGGGTAATAAAACCAGGGGGCATGGCGGCGATCATGGCCTGGTCTTCCCAAATACTCTTGCCCGGCTATCCAAAATTGGAAGCAGGATTGAATGCCACTAAAGCTGGCATGGCCCCTTTTCAGGATCATATGCAGCCCGAGCAGCATTTTCTGCGTTCTCGACGTTGTTTTCACCGCCTGGGATTGAACCAGACCGAGGTTCGAACCTATGCTGGCTGGGTGAACGCCCCCTTGAGTGGGGATATTCGCGATGCCTTGAGCAGCTTATTGCGAATGCGCTGGGGAAGCAGCCGGGAGGAAATTGGACATGAACTGTGGGGAGCCTATCAGCAGATTTGTGATCCTGAATCTCCGGACTTCATATTGAACCTGCCAGAATATCATGGATTCTTTACGTACACCCTAATACAGGCCCGGGTTCTCTGATCAATAGAAGGAAAATACTCAGGCCAGCCATGAAAAAGCATAAATAGCCCCTTGACATATACCGGACCGGGAAAGTATTATAATAATGGTGATAATGAATATCAATATCATAGCTTGGGTAAAAAAATTAGTTGCTTGAGGCTCCGTCCGCTGGGTTGAGGGGCACTTTTTAACCCGGCAAAGTTAGGCAAAACTAACTAAACCGCCGGCAGTTTGGGCATAGAAGCGTAAGCAGAATGAGTTTCCAGCATCAACGAGAAAAGGGGGAATGAGAATGGAAAAGATCATTATTGCCGTAATAGGCATATTAGCATTGCTAATAATATTCCAGCGAATCAAAAACCTGTTAAAGACAGGCAGCTGTGGGACGTGCTGCCCAGACGGCAGCTGCTGCCAGTGTGGCTGCGAAGGAAATACAGTAATGATATTAGCGGGAAACCAAACGGAGAAACAGCCCAGCAGCTTGATGGGAGGTGTTTGCGATGGGCAGAAGTCTGAGTGAACTGATGCCGGGAGAAAAAGGGAGGATAGCCCAAGTACAGGGCCGTAGGTCCATAAAAAGAAGAATTCTGGATATGGGATTGGTTCCCGGCTCAGAAATTGAAATGGAACGCTATGCACCCCTGGGAGACCCGGTTGAGATCAAGCTTAAGGGCTATCACTTGTCGCTTCGTAAGGAGGAAGCGGAAAATATCATTCTGGACTAATTGGATAAGGAGGGGAAGGAATTGCGACACAAGCTTACTATAGCCCTGGCGGGCAATCCCAATTCAGGTAAAACAACTATATTCAACAACCTTACCGGTTCCCGTCAGCATGTAGGTAATTATTCCGGGGTAACGGTGGAAAAGAAGGAAGGAAATTTGAAATACCAGGATTATGAGATCAAGGTTATTGACCTCCCTGGCACCTATAGTCTTACTGCCTATTCACCGGATGAGGTGGTAGCCCGGAACGTTATTATAAATGAAAAACCTGATGTTGTGGTCAATGTTGTCGATGCTTCCAATCTGGAGCGCAACCTCTATCTTACCACTCAGATAAAGGAACTGGGAGTGCCGTTGGTGATAGCCATGAATATGGCTGACGTAGCGGAAGGCCGGGGAATAAAATTTGACTACGATATATTGTCCCAGCTGCTGGGAAGCGAAATAGTCCGTACGGTTGGAACGAAAAATCTGGGTACCCGAGAGATTCTGGATGCAGCCATTAAGACTGCTTCAGGTGCTTCAGGAATAACAGATAAACAGGTCAGGTACAACCAGGAACTGGAAGAAGAAATAAACAAGATTCAGGTTTTGCTTGCCGCTGGGTCCTCAGCGGCGAGGGAAGCCGCCTCCAGCGCGGAAGTCATTCCGGATGCCAGCAGCGACTATCTTTATCGCTGGATGAGCATAAAGCTGATAGAAAATGATCGGGATGTCAGACAAAAAATAGAGTCGCTTAGTGCCCCGAATAATATTTTTCAGCAGGTGGAAAAAAGCCAGCAGCACCTGAGAGAGATAGTAGGGGAAGACCCGGAATTGATGGTGGTTGATGGACGCTATGCTTTTATCCGCGGTGCTTGCCAGGAAGCCCTCACTTATACTGAGGAGGATAGGATATCGGCCACCGAAAAAATTGATCATATACTATTGAACAGGATTCTGGGATTGCCTATTTTTCTTGGGATTATGTGGCTTTTGTTCCAACTGACTTTTACCCTGGGGAGCCCCCCTATGGAATGGATCGACAGTGGATTTGCCGCCCTGGGAGAATTGGTTTCAGCTCATATGGCGGAAGGTTTGCTTCAATCCCTTATAGTTGACGGTATTATTGGCGGAGTAGGTGGAGTAGTGATTTTCCTGCCCAATATAATACTGCTGTTTATAGGCATTGCTTTTTTGGAAGATACCGGTTACATGGCCAGAGCGGCCTTTGTGATGGATAAGTTGATGCACCGGGTAGGTCTGCACGGCAAGTCTTTTATACCTATGTTGATTGGCTTTGGTTGTACTATTCCAGCTCTTATGGCTACCCGGACTCTGGAAAATCGAAACGATCGTCTGGTCACCATGCTGATTGCCCCTTTAATGAGCTGTGGAGCACGCTTGCCGGTATACACACTGTTAATTGCGGCTTTCTTTCATCAAAGTGCAGCCGGTAATGTCTTGTTTTCCATTTATCTGATCGGTATCATTCTGGCTCTGGTTATGGCTAAAGTTTTCAGAAAATGGCTGCTGCCAGGAGATTCTGAACCCTTTGTCATGGAATTGCCCGCATATCGGCTGCCTACCCTAAAAAGTGTTTTGATCCATATGTGGGAACGATCCTGGCTTTATCTTAAAAAAGCCGGAACCATCATCCTGGCTGCCTCGGTCTTATTATGGATGCTGTTTACTTTTCCCATGGTCGACAGGCAGGGTAACGAATGGGCTTCTGCCACCCAGCAGATGGAGCAGAGCTATGCCGGGCAAGTGGGAAAAGCTATTGAGCCCATAATAAAGCCGCTGGGATTTGATTGGAAGACTGGGGTTGCGCTGGTGGCTGGATTTGCAGCCAAAGAAGTAGTGGTAAGTACCCTAGGAACCCTTTATAGTATTGAAGATACTGAGGCCCTGGCTGAAGAGGATGAAAAGAGTGTCAGCAGTTTTGCTGAGCGAGCCCGAGAACACTCCGGCCATACCCCCCTAAGCGCTTATTGTCTAATGCTCTTCACCCTGATTTACGTTCCTTGTATGGCTACAGTGGCGGTAATGAGACGGGAGACCAACGGCTGGAAGTGGCCTGCCTTTATGGTGGCTTACACCCTGGTTTTGGCTTGGGGAGTATGCCTGGTGGTCTACCAGGGAGGAACCCTCTTGGGGATAGGAATATGACCCGCTTAAGAAGTAAAACTCATGTCATCTAGTCGCCGCCCTCAGAATTATATTGAGAATGGGAGTATAAGCCGCTTATTATAAGAGTATTGTTTAAGGCCTGCTGATTGGCAATGTCAGCAGGCTTTTTATATGCTGGGGGGATTTGGAAAAACCCTGAATATATAACAAACAATAATAGTAAATATTAAAAAGAGGAATATAACCAACTCTTGTCGAAATATCATATGAAAAACCAGTGTTTAAATGCAACGGCGGTGGAACTGATGGTAAAGGGCAAAATAGGTCCTGCAGAAGTCCTGGCCGTAATTAGTGTGCGAGGAGGTGAGAATAGTGCCATCAAATTCGAGACTGTTATCAGAGCTTATCGCAGGCAGGTGAGGGTTGCCCGGGCCAGTGGTTCGCTGGAGTCAGCATAGTGCTGCAGGGACAGAACTGAATCGGTATTGTTGTTGGTATTATTCTTATCCGCAATTATTATTTACCCTATCAGGCTATGGTACTCCTGCCTGATACTTGTTATATATTGGAATTCCGATAATATCGCAACTAAGCATGATTTTTGTTCTTTCTTGAAATTACTCGATTGATGGTTAAATTATTTTTTTTCTTGTTGAATTGGAGTATATGGAGAAAAGAGGGATGAATTCATGAGCGCACTGATAACCCGCCGCCAGTTTTTGAAAAGAAGCGGAGCGGCGGCAGCAGGTCTGGGTTTGGCAGGGACTCTTGGTTTTGACCTGTCTAATGTCAGGGCTGCAGTTCCAACCTTACGAACCTTGGGAGTGAAACCAGTACCTACAGTCTGTCCCTTCTGCGGTTCGGGCTGCGGGCTGGTGGTATTTTCCGAACAGGATGAAAATGGACAGTTTAAGCGTCTGTTAAGTGTTCAAGGAGATCCTGACAATCCGGTCAACCGGGGCGGAGCATGCGCCAAAGGTGCTTCTATGTTTAATCTGCGGGAAATATATGATCCGGAAACAGGTGAACAAATGATCAATCCCAAACGAATTGGGAAGCCAATGTTTAGAAAGGCCTATACCGATAAGTGGGTAGAAAAAGAATGGGATGAGATGCTGGATGAGATAGCTCAGAGAGTTAAGGAAAGCCGGGACAACAATTTTATCCATGAGGAAGCGCTGGCGGACGGCAGCAAAGTGACCGTTAACCGCTGTGAGAGCATCGCCTGCGTGGGCGGATCAGCCCTGGATAATGAAGAAGCTTACCTGCAGAGTAAGATGATACGAGCTTTGGGAGTGGTTTTTGTGGAAACCCAGGCCCGGCTTTGCCATTCTTCTACCGTGGCCGGATTGGCTCCGTCATTTGGCCGGGGAGTAATGACCAATCATGTTATTGATATGAAGAATGCTGATGTGGCTTTGATATTGGGCAGTAATGCGGCCGAAAACCATCCCATAACCTTCAAATGGCTGACTAGGGGCAGGGAGGAACGAGGAACCAAGATTATTCACGTGGATCCGCGGTTTAACCGTACTTCGCGGGTGGCAGATCTTTATGCTCCCATGCGGCCAGGTACTGATATCGCCCTGCTGGGCGGTATGATCAAGTACATCCTGGATAATGAACGCTACCACCTGGACTATGTGGTTTCCTATACCAATGCATCGTTTTTGGTGAAAGAAGAATTCGCTTTTAATGACGGCCTGTTCAGCGGTTATGATCCGGAACAACGCAAATATGATACTGCAACCTGGGACTATCAATTGGATGATGAAGGCAATCCTCTGAAGGATCCTACCCTCAGTCATCCCCGTTCGGTATTTCAGTTAATGAAGCAGCATTATGAGCGTTACGACATAGATACTGTTTGTTCCATTGTAGGTATGCCCAAAAATAAATATTTGCAGGTGCTGGAGTTGTTTACCTCGACCTATGCACCTGATAAGACTGGAGTAATATTATATGCCATGGGGATCACCCAGCATACCGTTGGCAGTCAGAATATCAGGGCTTATGCTATTATCCAGCTGTTGCTGGGCAATATAGGGCGTGCTGGTGGGGGCATCGCTGCTCTGCGCGGGGAGAATAACGTGCAGGGAGGAACCGACATGGCATTGCTTAATCACATTCTTCCCGGATATCTGGGCTCTCCGGTAGCTAGTGCGCATCCTACCTACGAAAAATACCTGGAAAAAGAAACGCCAAAAACCGGTTATTGGAAAAACAAACCAAAATTCCTGGCCAGCCTGCTCAAAGCCTGGTGGCCGAATACTGATTTAGCTCAGGCTTATGATTATGTGCCTAAACGCCGGGCTGACAAGAATTATACGTTTATTTCCATGGTGGAAGACATGTATAAGGGCAGTATTGAAGGGCTGTTTGTGTTTGGCAGCAACCCGGTGGTAGGAGGACCAAACGGCAATAAACTACAGCGGGCCTTCAGCAACTTGAAATGGATGGTGCAAACCGACCACTGGTTGAATGAGACCTCTGAGTTTTGGACCTATCAGGGCTGGGAACGCCCAAGCGAGCGGGTGGATTATGAAAGAATGACTCCTGAGAATATTGGCACCGATGTTTACTTCCTGCCCGCCTGTGTAGTATATGAAAAGGAAGGAACTGCTACATCTACCGGCCGGTGGATGCAGTATCGCTGGAAAGGGGCTGAACCGGTAGGTGAATCCATGGCTGACCTCTGGATTATCGACCAGATTGCCCAACGAATTAAGAAGCTTTATGTCGGTAGTACTCGCTCGGAGGATCTGCCGATAACCGAATTGAACTGGGATTACGGCCATGGACACGAACCGGAGCTTTTCAAAGTTGGATTGGAATTGAACGGCTATTATTTGAGTGACGGCAAACCGGTAGAAGGCTTCGCCAAGCTGGCCGATGATGGCAGTACTGCCTGTGGTTGCTGGGTATACAGCAATTGCATGGGATTGACTGATAATGGCCAGCTGGAATACAAGTCCCAGCGCAGGGATAATAATGATCCTTCCAAGGAAAAACTGGGTCTTTATCCCAACTGGTCGTGGGCTTGGCCTATGAATCGTCGTATAGCCTATAATCGCTGCTCGGTTCAGCCGGATGGAGTGACCCCTTGGGCAGGAGACGAGAAACGAACCCTTATATACTGGGATCCCTCGGTAAGCAACGCCGACGGCACCCAGGGCAAATGGGTGGGCGACGATGTTCCCGACTTTAATCTGACTCTAGCGCCTAATGCACCTGGCGGCACGGATGCCTTTATTATGCGGGCCGAAGGCAAAGGCTGTATTTTTGCTGCCAAAACTTCCATGACGGACGGGCCCTTCCCCGAACACTATGAACCATGGGAGAGCCCGGCTGAACCGGTGCTGAATTCCCAGCCCTTTAACCCGGCAGTTATTGTCTGGGAACCGGAGCAGCATGGAGATGTTGATGAATATCCCCTGGTAGCCACTACTTTTAGACTGGTTGAACACTGGCAGACAGGTTCCCTGACCCGTAACACCCCCTGGCTATCGGAACTCATGCCGAATATGTTTATCGAACTGAGTGAGGAACTGGCCCGACAGAAAGGCATTAAAAACGGCCACCGGGTGCTGGTCAGCAGCAAGCGCGGTGAAATTGAAGCTGTAGCCTGTGTCACCAAACGCCTCAAACCTATGAAGGTAGGCAATAAATATGTACATGTCGTAGGTATGCCCTGGCAGTTTGGATTCAAGGGTTATGCCACCGGTGATCCGGCCAACCGCTTGACTCCATCGGTGGGTTGTGCTAATACCACAATTCCTGAATACAAAGCATTTCTATGCGATGTAAGGAGGGCTTAGATATGGCAAATAA
>CAZCTN010000047.1:0-16298 GCA_964501655.1 uncultured Syntrophomonas sp.
CAGCAAGAATGCATAGTCTGCTTTTGCTTTTGGAGCTACGCCAAACTCTTTATAACGAGGATCATATTCTTTATCTTTTGGGTCCCATTTTTGAGAATACGGTGGATTAGAAACTACAGCATCCACCCTGACTAGCCGATAAGTCTGCTCTCTATTTTGGTCATTTTCAAAGAAAGGCCAATCATCCTCTAAAGTATCGCCATTTCGTACATTAATGTTTGTAGGGTTGATACCACGCATAACCAAATTCATACGAGTAAGGTTATATGTGTTTTCCTTCAACTCCTGCGCATAGTAATCGACCTTATTCTCACCAGAGATAAATCGACTAATTGATGTACCTATATTGATAAGTAGAGATCCAGAGCCAGATGTTGGATCATAGATTCTGATGTGCTCTTTGTTCTTTAAATTTTCAGCTATAATTTCAGACATCAGAATTGACACCTCATGCGGGGTGTAGAATTCTCCAGCCTTTTTTCCTGCATTGGCTGCAAACATGCTGATAAGATATTCATAAATAAATCCTAGAATATCATAATCCTGCTTGCCATCCATAGGAATTCGTCTAATTAGCTTTAACAAGCTCTTTACTGACTTAGTCTGCTTTTGAGCTGTATCACCCAATTTAGAAAGACCAGACTGCAGGGTTTTAAAGATGTTCTCAAAAATCTTCTTATAGGTCTCCTCTATGTTTAAATCAAATGCATTTAGAGCATCACGAACATTGGCAATATTAAAATCATCGCCCTTCTCGAGCCATGTAGAGAACAGATTGTTATATGAGATAAAATATCCAATATTCTGGCGAATGTGCTTTGCCAGTTGAACATCCTCCTCATTGACTTTTTTTATATCGCCATCTTTATAGCCTTCGTCTTTCAAAAACTGAATTTCACTTTCTGAAAGGTACTTATAAAACATAAAACCCAGGATGTAATCCTTGTATTCGTTTGCTTCTATCTTGGAACGCATCTGATTTGCTGATTGCCAAATTGTAGAAGCCAATTGCTGTTTATTCATCGTCATTCTCCTCCCGTTTCTCGTAGGTAAGTCTAATGTCATAACCTAATCCTTCCATCATTTGAACAAAGGTTTTATTTATAACACCATCATCTTTCTTTACGATACGATTCACATACTGTACGGTTTTTCCTATTTTTTCAGCCAAAGCAGCTTGTGTTGTATCAGCTTCAACACATTTTATTTTAATATCTTTTTCAATGTTGTTTTTTATCATGAACCGCCCTCCGTTCAGTAAACTTACAAATTCATTTAACATGATGGCACAATCAAGATGATTTTGTCAATATATTCGGTTAATAAATTCCATGATTTTCTATATATTCAATTGTTTAATTATTTGAAAGGTATATAGTTTAACCTTGATTCTTTCACACAACACATACCCCTATGTTTATAATCCTCTTATCTTCACAACCTAACTATCAGTTTCTTCAACTCAACCTATTTACTTCTCACTCTTCGTAATGTTCTACATTTTTTAGCCATTTACTTCTCAACTCTTGAAATCAATACAACCGTCTCCACGTGCTCTGTTCAAGGAAAAAATCAATCAGAAATTCAAATGTTCAACGATTACTTCAACTATTCAACGATTTACCCTAGAAATGCACACCCCGCCTAAAGTCAAACTATTTGAAACTGCTATCTTGGCTTCATTAACTGGTGAACAAAGAAAATCTTCAATAGTAGCAGCCAAATTCGAAAAAAGCGATCTCCAAAAAACTTCGGAAATCGCTTGTTTCAAGCCGTTTCAGGCAAAACAAAAACCACCCACCGATAAAATTCTTTTTATCAATAGATGGTAGATAATCTGGTGGAGGCGGGGGGAGTCGAACCCCCGTCCGAAAGAATGACCAGCCAGGTGTCTCCGAGCGCAGTCCGTGTTTTGAGTTTCGCTCAGCCGGCGCCCACGAACAGGCTCCTTCGAGCTATCCCCGATAAAATTCCCCTTTCAGCCCCTCGAGAAAGAAGGCTGAAGGGTACCTCACTAAGTGACGCCCTGCACTAAGCCGTGAGGATACTTAGCCGGACGAGCCGCTTAAGCGGCTAGTGCAAAATTATCTTCTGCAGTTATTTGTGTTTTTCGCCTTTTTAACGAGCTGGCGACAACTCGGCTCGCTGCCCAACTCACCTATTCCCCCGTCGAAACCATTACGCCCCCTTGGGTTGGATAACTGCATCGAAGGTTGTTTAGCTGTCTGGAATACTGATTTTACACCCTGTTATATTTATTGTCAACTGGACCGGCCGCGTTCCTTGACAGCTCTTTCCATATCGCGTTTGGCATCGCGGCTTGCTATATCTTCCCGTTTGTCATATAGTTTCTTGCCCACTGCTACAGCCAGGTCCATTTTTGCCAGGCCGTTTTTAAAGAATATCTTTAACGGTATTAATGTGTAGCCTTTTTCCTGCTGCAAACCTATCAAACGGTTTATCTCCCGTTTGTGCAAGAGCAGTTTTTTGGGTCTTAAGGGTTCATGGTTAAATATATTACCCTTGTCATAGGGGCTGATGTGAAAGTTATTCACCCAGGCCTCGCCCCCTTTGACTATTGCATAGGCATCTTGCAGATTGCCTTTGCCCATGCGCAGGGACTTCACTTCCGTACCTTTCAAAACCAAACCGGCTTCGAAAACTTCTTTTATATGATAATTGTGTCTGGCTTTCCGGTTTTCTACTACCGGCTTTATTCCCGGTTTCTTGGCCATGATCCACCTCTTGTTTTCTACCTGGGTCCGAGGAGCTACTAAGCCCGCACGGTCATAACTCTAATACCACGTTTAAACTGTATCAGCGGGAACTACCCATAATTAAACCCTCGTCTCGGTAAGTATAAACCAGGACCAGGGTTTCTACTTCTATTCCACTGTTACAATTATACCCCTGGGGAAGACATTCAGTCAAGAAGGGCAGTTTTACAGAGAATATAACTTAAATATTTAAAACTCCTTCCTAATCATATTAGGGCAAAAAGATAATCTTCTCCTTATCCGCCTGGCGATAGGAAACACTAAGGGCGTCCCCCGGTTTCCATCGGTTTCCTAAATGAGTTCGAAGTCGATTTTGGCTTCGTTGACGTCGACTTTGGCCAGCAGGACTTTTACCGGGTCACCGATGGCGAATTTGCGGCCGGTATGGTTACCGGTCAAGGTATAGTTGCGATCATTAAATACATAGTAGTCGTCAACTATGGATGATATATGGACCAATCCCTCTACGGTATTAGGAAGTTCAACAAAAAAACCGAAGGATTGCACTGAGGAAATCCGGCCTTGGAATTCTTCTCCTACAAACTGCTTCATGTACTGGGCTTTTTTGATGCCTACCAATTCCCGTTCGGCTTCTTCGGCTTTTATCTCCTGCAGGGTGGAGTGTTCTCCGTATTCGGCCATCTTGGAGTTCAGGCTGGCCTTTTTCCGTTCGCTGATACTGTTGGCCAGCATCAGGCTTAAAACCCGGTGGACAATGAGATCCGGATAACGCCGGATAGGGCTGGTGAAATGGCAATAATAAGGAGAAGCCAATCCGAAGTGCCCCAGAGCCTGGGGTACATACCGGGCATGTTTCATTGATCTCAATACCATCAGGGATATCATCTGTTCTTCCGGCCGGCCTTTTATGTCCTGCAGTACTTTCTGGAAGAGCAGGGGTTGTATTTTACGGCCTTTTATCTGGTGGCCAAAGACTCCCAGCACATGGTTCAATTTTACCAGGGAATCTTCATCCGGGTTTTCGTGCACCCGGTAGAGCAGGGGCAGTTCCTGCCGGTACATGTGCTCGGCTACCGTCTCGTTGGCCTTAATCATGAAGTCCTCGATGAGCTTCTCTCCGGCACCCTGTTCCCGGCGTTTGATTTCCAGGGGTATGCCGTTTTCATCCACGATAACTTTGGATTCGGGGAAGTCAAAGTCCAGCATCCCCCGTTTTGTTCTCTCGCTGCGTATAATACCTGCCAGCTCCTGCATGGTGAAGAATTGCTCTATATGATCCTTATAACGTGCCTTAAGATTGTCATCTTCTCCAGCCAGTATTTTATTCACATCGCTGTAGGTCATGCGTTCGCTGACTTTTATCACGGATTTGCGTATTTTATAATCAACCACCTGCCCCTGAGAGTTAATGTCCATGATGCAGCTAAGGGCCAGGCGGTCCTGCCGGGCATTCAGGCTGCAAATATCATTGGACAGCTGCGGCGGCAGCATAGGCAGTACCCGGTCAATAAGGTAAACACTGGTGCCACGCTTGCAGGCTTCTTTATCCAGTTTGCTGTCTTCCCGGACATAATGGGACACATCGGCAATATGCACTCCCAGACGATGACCGCCTTCGATTTTTTCCACTGAGACTGCGTCGTCCAGGTCCTTGGCATCTTCGCCATCAATGGTTACCATCGGAATCTTTCTCAGATCCAGCCTTCCGCTCAGGTCCCGCTCGGAAATTGACCTGGCCGCTGCTTCAGCTGCTTCCTCCAGTACGCTGTCGGGAAATTCCGCGGCCAATCCGTGTTTCTTGATTATAACCTGCACATCCAATCCGGGCTGACCTTTTTTCCCCAGTACTTCAAGGATTTTGCCCTCGGCAAATCCTTTTTTATCCGGCCAGGAAGTTATTCTGACCAGGACTTTATCCCCGGGATTTACTTTGAGCTTGCGGCTGCGGCTGACGGTGATGGGATAGATTTGCCGCGCATCATCCGGTATAACCTGCAGAGAATGCCTGCCCCGCTCATAGGTCCCCACCAGTTCTTTGTTGGCCCGCTGTATCACCCGGACTACTTCTCCTTCGGGCCGGCGGGATTCACCGTGAGCCCGCTGGTATATCCTTACCAGAACCTTGTCATGGTGCATGGCTCCGTTCAGGTTGCGTCCATAAACAAAAATATCCGGGGTGTCCGTCTGGTCTTGAATGATAAATCCATATCCCCGATGGCTCAGGTTCATAACTCCCCGGGCCAGGTTCATTTTTTCCGGCAGGCCATATTTATTCTTGCGAGTCTTGACTATTTCTCCTTGTTTTTCCAGGCTGCCCAGTGCACGGGCGAATTTATTCTCCTCCTCGGCTTCTATCCCAAAAACTTTCATCAGATCAGTATAGCCGAGGGGATGATAGGTATCCTGCCGCATGTAT
Organism: uncultured Syntrophomonas sp.; assembly: GCA_964501655.1. Taxonomy (GTDB): domain Bacteria; phylum Bacillota; class Syntrophomonadia; order Syntrophomonadales; family Syntrophomonadaceae; genus JAAYJK01. Next base: position 5,155 of record CAZCTN010000047.1, read on the forward strand.
CCCAGGATTGCATTCTTATTTACCAATAGAATCCTCCTTTCTATGACAGGTGTTTTTATTATTATTCCCGCATCTTCCAGCTGCTTAATCTATAAACCGATGTCTGCCGCGATTTTTTTCATGCTCTGCAATCCCAGGTCTAAAAATTCTTCCAGTTCCAAGCCCAGAACCGTGCAGCTTTGCATCTGTTCCCGGCTGGCTCCTTTGGCAAAGGCTTTTTCCTTGAAGCGCTTCTTTAGTGATTTCAGCTGTACTTCCTCCAGTTTCTTGTCTGGGCGCACCAGAGCGGCGGCGGTGATAAATCCGCTAAGGGGGTCGGCTGCATACAGAGCATGGTCCAGCAGGCTGTTTCTGGGCAGGCCATGTACCTCATTATGTACTTTCACTGCATAAACTACATCTTCCGGCAAGCCCTTTTCGCTTAAAATCTGAGCCCCCAGCAGGGAATGGCGCTGAAAATCATCCGCGGTAGAGTCATAATCTATGTCATGCAGAAGACCGGCCAAACCGAACTTGTCCGCATCCTGACCGATTTTTTCCGCTATACCCTGCATAATGGCCTCAACCGCCAGTGAATGGTTGAAGAGGTTCTCACTCTTCAAATGCTGATGCAGCAGCTCCAGGGCTTGATTTCTGTCCATTACGTTACCCTCCTGTTCTCTTTCCGGATTGGTTTTTCATAAAGTCTATTAGTTCCCGGGCCAGTATATCCCTGTCTTTATCCATAGTAGCAATATGACCGGAATTAGGCAAGGACACCATTTTTACCGGGCTGTTGGAGAGCTGTCTTCTTATGTACTCCACGCTCCCCCTCCTCACCGTCCGGTCTTGCAGCGACTGCACCAACAGAGCCGGTAATTCCATAGTTTCCAGTTCGCCGATAATGGTATTTCTCAGTTCGGTGAGACTGGTATATGCTCGGACCGGATAGCAGTTATAATCGAACCTTCCCTCACGTGCCAGTTCATTTTCTTTGCGGGCTCCTTTGGTAAAGTAAGGCATAACATGCTGAATTAAGGGGGCGAGAGCAGAGAGCAAGCGGTACTGGGTGAAGATCGGGGCATTGATAGCTGCCACCCCTTTCAATCCGCTTAGGTGAATACCGGCCCGCAGAGATAGCAACCCCCCCATGGATAAACCGGCTACAAACACATGACGGTACTCCTTGAGAAGTTTTTCCCCTTCACTATGCACTGCTTCATACCAGTCCTGCCAGGTAGTAGCATTGAGGTCGGCCGGGTTTGTACCATGCCCAGGCAGCAGGATTCCGCTCACCGTACAGCCATCCGCTTCATGGACAAGCCGGGCGGTGGGCAGTAATTCCGAGGGTGAGGCGGTAAACCCGTGCAGAAACAACAGGGCTTGGTCGCTGTTTCCCTGGAGAAAAAAGGGATTGGCCTTTATATTAGTTGCTTTCATACTATCGCTTCCTGCTTTGGTTTTAAATTGCATTATATACCATATCTGCACTTAAAGCAGCATGGACAAAATCTTGAGGCATCGGAAGAAACTGCTTCAACGAAGCGGGTGATAAGAACCTGCCGCCCGGATAAAAATTCAGCAGGCAGATGAACTTCTGCCTGCTGCTTAGGTTATATTCTATTTACATTATTATTACAGCAGCGGGGCAATAAATACCAGCGAAACTATCGCCATTAGCTTTAAGAGTATGTTCAATGAAGGCCCGGCGGTATCCTTACAGGGATCTCCTACCGTGTCGCCTACCACTCCGGCCGCATGGGCCTCACTGCCTTTGCCGCCATAGTTGCCGGATTCAATATATTTTTTGGCATTATCCCAGGCTCCCCCGGCATTGGCCAACATGATAGCCAGACATACGCCGGAAGCTATGGCACCGGCCAGCATTCCGGCCAGTGCTTCACCTTTCAAAAATACACCTACCAGCACCGGAGCTATGATAGCCAGCAGCCCGGGTACGATCATTTCCCTGATAGCGGAGCGGGTACTGATGTCTACACAGCGGGCATAATCAGCTTTCGCTTTTCCTTCCATCAAACCGGTGATTTCCCGGAACTGTCTTCTTACTTCTTCTACCATCTCCGCTGCGGCTCTTCCTACTGCTCCCATGGTCAGAGCGCAGAAGAAGAAGGGAAGCATGGCCCCGATCAGTACCCCTACCATAACCATGGGGTTAAGCAGGTTTACCGAAGACACGCCTGCCACCTGTGAAAAAGCACTTAAGAGGGCCAGGGCGGTGAGAGCAGCCGAACCGATGGCAAAACCTTTTCCGATGGCTGCGGTGGTGTTTCCTACTGCATCCAGGCGGTCTGTGGTTTCACGAACTTCATGGGGCAGCTCCGCCATTTCCGCGATCCCCCCGGCATTATCTGCTATGGGGCCATAAGCGTCTACGGCCACTACCATACCGGTGGTTGCCAGCATTCCCACCGCGGCCATGGCTATACCATAGAGACCGCCGGTCAGGAAGGCTATTACGATGGCGGCGCATATGATTAATATTGGAATAAAAGTAGAAAACATACCTACTCCCAAACCGGAAATGATAACGGTTGCGGGCCCGGTCAGGGCAGATTTGGCTATTCCCTTAACCGGCTTGTATTCATCCGAGGTATAGTACTCGGTAACTAGCCCAATAATGGTTCCTGCCAGCAGCCCGGCCACCAGGGACCAGAATACTCCGAAATGCTGGGCAGGCAGCAGGTTTTTAACCGCAAAGTAAGCCATAATAACCAGTAATCCGGCCGAACCAAAGGTACCGGCATTCAGAGCTTTCAGGGGATTGGTTTTTTCGTCGGTTCTTACGAAGAAGGTACCGACAATTGAAGCAAGAACTCCCCCGGTTGCTATAACCACCGGCAGGAATATTCCGCCTGTGCCATACAAAGCCAATCCTACTGCACCCAGAGTCATGGCAGCAATAATCGAACCAACATAGGATTCAAACAGGTCAGCACCCATACCGGCTACGTCACCCACATTGTCACCAACGTTGTCAGCAATAGTGGCCGGGTTTCTGGGGTCGTCCTCAGGTATTCCGGCTTCAACTTTACCTACCAGGTCGGCGCCTACATCAGCAGCCTTGGTGTAGATTCCTCCGCCCACGCGGCCAAAGAGAGCTATGGAACTGCCGCCCAGGGCAAATCCATTAACGATGGAGGGTTCTCCAAAGATTATGTACAGTATTCCCAGGCCCAACAGGCCCAATCCGGAAACGGCCATGCCCATTACCGCGCCGCCGGAAAAAGCTACACCCAGAGCTGCGTTTTGGGAAGTACGGGCTGCATTGGCGGTCCTGACATTGGCCTTGGTGGCCACCGACATGCCGATATAACCAGCGGTAGCTGAGCAGATTGCACCGGCCAGAAAACATATGGCAGTCTGCCAGCTGTTGTTGGGCAGAGCTAATCCCAGCACCAGGAACACAAATAATACGAAAACTGCCAGGGCAGTATATTGCCTTCTCAAAAAGGCCATCGCGCCCTCATGTATATGTCCGGCTATCTCAACCATTCTCTCATTTCCGGGATCTGCCTTGTTGACTCTCCCCACCAGGTAAACCGCAAAGAGAAGTGCAATCGCCCCCCCGGCGGGAGCGTACAATAATAGATTCTCAAACACTATAACAAAGCCTCCTTATAAATAATAACGAAGTGAAATCACACTTTTTGCCTGTATCCAGCATACTGCTATAGCATAGCAATTACCAGTGTCAATATCATAAACGCTGCAACCAACCAGGCGGTTATTTTGGCCAATAATTCATCCAGGCCTTTTTTCTTCCCTCCAAACAGGGCTTCGCTTCCCCCTGCGATGCTGCCTGACAGTCCGGCGCTCTTACCTGACTGGAGAAGTATGGTCGCAATCAATCCGAGTCCAATCAGAACTTGAAACACCAAGGCAACAGTTTTTATCATGATTTCACCTCCGTTTCCAGCTATCCGTGGCTAGAGCCAAAGTATATTTTAACACAAAAAGGCTGTATATAACAATACACTGTCCTAATTAAGGGCGGACACTATAGAAAACTTCTTTGCCCCGGTACTGGGCAAAAACATCCAGTTCTTCTTCTATTCGCAGCAGTTGATTATATTTAGCAACCCGATCGGTGCGAGCCGGGGCTCCGGTTTTTATCTGTCCCGCCCCGGTGGCCACTGCAATATCAGCAATGATGGCATCCTCCGTTTCTCCCGAACGATGAGAGATAACACAGGTATAGCCGGCTCTTTTGGCCATATTCATGGTATCCAGGGTTTCACTCAGGGTTCCGATCTGGTTGACTTTGATCAGTATGCTGTTGGCGATACCGTTCTCAATTCCCCGAGCCAGTCTTTCGGTGTTGGTTACGAATATATCATCACCTACCAGCTGGATCTTGCTGCCCAGCCGCCGGGTCATTCTTTCCCAGCCTTCCCAGTCATCTTCATCCAGTCCGTCTTCCAGGGATATTATAGGATACTTATTGACCAGATCCTCGTAAAATTCGATCATTTGATCGGAAGTCAAGATCTCGCCCGTACTTTCCAGGTGGTATTTGCCGTCCCGGTAAATTTCACTGGCGGCCACATCCAAGGCCAGGTATATATCTTTGCCAGCTTGGTAGCCGGCTTGGGCGATGGCTTCCATGATAGCATCCAGAGCCGCCTGGTTGGAAGGCAGATTGGGAGCGAATCCTCCTTCATCGCCTACTGCGGTGGCCAGCCCTTTGCTCTTCAGTACTTTTTTCAGGGCATGGTAGACTTCCACCACCATCCTCAACCCTTCTGCAAAGTTAGGCGCTCCGGCCGGTATTACCATGAATTCCTGAATATCAACGTTGTTGTCGGCATGCTGGCCGCCATTCATTATATTCATCTGGGGAACCGGTATCTCCCGGGCGTTGACTCCTCCTATATGCTGGTACAGGGGGATTCCCAGATACTGAGCAGCAGCCCGGGCCACGGCCAGCGATACCCCCAGTATGGCATTGGCTCCCAGTTTGTTCTTGTTAGCAGTACCGTCCAGTTCCAGCATTAGAGTATCGATGTCAATCTGCCTCACTGCATCCATCCCGATAATCTCGGGAGCAATTATTTCATTAACATTCTCGACGGCTTTCAAGACTCCTTTGCCATTGTACCTTTTTTCATCTCCGTCCCGAAGCTCCACGGCCTCATGAGCGCCGGTGGAAGCCCCTGACGGAACCATAGCTCTGGACATAGTACCATCTTCCAGTATCACTTCTACTTCCACGGTAGGATTTCCGCGGGAATCAAGTACTTCTCTGGCAAATACATCGGCTATCACACTCACTACTATTACCCCTTTCTTTGAAGACAAATCTTGCAGCATGTATTTCCGCTGTTTAACTGTGGTCATCCGCTCTCGACAAGGTTTTGCCCGGTCATTTCCGGAGGGGCTTCCATCCCCAGCAGTTTCAGCATGGTAGGTGCTATATCCTGCAAGGACCCGCCCGATTTCAAGCTGCATCCGCGGTGATGTTCGGATACCAGGATTAAGGGAACCTGGTTGGTAGTATGCGCAGTCAGACATGCCCCGGTACGAGGACACACCATCTCCTCACAATTGCCATGATCAGCAGTTATCAGCACTATCCCTTCTTTTTCCAGAACCTTTTCCACCACTTCCTGCAGGCATGTATCTACCGTTTCTATGGCTTTTACCGCTGCCGGCAGATTACCGGTATGCCCTATCATATCCGGATTGGCATAGTTTAAAATTATCACCTGGTAATAATCCCGTTCTATTTCCTCAATTACCCTATCAGTTACTTCCCGGGCACTCATCTCCGGCTGCTGGTCGTAGGTCTCTACCGGCGGTGAGGGTATCAAAATCCGATCTTCACCAGGATTGGGCTGCTCAACCCCTCCATTGAAGAAGAAGGTGACATGAGCATATTTCTCGGTTTCCGCAATACGCAATTGTTTAAGGCCATGCCGGGCCAGCCATTCTCCCAGGGTATTTTCCATGCTCTGGGGCACGAAAGCGACATCTGCCTTCAGGGTTATATCATACTGGGTCATACCAACATAATAAGCAGCGGGACATTTAAGCCGTTCAAAACCTGTAAAATCAACATCGGTCAAGGCATGGCTGATTTCCCTGGCCCGGTCAGCCCTGAAGTTAAAGAAAATGATACTGTCGCCATCCTTAATGGTACCCCGGGGTATACCGTACTCGTCCAGAACAACCACCGGTTCCACAAACTCATCGCTGACCCCGGCCTGATAACTCTGCTCGATGGCTGTCAGGGCGTCCAGGGCCAGCTTGCCCTTGCCCGTCACCATGGCCTCGTAGGCCGCCTTTACCCGATTCCAGCGCTTATCCCGGTCCATGGCATAGAAACGCCCCATTATAGTGGCGATCTTGCCGATGCCTAATTCCTGCATCTGGTTCTGCAGTCTTTCTACAAATTCCATCCCGCTATGAGGATCAGTATCCCGGCCATCTAAAAAGGCATGTAAATATACCTGGGGCAGATTCTGTCTCTGGCAGAATTCCAGCAGTGCATAGATATGGTCCAGGTGACTGTGGACTCCGCCGTCGGAAACCAGACCCATTAAATGCAGCGCTCCCCCTTGGGAGCGAGCCTGCTCGGCTGCGGCCAGGAAAGCAGGATTGGCAAAAAAGGTGCCGTCTTCGATGGCATTATTGATGCGAGTTATTTCCTGATATACAATGCGTCCGGCCCCCATGTTCAGATGCCCCACTTCCGAATTACCCATCTGCCCCCAGGGTAAGCCTACAAATTTGCCCGAGGTATTCAGACAGGTGTCCGGATATTTATCCCTTAATCTATAAAAATTATCCGGCCGGGCCAGGCTAATCGCATTACGCGGGCAGTTCTCCCCTTCTCCCCAGCCGTCCAAAATCATTAAAACCAGAGGTTTCATTTTATTCATTTGCACCCAACCTTACTATTCCGGCAAAGACTACCGGATCAAGACTGGCTCCGCCTACCAATGCCCCGTCTATATCCTCCTGCTGCATGAATTCTTCTATGTTATCTGCTTTAACGCTGCCGCCATACAGAATCCTGACCCCTTGAGCCACTTTCGAACCCCAATCCTGTTCCATCCGGCGGCGGATAAAACTGCACATCTGCTGGGCATCCTGTCCGCTGGCATTAGCCCCGGTTCCAATAGCCCACACCGGTTCATAAGCAATAACCAGCTTTTCCAGCCCTTCCGGAGCCTGTCCCTGCAGAGCCGCCTGCAGCTGCTCACCCACTACCCTTTCCGCCTCTCCCGCCCTTCTTTGCTCCAGGGTTTCTCCAATGCACAGAATAGGAGTCAATCCCCGGAAAAAAGCATGGAGTATCTTCTGGTTGATCACCGGGTCAGTTTCCCCGATAATCTGTCTTCTCTCCGAATGACCGATTATTACGTAGGTGCATCCGGCATCCCTAAGCATGGCCGCCGATATTTCCCCGGTATAGGCTCCGTTATCGGTCCAGAACAGGTCCTGGCCCCCCAGTTTAATATCAGAACCGCTCAGGAGACCTTGCATCTCATAAAGCAGAGTGAAGGGGGGGCAAAGCAAAACCTCAGCCCAAGTGACATCCTGCAGCATGGGCCCAACTTCCCGGACGAAGGACCTGGCTTCGTCAAGGAATTTATTCATTTTCCAGTTTCCCGCTATCAGGGCAACCCTCATCCAACTACCTCCCTTTTAGAACTGTGCCGGGAATTATTATTCACAAACCGCCACTCCGGGCAGGGCTATGCCTTCGAGAAATTCCAGGGTGGCTCCTCCGCCGGTGGAGATATGAGTGATCCCATCTTCCAGACCCAGATCATGTACGATTACGCTGGTATCCCCTCCGCCAATAACTGTGGTGGCGGGCGAATCTGCCAGAGCCTGGGTAATAGCCCGGGTGCCCTGGGCAAATTGTTCATATTCGAATACGCCCATGGGACCATTCCAGACTATGGTTCTGGCTTCCTTAATAAGTTTTTCGAATTCTGCTATGGTCTGGGGTCCGATATCCAGAATCATCATATCCGCTCCTACTCCATCCACGTCCACAACCTCGGCCACTGCGTCAGCTGAAATGGCCTCCGCTATCACTACATCCTGGGGAAACACCAGGCGGACGTTCTTGCTCTGCGCAGCCTGAATCAGATTCCGGGCCTGGTCCAGCAGCTTGTCTTCACAGAGTGAATTGCCCACGTTGTTGCCCAGGGCCTTGAGAAAAGTATTGGCCATCCCTCCGCCGATAAGTATAATATCCATTTTATCCAGCAGGTTATGGATCAGGCCCAGTTTATCTGCTACCTTGGCTCCGCCCAGAATGGCCATCCTGGGCTTTTCCCCCTCTCCCAGCACTTTTCGCAGCATGGCCACTTCATTTTCCATCAGAAACCCGGCATAAGCGGGCAGATAATCTGCTATTCCGGTGGTGGAAGAATGCGCCCGATGGGCGGTGCCGAAAGCATCATTGATGAAAACATCCCCCAGGGAAGCAAGCTGCCGGGAAAATTCCGGATCATTTTTCTCTTCCCCTTCATAATACCTGACGTTTTCCAGCAGCAAGACCTGACCATCCTGCAGCCGGCTGGCCGCCTGCAGCACCTCGTCCCCTATGCAGTCATGTATCATAGCGACCGGCAGGTTAAGCAGAGCGGACAGATGGGCCGCTACCTTATCCAGGCTGTATTTACCGTTTTTCTTGCCCCCGGGGCGTCCCAGGTGGCTCATCAATATCAGCCGGCCTCCCTGCTGCAAGATGTATTGAATACTGGGCAAGGCAGCGGCTATTTTGGCATCATCCAGGATGTTGTTTTCCTTGTCGGTAGGAACGTTAAAATCTACCCGCATCAATACTCGTTTTCCCTTAAGCTCCAGGTCACGCAAACTTTTCACTACTTACACCTCCGCATATATCAATCAAATTAAAGTTTGCCTATATATGAGACCGCATCTACAACCCGCATGGAATAACCCCATTCATTGTCATACCAGGCGATGACCTTGGCCATCCTGTCCCCCATGGTCATGGTCAGCAGACCATCTACCACAGCAGAATGATTTTCTCCGCGATAATCAGTGGATACCAGTTCCTCTTCGGTATATCGTAGAATACCCTTCATCTCGTTCTCGCCAGCCTGTTTAAAAGCGTCGTTGATCTCCTGGACTGAGGCTGATTTGCCCAATTCCACCGTCAGGTCGATCAGGGACACGGTTGGCGTAGGAACTCTGATTGCCATTCCGTCGAATTTACCCTCCAGTTCCGGTATGACCAGGCCCAGGGCACTGGCGGCACCGGTAGTGGTTGGAACCATGGATAAGGCAGCCGCCCGGGCTCTTCGGGGGTCATCATGGGCCAAATCCAGTATGCGCTGATCGTTGGTGTAAGAGTGTACGGTGGTCATCATCCCCCGCTGGATACCGAATGTATCCAGCAGCACCTTGGCCACTGGAGCCAGACAGTTGGTGGTGCAGGAGGCATTGGACAGGACCTGGTATTCAGGTTTGCATTGCTGATGGTTTACTCCCATTACCATGGTAAAATCCACTTTCTTGCCCGGTGCGGTAATCAGGACTTTTTCTGCTCCGGCCTTCAAATGCTTGGAGGCTTTGTCCTTGCTCCGAAAAGCTCCTGTTCCTTCGATAACTATATTTATCCCCAGTTCTTTCCATGGCAGTTTCTCAGGATCTTTTTCCGAAAGGTATTTGACGGTTTTGCCGCTGATGTTCAATCTATCCTGCTCAAAACTAACCTCACCCTGATAGCGGCCATATATGGAATCATATTTGAATAAGTGTGCTGCGCTTGGGGCATCACCCAGATCGTTAATGGCTACAATTTCCAGGTCATCTCTTTCCAGCGCTATCCGCTCCACCAGTCGCCCAATACGTCCAAACCCATTAATAGCAGCTTTGATCGTCATCTTGACCACCCTTTCCAATTTATTTCATGATTTCTCTGGCCGCTCCCTCATCGGTGATTAAAACATCGAGCTGGCCGTGACTTAAAACCGCCTTGATAGCGTCCGCTTTCTTCCTGCCTCCAGCCACCGCAACAACCGTCTCAATATTGCCCAGGTCACTCATCTCCAGTCCTATGCCCGGAACTTCATATACTATGTTGCCCTTTTCATCAAAATAATATCTAAATGCTTCGGCAACAGCATTTTTTTCCTGCAGCATAGCCATAATCGGGGGAGTTAAGCCCCTCCTGGCCGCCATCTCCAGAGCTGGCCCTATTCCGTGTATTAATATGCTGCTGGTTTTGATCAACTGCAGGATTTCTTTGATATGTACATCTTTTTTTAGAATTTCCGCGGTATTTTCCTCTATGTTATCGGGAATATGCAAAAGTCGGTACTGAGCTCCCAGGGTGACGGCGATTTTCGCAGCTATAGTGCCTGCTTGCTGTTCCAGCCCTTCCCCCAAGCCGCCGCGGGCCGGAACTACCAGTACGTCTTTCATATCCGTACTGCCTTTCATGGCTGCTGCCATGGCGGCCAGAGTAGTCCCGCCGGTCACTGCCAGCACACTGTCCGGTTTCAGTATTTTTCTCAGATAACCGGCTGCTGCCCGTCCCAGATCCTTAAGGCTGAGATGATCCTGGCTGGAATCCCCCGGAACAATTATGCTTTCTTGCAGATTAAAGCTCTGTTTGATTTTCTCTGCCAGGGGCTGAATACTAAACAGGGAGGGTACAATTTCACTTATGTCCTGCAGCAGTTCCCGGCCGGATTGACTGAGGCTGATGCCGGCAGGGGCAGAAACAGCTGCTCCCCGAACTTTTAACTTTTCGATTTCACTTCGCACCAAGCGTTCGGATAGGTTCAGTTCCTTGCACAATTGCCGTCGGCCCACCGGCTCATGATAGTAGATATGTCTTAGAATCCGATAACGGGTATCAATCAAATCTATAGCTTCGGGAGCCAGGCGCTCCAGGACCAAAAGCATTTTATTCATTGCTTAACCCCGATCTTTGTTGACTATATGCGGGACAAAGCTCTTACCAAGGGGCATTTTTGTCCCGCCGTAGTTAAAAAATCTCCTGATATATCTTTTAACTTGATTATATTATATCACATGAGTTTGTTAATAATGTATTTTACTATATATAAAACCGTAGTATTTAGGCCATAAATGCTTAACCCGGGTCTTTGACAGTTGCATAAAAGAAAAAGCCTTAGGAAGCCCGAAAA
>CAZCTN010000048.1:0-15381 GCA_964501655.1 uncultured Syntrophomonas sp.
ATGTTTTTTTCTTGCTTTGTCTGGCTGCTTTTTGCGACAATATATAATGTAATGTCAATAGGATTTGAGGGGAGTAAATTATGGAACCTGCTGAAAACAAGAGGCCGTCCAAGCGAATAATAATATCGGTTATTGCTGTTCTGCTTATACTGAGCGGGATAACTATAGTTGCCTTTCCTTACCTGCAGGGTGTATATCACGAAGTATTCAAAGCCCCCCGGGCAGTGGAAGAGATAGTCCCGGAAGTCTCCGATGGGGAGCCTGATGAAACCAGTACCGCAGGTAATGACGCTTCCACTTACCTGGGTCAGGGAAGCCTGCCTCCGGATTCAACTGCTGTGCTGGAAATTCCCAGTCTGGGTTTAAAGCTGGATGTGTTGTACGGAGTATCGGATGAGGTTCTCAAGCAGGGCATAGGCTTCTATCCCCAAAGCAATCATCCCAGCACCGGCAATGTCTGCATCGCCGGTCATCGCAATACTCATGGCTCCCCTTTCTGGCACCTGGATAAACTTATGCCTGGAGATTCCATTATACTGTACATGGGAGATACGGTGTATAATTACCAGGTATCTTTGAATTATATCACCCATGATAAAGATTGGAGTGTTATAGAATCCACCGATAAACCAGTCATCACCTTGACCACCTGCGACCCCAAAATCAGACCCGCAGACGGGAAGTATAATCGCTTAATTATTCGGGGCGAACTGAAATAGCTAAGGGGGAAGTGTTTTCTTGATTTTCACTTGTAAACAGACAAAAATGGTCAGATGGAAACCCCCTGACCGCAGAATTCATTACAGCCTACAAGTCGTTTAGAGAATCCATAGCCATACTGCTTATATTTACTTCTATGGAACTAACGGTATCATTGATGCTGCTTATATTTTCTTCGATTTCCCCCATGCTGCTATCCAGTGATTCCATATCTTTCTTTATCAAACTAAACTGGTTTTCTATATTGCTCAACCTGTTATCCAGGCTCTTAATCTCCTGTAGTATCTGTTCCAGTATGGCAGTAAATTTTTTCTTGTCCTCCATGTGAATAAACACCCCTTTCCCAGACAGGCTGACGTCTAGAAATTATCGCCCTTGTTTAAGCTTTTTTCTGTATTTTGGCCCAGGTATCTCTCAAAGGTACAATCCGATTAAAAACTATGGCATCCGGTTTGCTGTCCAGATCTGCCACGAAATATCCCTGACGCAGGAATTGAAAACGCTGGGCAGGCAGAGCCTTCTGCACCTCCGGTTCCAGCATACAGTTATCTATTACTGATAATGAATCTGGATTGAGTTTCTGGGTAAAGTCTCTGCCATCGTCGTCATTATCCGGATTTTCGGGTAAAAACAGGTGATCATAGAGCCGCACCTCCGCCTTCACCGCATGTTGGGCTGATACCCAGTGCAGAGTTCCTTTGACCTTCCGGGCCGCTGCGGGACCGCCGCTTTTGGTATCAGGATCGTAAGTGCATCGCAATTCTATTACCTCACCGGTTTCATCACTCTTTACCACTTCTTCACATTTAATGATGTAGGCTCCTTTCAGCCTGACTTCTCGCCCGGGAGCAAGGCGGAAGAATTTACGCGGGGGATCTTCCATAAAGTCTTCCTGTTCTATATACAGCTCCCGGCCAAAAGGTATTTTGCGGGTACCGCTTTCCGGAGTTTCCGGATTGTTTTCGATATCCAGCCACTCCGCCTGTTCCTCTGGATAATTCTGTATTACTACCTTCAGAGGATGCAGTACTGCCATCACCCTGGATGCCCTACGGTTAAGATCCTCACGAATACAATGTTCCAGCAATGCTATATCCACCGTGCTGTCCCTCTTGGCTACCCCGATCCTCTCGCAAAAATCTCTGATAGCTTCGGGGGTATATCCCCGGCGTCTCAAACCGGATATGGTAGGCATACGCGGATCGTCCCATCCCTTTACATATCCCTGTTCGACCAGTGCCCGCAGCTTTCTTTTGCTCATCACGGTATAGCTGAGATTTAAACGGGCAAATTCATATTGGTGCGGTTCGGACTCCGGTTTTACATTATCAATAAGCCAGTCGTACAGGGGGCGGTGATCAGCAAATTCCAGTGTGCATATGGAATGAGTAATAGCCTCAATAGCATCCGAAAGAGGATGCGCATAGTCATACATAGGGTAAATTACCCACTTGTCGCCGGTCCGATGGTGGGGTTGTTTCATTATCCTGTACAATACCGGGTCCCTCATGTTTAAATTAGGGGAGGCCATATCAATTTTAGCTCGCAAAACCCGGGAACCTTCCGGGAATTCCCCGGCCCGCATACGCAGTAAAAGATCCAGGTTTTCTTCCACTGTACGATTACGGTAAGGACTGTTCTGCCCGGGTTGAGTCAAAGTCCCGCGATAGGCTCGAATTTCTTCCGCGCTCAAATCACAAACGTAGGCTTTGCCGTCCTTGATAAGCTCTACAGCCCAATCATAAAGCTGATCGAAGTAGTCGGAAGCATAATAAAGTCGATCCTGCCAATCAAATCCCAGCCATCGCACATCCTCCATAATGGAATCGACAAACTCGACTTCCTCCTTGCTAGGGTTGGTATCATCAAAACGCAGATTGCATAAACCTCCATTAGCCAGGGCCAGGCCAAAATTGAGACAAATAGATTTGGCATGCCCTATGTGCAGATAACCGTTAGGTTCAGGCGGAAAACGAGTATGCACTCTTCCTCCATTCTTACCGGCTTTTAAGTCAGCACTGATAATATCTTGAATAAAATTAGTAGGTAACTCGGCAACCTTTATCTCTTCTTCGGCAACCGGATTCGTTGTGCTGATATCCTGCTTCATATATTATATATCCTCCTTTTAAAGCTGGATGCTTTCCGGCAGCCAGCTGTATATTAGCTATAATAATATTTAACCTATCGAGCCTTAATTATAAGCATTGTCCCCATATTTTCACATATAATCAAGATTCCCGTACAATTTCCCCCTGCAATAACATCTTATTCCACACCTGCTCCCAAAATCCTTCTTTGTAAGACAAATGGTCTCCCTGGTTACTTTGACAGAAAGGAGAGTCTGTAAGCGGAGATGCTGACTCCGTTTCCTCTGCGGTTAATCTTTCCTTTTACCAGTATAGGGGCCTTCTGTTCACCGAAGATAACCTCGCCGTATTTCATGTAAGCTGATTCAAATAGGCTTATGTCAATAAGACCAAATTCATCGACCAGGGAAAAGAAAACCACTATTTTGCCGCTGCGGGTAGGTGGGCGATGGGGGCGAAAAAGAGTCCCCGCTGTCTGCACTATTTTCCCATGGGGCATTTTCTTTATCTCCCGGCTGGAATATATCTGCCTTTCAGCCAGTTCTTTCCGCAGTTCCGCCATCAGGTGGCTTTTTATGTCCAGCCCCAATATTTGGCGCTCCAGGAGCTCTTTTTCCCGGCGCTCAAAATCAGGTACTCCTCCTCCGCTCTGGTTCTCAAACAATACCGGTGCCCTGTTGCTTCTATTCTGCATCTCTTCCATCCATACCGGTACCTCCATCAGCATCTGGCGGCGATTTTCATGCAGACTATCCAGGGCGCCGCACTTAATTAGGTTTTCCATAACATCACGATTAACCCGGCTGCGTTCCATAAATTCCAGGGGACTCTGGAAAGCACTCTTAGCGCGCTCTTCGGCAATATTCTGCAGATCACTGCGGCTTATGCCCCGAACTTGTTTTAGCCCTACCCGTATAGCCCTTTTCCCCTCGGTCCGGAAGTCCGCAGCACTGGCATTAACATCCGGCCCGAGTATGGATATTCCACGGCGGCGGGCTTCGCTGCAGATAATGTAAGGGGGGTAAAATCCCATAGGCTGATGGTTCAAAATAGCTGTGTAGTACTCGGTTGGATAGTGCCGGAGCATATAGGCAGTTTTAAAACTGGTAGTGGCAAAGGCGGCGGCATGGGCTTCACAGAATCCATAACTGGCATATCCCCTTATACAGGCAAATATTTCCCGGGCCAGATCACTGTCTACTCCATTCTTCTCCGCCTGTTCTACAAATTCAGTTCCGATTTCCTGCATTACTTTTTCCGAACGAGCATGAGTCATCACTCTGCGCAAACGGTCAGCTTCTCCAGGGCTGAATCCCGCGATAGCAACCGCGATCTCTATGACCTGTTCCTGGAAAAGCACTACTCCGTATGTCTTTTCCAGTATGGGCTTCAAGCGCGGATGCAGATAAGTTGTTTCCTCCCGACCATGTCGGCGGGCAATATACGGTTCTACCATGTTCCCCTTGATGGGACCAGGCCGTATCAGAGCCATACTGGCTACCATGTCTTCCATGTGGCTGGCGTTAAAATGAGACTGCAGAGCTCTCTGGGCCGGGCTTTCCAACTGAAAAACCCCTATGGTTTCACCCCGGTTAATCATTTCATAGCTGGCCGGGTCATCCAGGGGAATATATTCATAATTGAACGGCTGCCCTGATTCTTGGATGCAGCGGGCGGCGTCACTTATAACGCTCAGGGTGCGCAGGGGCAGGAGATCCAGTTTAGCCAATCCCAGCTCTTCCACATCATCCTTATCGAACTGAGTTATGACCGGACCCAAAGCCGACTTCTGCAACGGTGTCAACTCCAGCAGCGGCACATCGCTTATCACCACCCCACCCAGATGGGTGCCCAAGAAACGGGGAAATCCTGCTATCTTCTCGCTTACATCCAGCAGCAGGCGAAAGCGCTCTTCCTGCAGAGGGCTATTTTTTAATTCAGGCAGAGTACCCAGGACTTTGCGTATGTGATCCGCATGAATATGAGGCAGTTGCTTTGCTATAGCAGCTATTTCTTCTTCCGGGAAACCCAGAGCCTTGCCCAGATCCCTTATGGCTGAACGAGCCTGGAAGGTATTATAGGTTGCCACCCGGGCCACCCGTTCAGATCCATAACGACGATAGACATAATCAATTACCTGGTCCCGGTAACGGGACTCAAAATCTATATCTATATCCGGCAGCCCTTTTCTTTCACTGCTCATAAAGCGTTCAAACAAAAGCCCCCGCTGCAGGGAATCCACCTCCGATATATAAAGGCAGTAAACCACCAGCGAGTCAGCTGCCGAACCGCGTCCGGCGTAGCGTATCCCCCGGCTGCGGGCATAACGGGCCACGTCTTCTACCACCAGAAAATAATCTGCAAAACCTAGCTTGTCTATGACTTCAAGTTCCCTCTCCAATCGCTCTCTGACCTGGCGGCTTACCTTGCCATAACGGTTCCGGGCTCCTTCAAAAACCAGTCTGCCTAACCTCTGCCCGGGCCTCTCCCCTTTCAGATCGGAACAGCGTGGCAGATGGGTTTGATTATTCCCAAATACCGCTTCACATTCCCGGGCTATACGCACCGTATTTTCTACTGCCCGGGGAAAAGATGCAAAGATTTTTTTCAGCTCGGAAACAGGCTTGAGATAGTTTTCTCCATTCAACGGACGCTGGGGATGTATGTCCTGAACCCTGGTAAGGGTGCGGATGCAGGTCAGAAGATCATGGACTTTAAAGTCCTGGTGCCGGGCATAATGAACATTGCCGCTGGCGGCCATCTCTATACCCAGGTGTTCGGCCAATTCCATCAGCCGGTGGTTCAAAAAGGAATCTCCCGGCAGGCATCCGCCTTGAAGTTCGATATAAAAATTTTCCTTTCCCAGAATATCCAGGTATTCCCGGGCTCTGGAGCAAGCCTTTTGATGCTGCCCCTGTAATATGAGCCGGTTGATTTCTCCCTTGCGGCATCCGGACAAAACTATCACTTCCTCAAGCTCTTCCAGGCTTCTTAAAGCTGCTGCCGGCTGGCCCCGGGGATTATCCATATGCGCCCGGCTAAGCAGCGAACAAATGGAAGCATAAGCCCGATGATTGCGAGCCAGAAGGGTAAGGTGGCCGCCTCCATCCAGGGTAAGCTCCACCCCCTGCACCGGCTTAATACCTGCCTTCCGGGCTGCTTGACAGAATTTTACGGCAGCGCAAAGGTTGTCATGATCAGTAAGCCCCAAAGCGGGCATATCCTGTTCCGCAGCTCTGATCACCAATTCTTCAACGGCACTGCCTCCATCCAGGAAAGAAAAGGGGCTATGGGTGTGCAAATGCACAAAACTCATCTGGTCTCAACTCCTCGTCCCCTAATCGTATATCCGGTATAAAAACCATTCTCCGGATGAAAGGTCTTTAAATATTTCTCTCATTCCCCCATCCTGACAGTAAATACGATAAAACAGCTTCTCACTCTCTCCTTCCCACCAGCATCCGGTATCATACCAGCACTCCAGGATACTTTCTATTTTCTTGCCGGGCTCCCGGCCGATTATTATTTGCGACGGCCTATCCGACCCTGGATCGCACTGAATTTCTATCACCAGATACTTTTCCACTGTTTCACCTCTAAACCCACTGGATTATTATCTGATTACACCAAGTCTTAAAGGATCGAAACAAGCCAATATCTTTTCCCGTCTTCCTTCTTCCTTTCCCCAGCACAAACTGCCGGGGAAACGACTCTCCAATCTTTCCATGGTCTTTTCCAATCTCAAGCTGCCTTCTCTTTCAGCGGGCAAAAGGGAAAAGAGATCCTGTTCCTGCCATTCCAGCAGCGATATTTCCGATAGTATTATCCTGCCTTCCTCCGGCTGATAATCCAATTCTGCCTTTTTAAGCATCTCGATAATAGCTGCGGATAAAACTTCAGCTCTGAACTCCGGACCTTTAAGCCTGCGTTCCCGGCTGCTCACCCGGTCCTTCAGCCCTAGCTCCAGGCTTAGGTGCATACAGCCGCTATTCCTCTTCTCTAATAAAGACTGCAAAGTCTGTCCCGCTTCCTCTATTTGAGCGGCAGTCAGCGCCTCACTAAAATTACCGGCGCTGAAATAAAGCGGATAGGATATTTTCAGCCGAGGATAGAGGCCTAAAACCGGTCTTTCATCTATACCACGTATCTGGCGCTCCAGGCTCCGGCTTTTTTTTCCCAGCAGGGAGGCCAGGCGTTCTGCCGACACTCCCTGAAGTTCACTCAGGGTATGAAATCCTGCCCGTTCAAGCTTTCTGACTTCCGGCCTAGTAATACCGGTAAACTCTCGCAGGGGGATAGATGACATAAACTCTTCCTCTCTGCCCGGTAAGACCTCCACCAATATAGCTTCCCGCCTTTTTACCCGCAAACACAGCTCTTCATTTGGCAGTCTGCTTCGTTTCAAGGCGTTTTCCGCTGCTATGCGGGATGATGCCAGTGATATCCGGGCTTGCCGGCGAGACAGACAGTAGTTTTTTTTAACTATAGCTTTTATTATGTTCAGGGGTGGACCGCATCCGCTGAGATCGCAGAACAGACTGCCGTCTTCCTGGGGTTCCACCAGGGGTGTATATCGACTGCATTCGTCCAGTACTGCTTCGGCCAGATCATATTCAGTTTCCAAATACATAATGCGGCGCATCTTCCCTCACCCATACACTTTTATTGTATTAATATAGTATAGCAGAACATTCGTTCGGGTCAATAAGTTCACTCTCTTTCCATTTTTTACTTTTGCCGCCGACTATTTTCCCCAGAAAAAAACTGCCGGCTATATCTTAACCGGCAGTTCTTGCGTTGGTCAGCTTTTTCAGCAGTTTTCAAGCAGTTTTATTTCTTCCTCAGTGATACTGCCCGGACTGAGCTGCTCTCTCTCATTAATCATGTTTTTGAACAGATCCCTTAGTAAATCCAGTTCATTTTCTTTCTTTTTAAGAAAATTAATCTGCTGATCAGCGGCATATTGGGCAAGCTTAACATCCTGATGAGTCTTAAGCAAAAAACCTTTTACCTCATCGATTTGCATATTTAATTCTTCCAGCCTGTTCATATCCATCCCCCCTCCAACTACCCAATAAGATTCTACACGCTATACCCGCATTCCTGTTGGTAAAACATTTTGATCATAATTAGTTCCAGCCGGAAAACTCCCGTTTAAGAAGTATGCTGAATATATCAGGCTGTACCCGTGGTCAAGATATCAATTGGGAATCTTCCCCGATTGATTCCTTGGGCTGGGGCAAGTTTTCCAGGTAGATGCTGCGGCTGGGAAATGCCACGTCTATCTCCATTTCTTCCAGTATCTGCATTATTTTAAAATTTATATCCTGGCGCACAGCCATAAATTCTTCCAAAACCGTGGTATTGGTAAAGAAATATAGATATATATCCAGGCTGCTGTCATTAAATGTTTCAAAGTAAACCAGGATCCTTTCCTGATTTATTTCAGGATGATTTTCCAGCATATCTCTTAATCTGCCGACACATTGCTCAAGTTTCAAGCGCGGGGTATCGTAAGTAACCCCCAGGCTGAACCGGATGCGTCTTTTCCCCATGCGGGCGTAATTGGTGATGGGTTCCCGGGCCAGAGTGGAATTGGGTACAGTAACTAACGACTGATCAAATGCTCTTATCTTGGTGCTGCGAAAACTGATGTCTTCCACTATTCCTTCTACACTGGGAGTCTCTACCCAATCTCCGATAGAGAAGGGCTTTTCCATTATAATCACTATTCCTCCAAATACGTTGGAAAGCATATCCTGAGCGGCCAGGGCAAAAGCCAATCCCCCCAGGCCCAATCCGGCGATAAAACCGTTAACTTCATAGCCCCATTCCTGGGCTATGACCACCAGGGCCAGGGCTAATACAATAAATCTCACTACCTTGGATAGAAAAGCAATAAGTATGTCATCTATCTGAAATCTCTCTTTGAATTCTTTTGATAATACGGACTCTCCGCCTGCCAGGGAGTAAAATCCCCAGGCTATCAGACCGATCACCGCCGAGCGATATATATCCAGGATGAGATTATCCGCGCCGATACTTAACGGGAGGTAACGCAAAGCCACGAATACCCCGGTCAATAAGATCAGCCATTCTAGGGGCTTAAAGAAAGCAGCTACTATTTTGTCATCCAGGTCAGTCTGACTCTTTTGAGTAAATTTTCCCACCCAGGGGAAAAGATATTTCTTCGCCAGTTTATTAACTATTAAAAAAGTCAGAAGTATCAGTATGGTTCCGATAGTATATTTAAAAACCTCCTGGGTCAATAGGGCTGAGATCGAGGCTAAGCCCGGATATTCAAAATACTTGTTCATATTATCTGCCGGCAGTCACTTAATACCGGCCCATCCCCCCTTTCTCAATAACATATTCAGGCTTTGTCAACCGGGCAGTTTCAACCCGCCGCCTGTCTTCTTGATAGAAATCCGACCCCTTAACGGAGCAAAGCACATCTTTCCGCCTCGTTTTAAATAGTACCACAAAGCGGCTCATGAACAAAAGTTGCTTGAAATCCGGTTTGGACCGAAGATAAATAGTCAATAATCCCGATATGATGAATAGTCAGGTTAAATTGCCATACAGCGGGTTGCTGGCCATCCTGTTGCTGGTACAGATTCTAATAATGCTTATTTCCTGGTCAGCCCTGTCAAAGAGCTGCGGACTGGTTTATTGGCTGCCGCTGGTTGTTTCCTGCGGCGGATCGCTCTATGCTGCCTTCAATTTATCTGAACCCCGGCTGCTGATAAAGCAATCCACCCATTATCATCTCACCTATATATCGGAACCCCGCCCTGATCCCCTCGAATACTGGCCCCCCCCTGAACGCCGCTGGTAATGAACGGCCATGCTTAGGTGCTGCATGGTCATCCTGAAACAGGCACAACTATTAATGGCGATATTCAGGATAACGGCGAGGGTTAAGCAATCCCGTATTTAATCGAAGTTGTCTGCCGGCAAACAGGGAATACTGTGTTATCGAAGGGCGGGTGGCCTGTAATCACTAAACCCTGGTTTCCATATAAGGGCCAAAAGCATCAGTATCTATAATGTACTTTTGCATCTCAGTCCCGGCTGCAGCTTGATACTCAATGACTTCTTTAAACTGCTCCCTATCTACCGCACGAGTTTGCCAGAAGGTTTTCAAATTATTGCAGAACAGAGGATAAAGCCGGATTGATTTATCCCCCCAGTTGGTGATCCTTAGCTGAAGCAGAAAACTGTATGGAGGAGCGTTTCTCTTCTCATATTCTCCGTTGCTGTTAAACACAGCATTGCCAATTCCATAAATAACCCATTTACCGTCTATTTGTTCTATAGTCTGCATCATATGAGCTCCATGACCTATGATAAGATCTGCTCCGCTATCCAGCAGCTGTCTGGCATAAACTCTCTGCTGCTTTTGCACTTCCCGAAAATCTATTCCCCAATGAGCAATAACAATGATAAAGGCATGAGGATTATCGGCTTTTTCCATTTTAATCCGGTCAATTATTTCTCCGCTCAGGCAGGCTACCCCGGGCTTATTACCCAGAGCATACATATCAAAAAGGTGATGCCCCGGCCCTCGGTACCAGTATCCGCTGTAAAAAACCAGTTCGGAATCTGCCATCTTCAAGCGCAGGGGTTCACTGGCATCCTTGCCGTTATATCCTGCCCCTGCCGCTGATATCCCTGCCCGTTCAAAGGCCTTTAAGGTATCATCCAACCCGGGAGCGCCGTAATCCATGGCATGGTTGTTTCCCAGAGTAACACCATGGATATTAAATCTCTTCAGAGCCGCTATACTTTCCTTAACTTTTCCGCGCAGCACAAATGGTTTGATCCCTTGCAAGGGAGAATGTTTAAGATTGCTCAGTACTGCCTCAAAATTAACAATATTATAATCGCCCTTTTCCAGCAGGGGCACCAGGCCCTGAAAAGTATAATCATACCCATATTTGGTGAGGGCATCTTCCTGCCCTCGCTTCTGACGCTTGATAGTGTAATCTTCTCCAAAATAGGTGTCTCCCAATATATTAATAACAACCTCTCCACCCTCTATAGTCTTCATTCTTGTTGCTCTGTTATCTGCTTCTTCCCTTTCGTTCAGCCGGTCTATAACTCTGCCCAGCAAGTAATCGCGATGAAAGCTGTCTCTGGCACCACATACTGAAAGTATGATCTTTCGGTTCTTGATAAAAGTAATTGCAATCCCTTCTCCATTGTTGGTGCCAAATAAATATGCTCCAAAAATCCTGGCTCCAGCAATAAGGTTGCTGGAAGAAGAAAATAATCTGCCCTTATATTCCACGGTGCTGGTGTTCAGCATCTTTAAGTAAGCCATGGGCCAGGAAGCCAGCTGCAAGCCAACTTTATTCAAATCGCTGATATTAAAAGATTGAGGCCTTGCCTTTATCGGTCTGCCGGTTACATTTTTCAAGGCATGAGGACTCAATCCCCATTTTGAGGATACCTTGGTCATTAATTGAAAAGCGTCATTGGTGCTGCCTGCTATTTTTTCCGCCAGGGCCAGAATCGCATCCGGAGCACTACAGCAGATAAAGGCACTGAGCAGCAAATGAACCGATGCGCTCTCTCCTTCCTCCAAGCCAATAGCTCCTGAGAACTTCGACTCCCTGGCTGGAACTGAAGTAATAGTCTGATAATCATTTAACTTGATGGCCCCGCTGGATATTTTACCCAGCAACAAGTTCAGCAGTACTGCTCCGCCGATACCCTGATCCACTTCTGCATAAGGGTTTCCTTCTGTCCAGATAAGCTCACCGCTTAAGCCATCAACCGCCTGAACCCCATATCTGGAGTATGGTATATAATAGGAACCTTTCACCCCGGTCGAATTGCTGTCCTTAATGGCCTCCAGCAGAAACAGGCGAATCTTTCCAAAATCGTTGGCTCTTCTTGATCCCTTCAACAGTATATAATCCCCGTCTTCCAGGTAGTCTGCCACTGCCCGGGCACAGGCTTTAATGTCCCCATAAAAGCCGCCTATCAGCTGCTGGGGCAATTCCTCCAGAAGATACTGCATTTCCCGGCCATAAGCAAAAACTATATCGGCTCCAGATTCGATTACTGATTGGGACAGTTCCCTGTGCAGTAGTTCTGTACTTTCCCCCAGGTTCACGATACGCCCTAAAACGCAGATTTTTCTTCCGGTATATGAACCAGCATTCTCCTTAAAGACCTCCAGGGCTGACTTCATGGATATTATTGTTGCATTATGACTATCGTCCAAAATATGTACTTTGCCGCCCCCGGGCAAGTCAACCGTTAAGGATTCCAATACCGCCTCGTTATTTAGCATGGATGCAAAACTCTGTACTGCTTTCTCCGGATTGATCCTCAGAGTATGCACCGCAGTTAGGGCCGCCAGAGAATTGGAGATCATTCCTTTTCCCGGTACTGGCAAATAGTATGTAACCCTGCTATCTTCAATCTGAACCGTAACCCAAGACCCTCCCCTAACCGCCTGCCACTCCAACACCCGGACATCGGCCGTCTCATGAAAACCATAACTTAATGACCCTGCGCCATGGGCTTCTACCTCCGACTTAACCAGATCATATTCTTCCATATCGCGATTTAATATGGCGATCCCACCCGGTTCAATTCCCTGAGCGATACGCGCTTTCATCCTGGCCGTCTCTCGTGTGCTGTTAACGCTATCAGTTGACTGTCCCAAAGCAATCTCAGTTATTATGGCTACATGAGGCCGCGCCAATCGGCATATCCCCCCCGATCTCATCCATAAAGCAGATATGGCTACCTCCAGGACACAATACTCACTTTGAGTAATACACCTGCCCAGGGTCAGCGGGACACCGGTTCGGGTATTATGATTTCCATAGGTGGAGATGACCCGGGACTCTGTTTCCAATAAATGATGCAACATTCTTTTAGTGGTTGACTTACCTGCCGTTCCGGTAACAGCGATTATTTTTCCGCTGTAGTTCTCCCGGGCATAAGTCCCTAAAGCTCTGATTGCTTCATAAGTATTTTCTACCCGCAACTGTGGAATAGAGGGGTCCAAGGATTCAATATGGCGTTCCACTACTGCACCGACTATTTTCTTTTGGAATCTTGCCACGGTAGTATGGGTATCGGTCCAATCTGCGTACACGCCTCGGTTCCCGGATCCCTGCAGCCATCTTTCTTTATCAATAGCTATAAAAAGGGTGTCGTTCCCAACACATCCATGTTCGTTTATAGCCAGGTTCCCGCAGCGCCAGTCCTGGGAAGGCCTGACTATCCATTCGCCCTGCAGCAAATCGGCCAGTAAATCAGCTGTCCAATGATTGACCGAATTCACTTCCATGTCATTCATCTTCTGTTCCCTCATTTCCATACCCACATGTCCATTTAAACTGCCGACCGAAAGAAATGCTTTCCGTTATTTATTCAGCCGCTGATGATAATAGCTGCAATATCCAGAGATGTTGTGTTCTATATCATCGATTCTGGCCCTAAAAGAGTGATGGCGAATATAGAAGGCCCACAGTATATTATTAGGCACCTTGTAATACATGGCCATTTCAGGGAAATATAACCCATTTAATTGATGCTCGGCCCGATGCTCAATGGCTCTCACCAGCTTGTCCTCATCAAAGGATATCAGTACATCAGGATACAAATTCTCGCTTTTCATCTTGTCGATCATACTATAGGTAGCCATGAGCAGTTCCAGCAGGGTCGGGAATGTAGTTTCCCGGCTCAGGCAAAAATCCAGAATACCACTGGCATTTCTAAGATTAAAATCAAAGTACTGCCTCTCCGGTTTGTATTTCACCAATTCATAAGAACAGTAACTAAGCCAGTGGTCTTTATGCTCCCAGTAATTATTCTGGATAAAGTACCTGAAAGCCTGTTCCACCATACTCAGCCAGCGCTCATTCCTATCGATTCCGTACAATCTCATAAGAGCAAAGACAGCTTCTCCATCATAATAAATAATACGGTATTTCTCCTTTATGGATAGATCCGGGAAATTAAGAACATGCACAAAGGACCCATCATGTTTATTGTGGAAAAAATTGATACCCTCAGCCAATTCCTGCATAAGCGGAATATATTTTCGGTCCCCAAACACCTGAGTATACTTGGATAAGGCCAGGATAGCGGCGGCATTGGCCCCCAGTTTGATCTCGTTGTCATTAGCGCGTTCGATAACAAAACTCCTGCGGGTACCGTCAATGCCTTCAAGGGACTCCACTTCTTCACTTACCAGATAATTCAAAGCCCGCTTGATAGTTTCCGCCAGTTCCGGATCTTTAGTAATCTCATATGCTTCAATCATGGAATAGGTGGTACTGGCATGGCGCAGGATATTATAACCGGGAATCTCCCGATCAAAGCAGGGAAAATATCCGTAACGAAATCTCCCTGCACCATCAACTTGCCTGCATAGATAATGGGAGGATTGCTCCAGAATGGATATAATGAGTTCTTTATCAATGTTTTCTATTTGTCGCCGGCCATTGTTGAGCCAGCCCTTATTCAGACTGTGGCAGGAAAATCCATCATGAAAAAAACCGATAGTCTTAAAAGTATAAACATTCTGCACGGCACTTTCGTCCAGGCTGTATTTGCTCCCACGATGGCTTTTTATATAGAAATTCAGGTTTTTCCAGACCATTTTTTTCTTCCGGGAACCCTTTTCTTCGTTAATAAATACGTTGGCGTTTACTTCCTGTTCCAGAAACGCAGAGTTAAACATCTTATCCAGGGAGATGCCTTCGCGGAAATAATTGGTTTTAATCCCGGACACATAATCAATAAACTCCTCCAATGGGTACTCTTTTACTTCACTAACTACATCGGCCTTGATCCAAACCGGTTCCATATGCAGTTTTTTCATTGCTTTATTCGTAAGATCACTGGCATTTTTCCAGCTGCTGTCCATGGTATTGCCTATCCCTTTGCAAACCTGAGCCCTGGATTCTCCGTCACTGAAGGAAATGAATACTACATACCGAGGTTTATCCCCAAAATGTGATTCCATTTCCTCTCTTATTATGATTTCCTGGGCAATAAGCTTCTCTTTTAATTCATTCATTCGTTTCTTAAGGTCTTTAGTTTTCATTGCTGATGTTTCCATGTAACTGCTCCTTAAACCCTTTTGTCATTCTTATCGTAAATTTGTTCAGTTCCCCTTATTATGATAGCCAAGGAGTAACTAAAGTTTTACTTATACAAGCAACCTTAATAATCCTGCCCTCATTTTCCTCCGACACCTGGTAATAAATAATAATAGAGCTTGCTGATATTATATATCAAACAAGCTCCATATCTATTCTATCTCCAGCCTAAACTCTTCCGAGCTTTATATTCGTGCTCCTAACTATTGCCTGCGTCTCCTCAGCCACAATCCGGCTCCAACAGTCAGGGCGGATAATCCGTTCAATAAACTCTGTCCTATTCCCCCGGTACTGGGCAGAGTCGGAATATCGTTTTCCATATCCTGTTTCTCCACTTCCAGAGCGCCAAAGGGCTCGGCATCTTCCAGGAATATTTCTTCGTCGGCGTCTGCATCGGCATCCGCATCGCTGTCACTGTCGCTGTCACTGTCGCTGTC
>CAZCTN010000049.1:0-15201 GCA_964501655.1 uncultured Syntrophomonas sp.
ATTTAAGCTATTTTAGCATAGTACATTAAGTAAAAGCAACCATCTTAACCGGGGACCTATGCCATTATATGGCCGAAAAAACAAAGCAGCTGAAAAAGGAATAACTGCTTAAATGTCGATTTTGTAATATTGATAATCAAATAGACAAAAACAATTTTCGAGCCCCCGGACCTAATGTATAAAGCGATGGTCCCTGGGCCGATAGGGTATAAGCGGGAAGAGTTTTATTAAAAGGAGCCTGAGCTTTTAAGGAGGCGGAGAGCATCTTTTCTCCCCCTTCTATTTTAGCGAGGACAGCGGAATTTCCTTCTTAAATTGTAAAGCATGAAGGGCAAATTAACATTCGGGGTTAGTTTGGTGCTGGAGAAATCGTAAATATTGAGGTCTTGCAGGGTGGTTCAATTTCGAGCTGCCCTGTTTGGCTTGTTGCCGGTATGTTCTGTCCTCTTCACTATGTCTAGAAATTGGTTGGATGTCATTTATCCAGGCAGCAGGATTACTTTTTGGGTATGGAAAATATTTCTTTATATGCTGTAAGGATTTGACTGGGGTATGCGTCTTACTATAGGAAATGCCTGCAGAGTTGTTTAATCTCTGAAGACAATCTGCAGCAAGAGAAATAAGGTTGTAATGGAACAAGGATTAATGAGTGGGTAAAATGGAAGAGTATATAATTGAAGTTCGAGGAGCTAAAAAGATATATCGTATGGGGAATGAACGGATTAAGGCCCTGGATGGCATCGATCTGCAGGTGCCAGCGGGGCAATTTGTATGCCTCCTGGGTACGTCCGGATCTGGAAAAACTACCCTGTTAAATGTTATGGCCGGCCTGGAAAGGCCTAGCCGTGGTATTATCAAGATTAAAGGATACCAAATCGAAAAAATGAGCGAAACTCAATTAACCAGCTTGCGAAAAAAATATATCGGGTTTGTATTTCAATCCTATAACCTGCTGCCCACTTTAACCGCCCTGGAAAATGTCAGTCTTCCACTGGTCTTTAAAGGCTTACCCCGAAAGAATCGGGAAAAGATGGCCATAAAAATTCTCAATCAAGTAGGATTGGGAGACCGCCTGCATCACAAGCCGAATGAAATGAGCGGAGGGCAGCAGCAGAGAGTATCCATAGCACGTGCTTTTATTAACCAGCCGGAAATTATATTTGCAGATGAACCTACCGGTAATCTGGATTCCCGAACTACTCATGAGGTTATGGGGTTAATTACCGAAATGGCACGGGAAAAGGGTCTGACCCTCCTGATTGTATCCCATGATGTAGAGCTATCAAGCTATGCTGATAAAATTGTATATTTGAAGGACGGAATTATTGAGAAAATCATGAATACGGAGAGGAAGATCATCGGTGAAGAACTGTAAGAGGAGTAAAGTTGTACTTTCGGGATTGCTGCTGGGGCTATTATTGTTTGGTCTGTTATCCCCCTTAAGCTGGGGGCAGGGCCTGGATATCGAACTGATTGATTATTCAGCCAGCAAGTCCAGTATAAGGGCCGGAGACATGTTTACCCTTACCCTGACGATAAGGAATAATTCCGATAAGTCATTGAATAACCTATACCTGATGATCGATAGTGATGCATTTTTTGTCAGAAACCAGGGTTCCCAGATACCAATAAATCCCTCAGTTCTGGCCACCGGTCAGGAGGCTGCCATAACTTTAGATATGGCATATAATGGGGGCAGCGGCCAAATCCCCCTGATATTCAAATACTACCAAGACGGTGAGGAAAATGAGCAGCAGGTGTCACATGTAATTGGCATGATAATTAAGGCTGAAGAAGAGGAACCCCAGACTACCCAAATTGAAAATGAAACAACTGCAAATAAGGCTCCGGTTATCAGATTGGTTGATAAAGGAACCCAGCAGGCAGCTGCCGGTGCTGAACTGGAGGTCCAACTAAAGGTTAAAAACCTGAGCTCCTATTCTGCCAAGCAGGTGCTAATGTCTATGTCTTTCGAGGATGTCAGTGCTCCCTTTAGCTTTTTGCAGGAGCAGGCATTTTATTTAAGCACCATTAGTAACGGGAGCACCAGGACGGTAAACCTGAAACTTAAAGTTGACAATACTGCTAAAGCCGGTACCTATCCTTTGAAAATTGACTACCAGTATAGTAATTCCGACGGAGAATCGTTTACCTCCAGTGAGACTTTGTATATCAGGGTCACCGGGGGCAAAACATCTCCCCGGCTGGTATTTACTCCCCAGGGGGGGCAGGGATTAAAGACCGGAGAAGACTATCAATTAGTGATTTTGGTTTCTAATCGTGGTGGTCTTAAAGCCAAAGATATTAATATAGACCTTACCGGCTTGAACAATGAAGGAATAGTATTGAGCTCCGGGGGAAGCCGTCAATACATTAATGATCTGGCCGCTGGCTCTGAAGTCAATATCTTCTATCAGATTCAACCGGGATCGAAAGTCAAAGATGGCTCCTACCCCCTAACTCTCAAAGTCAGCTACAAAGATGAGAGTGGAGAAGAATTCAGCGATACCCAGGATGTGTTCGTATCAGTTGGAAAGGGGGGCTCCCTTAACGGCGCTCCCAAGATTATTATTAACCGTTATGTATCAGACCCGGTAATTGTAAGAGCCGGAGACAGCTTTAGTTTGAGTGTGAGTTTTATGAATACCCACGCCGGAAAAACAGTACAAAATATCAAGGTGGTTTTAAATGTAAGCGAGAGTTCCAGTGATACCGGCAGCGTCTTTACCCCGGTATATGCCAGTAATACCTTTTATATTGACCGAATTGAACCGCAGCAAACCGTGACCAGAAGCCTTGAGCTGTATACTATACCGGATGCCACCGCCAAGACCTATTCCATTGATGCCGCTCTGGAGTACGAGGATGAAGAGGGGACAGAGTATAAGACCAGCGAGCTTATCGGCATTCCGGTAAAACAAACCAACCGCTTGGATATCGGAGAGGTACAGATATTTGGTGAAGGAATGGTAGGACAGCCGGTACCTGTATCCTGTGAATTTTATAACACCGGTCGGGTAACCCTGCGCAACCTAATGGTGAAAATTCAGGGCGATTTTGAAGCCGAGGGCGGGGCAGCATTTATAGGTAATATGGAGCCTGGCAGTACTGAATATTATGATGCCACCATTATACCCCGGGAACCTGGAACTTTAGCCGGAATTCTGGTTTTCACCTTTGAGGATCAGTCCGGGGAGAAACAAAGCATCGAAAAGGACTTTACCCTGCAAGTTTTAGACGCCGGCATGATGGAGCCTTTCCCGGGAGAAATCCCTGGCGATTTGGAAAACGGCAGGGTTTTCAAAGTCTGGTACGCCATAATTCCAGCGATAATAGCAGCTGGGGCCGTATTCTGGCTGATTCGGCGGCGAAAATTGAAGAAAGATGAAGAGATAATATTAGATGAATAGCAGGGACTTGCTGCAGATGGCAATTAAGAATTTATTACGCAGGAAATTGCGTACTTTCCTCACCATCCTGGGAGTGGTTATCGGCACTGCTGCCATTGTACTCATGCTGTCTCTGGGAATTGGTATGAATGAAGCCATAAAACAGTCCATTATGCAAATGGGGAGCATTAACATTGTAACTGTCTACTCGGGGGGCGGCTATATGGGATCAGGGAGCATAAGCCTTTCTGGGCAGGAAGTAAAGCTTAACGAAAATGCCGTAAGCTCCTTTAAAAGTATTCCCGGAGTAGAAGCGGTAACTCCAATTATGCAGAACTACTGGAAGATTATTGGCAGGAAATATGCAGCAGAGGTAGAGGTGGTAGGAATTGATCCTGAAGCGATGGAGAAAATGGATTACAAGCTAGACGAAGGACGGCTGCTCCAGCCAGGAGACGGCTTGGTGGCGGTATTTGGCAGTGAAGTAATCAATATGTTCCACGATCGCCGATCCAGTGGATATTACAGGGGACAATCCGGATTAAGCGGGATGGATATGAACCTGCTGCAGGAAAAATTCACCATTACTTATGATGTATCTTACGGACAAAGGACGTCTCCTTATGATGCCCAGGAAAACCGGGAGCCGGCTCAAACCTACAAGATTGAAGGAGTTGGGGTACTGGAAGCGGGAAACTGGGAAAATGCCTACAGTATATTTATACCCATAAAACAAATGGAGGCTATCGTAAAAGATCAGAATAAGTGGGAGCGAAGCGGTGAGGCAGGAAGGTACAGATATCAGACGACACAGAGCGAATACCAGCAGGTGAAAGTCAAGGTGAAAGATATTAACGATGTGCAGATAGTACAGGAAACTATCATGAACATGGGTTATCAGGCCAGCAGTCTAAATGATATATTGGAATCCAGCAAGAAGACCATGGCAGTTACTCAGGCTATCCTGGGGGGAATAGGGGCGGTATCATTGCTGGTAGCGGCCATAGGAATTACCAACACCATGGTTATGGCCATATATGAACGAACCCGGGAAATCGGTATAATGAAGGTTATTGGAGCTACTATTAATGACATACGCAAAATGTTTCTTCTGGAAGCAGCTTTGATTGGGTTGGGGGGTGGTTTGCTGGGGATTGCCCTAAGCTATCTGGGATCATGGATAATCAACCTGGCGAGCAGGCATTTCTCGGCCGGTATGGGTATGGGACCGGGTGATATGACCAGTATATCTTTGGTTCCCTGGTGGCTGGGTGTACTGGCTCTTGCTTTTACCAGTTTGGTAGGTATTGCCGCCGGATATTTTCCGGCCCGCCGGGCCACTCAGCTCGGTGCTCTGGAAGCTATTCAAAGCATATAGGGGCCACCCCTGCTTTTAGCCAGTTGGGCTGCTGATCTTATCTCTGGTGATTCCAACGGGGTAATATTTTCGGTAAATTGGATTATTGTCAAGCCCCAAAAAATTCAAGGGCAATATTCCTCCGAATCGAAAGCGGGAGGTATTATTATGAAGGAAATTCTCTTAAACCCGGTAGGAATAGTATTATCTGAATTCCAGGATCCAATGCAGATGCCGGTAGGAGGCACCCCGGCGGTTATACAGGTTTATCCTGAATATCAGGAAGCCCTGAAAGGCATCGAGGAAAACTCCCATATTTGGATTCTGGCCTGGTTTCATCAAGCGCCTCGAGGTGTATTGAGGACTTCGCCCAAGAAGATTAATCCCAACCTGCCCGAGTATGGGGTTTTTGCTCTGCGGACCTATAGCCGCCCCAATCCCGTAGCCATGTGCCTGACCCGACTGGACAGAGTGGAAGAGGGCAGACTCTATGTGCAGGGACTGGATGCTATAGGGGGGACCCCGGTAATAGATATTAAGCCCTACTATGAGAATGACATAGTGTTTTCGCCAGATACTCCGTATATCATGGGGCAAAACCGGGAAATGCGGCAGGAGCTTATGTTCAGACATGCTCTGGTGCATCACCGGGAAGAATGTCGGGATCTCCATCTGGCTACCAGAATGGCGGTTATTGCAGAAGAATACCTGGGCAAAGTGATGTCCGCTGAACTGGCTGTGACTGTGTTTGGATCACCCTGCCTGGCTGACTGCCTTCAGGGTATCACCAGAGCCAGATTGTCCAACCCCCCCCGCTTCGGTTTTCATATAGATGCAGAGATGTCCCGAAGCATATGGTTAAGAGAGGGGAAGAAACTGATCCTGACCCTTAAAACAGAATGTGATGAGAGTACGATAAAAAGCCTGTCCGACCAGGAGCTGTTCGACATAGAATCGCTATAGACAACGGCAAGTTTGAAATGGTGCTTAAATTCGGACAGCTGGCAAGGAGTCTGTTTCCCGGTCGTAGTATTACTAAGAAAAAGAGTAAGGTGGGCTGGACTATGAAAAGAATAATTGTTTTGCTGTTGGTAGCGGTATTATCGTTGCTGCCCGTCGCATCAACGCTTGAGGCCAACGTGGCCGGCGGGATTTTCGCAGATACCAGGGGACATTGGGCGGAAAACGAGATTGACAAAATCTATCATCAGGGGTTGATGCAGGGTACCGGAACTGACCGCTCAGGTTACAAATATTTCTCACCTGAGGATACGGTTAATCGTTTTCAACTGGCGGTGGTTATGCAGCGGACCTTCAAGCTTGATTACGCTAACCTCAGATTTATTCAGGAGCCGGAAGTCAGCGACTTTTACTATGATGTAGAAGAGCAGCAGTGGTATACCCAGGCCATTATTCTAGGGGCGGTTAACCATATTTTTGTTCCTGATGATGAATTTCGGGGGAATGAAGAGCTTAGCAGGATTGAACTGGCCACCACCATCTATCGAGCATTTCAAGCCCGGGGGATCAGCGTGCCCATGATAATGCTTATGCCTCAATATGATGATGTCGGTGATCTTACCAAGGAGGAGACCAATGCCATGGTATTGGTCAGCAATACCGGGATAATGAAAGGGAATGATAACCTGTTCCGTCCCTATGATCCGATAAAGCGGGGGGAACTGGCCAGAGTACTGAACCGGTGTATTGAGTTAATTGAGGAAAATCCGGTTGATATCGTTTCGCCCCCTGATATCAAGCTGGAAAGCAAGAAGATGGTCAATGAATCAGATCTGATTGTCATTAATCTGCAGATTCCTGTAGTATCAGGCCTTCAAAATGCAGAGGTGCAGGATAGAATAAACAATATCCTGGAGACGGAAGCCCTGGAACGACAGGAGGCCATGATAGCCGAGGCCCAATCCATGGAAGAGTTTATTCGGACTGAGCCCTATCATACCTTTGCTCTGGAAAGCGGATTCTATAAATACTGGGCTAATGATGAAGCGTTAAGTTTCTATGTGGACTACTATTCCTATACCGGGGGAGCCCACGGCATGACTGAAAGACGGACCTACAATTTCAATCTCCATACGGGAGCTGAAATATCTTTAGCCGATCTTTACCCCCGGGATTATGATTATATAAGCATGATTAACCAAAAAATTCAGGAAGAGATGGACCGCAATCCTGGTTTGTATTTCACTGGTTTATACGGGTTTGTAGGAATAAGCCCCGTGCAGAGGTTCTACCTGGAAGATAATTATCTGATAATTGTTTTCCTCCAGTATGAGGTTGCTCCTTATGCCGTCGGAATCAGAGAATTTGCTATTCCCTATCGGTTTGGCAGTATGGATCAGCAGGATAAATAATAGTTTTAACCGCAGAATAAACAGCAGCCTGCTGATTATTGATATCAGCAGGCTTTCTGGTATAAGCGCACCTCTATTACTCTTTCACACCAGTTGAGTAATTCTATGGCAAAATATAACTCTTTACCTGCCGGACGCTATTCTTCTAAAATCAAAACATAACAACAGATCCAGGTTCTCAAACAGGCATTACAGTCTGCAGGGGGATGAGACAAGGTGAGAATCGGCGGGATTACCGGAGGATAGAGGGGATGCAGCATTGTATACACATGCAAAGCCTCTTGAAATCGTATACAAATTGCGTAAATATTGATAAAATATACTTTATGTATCTCGAAAAGGTTCTGGGACGGCAGAACTGATGACAGGATTTAAAACGGTCTGCGTTAGAAAATAGTGCCGGCAATTTTAGTTGGATAAACTAACAATTGGATACTGGGAGTACAGGTTCCCTTGTACAAACCGGAAATCGGTATGGGATCGGGATAGCGCAGCAAGGAAATTTCGGAAGTCCTTGAACGCAATTCTCACCGGGATGATTCTTGATCAAAGGAGACTCTCTTTGATACGTCTCCGGTGACGCATTTCCAGATGTTTTGGAAACAGTTCTTGGTAATGAACCTGAGGGTTGGACTTGGGATTCATCAATTCTGATTTTCAGAAGCAACTTTGTGGGTGGTTGGACTGGGATTTTCATCAAAATTGCTTGCTGTCAAGCGACCTTGAATTAAATTATCAAATACTTGGGGAACGGAGTGGGTTTATGAAAGTGAATATCACGGAAACAGTCTTGAGAGATGCAAACCAATCTCTGATTGCAACAAGATTGCCTTTCAGTGATTTTGAGGGGATTCTGGGAAAAATTGATCAGGCTGGATATCATTCGGTGGAGTGCTGGGGGGGAGCAACTTTTGACTCCTGCCTGAGATATCTTAACGAGGACCCTTGGGAGAGACTGAGAAAAATAAAGGCCAAAATTACCAAGACTCCGCTGCAGATGCTTTTAAGAGGCCAGAATCTTATAGCTTACAAGCATTATCCCGATGACGTGGTGAGAAAGTTCGTTCAGCATGCAGTACAGAACGGGATAGACATCGTCAGGATTTTTGACGCTCTTAATGATTTTCGGAATATCGAAGTAGCAGTGGATGAGACCATGAAGAGCGGGGGGCATGCCCAGGGTACCATTTGCTATACCATAAGCCCCATACATAACCTGGAGAACTATGTGAAACTGGGAAAACAACTGGAAAAGATGGGTGTCGACTCCATCTGCATTAAGGATATGTCAGGAATTATGGGGCCGCAAGAAGCCTATGATCTGATCAAAGCCCTGAAAGAAACGGTCAGCAAGCCTATTGTGCTGCATACCCATTCTACTACCGGTCTGGGTCCGATCACCTATTATAAGGCTATTGAAGCCGGCTGTGATGTGATAGACTGTGCCATATCGGCATTCTCCGGCGGCACCTCTCAGCCTGCCACTGAATCCCTGCATTTTGCTTTGAAGCAAGCAGGGTATGAAACCGGGCTGAACGAAAAAATTCTCAAAGAAATAAATGATTACTTTAAACCGGTCAAGGATGAATTCCTTAAATCCGGGTTGCTGGACCCATACGTACTCGGTTCGGAGACCGATGCCCTGGTCTATCAAGTGCCGGGAGGAATGCTGTCCAATCTGATTTCCCAGTTGAAGCAGAATAACTCCATGGACAAGATGGACGAGGTGCTGCAGGAAATACCCCGAGTTCGAAAAGACCTGGGATATCCTCCTCTGGTTACTCCTATGAGCCAGATTGTTGGCGTGCAGGCAACCACTAACGTCCTGCTGGGACAGCGATATGAGAGCATATCGACGGAGGTAAGGTCTTACTTAAGGGGAGAATATGGCAAGTCTCCCGGTGAAGTTGATGCTGAGCTGGTTAAGATAGTTCTGGGAGATGAGGAACCGATAACTCATAGATTTGCAGATACCCTGGAACCCGAATTTGAGAAGGCGAAGCGAGAGATAGGCCAGATGGCCAAAAACGATGAAGATGTGCTTTCTTATATTATCTTTCCGCCGATTGCTGAAAAATTTTTCAAGTTTAGGGAAGAGAGCGCTGCTATGAAGGTGAATTACACCATAACGAAAGTGTAGATAAAGGAGGGTGTTTATGACTTTCTTGGATAGCTTGACGGTGGCCCTGTTCGGCTTAGCGGTGGTATTTGTAATGTTGACTCTGCTGAGTCTATTGGTGAAAATACAGTCCCTGGTGCTGGGATATATCGGTTCATCCGGGCATAAGCCTGATATCAGCGCTGCGGCCGGTATATCGGCGGAAATTACCGCAGCAGAGGATGAAGGATGGTCGGCAGGGGAATTAAAACTTCTGGGCGTGGATGAAAGAACGGCTGCCATGATTATGGCCATAGTCAGCGATGAGAGCCAGATACCTCTGTCCGAGCTGCGCTTCAAGATGATCAAAGCCATTGATTAATACCTGCAATCCTACTATGGGGGGAAGGAAGAGGAATGAAATATATTGTAACTATTAACGATAAGACCTATGAGGTGGAAGTTGAGAGAGGACAGGCAAACATTGTCAAGACAACTCAAGTTCCGGCCATGCCCGTACCGGCTGCAGCAGCTGCCCCCTCCGAGGCAGCACCGGTTGCAGTTCCTGCTGCTCCAGCAGTTCAGGCCAATACTGTCGCAGGCGAACCGGTTAAGTCTCCCCTGCCAGGCACCATTCTGGATATAAGGGCGCAAACCGGTGCCGCTGTGAAAAAGGGTGATGTGTTGTTCATTCTTGAGGCCATGAAAATGGAGAGCGAGATCAAGGCTCCCAGAGATGGAGTGGTTTCTCAGATTATCGTGGCTAAAGGTGCGTCTGTATCAACGGGTGACATCCTTCTTGCGCTGCAGTAGTAGGGGGTATAATAATGTCTTTCTCTTTAGCTGATACACTAATAAAGATATGGAATAGCTCCGCTTTCCCCGCCATAACCTGGCAGCAGCTGGTAATGCTGGGCGTGGCTTGCGTCTTGATTTATATGGCCATAGTGAAGAAGTATGAACCCTTACTGTTGTTGCCCATTGCCTTTGGGGTGCTGCTGGCTAACCTGCCAATGGCCAACCTTATGGCACCTCCTCCGACTGACCATTCTACCCCGGGAGGACTTCTTTATTATCTTTATCAGGGAGTAAAATTAGGAATATATCCATCCTTGATATTTCTTGGAATTGGTGCTATGACCGATTTCGGCCCTTTGATAGCCAGGCCTTCCAGCTTGTTTCTGGGTGCTGCAGCCCAGCTGGGTATATACATAGCCTTTATTGTTGCTATTGCATTGGGTTTCGACCCGCACAAAGCTGCATCTATTGCTATCATTGGCGGCGCTGACGGCCCCACTGCCATCTTCCTTACCGCCAAGCTGGCACCGGAGCTGCTTCCGGCCATAGCCATTGCCGCCTATTCCTATATGGCTCTGATTCCCATGATTCAGCCTCCCATTATGAGGTTTTTCACCACTAAAAAAGAAAGAGAAATTGAAATGTCACAGCTGCGAGAGGTATCCAAGCTGGAGAAAATAGTCTTTCCCATTGTTGTTACTATAGTGGTTTGCTTGATGTTGCCATCGGTAGCCCCCCTGATCGGTATGCTGATGCTGGGAAATCTCTTCCGGGAGTCAGGGGTGGTGGAAAGGCTGAACAATACCGTACAGAATGCGCTGATCAATATTGTAACTATATTCCTGGGGCTAACGGTAGGGGCTACGGCAGTAGCAGAAAAATTCCTGAGCCCTGAAACCCTTATGATCATTTTGCTGGGACTGATGGCCTTCATGTTTAGTACTATCGGCGGTACGCTCCTGGGCAAGCTTATGTGTTTCCTGAGCGGGGGCAAGGTTAATCCCCTTATTGGTTCTGCCGGGGTTTCAGCCGTTCCTATGGCCGCCAGGGTCTCCCAGGTGGAAGGACAACGGGCCAATCCCAACAACCACCTGCTAATGCATGCTATGGGACCTAATGTGGCAGGGGTTATAGGCTCTGCAGTAGCCGCTGGATTCCTTATGACCATGTTCGGATAAAAAAACCGGAGCTTCCTTGGTTTTCTGGCCAAATATCTAATAGCCGGACAGAAAGCCTTGCGAAAGTAAAATAATCTCCTTGAATAAAATTAATAACCGGCTGGATTAAGACAGGAGCATTAAGGCTATTTCTCCGCAGGGAGAAGAGTCCGGTGGTCCTGTTTCTTTATACTGAAAGATGATTTATTAATTAATGTTAGCTATAATAAGTTAAGGCAATTAACAATAAGGGGGATAACAATGGCAGTTCGCGAAGCAGTCCTGAGAGCAATTCGAGAGGGGCAGGGCCAATGGGTATCAGGAGAGGTATTAAGCAAGGATTTAAACGTTACCAGGACTACCATCTGGAAACATATTAAAACCCTTCAGTCAGAGGGATATGCCATCGAGTCTTCCCCTAAAAAGGGGTATCGTTTATCATTATTTCCCGATATCTTATCTCCTGAAGAGGTGAGGGCAGGCCTGCAAACCACCGTTTTTGGACAAGAACATTACCTTTATTTCAAGGAAATTGACTCCACCAATAATTTTGCCAAACAGTTGGCCGCTGAAGGTTATCCGGAGGGAACAGTGGTGATAGCCGAGAGTCAGAGGGCGGGCCGGGGGCGTCGGGGGCGGCAATGGCACTCGGAGCCGGGCCAGGGTATTTTTATGTCACTGATATTGAGGCCCTCATTACCAGTCCGGGAACTATCCAGGATCACCATGTTCATTGCAGTGGCCATTGTGGACACATTGAACCAGGCGGGCATAAAGGCGGGCATCAAATGGCCCAATGATGTGCTCATAGATGGCCGGAAAATCGCGGGAATACTGACTGAAGCGGTTACGGATATGGATGGTATAGAATATATTGTGACCGGTATAGGATTAAACGTTAACACCCTTATTGAAGATTTCCCGGAAGAATTTCGCGGTATTGCCACATCGGTTCGGGAGGAAGCCGGACGCTCAGTTCCCCGGATTGAACTTTTGCAAGAGCTCTTGCAAAAGTTGGAGGACCGCTACCAACAGCTTATTTCAGGCGGATTTAATGAGATTTTGGAAAAAGTAAGAAGCTTATCCCTGGTAATAGGCCATGATATAAAATTCGACAGTGTTAACGGAGTAACTACAGGTCGGGCTATTGATATCGACAATAACGGCTTTCTAATGGTTAGGGATGCTATGGGCAATATTCACCATGTTATGTCGGGGGAAATACTTTTCCACAAATAGAGAACATTGGAGCAATGTTAACAATAAGAAACATATAGGTTGACAATAACTTCGGGCATGTATAATATAGGTTTTAATAAGAAAATAACCAGGGGATTAAGGCTTAAGGTTGGCGCAGGGGGAAAGGCGATGCGAAGAGCGGGAACATAACTCTTCTAATCAAGCAATCTAAAGCACCACTCAGCTAACTTATAGCTGAGAGTTAGGACCGTCCCCAAGCCTGCTTAAGCCTTAATCCCCACCCTTAGACAATTTTCATTAGTGGTTTTGGCCCCCGGTCATAGGTGGCTATTTCCTAACAAAGTATATTAGCGGCCAGGAGGTATCGGGCTTGAAGTCATCAACTTACAGTCCACTGCGGACTATGGTATACGCCTCATTATTCGGAGCATTAACCGCCATTGGCGCCTTCATAGCGGTTCCCATGCAGCCAGTTCCCTTTACCCTGCAAACCTTTTTCACCGCTTTGAGCGGCGCCTTGTTGGGAGGGAAGGCCGGAGCATTAAGTCAGGTGGTATATGTAATTCTGGGCTGCATGGGGTTGCCTGTTTTTGCCGGCGGCAAGGCAGGCTTGGGAGTACTCTTCGGTCCAACCGGAGGCTATCTTATCGGTTTCATTGCCGGAGCTTATGTAATCGGAAAAATCGTTGAAGCCCGGGCAGAAGCAGGTATACTTTGGACAGCCATGGCTATATTGGCAGGAGACCTGGTTATTTATACTATCGGCACTTTTCAGCTTGCAATTATCGCCCACTTCTCAGCTGTGAAAGCCATACTGATCGGGGTTATACCCTTTATTGTGCCTGAAGTATTGAAACTGCTGGCGGCAGCTGTCCTGTCCTCAAAAATCAGGGAAAAAGTACCGTTCTTGCTGAGGAGATAATTATGATTAAGATTACCAACCTGAGTTACGTCTATCAAACCGATTTACCGCCGGCCCTGCTCGATATTAACCTGACCATAGGAGAAGGGGAATATATTGTGCTTATGGGAGCCAATGGCAGCGGCAAAACCACTCTTATTCGTCACCTTAATGCCCTGCTGCTGCCCAGCTGCGGAGATGTTGAAGTTGATGGTCTGAACAGCAAGGATTCGAAGAACCAGGTGGAAATCAGGCGTAAGGTGGGTATGGTTTTTCAGAATCCTGATAACCAGATAGTAGGCATGAGTGTGGAAGAAGATGTTGCTTTTGGCCCGGGCAACCTTAAACTGCCCAGTTCGGAAGTTCGCCGAAGGGTAAAAGAGGCTCTGGAAATGGTAGGCCTCAGCGGATTCGAGAAACGGGTTCCTTATACTCTGTCCGGAGGAGAAAAACAACTCCTGGCCCTGGCTGGTTTACTATCCATGGAACCCGGATACATAGTTTTGGATGAAGCCACTTCTTCCCTTGATCCGGCCGGGAAAGAGAAAGTGCTGACTATTATGGACCGGTTAAGGACTAAAGGAATATCTATCATTCATGTTACTCATAACATGGAGGAAGCGCTGCGGGCGGACAGAGTGATATTAATGGGCAGCGGGCAAATTATGGCTGACGGAGCAGCCAAAGATGTGCTAATGAACTCGGAGCAGTTAAAAGCTTTAGGGCTGAACCCCCCAATTATTGTGGAACTTATGTCTCGCTTTCAGCCCCATTATAATAATGAAAAGATTATATTGACCGTTGACCAGGCTGCCGAGCAGATTTTCACCTGGCTGCATAGTAATAAAGGCAATGACAGGGATAATGGATCCTGGAAAGCAGGCAGCTATGCATAAGCTGGGACAGTATTTAGCTAAAGACTCCCCCGTGCATAGTTGTGATCCGAGGGTTAAATTACTGGCGGTCCTGGCATTTAGCATCGTAATACTGCGCCTGGACTTTATCGGCTTAATTGTTACTGCCGGGATTATTTTGGCTTTCTCATTACTGGCCAACATCGGCATAATTACACTGCTTAAGAGTACTCGCCCGGTCTGGACTTTTTTTCTCATGCTGTTTTTTATCTATGTGCTTTTTTCTCCCGGGCATTCTGTACTGCCCTTCTCTCTGGGTCCTATTATGATCAGCTATGAAGGGCTGTACCTGGGGGTATTTCAGGTGAGCAAATTCCTTCTCTTGATTCTGACCGCATCACTTCTAACCATGACCACTTCGCCATCGGAACTTACTATGGCCGTAGAGCGTTTGCTCAGACCCCTGCAGACAATCGGGATATCCTCTCACAATATAGCTTTAATGGTAAGCATGGCGCTTCGTTTTATCCCCACCCTTCAGCTGGAGATGAACAACATACGAGAAGCGCAACTTGCCCGGGGCGCCAATTTCTCAGCGGGCAGTCTGAGGGGGAAAATACGCTCAATCATCAGTATTGCCGCTCCTTTGACCATAAGCATTCTGCGCCGTTCGGATGAACTGGTGGAAGCCATGGAAGCCAGGGGGTACCAGCCGGGAAAACGAACCTATCTGCGTGAACTGGCATTTACCGGGAAAGACTATTATTCACTGGGCATAATTTCATTTATAATAATTGCGGTTGGTTATTTTACCTGAAAAATGCCTTTTCAGCACTGGACTTTATAAGCACCTGCCCATTATTATTCCTTCTGCCCAAGGCCTTCCTTTCCATCAATTTTCGGGCGAAAAGTGATTATTGAACAGGGGGGCTGGGGAAAACAAGGTTGCCTGGCGTGTCCTGGCTTTCTCAGTTATCAATATTAAGGAAAGCTGCGCTCCAAGGGAGCTGTATTAGTCATAGTATGAGCAACGGAATTTGGATCATGTTTTGCTCGGCTGATTAGAAGAAAGGCT
>CAZCTN010000050.1:0-15033 GCA_964501655.1 uncultured Syntrophomonas sp.
ATGGCGGTTTCCAATCACCGGACAGGTGGTGTAACCTGCTCCGGAATACTCAATTATTTATAATACAACCTTCGGTATGGGATAATTACTTGACTAACCAGGCCATAAGGTAAATGAATAAGATAAAATAGAATTCCCAACTTTTCAATAGATCAGTCTTTATAAAAACAAGTCGCAGTAAACCAGAAAAACAAAAGAGGGCTGAAACCCTCTATTTTTCTATGGTGCGGATGAAGGGACTCGAACCCCCACGGTGTTACCCGCCAGATCCTAAGTCGCTTAGATAGGTTTTTATGGTGTTTTTGCATATTGGTAAGTTATACCCTTAACCTAATCCTATAGCTTGAAATAGCTTTTAAATGTTTTTGCATATGTATTAGTGTTTTAGATTAAACGGCAGTAAAAATGGCAGTAATATCAAGTCATTCAATGCCGATTATATAGGCAATAAAGCAATAGGATTAGTTTTTTTAATTAATGGTATTTGGACTGTTAAATTTATTTTTTGCCACTTTTTCTATTGGCTTTCCTTTCAGATTCCCAATGTTCTCCGTATCTTGCTTTATTGCTTTCCTGAACATATTTGTTCTTACATTCTTTGAAGCCACAATGATGTTTATAAGGAGTTCTTTTAGGGCATATGTATACTGCACCGCAATAAGGGCAAATACGTGTGTTAATACCATTATCAAGACAAATCTTTATCTCGCACCAAATTAAGGGCAATATATCATCTGCATAATATCTATAATTAACATATTTACCAACAAAAAAAGGTCGTTGTTCAACTTGTGACATTGCTGCCGCGAAATGATCGGTAATTAGGAATTCGGGAAGAGAATCATTTAAAATATCAACATTTTCCTTATATGGATCTAGCCAAAGCTCAATTGCATTTTTAACCGCTGTTACCTCATTTATCAGTTTTACCGTGATAGTTGGATCTGATAACTGGGGTACATTATATTGAGATTCTATTATTTCAATGGATTTGTAGAAAGTATGTAATGAATTCTCAACAATATTCGTATATTCCCTATTTACTAAGGATGGACGATCTGAGTCTAGTATATCTTTGAAACTTAGCAGTAAATTACTAGTTAAAAATAGAGCATCCACAAATCTAAATGTTTCGTTTTCTTTACATAGAAAAATTGTGTAGTGTTCATTTATCTTTATAGTTGATTTTCCGATTTGCATATTGCGCAACTCCTGGATAACGCCCTTTTCTTCAGGTTCCAACTTAAGTTCGCTTCTTTCAACAAGATCACGCAAAATCGCGTATGGGTTAGCTAATTCCTCGTCTTCTTTCTTTTTAGCTTTTCTTAGGTTTAGTGTATAGGGCAGTAAACAATATTTTTTGGAAGTGTTTTCAAACATTTTTCCCATTTTCGTTCCTCCAACTTAAGACAAAAATAGACCAATTCTATCGGCTATTTTACGGCATATTTATAGCGTACCATTATCGTTAAGTTTTATGTTAATGGTAATGCTTGTGTTTAAATTATATTAGGTACCAAAAAGGCTTGCAAGCAGAATAAC
The DNA here is from genome assembly GCA_964501655.1 of uncultured Syntrophomonas sp. Classification (GTDB taxonomy): domain Bacteria; phylum Bacillota; class Syntrophomonadia; order Syntrophomonadales; family Syntrophomonadaceae; genus JAAYJK01. Next base: position 1,543 of record CAZCTN010000050.1, read on the forward strand.
AAGGTAAGGAGGATAATCTATGATAAACAATGACAAAGTGTTGGGGATAACCCCGGAGGAGGCATTCAGGAAAATAGGTGTATCAAGAAGCTTAGGATATAAGCTTATAAAGTCAGGAGTTATTCAGGCAGTTAGAGTTGGCGAACGAAGGTTGATTGTCCCTGTGGCTGCTCTTGAAAAGCTTTTGGGAACGGAAGAAGATGTATAGCGCAAATAAAACGCTCAGCATCGCTGAGCCAGAAACAGGTGATATTATTGAATGATACCATAAATTTGTATATAAGGACCCGTATTGACATTGTTAAATTGATAGGTGAGGTGGTTGAACTTAAACAAAAAGGTAATCGTTACTGGGGACTTTGCCCATTTCATAAAGAGAAAACTCCATCTTTTTGCGTTGATCCAGTAAAACAACTATATTACTGCTTTGGATGCCATTCTGGGGGTGATGTGTTCACATTTCATATGAAAATTAACCAGGTGGACTTCATTCCTGCCCGCAACCTACTAGCGGCCAGGGCAGGAATTGCAATCGATACATCGCCGGAAGCAATGACTAGATTATTACAGGCAAAACAGCAGCGGAAAATAAGGCAAGAAAAAGAACAAAAATTAAAGAAGTTAATAGACCAAACATATAACAAGCTCATTCAAATAGAGAAATGGGCATGGATGTTTGAAAAGCATATATACACTGACCATTGCCTGGACAGGACTTCCGTAACATGGGCATTAAGTGTCAAAGATCAAGTGGATTACTATTTAAATAGCTTTCTAAATGGCACAGATTCCGATAAGCTTGAAATTGCTTTAATCGTCAGGGGGTGGGAATTACCATGGAAAGCTTGATTGATGCGTTAGAATCACTCAGTCTATCCGATGGTGAATTAAAATCATTGGGTATTGAAAAAGAAGTAAATATACCCATGGTTAGACCAACCATAATAAAACTTTCAGATATTGAACCAGAAGAGGTTAGCTTTTTATGGAAACCCTATATCCCTTTAGGCAAGTTAACACTTCTTGAGGGAGACCCTGGACTTGGCAAAACGTTTTTAGCTTTAAGTATATGTACTGCCATTAGTAAAGGACATCCATTGCCTGGGCAAGATGGCAGGCTAGGAGAGGCAATAGAAGAAGGAAATATTCTTTTTATGACGGCTGAGGATGGTCTTGCTGATACATTGGCTCCTCGACTAGAAAAAATGGGTGCAGACAGAAGTAAAATCCATTGCCTTACTGGATGGAAATCCACAGAAGGTGAGGAAGAACAGGCATTTACGCTGCATGATATCAATGTATTACGGGAAGCACTTTATCAAGTTAAACCGGTTTTAGTGGTAATTGATCCTTTACAGGCATACATGAGTGGTATTGACATGCACCGCGCTAATGAAACCCGTCCATTGCTAAGTAATTTGGGGCGAGCAGCTGAAGAATATAATTGTGCTATCCTGGCTATCAGGCATTTGAGCAAGGGTGGAAGCACTAAGGCTTTATATAGAGGGCTAGGGAGCATAGACTTTATAGCAGCAGCTAGGTCAGCATTATTGGTAGGCATAGATCCGAACAACAATACTAAGGTTATGGTTCATACAAAAAGCAGTTGCAGCGAAATCGGTATTAATCAGGGATTTGAGATAAGTGATATAAGTGGTTTCTCATGGATTGGGCGGAGCAATTGTACCGCTGAAGAAGTGTTAGCCCCACTAACAAAAAATGAACAGTATTGTAATAATAGATCTCTAGATGAAGCAAAAGAATTTCTTGAAGATATCTTAATGGAAGGGCCAGTAAAATGTAAAGAAATCAAGGAAGAAGCAAAAGCTGCTGGCATAAGTTGGAGGACTGTAGAACGAGCTAAAGAAAATTTGGGCTTTAAGGCGATAAAAGTAGGTACTGCATGGTATTGGCCGCAGCTATCAAGCGATTCAAGTCCGTCACATTCTGGTGTTGGCGGACTTGGCGCTCTTGCTGGAAAGCCCGATTCTGTAAGCGCCAAAGGAAGTACGCCTACACCGCCAAATGAAATAGCTGGCGCACATGATGAAGATGATATTGATTTATGGAGTGACATAGGAGTCGTAGTAGAGAGGAGAGTTTAGACTAAAGTCTACCATCTGGTATTACCTGTAACTCTTGAATCATGTCAAAAGATAGAAACCTCGGCTATTCTCAATTAAGGGAGGCATAAAAAATGGCTTCAATAAAAGGACATGGAGAGAAAGCATCTCGCAAACGAGAAATTTTTATTGCATACCTATTGACTGAACCTAATATAAGAGAAGCAGCCAAAAAGGCCGGTATTGGAGAAAATACGGGCTGGAGGTGGCTCCAGGACCCGGTATTCAAAGAAGCTTACCAGGAGGCACGTAGGGCTGCAGTAAGCCAAGCTATAGCACAGCTTCAGCAGGCCAGCACAGAGGCAGTTACTACCCTGCGGAAGGTAATGGCTGACCAGGATGCAACACCATCTAGCAGGGTTACAGCTGCAAAGACGACACTTGAGATGGCATTAAAATCGGTTGAACTTGAGGACCTTGCTCAGCGCATACAGAAGCTAGAGCAATCACTACAGAATCATGGGAGGCGGCAAGCATGTCTTTAAAGCAGAGAATAGTAAAGTTAGAACAATTGACAAATGCAAATACTGAAAAACCTTTAACCAGAGATGACTGGACATCGGATGAATTACTAGCCAAGTATTTTACAGATCCTTACCCGCAAGAGTTGATTGAAAAAGATGCATTGACAGATTGGTCAAAACCATCCAAATCCACAAAGAAACTAGAAGATTATCTTTAGCAGGGTTGGGTGTATGTTGTTGGAATATCAACTTGATGATGGAGGTCGATCCGCATTCCAAGTAAGAGCTAGTTAAAAAAGACATATCATTAACCACTTTTTTACACAAAAAGAAGTACATCCCCCTGTATAATATACTTTGCAGCTAACCAGAGGCATTATGGTCAATCTACTATACTAAATTGGCCCTGTCCGAAAGAACAGCACGAATACCGATGGGCTTCGTAAATATATCTGCAGACTGGATCAGTGCTACCCCAAAACAGAATAACCATAATCTTTATGGAGGAGTCCTTCTTCGCGCAATTAGTAGCCCTTTGACTTGGGAGGTAGCAATCTATAATTTAGGCTGCACCTCCCAAGAGTAATTTATAAGCTCGATCCAATTCAGGACTTCCTCCTGTTACCTTGGCAAAGCGATTCTCTTTGAAGGTGGGGGTTATACGTTTGGGTTGACTGTGGGTAACCAGGTCGCTGACTGCATTAATAAAGCCCCAACCAGTACCCCTATAACATTCAAGGTCTGGAGCAGAATGATAGCGGCTGAGTAATTCTTCCCGTAGTTCATATACTCTCTTATGCCGGCGCCAGTTTTTAGGTAGTGGGATCACCTGATCTACCAGCTGATGTAGGCGCGCGTCGTTTATTTTAAGCTTATATAGCCTTTCGGCTGCACCGTTATAGTAGGTTAAACAAACTATTTGGGGTGGGAAAATAAAAGATTAACTTTGACTTTCGGATTGAGTGTTAGAGCATTTAATAGAACTCAATAAATAGTATAAAGATTGTAAAGATCCAGATAAAGAAACAGTTGGTATCTGTTCATAAGAACCCAGCCATGTGGACTGCGTGGTGCTAAAGGGGAGGATAAGGCTATACCTAGGGTTTGGCATAATGTCCTCAGTTTCTTTTCGAATGGAACCTGAGGATGAACTAATTACGCAAAGAACTAATGCGCAGAATGAAGAGGATTTTACGGAAATTATATGGAATATTTGACTAAAGGGATCTTTTGGGAATAGTACGATCATTAGGAAAATAATATATTTTTTTGTTAGACACTATCATGATTTGAGGTGTTTCCAATTAAACAGATTTTAGACAACCGCCGGCGCGGCAATGTTGGTGACTACCTGGTAGAGAACATTGACAAAAACGCCCGGCTATCAATTGTATCAGCATATTTTACCATTTATGCATACAACGAATTAAAAGCACAACTTAATAAGATTGAGCAGCTGCGCTTTCTTTTTGGTGAGCCAACCTTTGTCAGAGATGAAAACCTCAAAGAAAACCTGCAGTTTATTATTGAGAAAACTCAGCGGGAAAATGCTGTAGCTGGAAGAGGTATTGAGATTAAGCTTAAAAACAGCTTGAACCAGCGAAGCATTGCATTGGAATGTGCTGACTGGATTAAGAAAAAGGTTGAAATAAAATCCCTGGTAAAACCGGACTTCCTGCATGGGAAGGCCTACATTATGCAAAATCCCAAAGGCAATGATTCTGCTATTGTAGGCAGTTCCAACTTTACAGTAAGCGGCCTGGGATTAAAAGGCCATTCCAATATGGAATTAAATATTGCAACTAATGAACCTGATAATATAAAAGAACTATTAAGCTGGTTTGATGAAATCTGGAACCATCCTGATATGGTTGAAGATGTTAAAGCCCAGGTATTAGAGACTATTTCAAATCTGTTCGTTGAGAATACTCCGGAGTTTTTATACTTTGTGACCATATATAATATCTTTAAATCCTTTGTCGAAGAAATGGATGAAGATGATATCATCAGCCAGCGGACTGGATTTGCTGAGACTCGTATCTGGAACATGCTTTACAATTTTCAAAAGGACGGCGTTATTGGAGCAATAAATAAGCTGGAACATCATAGCGGTTGTATTTTAGCTGATAGCGTTGGACTTGGTAAAACCTTTGAAGCTTTAGCAGTAATAAAATATTATGAGCTGAAAAATGATCGGGTGCTGGTTCTAGCCCCAAAGAAGCTTCGAGAAAACTGGAGTGTTTATACCAACAATGACCTGCGTAATATTTTAAGCCAGGATCGTTTCAATTATGACCTGTTAAACCATTCTGACCTTAGCCGGGAAAGTGGCAAATCAGGAGATATCAACCTAGAAACCCTGAACTGGGGTAATTATGACCTGGTGGTAATCGATGAATCACATAATTTCAGGAACAACCCTCCCGTCAAAGGCCGCCTTACCCGCTACCAGAAGCTAATGCAGCATATTATTAAGAACGGAGTAAAAACCAAGGTTTTGATGTTATCAGCTACACCAGTTAATAACCGTATGAATGACCTGAAAAATCAGATTGCATTTATTACTGAAGGCAATGACCGGGCTTTACATGCACGTACCGGAATAAAAAGTATTGAAATAACACTGAAGGAAGCCCAAAAGCGTTTTAAACGCTGGACCGAACTGCCTGATCACCGGCGAAATACTGAAGGCCTTTTGGATGCACTTAATTTTGATTATTTCACCTTATTGAATACTTTAACTATAGCCCGCAGCCGCCAGCATATTCAAAAGTATTATAAAACTGATGATATAGACGATTTCCCTAAACGCTTAAACCCGATAAGCATAAAGGCAGATATTGATCTCCAGGGCGAATTTCCAGAACTGAAGGCGGTTAATACAACCATCCGCAAACTTCATCTTTCCCTTTATAAGCCTTTGAGTTATGTTCGACCTGAACGAACCCGGGCATACAGCCGCTTATATGATATAGAACTTCAGGGCTCAGTATTCCGCCAAACTGACCGCGAGTTAAGTCTAACGGGCCTGATCCGTATGAATCTATTTAAACGTTTGGAGAGTTCGGTTAATTCTTTTTCATTATCAGTGGAGCGGCTTTTAAACAATGTGAATATGACCCTGGAAATGATTAATAGCACCCAGGATGAATATTATAAAGATGCCGAAATTACTGAGATAGACGTGGATGATCCCCAGTATGAAGATCTGCTTTTAGGAAATAAGATTAAGGTACTATTAAATGACTTAGACCTTATACGGCTGCAGCAGGAATTAAAGGAAGATAAAGAGAAACTGCAATATCTTTTCGATATAGCCAAACGTGTTGATGCTAACCGCGATGCCAAATTAAAGACATTACTCAAACTAATTGCCGATAAACAAAAGCACCCGATAAATGCAGGCAATAAGAAAGTTTTGGTTTTTACAGCTTTTGCCGATACCGCCCGCTATATCTATGATAATATTGCTGATTTTGCATACCAAAAATGCGGATTGTTTTCTGCCCTGGTAACCGGTACTGACACCGGAAAGACCAATTTCAAGGGAATAAAGCGAGAATATAACTCTATTCTTACTAACTTTTCTCCCATCTCAAAATCACGTGCCGAAATAATGCCTGGCTTGGTGGATGAAATAGATATTCTGATAGCTACTGACTGCATTTCCGAAGGCCAGAATCTGCAGGATTGTGACTACCTGGTAAACTATGATATTCACTGGAATCCAGTGCGTATTATCCAGCGCTTTGGCCGTATTGACCGCTTGGGCTCCAAAAATGAGAAAGTTCAGCTGGTAAACTTCTGGCCCAATGTGGAACTTGATGAATATATAAACCTGGAGGCCCGGGTTTCTAATCGCATGGTGTTGTTGGATATATCTGCAACCGGTGAAGAAAACCTGATAAAGTTCAGCGAAAAAGACCTGATGAATGATCTGGAATACCGGCGCAAACAGCTTGAACAGTTGCAAAATCAGATTCTGGACATGGAAGATTTATCTGGTGGTATATCCATTACCGATTTGACCCTGGACGATTTTCGGATGGACTTGATTAGTTATATGAAAGCCAATCCCAAAAAACTTGAAAAAGCTCCTACCGGCCTTCATGCTCTGGTTCCTATAAAATCCAAACTGCAGGGGGAAGCAGTTCCCGGAGTGTTATTTTGCCTGAAGCAATCAGCAGGCAGCGACAAGGAACGCCAGGCCAACTCCCTGCACCCCTACTATCTGGTTTACATGGCCGGAGATGGGCAGGTACAATATGCCCATACTCAGCCTAAAAAGATACTCGACATATATAAAGGTCTTTGTGCCGGAGAAGAAACAGTTTACGAAGAACTATGTGCGGAATTCAACCGGGAAACCAGTGATGGAGCTAATATGGGCAAGTATTCGGGCCTGCTGGAAAATGCGGTAAATAGTATTATTGGCATAAGAGAAGAAAAAGGTTTGGAATCACTATTTTCTTTAGGTGGAACCCGGATTCTTCGAGAACAGCTAAACGGCCTGGAAGACTTTGAATTAATAAGTATTTTGATTGTAAGGTGAGAAAATGCAGGACAGGATTATTGAAATATTTAAGATCCCTGGAAAAGCGCGGGTTAATAAACGTATTCCAAAAACCCTGTTTTACAAAAACGCCGAACTAAACAAAGCAGAAACCAAAACATTTGTAGATGAAATTCAATCCGTGCAGCTTCTGGCCATGCTCAATAGCGACTCAATCAGGGTTGCACCATTTGTAAATGAAGATTTTAACATAAGCGATGTGGCCTTAATGATGGTGGAATTAAAAAATCGAGGCAAAGAGGAAAAGGTAGCGAGTATTGTCCATGCATCTATACCTTACCCGTTGCTTATTGTTCTGGTTCATAGAAATGAGATCCGCTTTAGCACTGCTTTAAAAAGGCTTAATAAGAATGATTCATCCGCGGTGGTGATGGAGGATACAAAATATTCCCCTTGGATAGATCTGCTTTTTCCCCTGCCGGTTCAGAAAACCTTTTTGAATAGCCTGGCCCTGGATACACTGCCGTTTGATAATCTCTTCCGGCTATATCTGGCCCTGGATAATCGTGTCTATCTTACTGAGCTGATAAAACTGATTGATATATACCCTTCACCCGAGGTAAACGTCCGTGAAGTTCAGGAAATGCTGGATCAGATAGAAGAATTGGAAAAAATCATGAAGAATCTCCAAGCTACAATGAAACGCGAGAAATCCTTTGCCCGTCAAATGGAGCAACATGTGCAAATACAGCAAGTCCAGCAACAACTGGAAGCTTTAATAACTCAACTAAGAGAGGTGTGTTAGTATATGGAAATACTTGATGGTAAGACTATGGACCTGGTTCAGCAAAACATTGATGAACTAAAAAAACTATTCCCGGAAGCAATTACCGAGGGAAAGATTGACTTTGATAGGCTCCGGCTCTTGCTGGGGGATGAAGTGGAAACCGGCAAGGAACGTTATGAATTCACCTGGCCGGGAAAGAGTGACTGCATTCGCCTGGCCCAACAACAGTCTACGGGAACGTTGCGACCTGATAAGGAAACAAGCAAGGACTGGGATACTACACAAAACCTTTACATAGAGGGAGATAACCTGGAGGTTTTGAGGATTTTGCAGAAGTCTTATCATCGGAAGGTGAAGATGATATATATAGATCCGCCTTATAATACGGGTGGAGATTTTATATATAAAGATGATTTCAAAGATAATATAAAACACTATAAAGAAATGACAGAACAAAGCTTGATGGCTAACCCGTCTACGTCGGGAAGATATCATAGCGATTGGCTTAATATGATGTACCCGCGTCTCAGATTAGCAAAAAATTTGTTGCGAGAGGATGGGATAATTTTTATTAGTATTAATGATAATGAGGCCGACAATCTGAAAAAGATTTGTAATGAAATTTTTGGAGAGGAAAATTTTAAAGGGCAAATTACAAGAGCTACGGGTACTCCTACTGGTCAAGGTACTGACCGTTTAGTAAATGAGTTGGATTATATCTTAGTGTATAGTAAATCAAATTTGGGTATATTTAGTGGACTTCCTTTTAGTCAGGAAGATGAAAAAATATATAATGAAATTGATAAAAAGGGAAGATATTTAACTCGGCCATTAAGAAAAACTGGTGGCGAAGATAGATTAGAAGATAGACCAAGTATGTATTTCGCAATAAAAAATCCAGATGGAAAAGATGTATATCCAGTAGGACCAAGCGGGTATAAAAGTCGTTGGAGATGTTCAGAAAGCCGATATCACCAATTAGTAGAAGAAGGATTAATTGAGTGGAAGAAAGCGGTAGACAACGGTAAGGAAAAGTGGAAACCATACCAAAAGTTTTATCTCGATGGTAGATTAAAACAACCATCAAATCTTTGGACCAAAATTGAAGGAAATAAAAAAGCTACAATAGAAGTACGAGATTTACTTAAAGGCAATATCTTTGATTTTCCCAAACCAGTTGAACTAATAAAACAATGTATAAAAATATCATCCGATGGCGGAATAATCCTCGATTTCTTCTCTGGGTCTTCTACGACTGCTCATGCTGTTATGCAGCTTAATAGCGAAGACGCTGCTCAATGTCATTTTATTATGGTTCAACTTCCAGAAACCTGTGGAGAGGATACAGACGCCGCCAAAGCTGGTTACCAAAATATATGTGAAATTGGCAAAGAACGAATCCGCCGCGCCGGTGAGAAAATAAAAGAAGAAAATAAGGACAAAGAAGAAATCGAAAATCTAGACATTGGCTTCCGCGTATTCAAACTGGACACCTCAAATCTCAAAGCCTGGGACCCCGAGGTCGAAGAACTTGAAAATACTCTTAAAGGATTTGTTGATTCAATCAAAGAAGACCGCACCCCTAAGGACATGCTATTTGAAATAATGCTTAAATATGGCATTGACCTTACCATGCCCGTGGATGAAATCGAAATAAGCGGCAAAAAAGCCTATTCCGTTGGTTTAGGCTACCTGATCGTTTGCCTGGAAGACGGCTTAACCCTTGATGTAATCGAGGCTATTGGAGCGATGAAACAGGCCGGCCAGGAAATTGCCCGGGTGGTTTTTCGTGATTCGGGATTTGATGATGACAATGTTAAAACCAATGCTGTGCAGCTGCTGAAGAAATTCGGCATTGAAGACTTCCGGGCAATATAGTGAGGTGATGAGAAATGAAACTTAAATTTGTATCTGACCAGCAATTCCAGCTGGATGCAATTACCTCTATCACTCATATATTTCAGGGCCAGGCTGTAAAACAGGCTAATTTCTCGGTTGCGGCCAGTATGGGCGGCAGTGGGGTTCAGGGTGAATTAAGCTACCAGACCGAGCTGGGTTATGCTAATAAGCTCGATTTACTAGATGATGAATTGCTGGAAAACATCAACCAGATCCAGCTGCGCAATGGCTTGCCCCGGAGCAATCATATACAGGGACGCAATTTTACCGTAGAGATGGAGACCGGTACTGGTAAAACCTATGTCTATATCCGTACCGTTTACGAACTGAACAAGCTTTATGGCTTTACCAAGTTTATTATCGTGGTACCTTCAGTAGCAATTCGTGAAGGAGTTAATAAGTCCCTTGAAATCATGGAGGAGCATTTCAAAAGCCTCTATGATGGTACTAACTGTGACTTTTTTATCTATGACTCATCCAAACTGGGCCAGTTAAGAACGTTTGCCACTAGTTCCGATATTCAAGTAATGGTTATAAACATAGATGCCTTCCGCAAGAGTTTTGTTGATCCCAATAAACCGGATAAGGCCAATGTGATTCATCGCGAACATGACCGCATGAATGGCCGCCGGCCTATTGAGTTTATCCAGCAAACCAACCCGATTGTAATCATAGATGAGCCTCAGAGTGTGGATAGAACCGATAAGGCCAAGGAAGCTATTGCTTCGTTAAACCCCCTTTGTACTTTGCGCTACTCCGCCACTCATGTGGAAACCTATAACTTGATGTACCGCCTGGGGCCAGTAGACGCTTATCAGAAGAGACTGGTTAAAGAGATAATAGTGGATAGTATAAAAGAGGCCGGAGATTATAACCGTCCCTATATTCGCCTGATATCTGTAAAAAAAGCCCGCGTTTATCAGGCGGTTTTGGAACTGGATATCAAGAACCGTTCCGGGGTTGTGCAGAGAAAACAAAAGACCATTAAACTAGGCCAGGATCTCTATGATATATCCGGCGAACGGGAAATCTATTCGGGATATATTATTAACAACATAGATTGTTACCCCGGTAATGAATCAGTGGAATTCATCAATGGAACCTCTTTGGCATTAGGCAAGGAAATGGGCAATATTGATGAGGATGATATCAAACGCGGCCAGATCAGTGCTACTATTAAACATCACCTGGACCGGGAATTGCGCTTGGCCCCCAAAGGGATAAAAGTCCTCTCCCTCTTTTTTATTGACCGGGTGGATAACTACCGCCAATATGACAGTGATGGAAACCCTCAAAAAGGCAAATACGCCATAATGTTTGAGGAAGAGTATGCCAAGCTGATAAAGCTGCCCATGTACCGAACCCTTTTTAAGGATCATAACTATATGCTTAATGATGATCCGGCTATGGTCCATGACGGCTATTTTTCAGCTGACAAAAAAGGCCGCATCAAAGACACGCGCGGAGATACTGAAGCCGATCATAATACCTATAACCTGATCATGAAAGAAAAAGAAATGCTCCTAAGTTTCCAAACTCCGCTGCGCTTCGTGTTTTCCCACTCTGCCCTGAAAGAAGGCTGGGACAATCCTAATGTCTTTCAAATTTGCACCTTGATCGTGTCGCGGGAAACCCTAACCCGCCGCCAGAAAATTGGCCGTGGGCTGCGCCTCTGTGTCAACCAGGAGGGTGACAGGATTTTTGACCCGCAGATAAATACCCTGTCGGTTATGGCCAATGAATCATTTGCTGAATTTGCCGAGAATCTGCAAACCGAAATAGAAACTGAAACCGGCATTAAATTCGGTATCATCGAAAAGCATGCTTTTGCAACCATTGACTTTGTTGATCAAGATGGCCAGGTGGAGAACCTTGGATTTGAGGCCTCTGAAAAGCTTTGGGATTTTCTCTTTGCCGAGGAACTTATTCATAAGAACGGCAAGATCAAGCCGGAATTAAAACAAAAAATTGCAGATGATACCCTACAGGTACCACCGGAGTTTAAACACGTTGAAAAAGAAATTAAACAGGTTATACAGAAGTCCCTGAATAAACTGCCTATTCGCAATCATAGTGATGAGGTAGTGGCAAAAATAAACAAAAGAGTCTACCTGGGGCCAGAATTTGAAGCCCTCTGGGATCGCATCAAATATCGCACAACCTATTCCATTGCTATGGATATTGAAAAATTGGTTGATAATTGTGTAACTGCTATCAAAAAAATGGCCGCCATACCAAGAGTACGCCTGATTCAAGAGAGCGCCAAAATTGATATTAAGCAGTCGGGTGTATCCAGTGAATTAGTAGGCGTTAAAATCCTTGATCAAATCGATATCAAACACTCCCTGCCTGATATCCTGCGCTATCTGCAGGATGAAACCAGACTTACCAGGAAAACCATTGTTAATATACTAATTGAATCTGGCCGGCTGGAGGATTTTAAAAACAATCCACAAAAGTTCATGGAAGTCACCTCTGATATCATCAAGCAGAACATGAAACTGATGATTGCTGACGGTATAAAATACGAACGAATCGGCAACCTGGAGTTTTTCCGGCAGGAATTATTTGAAATGAACGAACTAAAGGGTTACTTAGAAGCAAATGCCGTTGAAGCAACTAAGTCAGTTTATGATTACCTAATCCTGGATTCAGAAATAGAAAAGGAATTCGCCCGTATGCTGGAACGTGATGACGATGTAAAAATATATACCAAGTTGCCTCCCAAATTCCTTATAGAAACCCCAATAGGCAACTATAACCCGGATTGGGCAGTGCTCATTGATAAAGATGGCACAGAAAAACTCTATTTTGTTATTGAAACAAAAGGCAGCACTGATGCCGGCCAGCTCCGCTTGTTCGAAAATTATAAGATAGAGTGCGGCCGAAAACACTTTGCAGCACTGGAAACTGGTGTTAGTTATGAAGTAGAAAAGGATTATTTAGAATGGAAAATTAGGGTTTAGGGGTAAAGGATAAATGCAATTACCACAACAGAATATCCAACTATATTGGCTGGTTAACTATTTATGTGGATTCAAAAATGGAAAAATAAGCATATGGAACAGAGCAAAATAATCAAACGCCCCGGCTATTTGTACCTGGTTCACCCAGCCGGACTCATAGACCCTAGCTCGGAAATATAAAGGAGAACTATGGATTATCAGCACCGGATGGGTAGAGAATATTTGGTGATGTATGTTGATAATATATAATTTCATAGACTTAATAATGACCTGTAGAATAGCTTCTACAGGTCAAATTATTATGAACTGCTTTTCTCTTTGTCAGGTTTGTATTCCAGCAAATCTCCCGGTTGGCAGTTGAAATATGAACAAATTCTATGAATTACTTCCATTGATACGTATTCCCCCTTACCCATTTTAGCTATGGTATTAGGAGATAACTTCAAGGCTATTCTTAACGCTTCTTTTGTCATTCCTTTGTCAACTAACATTTTCCACAATGGATTATATGAAAAGGACAAAATAAACCCTCCATACTATAGTTTCAAATATATTATATAACTATTACTATAGATATTCTATAACATATTGTATTATTCTATAACAACATATATAATATCTATAAATACATATAGACATTCATAAGGATATATTTAAGATATTGGAGGTAAAACCAATGGCTAAATGAATATTTCACACTGAGCGTACCAGCAGTACGCAACATGATACCGGCAATTTA
>CAZCTN010000051.1:0-14515 GCA_964501655.1 uncultured Syntrophomonas sp.
AAAGTGGCTCAGTTTTTAATCAGCACAGTGGTTCACTTTTTGGTTGACAATCGCAAGGTAATATAGGCTGTTGGTTTTTCGATCATTAAGAACTGTCAGATTAGCACTGCAAAGGGCATCCTGGATATTATCAGTAGACAGCGCAAGCGTTTCTTTTCGGAGTTTGAGACGTTTGGACTTTTCTATCAGACTTCCACGATCTCTGTGGTCTTTATCTGTGCGTGTGGCTAAACCACCTCTGATTTGGCCTTGGATGTAATAGCCGGCGATGCATGGTCACGATGGATGTTTATGAAAAGCCCGCAGCCAATTTTGTCTGATGAGAAAAAATTTTTTTATTGACTTACACCAGGATAAAATTTATACTGATTTAAATGTACATAGTAATATATGCTAAATTTAGTAATATAAATACTTGGTGGGTAAAAGAGAGACCGCATAAGGGTGGCTCCGAAAAAACCAATGGTTTTGCGAAGAATATTTCGTAAAGGGTTGGTTTTTTTTATTCCCATATTATCAGCAAGTTGACCTGAAATATTATTATATTATGTGAGGGGATAAAGATTATGCCATCGATTTACAAAATGAATCCTGAAGAAAAAAGGTCTGGTGAAGGCAGTCAATCGGAGAAATTAAATGATCGGCAGAGAAAGCAATTGCAGCATGAATTAAAAATTTACATGGAGAAATATTTTAAACAAAAACTGGGCAAGGGTGTTGATCACACCAAGGTCATAATTTGGGATGATATGGTAATTATCCGGGGAGAAGGGTTTCTGACCGAACCGGAAAAATATATTGTAGCAACTACGGCAGGAAAAGACCTGGTCAATAATGCGCGAATGCAGGTGGCCTGGCAGCATTCTATTGATAATATGCCTTATTTGGAGACGGTATTTGGAGCTAAAGCTATTCATCAAACGTATATGATAGAAGCTGAGAATGATTTCTGGATGCACGTAATTGTTTTTGACAGAGCTTTGACAGATTAACAAATTTGCCATTATATAGTGGTGGATTTAGGAGGACCCTTTTGGTGACTCCAAAATAGACCAATGTTTTTATGCAGAAACTCTCCCAACGAGTGAAACATAAAGGTATCGGTCATTTTTTTTGTTAGGGGGGGATAAAACAACTTAATAAACTGTGATGGTGAAGGTTATTTTAAAAAAGTTAGAAAATTGGGGAGGGAATTTATAATGAGTGATACCATGAAAGCTTTAGTATATCGCGGACCGGAAAAAATTGCTCTGGAAGACGTGCCGGTTCCTAAGATTATTGAACCGGACGATGCGATAGTAAGAGTTACCACATCTACTATTTGCGGAACAGATATTCATATATGGCATGGAGGCATGCCGGAGGTTGCACCGGGAAGAATAATCGGACATGAGTTCGTTGGAGAAGTGGTTGAAGTTGGCCCGGCGGTTCGGAATAACAAAGTTGGAGACAAAGTAGCAGTCTCCTGTGTTACCCAGTGCGGTGAATGTTACTATTGCGTACGGGGAGTTTATTCTCATTGTACAAGCGGAAGCTGGATCTTTGGATATATGATTGACGGTTGTCAGGCTGAATACGTTAGGGTTCCCCATGCCAACCTGGGTATGTTCACCATCCCGGAAGGTCTGACCGAAGAAGACGTTCTGTTTGTGGGCGACATCCTTTCCACCGGTTATTTTGGCTCCGAAAACGCCAGGATCGAGCCGGGCGATACGGTGGCTGTTATGGGTGGCGGACCGGTAGGCATGTGCGCCATGGCTACCGCCAGGCTGTGGGGGCCGGCGGAGATTATTGCCGTCGATATTAACCAGGATCGCCTGGATTTTGCGGTCAAGCAGGGAATTGCCGATGTGGGCATTAATCCCCTTAACGTAGCAAGTGTTGGCGATGCCATCAGAGAGCGGACTTCAGGTCGCGGCGCCGATGCCACCATCGAAGCCAACGGCTTCAAGCCGACTTATGATATGGCCATAGATGCTGTCCGGGCGGGTGGCCGGGTTTCCTTTATCGGTGTGTTTGAAAAAGCCCAGGAACTTGACATGAAAAACTTATGGATTAAAAATATCTGTATCAGCATGGGGCTGGTGAATGCCAACCGCATTCCGGAACTGATCAAGCTCATTCAAAAGGGCAAGATCGACACCAATTTCCTCTGTACTCATCATGCACCATTAAATGATATAGTTCAAGGCTACGACATCTTTGGCGGCAAGAAAGACAATTGCCTTAAATGGGTCGTAACCCCCTATCAAAAGTAAACTCACTTTATATCCACTTTCCCTTAAAGCCAGAACCCTGATTGTAAGGGTTCTGGTTCTTCTATTTCCAGCTAAATCAACTCCAACACTAATAGGTCATATAACCTATTATTACTTTAATGTAAGGAAATTGGTCTGAAAATAAATAGCAAATCGGTAAAAAAACCGGTAACATGGATAAAACTATTAAAAACTTGGCGAGAAAGGCAATATAGATTGGATATTGCGGTTTGAAGCTTAATTATAAATGAATTATACTGTATATGGTAGATGAAAACAAAATGCACCATATATGTTGTGGTTACATAAGGAGGACATTGGATGAGCATTACCAAGATAAAAAAGCGTGACGGCAGAATTGTACCATTTGACAAAGAAAAAATTGTTGATGCAATTTTTAAGGCAGCCCGGGCCGTTGGGGGAAGTGATCGGCAGACTGCGGAACAGTTGGCCGACAAGGTCATGGAACTTTTAGATTACTCCTTTATGGACAGTTATGAGCTTCCGACCGTTGAAGATATTCAAGATCTGGTAGAAAAAGTACTGGTTCGCAACGACCACTACAAGACTGCGAAAGCTTACATTCTGTACCGCAAACAGCATGAAGTGATGAGGGAAAGCCTCCAGCTCATCCAGAACAATGAAATAATAACCAACTACCTGGACCGCAGTGACTGGAGAGTAAAAGAGAACTCCAACATGAATTTCAGCCTGCAGGGCATGAATTTTCATGTTTCATCCATTGTTACCAGCCAGTATTGGCTAAACCAGATATATACCCCCCAGATGAAACAAGCTCAAGAAGTAGGCGATTTTCATATTCATGATCTGGGTATCCTGGCCGTATACTGTGTAGGATGGGATCTGCAGGATTTGATTCGGGAGGGATTCAGGGGGGCCCGGGGCAAAGTAGTCAGCAAACCGGCCAAACACTTCCGAACCATACTGGGGCAGATAGTCAATTTCTTTTACACCCTGCAGGGGGAGGCAGCCGGTGCCCAGGCTTTTTCTAACTTCGATACTCTTTTGGCTCCCTTTATATACTATGACAGACTGAACTACGAGCAGGTCAAACAGTGTCTGCAGGAATTCATATTCAACGTTAACGTTCCTACCCGGGTGGGTTTCCAGACTCCATTTACCAATATCACCATGGATCTAAAATGCCCGGCCCATATGCAGGATGAACCGGTGGTTTTGGGTGGCAAAATGCTGGACAAGACCTATGGCGAATTCCAGGAGCAGATGGATATTCTCAACCAAGCATTTGCCGAAGTCATGATGGAAGGGGATGCGGAAGAAAGAGTATTTACCTTTCCCATTCCTACCTATAATATTACCCGGGACTTCGACTGGGATAATCCCGACTATGACAAGATCTGGGAAATGACTGCCAAATATGGTATTCCCGGATTTTCCAACTATATCAATTCGGACATGGACCCGGCTGACGCCAGGAGTATGTGTTGCCGCCTGCGTCTGGATAATCGGGAACTCAGGAAAAGAGGAGGAGGCTTGTTTGGTTCCAATCCTCTCACCGGTTCGATTGGTGTAGTAACCATCAATATGCCCCGGATAGGATATCAGGCCATAGACCGGGAAGACTATTTCCGAAAACTGGGTGAAATTATGGATTTGGCCAAAGACAGCCTGGAAATAAAGCGAAAGGTCTTGGAAAACCTGACCGATTCGGGTTTATATCCATACTCCTATTTCTACCTGCGGGCAGTAAAGGAATCATCCGGACAGTTCTGGCTGAATCATTTCTCTACTATCGGACTGGTAGGCATGAACGAGTCCTGTCTGAATTTCCTGGGAGAGGATATAGGCAGCGAAACCGGGCATAAATTCGCCCTGGAAGTAATGGGTTTTATGCAGGACAGGATCCTGGCCTATCAGAAAGAAACCGGCAATCTGTATAATCTGGAAGCAACTCCGGCCGAAGGGGTAAGCTACAGCATGCCCCGCAAAGACACCAGCAGGTATCCGGATATTATTGTGGCCAACCAGGAAGCCTGCACCAATGAGGGGGCGCAGCCTTTTTATACCAATTCAACCCATCTGCCGGTGGGATATACCGATGATCTGTACCTGGCTATGCAACTGCAGGACCCCCTGCAGAGCATGTATACCGGAGGAACCACCTTCCATATATTCCTGGGTGAAGCCCTGCCGGACAACCAGTCGGTGAAGAACCTGGTCAAGAAAGCTTGTGAACAGTTCCGGATGCCTTATTACTATATATCACCTACCTTCAGTATCTGTCCTCAGCACGGCTACCTGAACGGGGAGCATTATACCTGTCCGATTTGTGCCGGGGAGGACCGGGAGACCAGCTGTGAAGTTTATTCCCGGGTAGTAGGCTACTTGAGGCCCGTGGACCAGTGGAACGAAGGAAAGCAGCAGGAATTTTTCAATCGGAAGACCTATAACATAGGATAGAGATGACAGGAGCAGACGATGAAATTTGCAGGAATGATCAAGCATAGTCTGGTAGATTATCCCGGGAAAATAGCTGCAGTGCTGTTTACCCGGGGCTGCAATTTTTGCTGCCCGTTCTGCCATAATGGCCAGCTGTTGATTAAACCCGGGAAAATAGAAGCAGAATACATCAGCTGGCAGGAAGTGGTAACATTTTTAGAAGGCCGCAGCAACTTTCTGGATGCGGTAGTAATAAGCGGAGGCGAGCCCTGCCTGCACCCGGAGCTGACCAATGCCCTGAGCCAGATCCGGGCAGCCGGCTATCTGACCAAGATTGACACCAATGGCAGCAGGACATCGATCCTGGCCGAAATGATGCTTGAATTTCTCCTGGACTATGTGGCCATGGATATCAAAGGAGTACTTGATTACAAAAGATATTTGGAGGCCTGTGGGGGGCGGCTGAGTACGGAGGATTTCTTTAATGTCAAAGGATCAATTCATCTGCTGCAAAACGCCGATGACATCGAGGTGGAGTTCAGGACTACGGTGCTGCCTTCTTTGCATAGCCCTGAAGACATTGTGGCCATTGCCCGCTACCTTGAAGGAGCATCCAAATACAGCCTTCAGCAATTTAACCCCCGGAATACCTTGAATCCTGATTACCGGTATATTAAGCCCTATTCCCGGGAAACCCTGCTGGACATTGCTGAAGAATGCCGCCGCTATGTTAAAGAAGTTAGATTGACCAATACTTAAAGTAATAATTTTGGGAGCACCTTGAGGGTGCTCCCGGAGCAAAAGAGGAAGGATACTGTGGATTCCAGGATTAAACAGGTATTGAACAAGTATTTCGGTTACAGTGACTTTAAGCTGGGACAGGAGGCTATTATAAATCACACCCTGCAGGGCGGGGAGTCGCTGGGTATTATTCCCACCGGAGGCGGCAAGTCACTTTGTTATCAGATACCGGCATTGCTGCTGCCGGGAATGACCATCGTAGTATCGCCCTTGATCGCCTTAATGAAAGACCAGGTGGATGCCCTTAACCACCTGGGCATACCGGCCGCCTACATCAGCAGTGCCTTGAGCTCCGGCGAGATACAGAAGGCTATGCAATTGGTTATCCAGGGCCAATGCAAATTACTCTACGCTGCTCCGGAACGGCTGACTACCGAATATTTTTCCCGGTTGGCCAGAACCATCCAAATATCCCTGGTGGCCATTGATGAGGCTCACTGTGTTTCCCAGTGGGGGCATGACTTTCGCCCCAGCTATGCCGCCATTGCTCCCTGGATAGAGTCCATGCCGTACCGGCCGGTAATAGCCGCCTTTACCGCTACTGCCAGCCACCGGGTGCAAAATGATATAATTCGTTTGCTAGGCCTGGATGATCCTAAAATATACCGGGCAGGTTTTGACCGCCCTAACCTGTACTTCTCAGTAATAAAAGCCCCGAATAAAAAGCAATATTTGGCAGGATATCTGGCTGATCATGCTGGTCAGGCAGGTATTATTTATACCGCTACCCGTAAGGAAGCCGATGATCTCCATGCCCAGCTTAAATCCTGGGGAATAAAGGCGGGACGCTATCATGCCGGGCTGAGCATGGAGGAGAGGAACCGAACCCAGGAGGCCTTCCTTTATGATGAAATTACCGTTATGGCTGCCACCAATGCTTTCGGTCTGGGTATAGATAAATCCAATATACGCTATGTTATTCACTACAACATGCCGCGCAGCCTGGAATCTTACTACCAGGAAGCCGGTCGGGCCGGACGTGATGGAGAAAAGGGAGATTGCATCCTGTTGTATAACTCGGCTGACATCCAGACTCAGAAGTTCCTGATCGAACAGAGCATCTCTTCCGAAGAGCGAAAAGAGGAAGAATACCGAAAATTGCAGCCTATGATTGATTACTGCCATACTACCCGCTGCCTGCGGCAGAGCATACTGGAATATTTCGGGGAAGAGGATCTGCCGTTGGACTGCGGGAATTGTGTAAACTGTACCCGGTCCTATGAGAGCAGGGATATGACCATAGAAGCTCAGAAGATATTCTCCTGTATAATAAGGATGAAACAGCAATATGGCATTAATATGGTGGCATCAGTGCTGAAGGGATCACAGAATAGAAGGATACGAGAACTCCGACTGGATCAGCTTTCAACCTATGGAATTATGAATGATATGACCATAGCCGCTATCGTGGACCTGATCAATATCATGGTGGCTGAAGATTATCTTTATACCAGCGGAGGACCATATCCCGTACTTCGGTTGGCCTCCAGTGCCATCCCGGTGCTGCGAAGTGAAGCTCGGCTAAACTTAAGGATGCCGGTTAGGGAAAGAACCCCGGAAGATAATAGCCTGTTTAATATGCTCTGCAGTCTGCGGCGAGAAATAGCTCGGAAGGAACAGCTGCCCCCCTATGTTATCTTTCATGACCTGACCCTCAGGCAGATGAGCGCCCGGCTGCCGACAGATTATGCCTCCATGTTGGCTGTAAGCGGTGTGGGGGAGGTGAAAATGCAGAAATATGGACAGCCGTTTCTGGAGCTGATAGAGGGATACCTGATGGAAAATCCCCCCAGTTCCGACTGCCAGGTGATGGACAAAACCAGCAGCAGTGATGGAGATACAGCTGCTCCAGCCCCTCCGGCACCGGCTAAAGAGCCCAGAATGCCCAGTCATATGATCAGCTGGGATTTATATCAGGCCGGTAACAGCATAAGCCAAATAGCCCGTGAACGCAAACTGACCAATTTAACGGTTCAGGACCATATACTGCGTTGCGGCCGGGAAGGTTATGAACTTGAATGGCGGGAGATTGTAAGTGCAGAAGAAGAGGCCTGTATCCTGCAAGCAATTGAAGCGGCGGGAAGCTCCAAACTCAAGCCGATAAAAGAAGCCCTGCCCGAAGAGATAAGCTATTTTGCCATAAAGGCTGTAATTTGCCGCCTGGAACTGGCTGAAAGTGCTGAGGCAGCCGACCCGGCCGAATAAGCATCCTATGGACCCTATCAGCTTCCCGGTCAGAATGCCGTATGGACCGGTTAAGTATGTTAATGTACATTAAAGAGCTTAAAATATATAATAAGGAATAAAGCATAAACAACTATATTTGAGGTGGATATATGAAGATGTGGAGCGGTAGATTCACCGCCAAAACTGATCATTTGACCGAAGATTTCAATGCCTCCATCGCGGTGGACGGCAGGATGTACCGTCAGGACATACAGGGCAGCATAGCCCATGCCCGTATGCTGGCCGAGCAGGGGATCATAAGCCGGGAAGAGAGAGATTTGATAGTAAGTGGGCTGGAGGCCATACGGGAAGAACTGGAAGCAGGAAAACTGCAGTTTGCCGTGGAAGCCGAAGACGTGCATATGAATATAGAGACCTTTCTAACCGCCCGGATAGGCGATGTGGGCAAAAAACTTCATACCGCCAGAAGCCGCAATGACCAGGTAGCACTGGATGTAAGACTGTACCTGCGAGATGAGATGCTGGAGATCAGGAAGTTGATCTTAAATCTGCAGCAGGTTCTGCTGGGATTGGCCCATGCACATATTGACACCATTATGCCCGGATATACCCATCTGCAAAAGGCCCAGCCCATTAACCTGGCTCATCATCTGCTGGCTTATTTTGAGATGCTGCGGCGGGACTTGGACAGACTGGACGACTGCAACAAAAGGATGAATTATATGCCTCTGGGCTCCGGGGCTTTGGCCGGCACCGGCTTCAACCTGGACCGGGATAGGGTGAAAGAAGAACTGGGTTTTGCCCATCTTACCCGCAACAGCCTTGACGCAGTCAGCGATCGGGATTTTGCCCTGGAATTCTGCAGTTTTGCCAGTATCCTGATGATGCATTTATCCCGCTTTTCCGAGGAGTTGATTATCTGGTCCAGTGAAGAATTTTCTTTCATAGAGATGGATGATGCCTTTTCCACCGGTTCCAGCATCATGCCCCAGAAGAAAAACCCAGACCTGGCTGAATTGGTGCGGGGGAAAACTGGCCGGGTATACGGGGATCTGATGGCCCTGTTAACGATAATGAAATCACTGCCCCTGGCCTATAACAAAGACATGCAGGAAGATAAAGAAGCCCTGTTTGATGCCATTGATACGGTGAAAAAATGCCTGCTGGTCTTTGCCCCTATGCTGCAAACCGCCAGGTTCAATACAGACCAAATGGCGGCCGCCGCCCAGGGGGGATTTACCAATGCAACAGATTTGGCCGACTACCTGGCCGGCAAGGGACTGCCTTTCCGGCATGCCCATGAGGTAGTGGGAAAAACCGTTTTATATTGTATTGAAAGGAGGAAGATGCTGGAGGAATTAACCATGGCAGAATTTCAAAATTTTAACCCTCTGATTGGAGAAGATATATTCAATTACCTGGATGTCAGCGCCTGTGTCCGGCGCAGAAAAGTTACCGGAGCTCCAGCTCCGGAGAGGGTTAAGGAAGCTCTGGAAGAAGCAGGGCAGTGGTTAAGGAGGATGTCAAGTGAGCAGGTTTAATCTAGTAGACGGCAAAATAGATGAAGACGAGATATTGATATGGAGTGAGGAATTTTTCTTTAATATGCTGAACTTATTAAACGCCTTTTTCGCCAATGTAGATATAAAAGATGCGGCCGAACGCATGAGCTTGATACCCTTTGGTCAGCTGGTGTGCGACCAGTTGGTGGATGAAAGCGAAGAGATTAGGGCCATCGCCACCGCCCGGGTGATTGAACTGGCCGAGATGGAGGTAAGCTACCTGAAAGCATACAGCAGCTGAACATTCCCTAGAGAAAAAAATATACCCAGCCCTGAGGAGGAGAGTTATTGGAAAAATGCAGTATGTGCAAAAAGGAGTTTCCTGTATCAGCCTTGAAAAAGATGGTGCAAATAGTAGGTAAAAAAGCTTACCTGGGTCAATACTGCCCGGTATGCCAGGCGGTAGCCGGGAACAATCCCAACTATTACTATTTATCCGAACAGAAGAAAACCAAGTGAGGCTGCCAAAGCAGGAAAATTAGGCCCGGAAAGAAATAAAAAACCAGGGGCCAGTCAAGGCCGCCACCGGTATCCATAGCCGGAAGGCGGTCTTTTTGCTTGCTCCGGTTATTCTCACTGCAAAATATTCGGTCTAGAGGCGAGCAGAGAAACAAGAGGCCTGCAATACTTGTTCTCTCACAACAAACAGCCCCTCTCCCCCCTACCAATGGACAGGACGCTTGGTCTTGACTCTTAACCACCTTCTTGTTATCATCAATTTGGTATAAAAATAATCAGCCGATGTGGCTCAGTGGCAGAGCAGCTGATTCGTAATCAGCAGGTCGGCGGTTCAAATCCGCCCATCGGCTCCAGAGAAATTACCTACCCGCAAGCGATTGCGGGTTTTGTCATTTTATTGATTTTATACGTTATTAGCCCGACGTCGCCAAATCGTCGCCATAATTTTAAAGTCGTCGCCACGCTCTGTGGGTTTACTTTCAGACATGGATGGCAAGGTTTGAGCCAAGCGGATACAAAAAAGATTGATCAAAACCATCTCTGTTGATGATTTTCAAGGAGCGGGTTCAGAAAAATATCTATAAATCCCCAGGCTATTGAAGATGATTTTGAGGAAGCCTGGGAAGTTATTGCTGAAGCAGTACAAACAGTTATGAGAAAGCATGGCTATTGCAACCCATATGAAAGGCTCAAGGAAATTACACGTGGGAAAATGATTGGAAAAGAAGAAATAAGAGCATTTATTTCAAGCGTTGAACTGCCTGAAGAAGATAAGATGCGACTAATGGAATTAACTCCTCAGAAGTATATTGGGCTGGCGGATGAACTAGTGAAACATATTAGCCCGACAGGAGAACTTGACCAATAAGGTATCGTAGCACATAGTGAGTTATTCCTGTAGTTCTCAAGAAATGGCTTGTGTGCGTCAGCTTATGAACTGTGCAAACGTCCAGACTTTTCGGCAGTAAGAATCGGCCGCCGAATTTTGGTGCGGAAAGAAAAAATGATAGCCTGGATGGATCAGCAAGCCAATTATTAGTAATATAAAGTATTACTGATATTGCTCCAGGTCAAATTAAAACCCAGGAGCAATTATCCGTTAATCAAATCAGTGCCCACCTCAAGCAATTTAATATATTGTTGATACTTATATTTCTTATTTCGCTGTTCTTCGGGGTTGTCGGTCAGAATACCCAGGCTGCAGAACTCAGTAACTAATGAGCTCGCAGTTGGATAAGATACATTCAATAAATCCCGGGTCAGGTTGACTGTAATTATCGGAGATCCATAGAGAATTTCCAATAGCTTAAGGCCATTAGCTGGGTTAGAAACGGAAGCATTAATTATACGGGAGTGTTCTTCTTTTATACTCAAAATGCTTTTGGCGGTATCAGTAGCTTCCACTGATATTTCGGCAATTCCCTTTAAAAAGAACTTGAGCCAGCTTTCCCAGTCTCCTTTAATGCGGATATCCATTAGCCGGTCATAGTATTCGGACCTATTGCGCTTGAAATAATAACTCAAATAGAGTAAGGGTTTTGCCAGTATTTGCTGGTGACATAACCAAAAGGTTATAAGTAACCTGCCCATACGGCCGTTGCCGTCCAGGAAAGGATGAATGGTTTCAAACTGCGCATGGATCAAACCGATTTTTATTAATGGCGGCAGGTAGTCTTCTTTATAGAAAAAATCCTCCAGACTGTTCATAGCTGATATCATTTCATGTTCTGGGGGAGGAACAAAAGTAGCGGTTGATAAAGTGCTCCCCTGAGGACCCAGCCAGTTCTGTGTTCTGCGGAATTCTCCCGGCGATCTTTCCGAACCTCGTACACCTATCATCAATACTCTATGTATCTCCCGAATTAGTCTTAAGGAAAGCGGTAATTCATTTAAACGTTCCAAGCCGTAATTCATGGCATGAACGTAGTTAACTACTTCTTCCACGCTTTTTTCCTTGTCGGTTCCGGCAAATTCGTTAACCTCCAGTACATCTATAAGTGATGCCTGGGTCCCTTCAATCTGTGAACTTAATAGGGCTTCCTTTTTTACATACATGGCTACGAAAAGGTCCGGGTTAGGGAGGATCTCCGTAATTCCATCCAGCCTGCCCAGGCATCGATCTGCCTTGGACAGTAAGGCAAGCATCTCATTATCAAGGTTTACCGGCGGTTGAGGAGGAAGCGGGCTGGGAATGAATGCCTTATAACCGCTGGGCTGCTGCATATATCTGCCAGACCGATTGGATGATTCCATATAATTAATCACTCCCTTAAAAAAAATGTTATTAAGATTTTACCCTAAATATTTTAATAACAACATAAATTTATCTGGCTTATTAAAATCAATTTTAATTACTCTAAGTTTTTAACTGGCTTATTAAAAAAACAGACCAAAAAACATAATAAGATAGAATTAAGAAGATAATCTACACTTCCGGATCTACCGTTCTTACTGATAGGCTGTTCAGCAAATACCGCATCGGAAACTCGATCAAGGACTGGAAGCATAACTGAAAAAGAATTACTTTTTATGTGACGGTTATGTGATTGAGCCTATCAAGCTAATGTTAAATACGATTACAAATCCCGTTTTTAAGCCGTTAATTTATGTGATGGTTATATGACTTAACTATAAAAATCTGCTTAATACTGGAGTTGATTACATGAGATTTCGACATACAGCTGCTTTCGGTAAGCGAATAGAGTTCTACTTGATAGGTGAAATTCTGAAGGAAGGCCTTGATTGTTACATACCACTGGTAGACGATGATGGAATTGATGTTGTAATTAGACGTAAAGATGGAAGCTTTATTGAAGTGCAAATCAAAGCACGATCCAAGGATGTAAAAGATGGGGATGCTGCGTTGTTTGCAGCTATGACCCATGAATTACGAAGGAATTATTATTTCGTCTTTTACTCGGAGAGAATGGATGCTATGTGGATTATGACATCAGAAGAATATTTAGAAATGTGCGTGACCAATAAAACCGGTAAGAACGCTGGTAAAAGGAGTATATGGTTTAACGGAAAAAGGATGAACAGTGAGACCGGTCAAAGTGAAGAATATACTTATCCAAGATTTGAAAAGTACCTTGAAAAAGATTTTTCAAGGTTAAAAAAGATTCGCCCGAATAAAATTTTGGGTGGCAGATGGGTGGCATGAGGTCATCCGAAGGCTGCTTTTTGATAATGGCAGAAAATAACAGATACCGAAATATAGGACGTTGTTGGACAGCAAAGTACCGCAATCTTACGGCCTCGGTTAATTCGTAATCAGCAGGTCGGCGGTTCAAATCCGCCCATCGGCTCCATAAGAAAGCAAGGCCCCTCCGAGGTTGGAGGGGCTTCGTATTTTCTGAAACTTTTGTCAGAACCTCGGTGGCAATTGGGTGGCATGGATTTTACCATGGTACTTACCTTATGGTTATTTGTAATAATGATCATATATCCATATTTAACCTGCGATTTTCCTAAAAAAGGCAATGTGATAATATTAACTTGTTACTGTTTGATTTGACATCCAGAAAAAAGGAGGAATTGGAACCGTGATAAAAGTTGGTATATTAGGGGCTTCCGGTTATATGGGAGGGGAAGCTCTTCGAATATTGTCCGAACATCCTCAAGTTGAAGTGGTCTGGGCAACTAGCCGCAGCCAGAATCCGGTTGAATATTATCATCGAAATTTCTATGGGTCGAATATTAAATTCATAAGTCCAGAAGATTTAACCCCTTGTGATGCAATATTTGTAGCCTTGCCAACCGGTCATGCTATGAATATTGCGCTGGATATGTTAGACACAGATACTAAGATTATAGATTTAGGGGGTGATTTTCGGCTCCGGGATGTTAAGGAGTGGGAAGCGATATATGGTATGAATCATGCCTGCCCCGATTTACTTGAAAAGGCTGCGTATGGAATTCCGGAGTTGCATCGAGATAGTATTAAGAAATCGAAAATCATAGCCAACCCGGGATGTTATTCTTCTGCAGCAATTTTAGGATTAGCGCCTTTAATAAAAGCAAACTTAATAGCGGCAAGCAAGATCGTGGTGGATGGGCTTTCGGGAACAGCGGGAGCCGGTACGGATTTAGATATTACTATGCATCATCCAGAAATCGGCCATAATCTTGTGCCCTACAATGTTGTTGACCACAGACATACTTATGAAATCGAACAGGAGCTTGAACTAATTGGAAACACAGAGGTGATAGTACATTTTACTACTACATACGTACCGATAACCAGAGGAATTTTAGCCATCTGCCATTGCTTCCCCCATGAGCTGGTCAAAAGGCAAGACCTTTTAGAGATATATAATGATTTTTATATGAATGAGTTCTTTATAAAAGTATTTAATATGCCCAGGGATTCGGGAGCTTCATGGGAATATCGGCCTTACCCCTGGGTATCGGCGGTATCAGGAACAAATTTCTGTCATATCGGTTTTGAAGTTGATGAAAAACGAAATCGTATTGTGGTGTTTAGCGTTCTTGATAGTCTGGGCAAAGGTGGTGCTCATGCTGGTGTACAGAACTTGAATCTTTTGTTTGGAATCGATGAGAAGGTTGGCGTGACCCGACTGGGGTTGCATCCTTATTAATATCCATCAAATATTCTCAAATTAAAATCACCACATATCTCCTGGATTCCCGCTGACGCCTAACGAGTCAGCTGTTACTGCTAGCCCATAATGTCCGCCAATAGACGGTATATGTTGTCCGTAAGTTGACGGAATTAGAGACCAGAATATTTCCCCTTTGGGGGAAGGGAGGGGAGTGTAAATCCTTCTGTGTAAATGGAATAACCCACCATTTATTTGGTAATAC
>CAZCTN010000052.1:0-12140 GCA_964501655.1 uncultured Syntrophomonas sp.
CTCTTCGAGCACACGGATTTCATGTTCACTAGCGTTCGCTAAATATTAATGGAGCGGGTAGAGGGAATCGAACCCTCGCAACCAGCTTGGAAGGCTGGGGCTCTACCACTGAGCTACACCCGCCCGCAAAGTGTATTATACCTTGTTTTAATGGCCATTTCAAGAAGGTTTTTCTCCAGTGCAATCCTAGCCATTTCATAGCGCACTTGAATATTTTATTATAAATCTGCATCTATTGCAAGTCATAACTGATTTAATTGTATTTTATAAACGTACGGTCATGGTACAAATCATCAGAATAAATCTAATCCCCGTCCCCGTATATTCTGCTGGTGAATTGCTATTCGTCCTCACCCATTCCTTGATTCAGGCCTTTCCTGCGCTGGGTCTGCCATCCGGCGGCGGCACCGATTATGGCTACAGGAATGATTATATACCAAGCGCTCATTGCCTGCCCTTCAAATCCGCTTTCATCCTTTGACTCAGATACAGGAGTTTCTCCCCCTACTCTAAGGGTAAATGGTTCTACCAGCACCAGTGGTTCCCCGGATTGATCCTGATAAGAGAAAATCAGGCGGCCGGAAATCTCTCCTGGCTTCCGGGGCTTGATAGTGCCATGAAAATATCCGGCACTATCCTCTTTCATATCACCAACGAAAACTATTTCGTCAAGGGCGTCAAAATCACCATTAAGCTTAATTATCAAATTGCTCAAGCCGGCTCTTCCAGTATTATAATAAGTGCAATAAAGGTTCACCAGTTTATCCGGCTCCATATCTCCAGTAAATCTAATATTACCTACTTCCAGGTTGCTCAGCGTCTCCAGTGCCCCGATATCCGTCGACCCTGTTTTCCCGCTGCCCTGCCGGCCATCCCCTTCACTTGCTGGCTTTGGTTTTACCGCCAAAGTGAACTTCGTCTCATCACTGTATATTTTTTTGGCTTGGTCAGTGAAATCAGCCCTGAGAACCAGAGGATATATGCCTTCATCAAGATCGGGCGATGCCTGGACAATATACTTCACTTCCTGCTCCATGCCCAGAGGTATATCATCCAGATACTGGCGATTGCTGCCGGAACTTACATAAATACTATCGCTGCTCAATCCTTCCAAGCTGATGACGATATCCCTAGCTTCCAATTCACCCTGATTCTTTATTTTAATCAACAGTTCAAAATCCTCGCCCGAAACCAGATAAGCATCCTCATTCAGTTCAAGAGTAAGAATAAGGGCCGGGGGGGCTGGGGGATCTTCAACCCTGACGTATATGTTCTCACTGGCTGTAAAGCTTTCTCCTGCGCTATTCATGAATTCATAATCCATCTTCAGGGGATAGCTGCCTTTCGCTGCGTTGGCCGCAGTTTCAAGATTTAACTTTATGGTTTTGATTTCTCCGCTGTTCAGCGAACGAAAATAGAACATCTGCTCATTGGGAAAGGAAAAGGGGGCATCGGCGGCAAATGAAGCCTTCACCAGCACCTCCTGTATCTGATAAGTGCTTATGTTCTGTAGGTTGATTATTCCCTCCAGAGTGCTTCCAGCTGAAGCATGAAGGGTTTCTTTATCCTTTATCTGCAGTACCGGGAGATATCTGTCACCAGGCTGAACCACTGAGCCATCAGCCAATTTGACCGACAGATACCTTTCTTCTGTTATTGGGCGTTCATAACCTGTTTTATTGTAAGTGAACACTAGGGGAATCTGACCATCTCCTCCTCCCTGGTAAACCATGTTAATGGAAACCGACTCGGTTGCCCCTGGTTTTAGCTCCGCTGATACCCGTATCCTCTTATTCGAACCCTGGATGGCAAAACCGGAGGATTCTACGGCCTCCAGATACAAGCTGCTTATGGCTCCATCCGAAGTGTTCTTGACCGTTATAGACAGGTTGAACTGTTCCCCCCGGGCAATGGCATCGCTGGAAACCGAATATTTCATAATCTGTATTAATCCCTGTTCAGCCTGCAGAGCCGGGGTGAACATCCCTATCTGAAGTATCATCAGAAAAACTATCAAGAATACTATGATTTTGCTGTTCAACTTCATCATCTCTCTCCTCCTGCTGGCTGCTTTCATTTTCTCTCCACTATAAGCTACATGTAATTTCTGTAAAATACAAGCCGGTTTATCAATTTTATTACTGCACCACTATTCAGTATATTTAGCAATTTATTTCATCCCCAATAATCCACGTTGCTCCAAAAAGACTTATGCCTAACCAGCATCTGTATTTTTTGGACAATAATATAAATACGCGAAGACTGAATAGATTCTTACATATCAAAACCGGCAGACAACCCCCCCCCCGCATACAGACGGCCTTTGATGCCATCCATGCTCTACAACTCTATCCTCCGTTCCCAGATCAGAACCGCCCCGGTAAATACCAGCACAGCCGAGAGCAAGTTATACAGTCCATGGAGCAGCAAGGTTTTAATCTGCTGCCATTCCACCGAGGCGGATATCATAAGAGGGCTGTCATTTAAAACCATCCGGGTATCAGGCATAAGTTTAGCCGCCAGGATGAAAATACCCAGGA
Organism: uncultured Syntrophomonas sp.; assembly: GCA_964501655.1. Taxonomy (GTDB): domain Bacteria; phylum Bacillota; class Syntrophomonadia; order Syntrophomonadales; family Syntrophomonadaceae; genus JAAYJK01. The sequence continues at coordinate 2,541 of CAZCTN010000052.1, forward strand.
AGACTATAAAGGAGATCAAACCTGAAGCTTTGTTAAAGAGTTTTCCACTTACCTGACTCATAAAGCTGGTGCAGAATATAAACAGCATGCCTGTAATACTAACCCCATATGTGGCGGCCACCAGTTGTATTAGATAGCTTTGGGAAGCGATTTCCTTCCACATATCAGGAAATGAACTGATCAGGGCTGCACCCCCCACCAGAAGTACTATCAGAGTTCCTGCCAGGTACTCGGTGAACAGTACTGCCAGTTTGGAACCCAGCATCATAGTCCCGGATACGGGCAATGACATCATCATATAGATGGTGTTATTGTTCCATTCCCGTCCCAACAGCCGAAAGGACGTTATTACCGGCAATAGGACTGCCAGGCCCAGCAAAAAAGTAGTTGGAGCCAAGATAATGGCCCGGCCCGCATCCTCGGTCTTGAAATAAGTCCAGCCGATCAAAAATATGGCAGCCAGAGCAATCACCAGTAATTCAATTCGGATCTCCCGCAGGTCTTTGCTGAACAGCGTTCTGAACATTTTAAATTTGCTGACTGCCATGCCTGAAAACCTCCTTCATTATCTCTGCCAGTGATTTATTCCTCTCTTTTCGTAGCTGCTCAGCGTTACCCACCAGCTGAATACGTCCTTGATCAATAAACACCACATTATCTACCAGACTCTCTATCTCATCTATTTCGTGAGTGGAAATCAGCACCGCCTGTTCCCCTCCCTGATAGCCCCTTATCATCGCTTCCGCAATCTCTTCCCGGGTCAGGATATCTATCCCCGAAAAAGGCTCGTCCAGCAACAGGTAGGGGGCGCGCCGGGCCAGGACCAGCAGCAGCTTGCATTTAGCCCGCTGTCCCTTGGATATCTTACCCATTATCATATTCTCTTCCAGGCGCAAAAATGATAGCAGCTCCTGGTAACGGGACTGATCCCAGTCCCCATAAAAAGCCTGCATAAATTCGGCTGCCTGCCTTAAACTCCACCACGGGTACAGATGGTCTATTTCAGGTAAATAGGCTACTGAGTCTTTCTTGTTTCGGGGCGTCCCCCCCCCCACCAGAACCTGACCCGAGTCGGACCGATTAATCCCGGCTATCAGCTTAATAATAGTAGATTTTCCAGCTCCATTAGGTCCGAATATACCGGTAATTAATCCGCCTGCAAATTGTATATCTACCCGGTCCAGGGCAACTACTGTTCCGAAACTCTTGCTGACATTATTAAACTGTATCAACTTACTCATCCTCCTCCCGGTTTGTTAACTGCACCTCCAGCATGGCCAATATCCTCCTATCCTCAAAGCCCAGTGAGCGCATTTCCCTTACAAAATGCTGGATACACTTATCCGCCATCTCTTCCGCCATTTTATCCCGCATTTCCTCTCCGGCAGCGACAAAAGTCCCCTGCCCCCTCAGAGTTTCAACCATATTCATGTTCTCCATCTCCCGATAAGCTCTTTGCACGGTATTCGGATTAACTCGAACGGTCTGGGCATATTCTCTTTGCGATGGGATTTTATCTCCCTTGCTTAATTCAGCCCGGATAATACTTTTTTTGAATTCATCAATTATCTGCACATATATGGGCTGGGAATTATCAAAGTTCACTGCCTCACCCCCATTGTGTTAGTGCACTATAGCATTAGTACACTAACATAATATTTCTTTTCTGTACTCTAGTCAAGCAGATAATAAATTATTTCTGTCGAAGCAGTTGGCAGATATAAAGCCAAAAAGACCGGCCAGGTTAACCCCGACCGGTCTCAATCATTCAGAAATACCTGATGTACTGCTGGTTGATTACATGCTGGCATTTAATTTCTTTTCTATTTCTTCCAGGTTTTTCATCAATATGTCACTCTTAATCTCAACCAGGCATATTTCTTCTTTATCCACCGCATTCTCCAGATCGTTCACCGCGTTTTCGGTTTTCTGCCTAATCTGTTGATTCTCAATGGCCTGGTTTTTTTCTATAATATCCCACTGGGTTTTTAGTTTGGGTACTTCCTGCTGGGCTTCTTCCCATTTTGTCCGTCCTGATTCATATCTTATCACCATGGCAGCATTCCTTAACCTGAAGTATTCGGCTGGTATTTTGCTTTCAAATAAGTCCACCATTTCAGGATAATAGCGGTATACTTCCAGGGCTGAAAACAGACTCCGTTCAACGTTACGTTGGTCAGTGCTTATGGTGAGCTCTTCCAGGGAGTTCTCAAATTTGTCCCGAATATCCGTGCTCAGACCTTCTTTTATCACCACCGCCTCCGCCTCGTTCCAGTCCTGGTGCAGTTTTGCTACCCTTTCACCTATTTGGCTCCAGATTTCCTGGCTGCTGCCAGATGATTGCTGTTTTGATACTGAATCGGCCCCCTGCTCCTTCGGTTCTTCCGGTCCGCCGCTGTCTTCTTCCTCGCCTGATTGATCATCGGAGGTGGGACAGTCAACCATAATCATCGCTGTTTGCTCCAGTTGGGCAATCAACTTGTCCAGTTCAGAGCGTATCGATTTTAACTCTGATGGCAGTTCTTTCTTTTCTGAACCGGCAGCAGCTGGTTTTCTTTCGGCCTCTTGACCTCCGGAACAGCCATGAAACGGCAATAGGAGAACTGCTGCTATTAGTATTATCACTAGATGTCTAATTCCATTTCTTTTCATAGTATCACTCCGGTACAAAAATTGGTTTCCGGGTGAAGCCTATTTATCCTGCCCGAGAAACTCTTAATCTATGTTTTCCTTAAGCACTGCCAATCATTCTTATTAATAATCTTTGGTTTTATTTGTATAATCCTTAAGCTATATCCCCCGAATCATATCCCCTGAAGCAAGCTGAGGCCGTGCTTCTGCACGGCCTCCATAGGTCAATAATGTATTACTCAAATTACTCCAAATCCACTGAGGAACACCAGGAAAATAGCTACCGGGGCGATATACTTGACTAGAATACTCCAGATTCCGGCCAGTGGGAAGGAGGTTAGGCCACCGTCGGTAATCTCATTTATGGCCTTGTCAGTACCCCATACCCAGCCTACGAAGATGCAGAGCATCAATCCTCCCAGCGGCAGCATCAACTTGGAGGTTATAAAATCAAAGGCGTCAAAGAAACCCATGGCAGGAATGTTCATGCTGGCGATCTCCGGAATGATATGAACATTGGCTAGAGACCCCATAGAAAGCGAACAGGGAATAGCCAGAATGAATATTCCAATAATGCCCAGAATCGAGGCTCCTCCCCTTTTTACCGATTTTTCATCCACCAAGTAAGCAGTCACTACCTCCAGCAGTGATATGGCTGAAGTAAGGGCAGCGAAGATTACCAGCAAGAAGAAAATGGTAGCGAAAATTTCCCCCGCCGGCATTTTATCAAATACCTGCGGCAGGGTGGCAAACATGAGTCCTGGACCAGATCCCGGTTCCATGCCAAAGGCAAAAACGGCCGGAAATATGGCCAGTCCAGCCAGAAAAGCTATAGCGGTATCCAGGCCCGGGATCATCCAGGAACTTTGAGTCAGGCTGCTGTCCTCGCCAAGGTAACTGCCGTAGGTAATCATGCAACCCATGCCCAAACTCAGTGAGAAGAAAACCTGCCCCATGGCGGCCAAAATTACTCCGCCATCAATCTTGGACAGATCCGGGTTAAGATAATAATTAAGTCCCGCTCCTGCACCGGGCAAGGTACAGGATCTGATGGCTATAATAACAATGAATATAAATAACAGCGGCATCATAATCTTACTGGCTTTCTCAATACCGCCGCCAATTCCATAATATACTATTATCCAGGTCAACACACAAAACACCAGGGTATATACCAGCGGTTCCATGGGGGCCGTAATGAAAGCCCCGAAGTCAATGCCGGCAACAGCATTAGTGCAGGAAGCCACAAAATATTTAATCGCCCATCCGCCTACAACAGTATAGAAGGCCATTATCAAAAATGCACACAGGACGCCCATTCCTCCGACCCAGGCCCACTTGGCACTCAGCTTCTTGTACGCACCCAGGGCATCCAACTGGGTGTGCCGCCCTACAGTAAGTTCAGCCAGCATTACAGTCATCCCGATAAGCACCAGTAGCAGCAGGTAAACGAATACAAACGCTGCTCCACCGTTCTCACCCGCCATGTAAGGAAATTTCCACAGATTTCCCAGTCCTACCGCTGAGCCTGCCGCTGCCAGCACGAACCCGGCTTTGGTAGCCCACTTACCCCTTCCTACAATTTCATTCATAAGCACAACTCCTTTTCCTCTCTTTTATACCAATTCCATCCCCGTTGACGAAATTGTTACCTTAAAGCAGTCTATTAATATTTATAATATCACATTTTTCCAATAGTGAAGCCCGGCTATGTTAATATCTGCCTATTTGATATCGGCCATAGCATTCATTATGCCGCAAAGCTCCCTAATCTTTTACTGCTTACAGCCTGAGCCTGAATCAGATTTTATGCAATAAATGCTTAGCTTCCTATCTCTATGACAGCTTCCAATTACAATTCTCCACCAATCCACTGGCCTGCCCCCAAAAAGAAAGAAGATGGTTATAGAAACCATCTTCCACGAAATCAAGTTAAGTCGATTTAATAGCAACCGGGCAGTCTGGTGCAACCGTGCAGCCGGTTATAAAGACCTTTTTTAAGAACTTTTAATAAACTCACTGTTTGACATCAATGTAAACAGTGTTGCCCCGGTATAAAACTTCCTCTCTCAGCAATGACCGGATTCAGTAAGTATCCATATTGTCTCCAGGACATTGCTTCGATGCTAAAACCCCTTAAATACTGTGAAATCAACTTGATTCTATCTCCTCGTATCAATTAGCCTCAGCCATATGATTCATAGATTCTATGTTCCTGCAGATCTTGTTAATTGTACGAGGATACAACATTTTTTTACCGTTTCTGTAATTCTTGATATATCCCACCAGTTCATGCCGGCCTAACACCGTCAGGTCGCTTTCTATTTTCTGATTGTTTCGAACGGTAATGTTATCACAGGATAAAACTACAATTCCCTGGGTAGGCAGGTTTCTTACCCCCACTACCTTTTTTAAAAACCCCTGCAGGCGGTATTCATGTGAATCAATCTGCCCGGCAGGATTAGTAATGATTTTGGAGTATCCGCTCTTCTTATGCAGTATCCAGTTTCCGTTACTGTCTATGTCTATTATTCCACCACGTTCTCCGCCATAATTCTTGGTCTCTATGTGGAATATACCGTTGGGCCCAACTATTAAAGTATCGTATTCATTGGTATGCTCCTTGTCAGGTCCCAGTTTAATGTTATGATAGACTTTATAGCGCGATTTCGGATTCTCCAGATTAGATAGTACTTGCTGAACTTTCAGTTCTCCTCTGTCTCCGCTTTGCATGATTTTCCTCTGGGTTTCATTCTTTTTATCCCGAGATTTTATGGCCAGGATAATGACAACCGCAGCAATCGCAACCAGGATTATGGGAGACAGTATCAATAATGTGCTCACTTGTCGCTCCTTTCATATTTTTTTCCTGGTGGAGATATCACTCTTATTATAACAAATATCTGCCAATAATATTATGCTAAATTAGCATAAATTTTTCGCAATTCTCCGACTTGAGTCCCTTTTATCTCGCAAATTGTTGCATAAATACGCAAGTCAAATGTCAATCGTAATACAAAAAGCCGCGGCGTTCAATCACGGCCTGCGGCTTCTATGCTGCGCTGTAGGCTTTTAAGACCTCTAATCCTCGATCTGCTTTTCGTCTTCCTCTTCCCTGGCCTTGCGGAAATTACTCAGGGCTTTTCCCACTGAATCGCCCAGCTGAGGTAATTTCCCCGGGCCGAATATAACTAATACTATTATTAGAATAAATGCCATTTCCCATGGTCCGAAGTTTCCTATTAAGCCAAACATTATTTCACCTCCTGGCTTGCTGCCTGTCTTACTACCTAATCATACACCTGTATTAATTAGAAGTCTATATATCCCGGGCATAGCGCCTGCAAGACACTTCTCCCTCTCCTTAAGCTGTTTTAATAACCAGCATACATCTAATTTTATACTAAATTCAGATTAATTTCTTCCCTTAATATTTTTGCTTTAATTGTTTAGCCTTAAATATCCGAGCAGCAAGTATCCTGTTTAAACGCTGATGCACAATGTATTTGACACGGTAAATATCTAACTTTATAATATTTAGGTGCATCGGATTATTTGCTTGTCGGATGCTTGGTTCATAAACCTATCAATCACATGCGGATGTGGCGGAATTGGCAGACGCACCAGACTTAGGATCTGGCGGGTAACACCGTGGGGGTTCGAGTCCCTTCATCCGCACCATAGAATAATAGAGGGTTTTGACCCTCTTTTGTTTTTTCTGATTTACTGCTATATGAAATTTACTGCCGTTTTTACTGCCGTTTGTAAAAATACCTTTCAGGATAATAAATAAAGCTACTCACTTCAGACGATGATTCTCCCCAAGGGAACCCACTCTTTATGAATTGCTATTTATATCACAGCTCGATTTCTTTTCTTACACCAATTATTGAAAACTTTTAAAAAATGATGGATATTCCTCAGGAAGAACTTCATTTATATTAGATCCATGTCTCCTGTAATATTTACCATCATACATCATTGGATCCCTTGCAGCTTTTACCTTAAATATAACAATTTCCTTATCGAAGTAACTAATAACCCGGATTTCTCTGCATATTATATCTATAGTTTCATTAGTAATTGGCTGATTTTTAATTTTCTGTATAATCCATCGAAAGAATTCATCGATGTCCTTTTTTAAAGCTATGCATTCGTGCTCTATTCCAGTAACGAAGAAACCCCGATATTGTTTAGCAGTAATCCCATAAATTTCCTTAATCCTTTCACTGTCCTTACGTTTATCCGCAACACCAACACAAACATATCCAACTGCTGTTGGAGAGTTATTAGCCATTGCAGTCAAAGTTAATATTATCTTGGAAAAACTATCATCATCGAATGTATCAGTTCCATCTAATATTAGAAACCCTTGTTTAAAATCATATAATGTTTGTTCTGTTTTAGATTGCATAAGTAATGATTCAAATTCAGTCAGCCATTTATATCGAGCTGGGTCTGTAGATGCTTTTTCCTTAAAACATTCTTGTATAATTCCAGCAATTGCATTTACATTATCCGTTTTATTGGATGCGCTCCAATTTCCTCCTTCACTTATTCTAATGTAGTCTGATATTCCATCAAGTTTCTTAATTAACTCTGGATAACTAACAACCTCATTATTCTCCTTAACAAGTATCTTATGAAATGCTAGAAAAATCGTTTGGAAATATCGTGGTAGCCGTTGTGCTGGGTTCTTAAATACAAGTTCTCGAAAGTTCTTACCCGATATATCTAATATTGTTCGAATTTCATTATAAACTAAAATAAATTGGTATTTAAGAACATCAACACCAATACGACCTAACGCCTCTTGCATATCTGTCGATTTTTCACTAATAGTAAGTCCATAGTATTCATCAAGAATTTGTGAACTGGTCCCGGGAAGCTCACTAAAACACATTGAAGCTAAAATATCCGCAACAATCTCTTCATCACGCGCTTCCCTTACCATCTCTTTTGTTATTACGTTATGTTTTACCCAAAAAATATCTTCTACAGGTATTCCATAATTTAGACCAATGTTAGTTATGCTTATTTCATTCATCATACTTAGGTTCAATATGTTTCCAGGAGTAGTATCTGTTCTTATTTCTGAAGAAATTGATCTTACTAGATCAGTAAAAAGGCCTAATGTTCCTGCTGATCGCAGTTCTTGTCGAGATAAATGCCTTCCATAGCTATTTATTCTTATAAATATTTCGTCAACTTTATTGGTATCTCTGAATGAATAAACTGACAAGGGTAATATGTAACTGGCAAAAGCTTCACATATTTCCCTAGAAAGTTTTGGTTCTTTTTGAACTAATATCTCCCTATCCAAAACAGATTTAGATTCTACCATGGTCTCAAGGTCAAAAAATTGACCATTATAATCAAACTGACCTTCAATAAATGCTGTAATAGCGTTCAATCGCTGCATGCCATCAATGATTTCAAATACAACTTTTTCATTGATGGTGGTTTCTGCCAGCAAAATTAATGGTACAGGATAGCCTTTTACTATGGAATCAATGAATGTTCTTTTTTCTTCCACGGTCCATATAAGTTTACGCTGATATCTCCTATTAACAAAGAGTAAATCATTTCTATAGAAATTATATACTCTTTGTATACTTTCGCTACGTATAGATAATTCACGTTGAACCGATGTACTAGTCGAGTTTGCACTCACAAATACCACCCCTGTCCATTTATTTATAAAATTCCAGTATTAAGTATATATTTCAACATTATCCATTGTTTTCCTGCTTCGACATTATGAACATAAAAAAACACAGGCAAATACCCATTCAACTTATTTAAATGAAAAAGCCCTCCAGTTTCTACCTAGAGGGCTTTACTAAAATGTATTAATTATTTTATTTTTAATGCTTTGTCCAGCTTATTAGAAGCTTCCTTCTGGATCTTCTCCTGAACATGACTATAGGTATCACCTGTCATTGCTACGCTATGATGGCCTAAACGATCACTAACTACCTTAAGATTTTCTCCCAGTTCCAGCAGCATGGTAGCATGTCCATGTCTGAGGTCGTGGAACCTTATAACTGGTAGTTCAGCATCCTCCAGGTCCTTCTTAAAGGATCTGCTAACAAAATCCGGGTTCATTGGCTGCCCTGCTTCGTTACAGAATACAAGGTTAAGCGGGTTATATTCTCCTTCAAAGGCTACATTTTCAGCTGCCTGGCGTTTTTTCCATGCCTTTAGTTCCTTGGTAACCCGTTCTGGTAATGGAATTGTTCTCTTGGATTTCTTGGTTTTGGGATCTCCGAATACATAACCGCTCTTTACTCTAACCATAGCCCGCCTTACGGTTAACATTCCTCGCTTTAAGTCGATATCCTCCCACTTTAGCCCTAACAGCTCAGATCTTCTCAAGCCGGTACCCCATTCCGTGATATACACAGGAAATAAGCGGCTGGCCTTCGTACTGCTAAGAAAATGGTTCATTTGTTCTGTAGTCCAGGGAATAAATTCATTTTTGCTTTTCTTAGGTTTATCTACTGCGTTACATATATTACGAATAAGAGTCTGATTTTTTACAGCTTGTTCAAGGGCTGAATGAAGTACTGTAAATATAAGCTCTACTGTTCGGGGTGATAGCGGCCCTCCTTTTTTATGTTCTCCACAATCCCGCTGTCTCCCACTGGCTAGTTTTTGATTTAACATCTTCTGGACCTGCTCTGGTCTTAGGTCCTTTAGATTAAAACTGCCTATACTGGGCTTTAAATGGCCTTCTACAATGCGTTTATAATCTTCATACGTGTTTTGCCTTACCCGAACTTTAGCATAGGTTTCCAGCCATGTATCCAGCCACTGGCTTACTGTTATTTTTACTCTGGTTGCTATTATACCCTTTTTCAAGTCATCTTCCCAAGCCAGCTTTTTTGCTGCTGCTTCTTTCCGAGTCTTACCGTGTCAATTCTCAAATTAATCCATCCAATATTCTCAAATTAAAATCACCTCATA
>CAZCTN010000053.1:0-10746 GCA_964501655.1 uncultured Syntrophomonas sp.
CCCTTTTCGGGCTTCCTAAGGCTTTTTCTTTTATGCAACTGTCAAAGACCCGAGTATTCCCTGGACGATGAGGATATAGAAAGGCTGCTGCAAAAAAGCGAAGAAGAGGAAAAAGAAGACTAAAATGAGCTTACTGGCTTGACGTTCAAATATTTATGTGATAGCATTAATAATTGCCATTTGCATTGTAAAATGCTGTATTTATGGCTGAGTTTAGAGTTAGGACTTTGAAAGCGAGGTTTACCCTAGGAGCCTTGCTTTTCACTCTTTAAGGAAAATTTATAAGGGGTGATCATCAGTTGCCAAAAATTGAGGAATATGGAAAAAGCAAAAGGTTAGGTTATTCACAAATTGAAGAACCGATCGAACTGCCAAACCTTATTGAGATTCAACTCAGTTCATACCAGTGGTTTCTCAAGACAGGTCTGCGTGAAGCCCTCCATGAAGTCTTCCCTATTTCTGATTTTACTGGAAATCTTGAACTGGACTTTATCGACTACAGTCTGGGTGATCCCAAGTATGAAGTAAACGAATGCAAAGAGCGAGATGTTAGTTTTCAAGCACCTTTGAAACTCAAGGTGAGATTGACTGACAAAGAGAATGGTGAAATTAAGGAATCTGAAGTATATATGGGCGATTTGCCCCTGATGACGGATAAGGGAACTTTCATTATTAACGGCGCGGAAAGGGTGGTTGTAAGTCAGCTGGTTAAATCCCCCGGGGTCTATTTCAGTGAGCGTTTTGATGTAGCTGGAAACAAATTGTTCGGTGCCACCATAATACCCAACCGGGGGGCCTGGTTTGAACTGGAAATGGACAGTGCCGGGATAATATATACGAGAATCGACAAGACCAGAAAGATACCGGTGACCGTCCTGTTAAGATCTATAGGCTATGAAAGCAATGAAGAAATATTAAATATGTATAATGATCATGATACCATTGCGCGCACTCTGGATAAGGACACAACTACAAACAAGAAGGATGCCCTGATTGAGTTTTACCGCCGGCTGAGACCAGGAGAAATGGCTACCGAAGATGCGGCCGAGCAGCTTTTAAAGAACCTGTTTTTTGATCCCCGCCGTTATGACATGGCTACCGTAGGACGGTACAAAGTAAATAAAAAATTAAAACTGGAAATACCGGAAGAAACAAGATATCTCACTCTGGAAGATATAACTTCTACCATAGGCTATTTGCTGAAATTAATAGATGGCGAAGGAAAAACCGACGTCATAGACCATTTGGGCAACCGACGGCTCAGGTCCATTGGAGAACTGCTCCAGAACCAGTTCAGAACCGGATTGGTTAGGATGGAAAGAGTGGTAAGAGAGAGAATGAGTATCCATGATGTGGAAACCCTTACTCCTCAGGTTCTTATTAATATACGGCCGATAACAGCTGCGGTCAAGGAATTTTTCGGCAGTTCCCAGCTCTCACAGTTCATGGATCAGACCAATCCACTGGCTGAATTAACCCACAAGAGAAGACTAAGTGCCCTGGGACCCGGCGGATTGACCCGTGAAAGAGCGGGCTTTCAGGTCAGGGACGTGCATCATTCCCATTACGGCAGGATTTGTCCGATAGAGACTCCAGAAGGTCCCAATATAGGACTGATCGGGTCCCTGGCTACTTTTGGCAAAGTAAATGATTTCGGGTTTATTGAAACCCCTTATAGAAAAGTAGATAAAGAATTGGGAAGAGTAATGGATGAGATTCATTATCTTTCTGCTGATGAAGAAGAAGAATACTATGTTGCTCAGGCTAATGCTCCTCTGGATGAAAACGGGTATTTTATTGAGGAGCGGGTGGAGGCCAGGTTTGCCGAAGAGATAATGGAAATATCGGTAAATAGGGCTGATTACATGGACGTGTCTCCCAAGCAGGTATTCAGTGTAGCTACCTCATTAATACCTTTCCTGGAAAACGATGATGCTAACCGGGCATTGATGGGGGCCAATATGCAAAGGCAGGCAGTTCCCCTGGTCAAGACGGAATCTCCCATTGTGGGGACCGGACTGGAATACAAGGCGGCCAAGGATTCCGGTGCAACGGTAATTTCTAAAAGCCCGGGAACAGTTACCAGTGTCAGCGCAAACAAGATCGTGATACAGAGCGATAAGGGTAAAAAGGAAGAATATAATCTGCACAAGTTTGTCCGTTCCAACCAGGGTACCTGCTATAACCAGAGACCCATTGTAGAGGTAGGAGAACGAGTAGACGACAACACCATTATTGCCGATGGACCCAGTACCGATTACGGAGAACTGGCCCTGGGACGCAATGTGCTGGTTGCTTTTATGCCCTGGGAAGGTTACAACTACGAAGATGCAATTCTGATATCCGAGAAGCTGGTTAAGGATGATGTTTTTACCTCAATTCATATAGAAGAATATGAGTGTGAGGCTCGTGATACCAAACTAGGCCCGGAAGAAATAACCCGGGATATCCCCAACGTATCAGAGGATATGCTGAAAAACCTGGATGATCAGGGTGTTATTAGAATCGGTGCCGAAGTCAGACCGGATGATATACTGGTGGGAAAAGTAACTCCCAAGGGAGAGACCGAGCTTACCCCGGAAGAGAGATTGCTGCGGGCTATCTTTGGTGAAAAAGCCCGGGAAGTGAGAGATTCTTCTCTGCGGGTACCCCATGGTGAAGCTGGCAAAGTAGTAGCAGTCAAGCGTTTTTCCCGGGAAAGGGGCGATGAATTACCCCCCGGGGTCAACCAGCTGGTAAGAGTATATATAGCCCAGAAGAGAAAGATCTCTGAAGGAGACAAAATGGCCGGAAGGCATGGAAATAAAGGGGTTATCTCTAGAATTTTACCGGAAGAGGATATGCCCTTTCTGGAAGACGGCACCCCGGTGGAAATAGTTTTAAACCCCCTGGGGGTTCCTTCCCGAATGAATATAGGACAGATCCTCGAATGTCATATGGGATGGGCAGCCAGCAAAATGGGAGTAAAGATAGCTACTCCGGTCTTTGATGGTGCCTCAGAAGAAGATGTTTTTGAGGCTCTGCGCCAGGCGGGATTATCCGAGTCGGGGAAAATGACCTTATATGATGGACGAACCGGGGAGCGTTTTGACCACAATATCACCGTGGGGTATGTATATATGCTTAAACTGGCGCATCTGGTGGATGATAAGATCCACGCCCGGTCTATTGGCCCTTATTCTTTGGTTACCCAGCAGCCCCTGGGCGGGAAAGCCCAGTTTGGCGGCCAGAGGTTCGGAGAAATGGAGGTATGGGCACTGGAAGCTTATGGAGCAGCTTATACCCTGCAGGAAATACTTACGGTTAAGTCAGATGACGTGGTGGGCAGGTTAAAGACCTATGAATCCATAGTCAAAGGAGAAAATATCCCTGAACCCGGGGTGCCCGAAGGCTTCAAGGTGCTTATTAAGGAACTGCAAAGTCTGTCCTTGGATGTGAGAATATTGTCCGAAGATGATAAGGAAATACAGATAAAAGACGCGGATTATGAAATGAACGAAAAAGAGAAAGCAAAGGAACTGGGTATAGAATTGAATGAGCCGGCTATAATCAGGACACCGGACATTAACCCTGAAATCGAAGCCAGCAGCCCGGAAGAAGAACTGGCCAGTATTGATCAAGAACCCGATCTTCTGGCTGACATGGAAGAGGATGACTCTGAGAGTTATGATTAGTTAGTGGGTAATTTACCATCTTCTAGAAGGGAGAGAACAGCTTGTTAGATGTCAATAATTTTGATCGTATAAAAATATCCCTGGCTTCTCCGGAGCAGATACGTTCGTGGAGTAGCGGAGAAGTAAAGAAACCCGAGACTATTAATTATCGTACCCTAAGACCGGAAAAGGAAGGATTATTCTGCGAGAAAATATTCGGTCCGGTCAAAGATTGGGAGTGCCATTGCGGTAAGTACAAAAGGGTTCGTCATAGAGGCATAGTGTGTGACCGCTGCGGAGTAGAAGTTACTACCTCCAAGGTCAGACGGGAAAGAATGGGACATATAGAGCTTGCAGCTCCGGTTTCTCACATCTGGTATCTAAAAGGGATACCCAGCCGGATGGGCTTGCTGCTGGATATGTCACCCAAAGTGCTGGAGAAGGTTATTTACTTCGTAAACTATATCGTTATAGATCCCGGCGATACGCCCCTGCTTAGAAAACAGCTCTTGAACGAAAGGGAATATCGCGAAAACCGCGATAGATACGGAGATACCTTCGAAGCCGGAATAGGCGCTGAGGCAGTTAAGATTCTCCTGTATGATCTTGACCTGGAGGGTATGGCAACTGACTTGAAGGAGGAGATTGCCAGCACCACGGGACAGAGAAAAAGCCGGGCCATTAAGAGGCTGGAAGTGGTGGAGGCATTTAGGTTGTCCCGGAATAACCCCCAGTGGATGATTATGGATGTTCTTCCCGTTATACCGCCCGAACTCAGACCAATGGTACAATTGGACGGCGGGCGTTTTGCAACCTCCGACCTCAATGATTTATATCGACGGGTGATAAATCGCAACAACCGGTTAAAAAGGCTGCTTGATCTAGGTGCCCCGGATATAATAGTCCGGAATGAAAAAAGGATGCTGCAGGAGGCGGTTGATGCTCTGGTAGATAATGGGCGTAGAGGCCGGCCGGTTACCGGACCTGGTAATCGTCCCCTAAAATCATTGAGTGATATGCTAAAAGGAAAACAAGGAAGATTCAGACAGAATCTTCTAGGTAAAAGGGTAGACTACTCAGGGCGGTCGGTAATCGTGGTTGGTCCTAATTTGAAAATGCACCAGTGCGGACTTCCTAAAGAAATGGCCCTGGAATTGTTTAAGCCCTTTGTAATGAAAAAACTGGTGGACCGTGGTATTTCCTCCAATATCAAAAGTGCCAAAAAGATGGTAGAAAGAGGACGGGAAGAAGTTTGGGACATACTGGATGATGTTATCAAGGAACACCCGGTACTATTGAACCGGGCTCCAACTTTGCATAGATTAGGCATACAGGCTTTTGAGCCGGTGCTGGTGGAGGGGCGCGCTCTGCAGCTGCACCCCCTGGTATGTACTGCCTATAATGCGGACTTTGACGGAGACCAGATGGCAGTGCATGTGCCTCTATCAGCGGAAGCCCAAACCGAAGCTCGCTTGCTGATGCTGGCCAGCAATAATATATTGAATCCCAAAGACGGCAAGCCGGTTTGCACCCCTACCCAGGACATGGTTATAGGTATGTACTATTTAACCTATATGGGAAAAGCCGACCAGAATATTGAACATCCGCGGGCTTTCAGCAGTGCCAATGAAGCCCGGATGGCATATGAACTGGGACGCATAACCTTGCACCAAAAAATACGAGTAAAGGTCACCATGCTTGAAAACGATCAACCGGTGGAGAGAATAATAGAATCATCAGTGGGCCGGACCATATTTAACGAGGTGGTTCCGGATAGCCTGGGCTATTACAACGAAGTAATTGATAAGAAAAAACTAGGCAATATTGTCTATGATTGTTATAGAGAGGAAGGCAACGCAGCTACTGCCGAGATGCTGGATGGCATGAAGAGAATAGGGTACAAGTACAGCACCCGGGCTGGGATTAGTGTTGGAGTTACCGATTTTGAGCCCCCGGTAGAAAAAGCGCAGATACTTAAAGAGGCTGATCAGGTTGTTGATGGTATCGAAGCCGATTTCCAAATCGGGCTGATAACTGAAGACGAGCGTCATGCCCAGGTGGTCGATATATGGAATCAGGCTACCGATGATGTTACCGATGCCCTGAAAGCGTCACTATCCGAGGATAACCCGGTCTATATGATGGCTACCTCGGGTGCCAGAGGCAACTTTCAGCAGATTCGGCAGTTGGCAGGAATGCGCGGATTGATGGCCGATCCCCAGGGCAAGATCATTGACCTGCCTATCAAAGCTAACTTCCGCGAAGGGCTGACAGTTCTGGAATACTTCATTTCAACTCACGGAGCCAGAAAGGGTCTGGCTGATACCGCTCTTCGCACCGCTGATTCCGGTTATCTTACCCGGCGCCTGGTTGATGTATCCCAGGATGTTATTGTAAGGGAGATAGACTGTGAGTCAGTAGAAGGCATATGGGTAGAAAGAATTACCGAAGGATCACAATTAATAGAACCACTCCATCAGAGAATTATTGGCCGGGTTGCGGTAGATGCCATAATTCATCCGGAAACCGGAGAAGTCCTGGCAGAGGAAAACCAGATGATAGATGACGAAGTTGGTTATGAAATTGAAAAAGCAGGGATTAAAAAAGTTAAGATCCGCAGCGTTTTGACCTGCAAAACCAAGCATGGGGTTTGCAGGAAATGTTACGGCAGGAACCTGGCTACCGGTTACGACGTGGAAATCGGGGAAGCAGTAGGGACTCTGGCTGCTCAGTCTATTGGGGAACCAGGTACCCAGCTAACCATGAGAACCTTCCATACCGGAGGAGTAGCAGGTGAAGATATAACCCGAGGCCTGCCGCGAGTAGAAGAACTGTTTGAAGTAAGAAAACCCAAAGGCCAGGCGGTGGTATCTGAAGCTAGCGGTACGGTTAGATTTGGTGAAAACAAGGGCCGCAGGGAAATCGAAATTCTGGGAGAGAATGAAGAAGTCCTGGGCGCCTATATAGTTCATTATGGTTCCCGGCTGAAAGTGGCTGAAGGAGACCTGGTGGAAATTGGAGATGCCCTGTCGGAGGGTCCGTTGAACCCGCATGATATTCTGAAAACCAAGGGATTACAGGATGTACAGAGATATATTCTGCAGGAAGTGCAGAAAGTATATCGTTCTCAAGGGGTGGATATCAGCGACAAACACATCGAAATAATGATCAGGCAGATGCTTAAAAAGGTTAAGATTGAGGAATCGGGAGATACCTCTCTGTTGCCCGGAGCTTTTATTGACATTTCGGCCTTTGAAGATGAAAACGCTAAAATTATGGCTCTGGGAGGATTACCAGCCATTTGTTCACCTATGCTGCTGGGAATAACCAAAGCTTCCCTGAACACTGACTCATTCCTTTCAGCTGCATCATTCCAGGAGACCACCAAGGTTCTGACTGAAGCAGCCATCAAAGGGAAAATAGATAACTTAATCGGATTAAAGGAGAATGTTATTATAGGCAAGCTTATACCAGCCGGTACAGGATATCCCGCTTACAGAAATGTAGGTATAGATGAAAACCCGCCGGCTGAGCCCGAAGCAGAAAATTATGCTGAGGAAGCTTACGTAGAATATTAAAGCGTTAAATTCTTTATTTAAACAACTATTACATTGGTTGACTGCTGGCTCAGCAGATGCTAAAATGTCTAAGTGCGCGCAAATAGGCGCTGATAAATTATTGCGCCCAACTTTTGCGCTCAAAGGAGGGTAACAACCTTGTCTCTGGAAGAACTTAGAGACAGTTCGAAAGTGATAGGGGCTAAGCAGGTCAAAAAGGCCGTAACCAAAGGCTTGGCTAAAAAAGTATATCTTGCTGTTGATGCCGAACCGCATATTATAGAACCTATTAAAACGCTATGCCTGCAGCACGAAGTTTATTGTGAGATGACGGAGAGTATGAAAAAGCTGGGAGATGCATGCGGAATTGATGTAGGATCGGCAGCAGTGGCAGTTGTTATTGAATAAAACCCTGGGAAGGAGGTGCAGGTATGCCAACCATAAATCAATTGGTAAGAAAAGGTAGAAAAAAGGAAATCAAAAAATCGACAGCTCCCGCATTGAAGAGTTGTCCGCAGAAAAGAGGAGTCTGTACCCGTGTTTATACCACAACTCCTAAAAAGCCAAATTCAGCGCTGCGTAAGATTGCCAGGGTGAGGTTAACTAACGGTATCGAAGTAACTGCCTATATTCCTGGTATAGGACACAATCTGCAGGAGCACTCGGTTGTATTGATCCGAGGCGGCAGGGTAAAGGATTTGCCGGGGGTTAGATATCATATCATTCGTGGAACTCTGGATGCAGCCGGCGTACAGAACAGAAATCAGGGCAGATCAAAATATGGAACCAAGCGACCCAAGAAGAAATAGGAGGGAGGAACTTCATGCCTAGGAAAGGACCAGTTCCAAAACGAGATGTGTTGCCCGATCCCATTTTTAACAGCAAGATATTCACCAAACTGGTGAATCAAATCATGTGGGACGGCAAGAAGAGTGTAGCAGAAAAAATATGTTATGGTGCACTGGAAATAGTCGAAAAGAAACTGAACAAGGATCCCATGGAAGTCTTTGAAGTTGCTATGAAGAATATTACTCCGATTTTAGAAGTAAGAGCCAGAAGAGTTGGGGGAGCAAATTATCAGGTTCCGGTTGAAGTTAGGCCTGATCGTAGGCAGACCCTGGCTATCAGGTGGCTGGTTAATTATTCCCGGAAGCGCGGGGAGAAGACTATGGCTGAACGCCTGGCCGGAGAAATCATGGATGCTTATAATAGCACCGGCGGATCAGTAAAGAAAAAAGAAGATACTCATAAGATGGCTGAGGCCAACAAAGCTTTTGCACACTATCGCTGGTAAGAAGACTGGGCGAGGAGTGGGATAATGTCTGAAACGGTTGATCTAGCGGCAATTAGGAATATCGGCATAATGGCTCATATTGATGCCGGAAAGACCACCACCACGGAGCGGATACTCTTTTATTCCGGGAAAGTCCATAAAATGGGTGAGGTAGACAAGGGAACTGCTACCATGGATTGGATGTCCCAGGAGCAGGAGAGGGGAATTACTATTACCTCCGCTGCTACTACCTGCACCTGGAAAGATTATGTTATAAACATCATCGACACGCCCGGGCATGTGGACTTTACTGTGGAGGTTGAACGGTCATTAAGAGTGCTTGATGGAGCAATTGGGATATTCTGCGGCGTAGCTGGAGTACAACCTCAATCCGAAACAGTTTGGAGACAGGCAGACAGGTACCATGTTCCTCGTATCGCCTATGTAAATAAAATGGATAGGATAGGTGCTGATTACTTGAGGGTGGTCAACATGATCCGCGAAACCTTGGGCAGCGAGGCATACCCCATTAACTTACCGGTGGGGGTTGAGGATTCCTTTTCTGGGGTAATCGATTTAATCAATCTTAAGGCCCATATTTTTGAAGATGAATTGGGTTCGGGTTATATAAGCCGGGATTTGACTGTGGATGAAATGGAAGAAGCGATGGAACAGCGCAGTATACTCCTGGAAAAAATGGCTGAAAATGACGACCACATTCTGGAGAAATACCTGGAAGGACAGGATATTTCAGCCGGCGAAATATGCCAGGCCTTAAGAAAATTAACCATTTCCAATAAGATGGTGCCGGTATTATGCGGTTCATCTTTCAAGAATAAAGGAGTTCAAATGCTGCTGAATGCTATCGTGAATTACCTGCCCTCACCGGTGGATATACCGGCAGTTACGGGAGTAGAGCCCGCCAGCGGGGCTGAAGTTCAGCGAAAAGCTGATACCGATGAAGCCATGTGCGCCTTGGCATTTAAAGTGGTGATTGACCCGTACGTGGGTAAGCTTACCTATTTTAGAGTGTATTCCGGGAGAATTAAAGTTGGATCGAGTGTTTTAAACAGTGTAAAGAATAGAAAAGAACGCATCTCCAGGATACTCAAAATGCATGCTAATCATCGGGAGGAGATTGCAGAAGCCACCGCAGGAGATATTGTGGCCGGGGTGGGCCTCAAAGATACGGTTACCGGCGATACCCTGTGTGACGACAGCAATCCGATCTTACTGGAATCGATTAAGTTTCCTGATCCAGTAGTTGATGTGGCCATCGAGCCCAAGACCAAGAATGATCAGGATAAAATCGGAGAGAGTCTAAGAAGGCTGGCTGAAGAAGATCCTACCTTTAAGACTCGCATTAACGAAGATACCGGACAGACGATTATATCTGGCATGGGCGAATTACACCTGGAAATAATTATTGACCGATTGCTGAAAGAATTCAAAGTAAATGCCAATGTAGGTAATCCCCAGGTATCATATAAAGAAACGATTAAGAAAAAACATCAGGCCGAAGCAGTCTTTGAAAAGCAAGCAGGAGGCCGCGGGCAATTCGCCCACGTCATCATCCAGTTAAGGCCCCTTGAGGAAGGCGCAGGTAAAGTATTTATTAACCAGTCCAAAAACGAAGAAATACCTGCAGAATTTGTCGGGGCGGTAGAAGCAGGAAGCATGGAGGCTATGCAGGGAGGGATTCTGGCTGGTTATCCGGTGGATGATCTGGAGATTACCCTGGTAGGTGGCAGTTCCCATGAAGTTGATTCCACCGAGCAATCTTTCAAAATTGCCACCGGCATGGCGGCGAGAGAGGCACTGATGGCCGCCGAGGCTGTATTGCTGGAACCGATAATGGATGTGGAAATAGTTTGCCCGGAAGAATACGTGGGCGAGGTGATCTCGGACCTCAACTCCCGGCGGGGCCGGGTGCTGGGTTTTGAAGACAGCAAAGGGAGTAAGATCGTAAAGGCCCTGGTGCCGCTGGCAGAGACTTTCGGATATGCTACCAGTTTAAGATCCGCCAGTCAGGGTCGGGCCAGTTTTTCCATGCAGATCAAGAATTATGGCGAGGTTCCGGCCTCCAAAACCAAAGAAATTGTGGCCCGACGATACGGATTACCAGTCTAATGTTATAACTCAGTAGCATGGAATATTAAGTTCCAAAAGATAAATACAGGATCAAATTCAATAAGAATTATTTTGAAAGGAAAGGTGAGAGAAAAAATGGCAAAGCAGAAATTTGAAAGGACAAAACCTCATC
>CAZCTN010000054.1:0-10661 GCA_964501655.1 uncultured Syntrophomonas sp.
AAAAGAACCGTCCCCTTGTTTGGTGGTTTATTTATGGTAATATATATAGTATTGGGTATTGGACTTAGAACTTGGGAGGCTTATGATGAAGGATAAGATTTTTAGAGATATTTTGCCTAAGGTATCGAAGCCGGCTCGATATACTGGCAGTGAAGTGAATATGATAAAAAAAGACTGGGACAGATGCCGGATGAAAATGGCTTTTGCTTTTCCTGATGTTTATGAAGTGGGTATGTCTCATGTGGGAAGCAAGATTTTATACGGCTTGGTCAATGAAAAGAGTGATCACCTGCTGGAAAGGGTATTTGCTCCCTGGCCGGATATGGAAAAGGAGACGCGCAGCCAGGAAATTCCCCTTTTTACCCTGGAATCTTTCCGGAGTCTGAGGGATTTTGACCTGCTGGGCTTTACCCTGCAGTATGAACTGGCTGTTACTAATGTGTTAAATATGCTGGATATGGCCGGTATACCTATCTGGTCCCGGGATAGAGACCAGACTTATCCCTTGGTGATAGCCGGGGGGCCGGTGGTTTATAATCCCGAACCCTACGCTGACTTCTTTGACCTGTTCATAATCGGTGACGGGGAAGAAGTACTGCTGGAGTTTCTGGACTGCTGCTGGGAAAACCGGCATCTGTCAAAAAGGGAACAGTTATTAAAACTTGCGGCTATGGAAGGTGTATATGTGCCTTCTCTATACCAGGTTGATTATAATGAAGAGGGTACGGTTAAACAAATGACTCCCGTGCATGAATCGATACCGGAAAGAGTAAAAAAACGGATCGTTGTCGATCTGGACCGGGCATATTTTCCCGAACGTCCGATCTTGCCATATATGACCATTGTTCATGATCGGGCCGTACTGGAAGTCATGCGGGGATGTCAGCGCGGCTGCCGATTTTGCCATGCCGGCATGGTATACCGTCCGGTTCGGGAAAGAAGCATTGAGACCCTCAAGAAGCAGGCTGAGGAGCAGCTGGCCAGTACCGGCTATGAAGAAATAAGTCTTGCTTCCCTGAGTACTCTGGATTACTCGGGGATAGACAAGCTGGTCAGGGGCCTGGTGCAGACTTACCAGCATCAGGGTACCGGGGTATCTTTGCCCTCTCTGCGGGTAGATGCTTTTTCCATTGAATTGGCCAATGAAGTACAGAAGGTTAGAAAAACAACTCTGACCCTGGCCCCGGAGGCTGGAACCCAGCGGCTGCGTGATGCCATAAATAAAAATGTTAGCGAGGAACAACTGCTGGAGGCGGTTAAAGCGGCCTTTCAATCCGGTTGGTTATCTTTAAAACTATATTTTATGATTGGATTGCCGGGGGAAATGGAAGAAGATCTGGAGGGAATTCTGGAATTGCTGGAGAAAGTCCGGGCTGTGGGAGACGAATATGCCCGGAGAAAAGTTGAAATACGGGCCAGTATAGCTTCCTTTGTTCCCAAGGCTCATACCCCTTTTCAGTGGCGCCCCCAGAATTCCATTGAGGAACTGGAACAAAAAAGGAGAATCCTGGCTGCTCGGAAAATGAAAAGGATTAAACTCAGTTTTCATGACAGCAAGACCAGTTACCTGGAAGGGGTCTTCTCCCGTGGGGATAGAAGACTTGCAGAGGTCATCTGCCGGGCTTGGCACAAGGGCTGTAAATTTGACGGCTGGTCAGAGTATTTTTATTACCAGCACTGGCTGGAAGCGTTCCGGGAATCAGGGGTTGATCCGGACTTTTATACTATCCGTCCACGCTCCTATAACGAGGTGCTGCCCTGGGATTTTATTGACATAGGAGTTAACAAAGCATTTTTTCAGGCTGAAGATGAAAGAGCGGCCGAGGGAATTGCCACCGGAGACTGTCGCTGGGAAGAATGCAGCGGCTGCGGTGTATGCCCAGCCTTCGAAGTTGATCTGGATATCAAGGAGGAAATTCAGTAATGAGAGTGAGAGCCGAGTACCGGGTGGGCAGCGATTTAAAGTTTTTAGGCAACCTGGATATGATGAATCTTATGAGCCGGGTCCTGCGACGAGCGGCAATTCCCTTTGCTCTGAGCGAAGGATTTAATCCTCATATCAAGCTGTCTATGGGCACGGTATTGCCGGTGGGGGTATGGGGGGAAAGAGAGTATTTTGATCTGGAATTAACCGAAGAAATGGAACCGGAAGTATTGAAAGATAAACTCAATCGGGCGCTGCCCCGGGAAATGCAAATCACCCAATGCATTAGATTGGATGACAAGCCGGAGTCCCTGATGAAAATAGTAAATGCGGCCAGCTACAGCTTTATATTGAGTTCTAAGGCCGATTACTCCATGCTGCCGGAAACAATTATGAAGCAGGACAGATTGCTGGTAAAAAGCAGAGGCAAGAAAAAAGGTCAAGATAAGGATTTGCGTTCCGGAATTTATAAAATAAATGTCAACAATAATCAGGAGTCTGTTATCATTAAAATATGGGTTAGTGTAGGTGAACCGGTTAATGTCCGCTATGATGAACTATTGGATCTATTGATGGAACAGGGCATTAAGCCGGAAGAAATAGTTGATATATTCCGCAGCGGGAATTATATACGGACGGGGAATCATTTTTATAACCCGCTGGAAAAGGTGAGTTAGGTGGAAAGAGAGATTATCGTCGAGATCTACCCCTGGGAATCCAGAGTTGCTATTGTGGAGAACGGCAGGCTGGTTGAGATATTCTGGGCCGATCAGAATGACAATGTGGGGAATATATACAAAGGCCGGGTAAAAGATATCATACCCGGGCTGTCCTGCGCCTTTATCGATATAGGGCTGGCGAAAAACGCCTTTCTTTATAAAGGAGATATTACTATTCCCGGAATCAAAAGGGGCAGCAACATCTTTGACCTGATGAAAAGCGGACAGGACATAATGGTACAGGTTAAAAAAGAGGCCTTTGCCGATAAGGGAGCCCGGGTTACCGGCAACATGACCGTCCCCGGGCACTATCTGGTTTTGCTGCCTTTCCAGAACGAGGTATCCATATCCCGCAAGATAACCGATAACGAACGGCGGGAATATCTGCGTACCATGATTGAACAGGATAAACCTGCTAACATGGGAGTCATACTTAGAACTGCCTGCCTGGAAGCCAAAGATGATGAGATGATAGATGAGCTAAGAGAGCTGCTGCAGGCCTGGGAGGACATCAATAAACGTTTTGAGAAGGCTCGCAGCCCCAGCCTGATTTATGAGGATATAGACACCCTGGAAAGGACCCTTAGAGAATACCTGGATGTAGAAATATCCCGGATCATTATCAATAATAGAAAATTGCAAGAGCGTATCAGTGCTTATGTGGAAAAGAAGAACGCTGCCTGCCGGGAAATAAAATACGAAGAGGGTGCTCTTTTTGAAAAATACAGTCTGGAAAAGGATATCAAGAGAACCCTGCGTCGCAAAGTATGGCTGAAAAACGGAGGTTACTTAATTATTGACGAGACCGAGGCCATGACTATAATTGATGTAAACAGCGGTAAATATACCGGCAAGAATGATTTTGAAGAAACGGTTTTCAAGCTAAACCTGGAAGCTGCAGTAGAGATACCCCGTCAGCTGAGGCTGAGAAGCATTGGGGGTATAGTTTTGATAGACTTTATAGACATGAAAGACAAGGAGAATGAAGAAGAAGTAATTAATACTTTAAGGAGCAGGTTGGCTAAAGATAAGGCCAATACCAGGATAGTAGGCATGACCGGTTTGGGTTTTCTGGAGATGACCCGGAAGAAATCGCGCTATGGGGCCCGTGAGTTTTTTGCAGAAGATTGTACGCGCTGCAACGGCCGGGGAAGAACTGTCAGCCTGGCCGCCCTAGGCTGCGAAATCAAAAGAAAACTAATCAATATGGATTACATAGAAAATGACGAGGTAATTTGTGAGGCCGGTCCGGAACTAATCAAAGCTCTAACGGAGGATAAGGACTTTCAATATATTGAAAAAAGAATTGGCAAAAAGATCACCCTGACGGCCAGGAGCAAGTATGGTAATGGAGAATACAGTATAAGCACCTCTTCGTACTAAGGTGCCGTATACCCGATAGAGGTAAGGAAATGAGATTACTTGACTAAAGGGCCTGGATATGTTAAATTTGCATGTGGGTTGCATGTTTTATGCAACCGCTCAGTGCAGGTTTATCAAACGGCTGCTGGCCTGCCTGCAACTGGCGAGTCTCAATAAACATGGAGGTGCTGTTATTAAGTGTACGCATTAATTCAAACAGGTGGAAAGCAGTATAAAGTCAGCGAAGGTGAGATATTAAAAGTTGAAAAACTGGAGGGAGAAGCGGGAGGAAGTATAGTTCTCGATCAGGTAATGATGATAAATGACGAGAATGGAAGTATTAAAATAGGGAATCCTCTGCTGGATAATGCCCGGGTCACTGCTAAAATATTGGATCAGGGCAAGAACAAAAAGATAATAGTTTATAAGTATAAGAAAAGAAAGAACTACCGCAGGAAACAGGGACATCGGCAGCCCTATACCCGCTTGCTTATCGAAAAGATTGAAGGATAATGATAAAAGTTGAAATTGAATATCAGCAGGACAACATTCGATCTTTTTCAGTGACTGGGCATGCCGGGTTTCGCTCGGCAGGTGAGGATATTTATTGTGCCGGAGTATCAGCAGTTACCCAGACCGCGCTGCTTGGCCTGATAGATCATCTGCATACCGAACCCGAATACCGGCTGGAGAAAGGTTTTATGAAATGCAGACTGCCCTCCGGGTTAAGTGAGGAAGACCAGGAGAAGGCGCAGATTATTCTGTCTACTATGGAAAAGGGCCTGAAGTCCATGGAAGGGGCCTATGCAGGTTATTTAATAGTTCTGGTTAGGAGGTCAAAGGATGTTTAAGTTTGATTTACAGCTATTCGCCCATAAAAAAGGGGTGGGAAGTTCAAAAAACGGAAGAGACAGCGAATCAAAAAGACTGGGAGTTAAAAGGTACGATGGACAGGTGGTCAGGGCCGGAAATATACTGGTCCGGCAAAGAGGCACCAAAATCCATCCTGGCAACAATGTGATGAAGGGCGGAGATGATACCCTGTTTGCAGTGGTAGATGGCCAGGTTAAGTTTGAGAGAAAAGGCCGGGATAAAAAGCAGGTCAGCGTGTATCCCGTAGATCCAATGGTAAGCGCCCAAGTTTAGTTTAATGGGAGAATGCCGGTTTTGCAACCCCTGGAGTTTTTCAGGGGTTTTTGCTATTATTAGTTAACTGAGGAGGATTTAGGATTGGACACTCAGAAAACAGTCGATCTATTGAGGAGAATCAGACATGATTACGGCAATAACCTGCAGGTGATCCTCGGTTATCTTGATCTGGGACATCCGGACCTGGCGCGACAGTATGTGATGGATCTGGTAGATGATCTGGCTGGGGAGAGGATTATTTTTGAAAGTACTGATCCGGAAACGGCTCTGTATTTATATAAACAGCTGTTATTATCCCGGGATTTAGGAGTAATACTAAGATATGATGAGGTAAAGCTCAACTCCCCAGGAATATTGCAGCAAAAGCGGGAACCACTGCGCAGTCTGCAGGAATTGCTGGGCCGGTGGAATATTGATAAATCAGGGAAAGACCTGCCGGTGTACTTGGAGATATGTGAAAAAGCAGATGGAGTCGATCTGCTCTTTAGCTGCGAAAGCATGGAAACTTATTCTATAGTGGTTGAAGTCAGGAAGTGAAGAAATGTTTGTTGATCATGCCAAGATATATGTAAAAGGCGGCGATGGGGGCAACGGTATTGTAGCCTTCCGGCGCGAGAAATATGTGCCCAAAGGCGGTCCGGCCGGAGGAGACGGAGGACGGGGAGGCAATGTGGTATTTGTTGCCGATGAAGGCATGAAAACCCTTATGGATTTCAAATACCGTAAACATTTTAAGGCCGACCGGGGAGTACATGGACAAGGCAAGAATATGCACGGAGCCTGGGGTGAAGACCTGACGGTAAAGGTTCCGGTGGGGACGATAATCTATGACGATGATACCGGGGAGGTGGTTGCCGATCTAACCCGGACCGGGCAGGAGGTAATGGCAGCCCGGGGAGGCCGGGGGGGGCGAGGGAATGCTCGTTTTTCCACTTCTACCAACAAAGCCCCTTCGTATTCAGAGAACGGGGAGCCAGGGCAGGAACGCTGGCTGCGGCTGGAACTCAAGCTGCTGGCCGATGTTGGACTGGTAGGTTTCCCCAATGCCGGCAAGTCTACCTTTATATCCCGGGTTTCGGCGGCGCGGCCCAAGATCGCAGATTATCCGTTTACCACCTTGGTTCCTAACCTGGGGGTAGTAGTCACCCGGGATAAAGACTCTTTTGTAATAGCCGATATACCAGGTTTGATAGCAGGAGCCAGCCAAGGTATAGGGCTGGGACATGATTTCCTACGACATATTGAGCGTACCCGGGTACTGTTGTACATCTTGGATGCTGCCGAGACAGAAGGTCGGGAGGTCATGGAGGATTATCGGATATTGCGCCAGGAGCTGGAACAGTTTAATCCTGCTCTCCTGGATCGCCCTTACCTGGTGGCGGCCAACAAGATAGATCTGTCCGAGGCCCAAGACCGGGCTGGGCAGTTGCAGCAGGTATTTGGGGACAAACTGTACTTAATATCAGCCGTTACCGGAGAAGGTTTGGACCTTCTCATCGAGCAGATCAACCAGATGCTGCTGGAACTGCCGGCAGAAATCGCAGCCCCCGGGGAACAGGCAGTAGTCCGGCGATACGAAGAAGAGGAACCCTTCCATATTGAACTGGTGGATGGGATATGGGAGGTTAGCGGAAAAAGAATAGAAAAACTGCTGTTAATGACTAATTTTAACAGTGACGAGGGTCTGAGCAGATTTCAAAAGACAGTGGAGAAAATGGGTCTGGAAAAAGCTCTCCGGGAAAAAGGAATCCAGGAGGGAGATACAGTTAAAATAGCAGACTTCGAATTTGATTATAATGAATAGCACCGGGTCTGAAAACAATACCAGCAGTAGGTGGAGAGGTGGAAGATGAGAAAGCGTATTGCCCGAGCGGGCCGGATAGTAGTAAAGGTAGGGACCAGTACCCTTACCTATGCCAACGGACAGTTAAATTTACAACGGATTGAAAGACTGGTGCGAGAAATTGCTGATTTACATAACCGGGATCTGGAGGTTCTCCTGGTTACTTCGGGAGCAATCAGGGTGGGTGCCAACCGAATGGGGATGAAAAATCTACCCAACACCCTGCCGGAAAAACAGGCCCTGGCTGCCATAGGCCAGGGAGCGCTTATGCAGCTTTACGAGAAACTCTTTTCTGAATACAGTAAAACAGTAGCTCAGGTCTTACTGAGTCGTGGGGATATGGATGACCGGATTCGCTACTTGAATGCCACCAATGCCCTGTTAGCCATGCTGGCTATGAATGTTGTTCCGGTTATTAACGAAAATGATACGGTGGGAGTGGAAGAAATCAAATTTGGTGATAATGATACCCTGTCGGCGATGGTGGCCGGACTGGTTGATGCCGACCTGCTCATCATTCTTTCAGATGTAGACGGATTGTATAGCTCCGATCCCCGCGAGGACGATAAAGCGCAGCTTATAAGCCAGGTGGAAGAGATAACCGGCGAAATGGAAGAGAAATCAACCAACCGGGGCAGTACTTTTGCCAGCGGAGGCATGTATACCAAACTAAAAGCTGCTCGCATGTGTATGGCTTCAGGAACCTCACTGGTTATTGCCAACAGCGAGGAAAGGAATGTTATTCGGCGTATTGTCGCCGGAGAGGAACTGGGAACTTTCTTTGTGCCGCGGGAAAGGAAGATGCATGCCCGGGATAAATGGATAGCCTTCGGCCGGCTGGTACAGGGCAAGATTCTAATAGATGCCGGGGCCAGCACGGCTCTGCTGAAAAGAGGAAAAAGCCTGCTGCCCTCCGGGGTAATCGGCCTGGAGGGAGAATTCGAGCGGGGAGCCGTAGTGGCAGTACTTGATAATGAACAACAGGAAATAGCCCGGGGAATTACCAATTATGGTTCGGCTGATATTTCTAAAATCAAAGGGAAAAAGTCTTCCCAAATCCAAGACATTCTGGGGGAAAAGGATTATGATGAGATTATCCATAGGAACAATCTCTGGGTAGAGTAGGGAAAGGGACGGGTTTCCTTACCCGGATTACATAGTTAAGGAGCGATGAGCAATGGATGTCAGGTTGCAAGAGGTGTTGATTGAACAGGGACAGAGAGCCCGGCAGGCTGCCAGGATACTTGCCACTACCTCAACCTCTGTGAAGGATCAGGCTTTATTGGAGATGGCCGATGCCCTGGTTAAGCACAGCAATGAGCTGATGGAAGCAAACCAGCTGGATTTGCACAATGGAGAAGCGATGGGCTTGACTGCTGCTCTGCTGGAAAGACTTATGTTAAACGAGCAGAGGATAAAGGATATGGCCCAGGGACTGCGTGAAATAGCAGCCCTGCCTGATCCGGTTGGGCAGATGCTGGGCATGACCCGCCGGCCTAACGGACTTGAAGTGGGTCGGATCAGAACCCCCATTGGAGTGGTGGGCATCATATATGAATCACGTCCTAATGTAACTGCGGATGCGGCCGGGTTATGTCTCAAAGCCGGCAATGCCATTATACTTCGGGGCGGCGAAGAGGCTCTTAATTCCAACCGGGTTATTGCCCGGGTTATATCGTCTGCCGCAGTAAAATGCGGATTGCCTGAAGGAACCATACAGTTGGTAGACAGCGATGATAAAGAGGCAGCGATATTTTTAATGAAAATGAGTGATTACCTGGATGTACTTATCCCCCGGGGTGGGAAAGGTTTGAAAACCGCGGTGATGGAGAACGCACGGGTTCCTTATATAATGACCGGTATGGGTAACTGCCATGTATATGTGGATCAGTTTGCAGACCTGGAGAAAGCCAGGCAGATAGTGTTCAATGCCAAAGTACAGCGTCCCTCGGTATGTAATGCTGCCGAAACTCTGCTGGTACACAGTGAAATAGCCCTGGATTTTCTGCCCCTGATGCTGGATGATCTGCAGCAAGCCGGGGTGGAGATAAGAGGATGCCCAAGAACAAAACAAATTGTTGGTGACATTAAAGAGGCGGTGGAACAGGATTGGGAGGAAGAATACCTGGACCTGATAATGGCAGTTAAGATAGTTGATGAATTGGAAGAAGCGATAGAACATATAAACCGCTATGGAACCGGCCATAGTGAAGGGATTGTGAGTGAAAGCTACAGTAATGTGCGCCGGTTTATGGCGGCAGTCGATGCAGCAGCGGTTTATGCTAATGCCTCCACCCGTTTCACCGACGGCAATGTATTTGGTTTTGGCGCCGAAATGGGGATTAGCACCCAGAAACTCCACGCCCGGGGACCTATGGGTCTGCCCGAATTAACCACTACCAAGTTTATTATTTACGGCGACGGCCACACCAGATAAGGTCACAAGGGGCCGGGGCGTAACCAGGTTACACTTCGGCCCTGCTGTCATCTTTCCAGGACTTACTCGATTATTTCGAAGGAGTAACGGGCCAAGGTATCCTGATCCTCCCGGCTCAGTTTGTATTCTCGGTCCAGCATGGTGCGAGTGTCCTCACTTTCACACAATACAGTAGAGAGATAACGAAGACCGTTGTCGTTAATCATGGTGACTATGCATTTCTGGTCCGGGTGTTTAAGAGAAACCTTTTTTGCTGCTGCTACGTTACACCCGGATGATATGCCGCAAAATATTCCTTCCTGGGCAGACAAATCCCGGGCCATGGCAATAGAGTCATCAGAGCTAACCAGTATGATCCCGTCTACATAATCCAGATCTAAAATAACCGGAAGCAGACCGTCTGCTATCCCCTGTACCTTATGCTGGCCGATAGTTCTCCGAGAAAGCATTGGGGATTCCAGAGGTTCAGAGATATATATTTTTATGTGGGGATTCATTTCTTTTAGAAATTTGGCGGTTCCGGTTATGGTTCCTCCCGTTCCCTGACACATAATGAATACATCTACTTTCCCTTCCGTTTGTTCCCATATCTCCGGGCCGGTATTATCATAATGTGACAGTACATTATCAGGACGGAAAAACTGACCGATTTGGAAAACTTTATCACCATATTGTTGTTTAATTCTATCTACCTCTTCCAGAACCAGATCAACGTCAGTTTCGGCTCCCGGGGTAAGTACCAGTTCAGCTCCATAGGCTCTAATGGTTTTCTTGCGTTCTTCGCTCATACCCTCCGGCATTACTATGATAACCCGGTAGCCCTTGGCTGCTCCCACCATGGCGGCGGCTATTCCGGTATTGCCGGTAGTGCCCTCCAACAGTATCATACCGGGTTTTAAATCCCCTCTCTGCTCAGCCTGTTCAACTATTGAGTACACCACTCGATCCTTAAGACTGCCGCTGGGGTTGGTATACTCCAACTTTACACAGATATCGGCATTAATATCCGCAGATATCTTATTCAAGCGAATCATGGGAGTGCATCCAATGGCCTCCAAAACACTATTAAAAATTTTCTGCCTTGAGCTCCAGTTCATACTGTTTTACCTCCCTAGCAATATAAGTGAGTCAGGGGAGAAAACTTCCCCTTGACTCACTTATAATATATTATCATATTATCACGCTATAACGGCCATTCTTGCTTAAAATATATCTTCCGTTTAATGG
>CAZCTN010000055.1:0-10421 GCA_964501655.1 uncultured Syntrophomonas sp.
GAATTGCCAGCAAGAGCACCGGAACGGCCAGGTAATAAACATAAAAGATATAATGCCAGTTGATGGCGACTAAAATACCTGCTGCTATGTTGGCCAGAATCGTTCCCAGACAATTGAAAGCTGAAGAAAATCCCAGCATTTTAGCACGTTCATCACCATAATAAAAATCAGTTATCAATCCGGTTGAAAGCGGCAGGATAATTCCGGCTCCTATACCCAAAATAGCTCGGAATACGAGTAAAAGAGGGAGGGAATCTACAAAAGAAGCCCCCGCTCCGCCGATAAGATATACCACCAATCCTGTTATCAGCAAATTTTTCTTGCCCATTAGAGAACTCAAAAAACCGGACAGCAGCGAAAAGGGGATAATCAGCAAAGGGGGTAAAGATATGACCAATTTGACAACGGTGGGACTATAACCGGCAAAAATCCGGCTGAGTTCACTCAACCCCGGGGCAACCGCTGCACCAGCCATAAGAGTCAGCAAAGAAATTGACAATATTGAAAACCTGATTTTCGATGTATCGCAATTCACACGTCTACCTCCATTTCTTTGGGGATTAGCAAGTACAGCGTTTAGCAGCTATACTCTTTGGATAAAAATTTTTTTTTGTTTCATCTCTCCCATCATTAAACATTTAGTCGGGCAGTTTATCTTCAATCCTTTCCAGTTTATCCTCCAGGCTCAATAAAAACTTTCTTAAAAAGCATATTTCTTGCTCAGAGGCATCCTCTAATATTTCTATGACAGCATCATCAATCTGTTGGTGGTATTTTTCGTGATTAGCATGGGCAATTTCACCCTTTGGAGTTAACTTTAAAATTAGTTTGGACTGATTATCAATATCTTTTTCTTTTAGTATCATGCCTTTTTTTTCAAGCTTGCCGATAATTTGAGATACTGCACCCTTGGTAACCCCTAGAATATTGGCCAGACCGGTTACGTGTAACCCTTCATTTTCCTTTATGGCCTTGATCATATGTATTTCCGCATTAAATAGCTGCTCATCGGTTCCATAACAGCGTGTTCTTCTATCAATATCCAGGAATTTGAGTACCACTCTCAAAATGATATAGCTAATTTTTCCTTTGTTTGCAAAACTCATCATCATAGCAGAAAGTATATAGGTGCTAAACGCTTTTGTCAAGAAAACCCTTTGCAGAAAACGTTCGTTTCAAGGTATTAGTTAACACTAACAATAAGATAAGTACCTAAGAGGAATTGAAACTTTTATCACTCGTAATTATTTTAATATACAGTGTTTATTCATTTAATTGCCGGGCAGGTGTAAGAACTTTCCCGGTCCGCCGGATTATTATTTTGGACTTCAAATCATCCAAAAGAGAATATATTACCGGAACCACTACCAGAGTAAGAAGGGTAGAAGTTATAAGTCCGCCGATAACAGCATGCGCCATGGGAGCTCGCATTTCCGAACCTATTCCCATTCCGAGTGCCGATGGTATCATACCGAAAATCATTGCCAGTGAAGTCATCATTATAGGCCGCAATCTGGTTAATGCCGCCTGTTTCAAGGCATCGTTCGTCGGTATTCCTTTTTGGCGTGCCTGTTTGGTAAAATCGATCAAAAGAATAGCATTTTTGCAGACCAGTCCCATAAGCATAATTATGCCAATCATGGAAATCAGATTAAGTTCACTGCCCATAATCATAAGGCCATATATGGCTCCGACTACTGCCATGGGTAAGGCCAGCATAATGGAAAATGGGTCAATGTAGCTTTCAAACTGAGAAGCCAGAATAAAGAAAATGAACATAATGCCGGTGAAAAGGGCTATTAACATGGAGCTGAAGGTATTGTTCATCTCTTCTGTTTCAGCCCCTGCGTAAAAACGGTAACCGTCAGGCAATTGTATCTCATTTTCAACCCTCTCCAGGAAAATGCTATTGAAATCTCCCAGGGAAATGCCATCCAGATTTCCAGAAAGTACTATTTCTTTATAGCGGTCGGAACGATTAATAGCATTAGGGGCAGTGGAAAACACTGCCTCTGTAACATGGTTCAGAGCGATAGGAGCAGAACTATAAGCACTGAGTAAGTAAATGTTATTTAAATCACTGGTATTTTTGCGCTGCTGCTCGTTTAAGCGCAGTCTGACATCATATCGTTCTTCCCCTTCCGAATACTGGCTGACTACGGTACCGGTAAACAGTGTCTGTACAGTCTGGGCTATCTGAGCTGTACTTATCCCCAAATCAGCGGCTTCCTGCTTTTTCACCTCTAATTTGATTTCAGGTTTGCCCGGGTTGAAACTGCTGCTCACATCTACTACTCCCGGAATCTCTTTCAATATGCGTTGAGCCTGCTCCGCATAAATCTGCATATTATCTAAATCATATCCCTGCAGGCGAAATTCCCACTCTGCTTCTTCCCCCATGCCAGTATTCAAAAGCATGGACACCCTTACCCCGGGAATTTTATTGAACTCAGGCCGCATTTCAGCTAATATTTCCTTGATAGTACGATCACGTTTATTCTTATCAACCATTTTCACATATATCGAAGCTTCATCTGTTTCTATGGCAGAATATACCCGAATAACTTCCGGGAAGCTGTGCAAACAGTCCTCTATCTGCCCGGTCATCTCCCGGGCTGCGGCCAGATTCAACCCTGCGTCAAATTCAGCTGATATAGTAAATTCTCCCAGATCGCTGGTAGGTACAAAACCTGTTCCCAGTAGCGGAGTGACTGCAAGACTGCTTATAAAGAGCATCATTGCCAAACCCAATGTAAAAAGACGTCTTTTCAGAGACCACGATAATATTTTAAGATATTGACGAGTAAACAGGTCAAATAACTTATTAAATTGGTCCAAAAATCCTTTCAAGGGTCCGCTGGCAGTTATTTCTTCTTTTTCTAAATAACGGGAAGACAATAATGGCACCAGGGTAAAAGAAACAAAAAGTGATACCAGTACACTAAATACAACCGTTATACCAAACTGCTTAAAAAACTGGGCAACCTGCCCGGTCATCATGCCTACCGGTAAAAACACCGCAATTACTGTAAATGTAGTTGCCATAACCGCCAACCCTATTTCGTTGGATGCATCCCGCGCAGCTTCTAAGCGGGATTTCCCCATTTGCAAATGGCGGTTGATATTTTCGATTACCACTATCGCATCATCTATTAATAATCCTACTGATAATGATAAAGCCATTAATGACATGATATTTAGGGTAAAACCCATAATATGCATACATAAAAAAGTGGTAATTATGGAGGTGGGAATAGCAACAGCACCGATCAATGTGCTGCGCCAGTTGCGCAGGAAGAGAAACACCATAAAGACTGCCAGCAAAGCGCCTTCAAATATCGTCTTTACTACATCATTCACCGAACTGCGAATACTAAGAGAATTGTCCCGAACGATATCAACCTTCACGCCCGGCGGCAGTTGACTTTCCATCCGGTCCACTGCCTTTTTAATAGCGTCTGCTACCTTTACGGTATTCTGCCCGGATTGTTTGACTATGCTTATCCCCACAGCGGGTTCTCCCTGAAAAAGTACAATACTATCCGGTTCTTCAATACCATCTGCTACAGTGGCAATGTCCTTCACATATAATTGAATCCCCCCTCTGCGTGCAACGGGAAGTTGTTCAAAATTCTCCGCACTAGTAATCTCACCGGATGTACGGACTGTCACCTGACCTGATTCGCTGCTTAGACTGCCCCCGGGAACATCCATATTTTCGCTCTGGAGACTGGCAATTACCTCTGGAATGCTCAAGCCCAAAGCTGCTAATTTATCTTGGTCCAGATTAATTTGAATTTCTCTTTTTTCCTGACCTGCTATTTTTACCGAACCTACCCCTGGAATAGTTTCCAGGTATCTTCTCACGGTATTATCTACAATAGCACTCAATTCAAGTAACGACTTGTCACCCGTAACAGCTAGGGACATAATAGGTATAGAGGAAGGACTAAAAGTGGATATTACAGGTTCCTGAATATCGTCTGGCAAATCACTCCGTATTTCTCCCAGTTTTTCTCTGACATTCTGAGCAGCAATCTGTGGGTTGGTCTCCAGAGTAAACTCAGCCCAGGTTACCAGCACTCCTTCCTGAACCTGGGTATAAGTATGTTTTACTCCGGAAATCTGACCAAGGGCTTCCTCCAATTCAAGAGCCACCTTATTCTCTATTTGCTCCGGTGATGCCCCGGCCTGAACAATCGTTATCGAAACATAAGGGAACTCAACATCTGGCCAGTCATTGATGCCCAAACGAAAATAACTGATCAGACCCAGCATTACCAGAGCCAGAATAGATACAGTTACAAATACCGGTCTTTTCAAGCTGAGATTAGTAAGAAACATTTTTATTCCTCCTGTTCTCTGATAGCTTGAACTCTATCCCGATCCTTAAGTTTACTTACGTCGCTGACTATTATTGACTGACCAAGCTGCAAACCAGAGATTATTTCCACCATGTCATCCATAACTGCTCCGGTTTGAACCTGCTGTTGTTTTACTGATTCTCCATCTAAAATGAAAACATAATTGAGATCTTGCAGGCTGATTAGAGCGTCTCGGGGAATTGCAGTAATTTCCCGAATTTCACCGGTATATATTTTGGCCTGGGCAAACATGCCGGAATGCAGCAGTAAATCCGGGTTATCAAGCCGTATTTTCGCCTGAAATACCCGTGCTTCAACACTGACTGAAGGATTGATTATTTCCAGCACGCCGGAGAATTTCTGTGTACCATAAGCATCCAACGTCACTTCAGCTTTTAACCCTGGTTTAAGGTTTGCAATTTCCTTCTGCTGAACATTCACTAATGCGTAAATATACGATATATCTTCTACGGTCATAATCGTTTGACCAATCGACAGCATCTGGCCGAGAGAAACATTTTTGTTACTTACTACGCCCTGAATTGGCGTTGTAATGGTAGTGTTTGCCATAGAAATGGAAGCGCTTTCAACTGCAGCTGCTGCCGCCTCCGCATCTGCTTCAGCCACATTACAGGCAAGTTCGATATCCTGTAAATCCTTATCAGAAATCGCGCTGCTATCATGCAATTGTTTAAAACGCTGGTAATCAGTATGAGCGGCAGCCAAATTAGCTTCAGCTTTTTTGAGATCGGCCCGGGCGGCAATTAAAAGACTGTTGTAATCCTGAGTATCAAGGGTAACCAGAACTTTACCCGCCGATACCTGATGTCCATTCTCAACTAACACCTGAGCAACACGGCCAGACACCTTGGGACTAATTACAGCGGTTTCCCCAGCTTCCAGTGTTGCAGGCAATTCCAAAGCATTGTCCTTGCTGATCAGGTCTACCTCTCTTACAATAACAGTTTTAGCTGAATCGACATTTTTCTCAACCGAGGAGGCCTGTGGTGTAAATCCATTCTTCCAAAGTCCCAGAAAAACCATTAATAAAGCTGGTATTAACCATAACAACCATTTATTTTTCATATTGTTCACCTCACGCTGCAGATTTTTTCCCTAATCGTTAAACCTGATATTGAAAAGACGAGTGAATGATAGTTAACATGACCTCCGTCTAAATGGATGGAATATCTTATCTCCCCCAACCTTAAAATAGAGTTTGCATCCTTCGGGTTGCATAAACAACTTCTATAAGTTAGGCTAGCCTAACCCAATGGCTATTTTTTTAAGGTTCTAAAGGAACCTTAAATTATTGAGGATTTTGTATAATTATTTTTTCTCCTATGAAGATAGTAAAATTGCTTTCCAACCAGCTATAAAGAAATTGCTAAGGCTGTCGATATAACGGTCAGCCTCTTCTCTTGCCATATCATGTTCTACTATTTCAAATACAGCTGAAAAATATGCACTTGAAATAATATGAACTAGTTTCAGAGTAATTCGGCCGGAAGCCAGGGCATCATTGCCTGTGGCTTCAAAAAACTTCAAGGTGTAATCTACCTCAATCTCAGCAAGACTATGTATAAAATCTTCAAAAGCAGTCCCTTCTGCACATGTTATAAGCAGTTTAAACTCATCAAAATTATCATATATATATGCAATAAAAATTTTCAGCTTGTTTGCACTATAACCATATGCAGTATCCAGCTGGGTATCTCCAGGCAGCTCATTAAATTCCTTGTGAACGTTTAAAAAAAGTTCTCTCAGTCCATTTACGGCAGGCGATACCAATGCTTCAAACAAGGCTTGCTTGTCTGGGAAATAACCGTAAAACGCACCTGTGGTTACTCCAGCCTGCCGGACAATACTGCGCAGGGAAGCATCTTTAAAACCTTTTTGCAGGAATTCTATTTTACCCTCAGTCATAATTTTCTGCAAGGTATTTATATCATTGCCACCCAAATATATAACCACCTCTATATAACACTGTTATATATTATGTTAAACTATTTTACATGTCAAGGGGTGAGTCAAGGTTCATTTTAAGAATAATGGCTTAACAGGACAGGGTATTCAGCCGCTGGAGCTGATTCTCTGCAGTATTTTATACAGGACCAAGATTATATTTATGGTAAAGTGAATGCTTTTTAAATCAAAAATCACCTAGTGTTTGATAAAAAGCAGCAGATTGCAGAAATACTTCCCGGGGCAGCATAATTCCTGACCGGGTTGATAACGATTATCATTACTAACATAATGTGTAATGTAAGCAAGATATATTCAGATGGATGTGATAACGGAAAAATTCATTCAAGCAAGTTATACGGAAAAATAGAGTTAGGAGAGAAAAGTTTCTAAGTAAGATAGAGTCAATACCTGGGTTAGCTATTTAGAGGAAATTATTTTAAATGAACCCGAAATAAATGAAGCGTGTGGTTATGGAGAGCAAATGGGATTTTGTTCATTCCGGTATTGAAAAACTATATTTCCATCAAATACGATGATCAAGATAAAACCAAGTACAAAATTTTTTTTCGTTAAGTTAGGTATGCCTAACATTAACAATATTTTAAACAACATTTAAATATTGGAGGATAAAGAAGTATGCAGAAAGAGAAAAAAACGTTTGTTTTAAAAAGGTTTACACCCTATATGGGCAAGAAGAAAATACTTTTGCCTTTGTCATTAGTATTGTCAGGGATTTCCGCAGTTCTAAACATCTTGCCTTTTGTACTGGTATGGTATATAACACGCGAAATATTATCAACTCCGCAAGCGGTTGATATTGCCAATGTCAGTTATTATGCGTGGCTTGCTTTTGCCAGTGCCATAGGAGGAATCGTGGTATATTTTGGCGCGCTTACGAGCTCACATCTGGCGGCCTTTCGCGTCGAGGTCGGCTTGCAAAAAGTGGGTATGGAAAAAATATTATCTATGCCCTTAGGTTTTTTTGATCAGCATGCCAGCGGAAAAATTCGCAAGATTGTCAACGATGGAGCTGGAACAACGCATACATTTTTGGCCCACCAGCTTCCGGATATGGCAGGCAGCATTGTCTCCCCCATTATTCTGATCGCGCTGATTTTTATTGTAGAGTGGAGAATGGGTCTGGCTTCTCTGGTTCCAATTATTATGGGTTTCATAACCATGAATTTCATGAGGAGCACTGAAGGCCAGAAATTTCAAAAAATGTATTTTGATTCTTTGGAGGAAATGAGCTCAGAATCCGTGGAGTACGTCCGCGGCATTCCAGTTGTAAAAACATTCGGTCAATCCATATTTTCTTTTAAACGATTTTATGACAGCATAATCAAATATAAAGAGATGGTTTACGCCTATACTATTCTCTGGCGAAAACCCATGTCGTTTTATATCGTGATTATGCAGTCAGCCGCCTTCTTCTTAATTCCAATGGCTATCTTTTTAATCGGCAGAGGAGGAAATCTCCCCCTGGTGCTGGCCGACTTCATCTTTTACCTTCTTATATCTCCGATCTTCACCATGCTTTTGATGAAATCGATGTATTTTCAGCAGAATGCTTTGATTGCCGAGCAGGCAATTGACAGACTGGATAATCTCCTGAATTATCCAGGCATTAGCTATAGCGAAAATATAAAGAACATCAAAGACCACAGCCTGGAGTTTAAGGACGTAGTGTTTTCCTATGAAGGCACCGACCAACCCGCCGTCAACAAAATCAGTTTTAAAGTAAACGAAGGCGAAACCATCGCCCTGGTTGGAGCTTCGGGAGGGGGAAAAACTACCATGGCCCGGCTGGCCGCTCGCTTTTGGGACGTAGATAAAGGCGAAGTATTGGTAGGAGGGGTTAATGTTAAGGATATCCCCAAAAAAGAGCTGATGGACAATATCTCTTTTGTTTTTCAAAATACCAGGCTGCTTAAAGGTTCCTTAAGAGAAAATATAATCTTTGGCAAAGAAAACGCCGGAGAAGAAGAAATAAATAAAGCTATTGATTTTTCACAGTCAAGAGAAATTATAGACAGCCTTCCGGATGGACTTGATACGGTAATAGGCGCTAAAGGGACCTATCTCTCAGGAGGAGAACAGCAAAGAATCGCCCTGGCCAGGGCCATTGTAAAGAATGCGCCCATCGTGCTTTTGGATGAAGCCACTGCCTTTGCAGATCCCGAAAATGAGCATTTAATCCAAAAAGCCCTGAAAGAGCTCAGCCGTGGCAAAACAACGCTTATGATAGCCCATCGTCTTACCAGCGTACAAAATGTCGACCGGATTCTGCTTATAGAAAACGGGGAAATTGCGGAAGAAGGTACCCACGCGGAGCTGCTGGATAAAGGCGGCTTATACAAAGCTATGTGGGATGAATACCAAAAATCCGCCTCCTGGAAAATAGTCGCTAAAGATACTGTAAACAAAGGAGGACAAAATGATTAAATACTTTCAGAATAAATACGCCATGTCTGAAAAAGGCGCCCAGGATCTTTGGCGCTCAATTATTTGGTCTGTAGTAATGGACCTTAGCTTTATGGCCCCGGTAGTACTCAGCTTTATATTCCTGGATGAATACATGGGTTTACTGTTAAATTCTTCAAACAGCCCGGAAAATAGCATTCTCTACTATGTTATTATGTCTGCCGCGTTTTTCCTGGTGATGTTGGTTATTGCTTATTTTCAATACGATTCGGCCTATACCAAAATTTACGAAGAAAGTGCCCGAAGACGGATCAGTCTGGCTGAAACTCTTAAAAAACTGCCGTTGGCTTTTTTTGGGAAAAAGGATATTGCTGATTTAAGCTCAACCATAATGGAAGATGCTACCCAGATAGAGCAGCTCTTTTCCCATTCAGTTCCTCAAATATATGCAGCGGTATTGACTCTGCTGATTATGGGAGTGATGATGTTTTTTTACAACTGGCAGCTTTCTCTGGCTGTATTTTGGGTAGTTCCGCTGGCGATCCTGGTCTTTTATCTGTCGAGAAGGTTTCAAAAAACTGTTCATGCGAAACTTTATTATCTGAAAAGAGATATTTCAGACAGTATTCAAGAGAAGCTTGACTCAGCTTATGAAATAAAATCCTATAACAGAGAAGAGGCCTTTTCAGACGACTTAAACTCCAAGCTGGACAATTATGAAACGTTTTTGATAAAGGGAGAGCTTCTGATAGGCGCATTTATAAACCTGTCTTATGTATTCTTGCAGCTTGGACTTCCAAGTGTTATATTGTTCGGTGCTTATCTTTTGTCAACAGGTTCTATAAGTATTTTTACTTACCTTGTTTTCCTGGTCGTTGCAGCACGCATTTATAATCCGATTATGGAAGCCTTGAATAACTTTGCCGCCCTTATATATCTTAATGTGCGGATAGACCGTATGAAAGAGATGGATGTAATGCCAAGACAAGAGGGGAAAACTGAGTTTTCTCCCAAAAACTACGATATCGAGTTCAATAATGTCGACTTTTCATATCAAGATGATGTGCAAACATTAAAGAGTGTAAGCTTTACCGCCAAGCAAGGCGACGTAACTGCGCTGGTTGGCCCTTCAGGCGGAGGAAAGAGCACGGTAGCCAAGCTGTCGGCGCGTTTCTGGGATATAGACCAAGGGGTCATTACCCTGGGCGGAGAGGATATCTCCCGGGTTGATCCTGAAACCCTGCTGAATAATTTTTCCATAGTTTTTCAGGATGTTACCCTGTTTAATTCAAGTGTTATGGAAAATATCCGCCTTGGCAAGAAAGACGCATCTGATGAAGAAGTCGTAAAGGCGGCGCAGCTGGCCCAATGCGATGAGTTCGTTAAAAAGCTTCCGCTGGGATATGATACCTTGATCGGAGAAAACGGAGAAAGATTATCGGTAGGCGAAAGACAGCGTATATCCATAGCCCGAGCAATACTAAAAGACGCTCCGATTATCCTGCTGGACGAGGCTACCGCATCTCTTGATGCGGAAAATGAAAGCAAAATCCAAAGTGCACTCAGCGCGCTTATAAAAAACAAGACCGTTTTGATCATTGCTCACCGTATGAGAACCGTTTCAGGAGCTGATAAAATTGTGGTTATTAAAGACGGTGCTATCGC
>CAZCTN010000056.1:0-9508 GCA_964501655.1 uncultured Syntrophomonas sp.
AATTATTTCTCCATTATGTTAAATAATTCCTTTCATTTTACTAATAATCTACATTATGTACAAATTTCCTCTGAGTACTGTTTTGATATTAGCCGAGTGATTGCATGTAGTGTGAGTGAACAGTTCTTTTACTCGCAGTTTAATAAGAGCAAACAGGGGTATCCACCTGAGTTTTGCTTAAAGTATAATAGTCATTAGATATGGAGGCGTTTCTTTGATTGAAAAAGATTTTGATATCCCTTTCCTGGCTAATTTGGCCTTGCGGGAAAAGCAGATACAACAGAATTATCGGCCGGTAATAGCAGTTCATAAATGGTTCGCACGGCGCCCGGGCACTTTATTCCGGGGCCTTTTACTGTCAGAGTTTGGTGCCGGAGAACTACAGGATTTATTCTACCAATCCAACTCTTTGGATGGTATTACAGTAGCTGATCCGTTTATGGGCGGTGGTACACCGGTAATTGAGGCTAACCGGCTGGGGTGCAGGGTTATCGGTTGTGATATAAATCCTATGGCCTGTTGGATAGTGGAAAGAGAACTAGCCGACTTAAACCTGCGGGATTACCAGGCAGCTGCCCGGAATTTGATAGATAATCTTAAAGGGCAGCTTGGAGGCTATTATTGTACCAGGTGTAATATTTGCGGGAATGAACAGGTACCCGTGAAGTATTATCTCTGGGTGAAAACACTGGCCTGTGAGGATTGCGGACAGGTTTTTGAACTTTTTCCGGGGTATATACTGGCCAGCAACAACCGTCATCCTAATTATGTATTGATTTGCAGCAGTTGTGGTCAATTGAATGAGGTGGAGGACCACAATAATCCAGGTGTGTGTGCAGATTGCGGCCAACAGTTGATTAAATCAGGTCCGGCCAGCAGAAACCGTTGCCTATGCCCTACTTGTGGTACTAGCAACCGTTACCCGCGTCAAGAACTGGGACCCCTTCAGCATCGGATGGTGGCTATAGAGTATTATTGCCCCCACTGTAAGCCAAGCCATCGAGGTCGTTTCTTCAAACGACCTGATCAAGAGGATCTGGATAATTATATAAGGGCAAAGCAGCAATTCTTAGCCCTGGATAGCATTTATGTTCCCAGAGATTTTATTCCTCCCGGGGATGAGTCGACCCGGCTTCATCGTTGGGGCTACAACAGATACCAGGAATTGTTTAATTCC
Source organism: uncultured Syntrophomonas sp. (assembly GCA_964501655.1). GTDB lineage: Bacteria > Bacillota > Syntrophomonadia > Syntrophomonadales > Syntrophomonadaceae > JAAYJK01. Next base: position 1,178 of record CAZCTN010000056.1, read on the forward strand.
CGGCAGTTACTGGGTTTGGAATTAAGCAGTCGTCTTATCATGGCATTGCCCGAGGGAGAAGTAAAATTTGCCTTGGCTACCAACTTATCCGACTTGCTCCGTTATCAAAATATGCTCTGTCGTTACGACACCAGGGCTTTAAAATCCCTGGACATTTTTTCAGTTCATGGATTTCCGGTCAGCCTGCTTCAGTGTGAATCCAATCTATTGGGTATTGTTGATGAAAAACGGGTCGGAAATATTGGCAGCGGTGGCTGGACCAATATTGTGGACAAGTATCTTCGGGCCAAAGAATACTGCCAGAAGCCTTTCGAAATAAAGCATGTAAAAGGCAAGAAAATTCAAGTCCCTATCAGCGGAGAAAAAATCGGCAGACAGCCAAGGCCTAATTGCAGCTATGACAGTCTGGATTATCAGCTTTATTGCCAATCATCTACCGATCTAAATCTGCCAACGGCTTCCCTGGACGCGGTTATTACTGACCCTCCTTATTTTGGCAATGTCCAGTACGCTGAGTTGATGGACTTTTGTTATGTGTGGCTGCGGAAGCTGGCAGGAACTGATTATGCTGGATTCGGCAGTAATACTACCCGGGATGAGAATGAATTGACCGGGAATACCACTATGAAACGTGGATCCCAACATTTCCTGGAAGGTATATCACAGGTGTTTCAGAATATGGCTCGGGCCTTGAAACCTGGGGCTCCATTTGTATTCACCTATCATCATAACGATATTAAGGCCTACCTGCCAGTGGCGGTTGCATTGCTGGATGCCGGGTTGGTTTGCTCTGCTTCCCTGCCCTGCCCTGGTGAAATGGGAGCCTCCATTCATATTAATGGTACCGGATCCTCCATCATAGATACCGTTTTTGTATGCCGTTCTACCGGAGTTGTTTCCAGCAGAACAATTGTTGATAATCCAAAGGACCTTGCTTTGCTGGTTGAGAGAGATCTAAAACAATTGGCTCTGGGAGGCGTTAAGTATACCCAGGGAGATATGCGCTGCCTAACTTATGGCCATTTAATTCGTCTAGCCATATGGAATTTTCGGCGAGATTGGGATTCTCAGGCCGAACCAGGGAGCCGACTGGCCAGAGTGGCAGACTATATTGATGCTATGGGTGATTGGCCGGCAGTTAAGAAGCACCTGCTGAAAAATATATCTGCAGCCGAGAAACAGAACTGGATTGCATTAGAGGAGAATGAGGGGTATGGAAGGGAAGAATTTGAGATTTCCTTTTGAAGTCGAATTTAGTGAAATGATTCAAGATATGGAGCCCTATGTATCAGCAGTTTTCGCCTCTTTGGAGTCTGATTTTATGAATATGCCGAGGGGTAAGGGGTTTATTGAATTCTCCGTGTTTGATAAGGGCTATGAACAGCTCAAATTGGCCACTAATGGTTTTCAGGAGATGAATCCAGACCAGGTAATGGTAGCAGTGCAGGAAGTACCCCTTATATTAATTATTCTAAGGAGTATACTGGGCTTTACCCCACCTGAATGGGCATATATTACTACGCAAAGAACTGGAATTCCAGTAAGCCAGGGGTTTGCCCGCAGCCTGGACCGAAATATTCGCCTGCAGCCCTTAAAACATTTGTCTACCAGTTCCCTAACCGTTTCCCGGGTTAAGGCCTTAGTAACAGTGGCCTGTGAACTTATTATGCTTCCTTCACCCGGTAGCGGAGCAGACCAGATTCATCGACTGGACAAGGCTGATACTCAGTATGGCCTGGAAGGATTACGAAATCTTGCTGTGATGGGGGTTCCTTATTCAATGTTATTGTATGAACGGTTTTTGGGAAGACCATTTGCCGGCCATCGTGATTCAGTATCTGATTTAGTCGGTGACAGAATGGAAGTGGCTATCGAGAACCTGCTGGATGATCATGGAATTAGTTATCGAAAGACTAAAAGAGCTGAAAGAATTAAGGGTTTTGATCAAACACCGGATTTTATTATTCCTAATGAGTTCAATCCACAGGTAGTAATCGAGGCCAAAATCACTGAAGATGACGGTACAGCCCGGGATAAGGTGACTAGAATTCAGCATTTGGGTGAGCTGAGTTCCTCTTCTTCAGACAGTAGCTTGGTTGGATTTGAGGTCATTGCTTGCATTGGCGGTAGAGGGTTTGGAGTCCGTCGGGAGGATATGAAAAAATTGTTGCTATCTACCCGGGGAAAAGTTTTTACATTACAGACTCTTAATCGTATGGTTGAATGCAGCAGGTTGAGTGAATTGAGGACCGTTAAAGATTAATGGACCTCGGTGCCAGGCACCAGCTTATTAACTAATTGAACATTCTGACTATTTGGCCGGCCTGTATATTTGTTGTTTACTAGTAGACTAATTACAAAGCAATAGGCTGTGGCGGGGCGACAGGGTCTTCACAAGTTCACGGGTTTGCTCAGCGGCAGCATGACCCTAGCATCCTTAAGTCTCTTCTCCCTTAATTTGAAGATACTTTCCTTGAGCACGCACGAGTGGATTGCCTGGCAGGTTTATAACCTCCCGGGAAAAAACTGCCATAAGAAAAGCCCAGAATGGAAGGTAGCTCGTTTATGCTATTAACCTGATTACTTTTTAAAATATTTAGCGCTATTTGTGCACAAACCAGACTATCTTCCATAGCATGGTGATGCTGAAACTGAATATTAAGTAAATCAGCAATGACATTTAAGCTATAGCCCCTCCGGTCGGGCCAGTGCTTTCGGGACATTATTAAAGTGCATCCATAAGAAAGTTCAGGGTAAGGGATGGAATAATAGTCCAGGGTGGAGCGCAGAACGCTCATATCGAAGCTGGCATTATGGGCAATAACCAACCTGTTTTCGAAATATCGTTTAATCGATGGCCACAGCTCACTGAAGGTGGGTTTATCATATACATCGCTGCGATTTATCCCGTGTATTGATATGTTGATGGGATTAAAGTATAGCTCGGGTGGTCGGATCAAATGATAGGCTTGCTCGGCAATCTCTCCGTTCTTTACGAGGGTAATGCCAATAGCGCAGGCGCTGGCACGCTTCTCATTGGCAGTTTCAAAGTCAATCGCGGTGAATTCCATTCTATATTTCCCTCCCCCGTAAACGAACGATAGCAATTAGCTTTACGATATTCGCCATAACTACAGGGATTTCCTGCCCAGCTCCTCAAGTTATAGAGTTATCTGTCTTAAATGTTCAATTTTGCTTTTATACCTCTAGCCATAAAATGATTTTGTACCGTGGTTACCTCGTAGGCTTCATCGGCAATTGTCCTCGCCATTTTTTACCATTATAATAAAATCCACTGTTTTATTTTAAATAGTATTAACAATTTTTATGATGACAGTTATAAGCGGTAGCGTATCTGTGTAAATGTCAGCCACACCCGTTAATTTTCTCATGCTAGAAATCCCTAAAAGTTCTTCCCGGTCAATTCAATTGACGATGTTACCGAAGTTATGCTATCTACTCTAAGGATAAGAAACTTGGACAGGCCAGTGAAGCAGTTATATACACCGGTCAAGGTCCAAGCGGGTTCCCTGATGGAGATAAGACTGCTCTTTTCGCGCCTTATGCCAAGCAGGAACATGGCGGTTTTTCTGTTCTGCCCTTGCCGGTGGAACTCTTAGGTGCTGTTTTGGATACTCTGGCAGTACCAACTTACGGATTTTCTCTGTATATGGGAAACGATATTCCAATTGAAGGTGAAATTAAGGCACCCGCTCTGGCCACCAATGCCCTTATCACGCCCCCGGACGGTATCGTATGGACAGATAGTATCTCGCCCTCTGCTATGGCGATACTGGATAAGCTGTTACTGGAAAACAATATAAAATATGCCAATCCGTCGGTGATAGCCACTACCGGAGATTTTAATGCAGACGGAAAAATGGAAACCGTTGTTTTCTCCAATCCTCGTATAAACTCACTCGGATATTTGGATATCAATGTTGAAAACAAAACCCTCTTTTCTCTTATTCTTTTAATTAATGATGATGGTAGTTATCAAACATTGTGTTTCTCTTTTTGCTTTTTTTGCCGCAATTCAAACTGGCGCTGCTTTTTACAGGACCTCGGTGCCAGGCACCAACTTATCAATTTATTGACAATTTGGCCGACTGGTTTATTTGCCGTTTACTAGTGGATTAATTATAAGCAAAAATGGAGATAGCCTGGTTTAAGCCGTATTTTCACCAAGTAGATAAGTGCCGGTGCCGTTGTCATATTCCAGATATTGTGATATAAACTAATAGGAGCTGTAGGGGACCTGAAGCCCCAATAGCGACCGACTTGTAGGTGATAGAGTCGACTTTCCCTTATGGGATGTTCGGCTCTATTTCACTATGAGAGCCAATGTAAACAATATGACAGTTAATATCAAAAATCAAATATTGATTGCATCCAATTTTGTCTTCCATGCAGTATCCTGGCAATTACAATACGATCCTCCAGCACTCTATAAAACACACTGTACGGAGTTATTACAATACGCCTGTATCCACGTTGAGCACCAGGTGCGTCTTCTTCCGGGATAACCGCCCCCATCTCCGGGAAGTCTGATAGCTTCTTAATACCTTCATAGATGTTTACTCTTAATTTTTCAGCTGCCTGTTTAATATCTTGAGAAATGTACGAAAAAATGGTTTCAATATCATAATAGGCCATTTCCGATAATACAATTTTCTTACTCATTTTCTATTCTCTTTTTTATCGCTGCAAAGGTTTCCTCAAAATCCCGCATAGGTTTCCCTGAAGCTATTTCACGGTCAACCTCCGACAGCATCTGCCCTAACCGATGCCGTGATATCATCTTTTGATAGGCTTCATGGCTCATAACCACCAGATCAGCTTCGCCATTCTTGGTCACAACCACTGGATTCTGTGTTTCATGGCACAGCTTCGAAAAAGAATTATAATCATGACGAATTGCTGTTGAAGGCTTGATGTTGGTAATAATATTTTCGTGACGACTCATACCATTCACCTCTTTAGCCATTATTCTGTCAATATTATATCATTTCAATTAATTGAATTCAAAATCTATTACGGTGCTGCCACTAACTTATCTTCCACACCAGGTGGAAGCTAGTCATGAGGACGAAAAACACCAGAGTTCAAGCCCTTTTGATTCTTTTTCAGAGGTAGATGTAAAGTGCAAGAAGATGCCACTGCTTCAGTAAAATAGGAATTAGTATAATCTTCAAAGGATATAATGCCAGTCGCGTCTTGCGTAAAGGATTCTCTCCACATCAACAATCTTGGACTGTTCATCTATGGTAAAAAATACAATATAGTTCTTTACCAGCAATTTACGATATCCCATTACGGCAAGCCGTTCATCAGTCACCGGAGGGCATTTTTGCGGCATGACTGTTAACCCTCTGATAGCTTCCTCGAGGATGCCTATCATCTTCAATGCAGTCATCGGTGCTGACAGTTGTGCAGATATATATCGGACAATATCTCGGAGGTCGTTTTCGGCTGGCTCCGATAGTTCGACCCTATATTTTGCCATCACTTATCTCCTGCTTGATGTCTTGGATAACATCTTCAAGCGAACGCTTTCTTCCCTCTTTAACTGCCCTCCTACCCTCATCAAGCAGATGGTAAAGTTCTAGTTTGCCGTTGAGCATCTCGTAGGCCTCAATACTCATAACAGCCAAATCTCCCTGCCCATTTTTTGTAATAAAAACTGGTTCTCTACTTTCATGGCAGAACTTGGAGATTTCATTGTAGTTGTTCCTTAAGTCCGTGCTGGATTTAATATTTGGCATAATAACAGCCTCCTCGTCCAATCTAAAGATATTATACAAGAATTTCTTTAGATTATCAAAACGCTTGTTTTAATACTTGTTTCCTCTTTTTCAGACAACCCCAGGCACCAACTTAGCACCAACTTATTAACTAATTGAATATTCTGACAAATAAACCGGCCTTATTATTTGCTGTTTACTGGCATCTATTTTTTCTTTGCAGGAAGTTCAGCGTATAGCCCTTCCAGCAATTTCTGCATCAAATCAGTATTCTCAAACTCCTCTACAACGTACATGAGGGTTTTAGAACCTTCATATGGATATTCGAGTCTGCAATCTGCAAGAAGTCTTTTCGATGTATCTGTCTGTTTTATCAACAGCCTGCTATCGCAAATATCACCGATAAGTTTTCCATTGTAGTAAACGCAATATTCGCCCATCATCTTTTTAGTGGTAACATTGCCTGCTATATTAAGGTATTCAATAACATAATCGTGGTATTCTTTTGATGTTGCCATAACTATTTCCTCCGTATTGGATGCCTGATAACAGTTTTTAGATTTTCAGGAACTTATCCCTCCGCATCCTCGTCCATCGTCTCTAATAGAAAGCTAACCGGACGGAATCCATCATTGCAAGAAATCATAGCCGACTTCTTATTCTTCATCCAACCATCGTAAAAATCCTCACCACCATGAGCAAGAGTCATCACAAATGAGGATACACTGTCCCAAGCGCTATCACAAAAGCCCTCAGGCTTCTGCCAGCCATTAGCAATAAACACTTGGCCCTCAAACATATCGCAAGGATGTGTGACTGGATTTTCATATTTCTCAATTAAGTCTTTATAGCACGCTGTCTTCATGACAGTTATTTTTACTTTTTTCATAGTGTCCCTCCGATCTCGGTCAAGGTGCCAAGCACCAACTCTTAAAAAGACTGTCAATGAGCATCTGTATCAATTTGATCGAGTGTAAACCAGTTTTCCATTTTGATTATTCCCTTCGTGCTGTCTAATTGAATTCCTGATTCTCGCTCAATTTCACTCAGTCTTGTACTCAATAAGCAACCCCGCTGCCCAATTGAACAACAGCTCGGAAAACCGGTCAAACTCAGTCTGCGCCATATTCGACTGCTGCTTAAGGTTGATGAAGGTCTGCAAAATCTCCCGTTCCTGGGGTTGCAGCAAGGGGATCAGCTCCGACTTTTGCTTTATGTAGGCACCTGTTTTTTCGAAATAGACTGCCTGCACGGTAAAAGCAGCTGATTTATAAAGGTTTTTCAATATATCCGCGTCTTTTTCATGCACCATGTTATGGCCGCACAGGTGGTAGATGTTGCAGGCCCCGATGCGTATGGTGCGGTAAATATCCTCCTGATTGATTTGCGGCATCAGAAAATCAATGCTTCCGAAAACTGGCGTGGTGTCATGATAAAATTGGAACAGATCGGAGCGTTCCCAATTCAGTAGCTCCTGTCGCCCGGAGATAAATCCACACACCTTCTCCCGGTTCGGAAGTGTGTCCAGCATAGCGCTGTAGGCTTTCAGATCGTCCGGAGTCACCTGATCCAGTATGACAACCACGTCAACGTCGCTGCCGGCTGTTGCTTCGTCCCGTCCATAACTTCCCTGAAGCCCGGCAAACAGCAGGCGAGAATCGAACAGAGCTTTCAACTCGCCTAAAAATCCTGTCATCCAAGTATTTATATTAAAATCCATTCTTTGCTCCTTTGGGTTGGTTTTATAATCCCTCTGCTAAACCAGAACTTGTACGCTTCTCATTATGCTCACAATCTGTATCTCATTGTTCGTAAAGCAGTCGTAACCCTCGAATATAAAAATCAATACCGCTAATATTTATATGTTCCTTCAGGATTCTGAGCGAAAACTGCCTTATAGCTGCCCTCCCAAAGCCCAATTTTTATTATTAACTCATATCTGCCATCTCCATTGAGATTACCGCTGGTATCACCCAAGCTGTGCCAGCCATTCTGGTCAAAACTGCCTAGCAGCAGGCCTTCTGAAAAGAAGTAAGCTGTCTCAGATGGGGCATGATCATTCTTTTCTTCTCCATTGACCGGCTCTTGTTTGGTTGGCTTATCTCCCAAGGATTCATCTTCCGTTGCAAGGTCCTTCCGCACGCCGCTGCAGCCAAAGAGCAATAATACCGTTACCAGGACCATGATTCCCGATATAAATCGTGTCATACTTTCTCCCGCCTTCTTTGCATTCTTCCCCCAAGCAGTATCAGCATCCGGTCATGCCCAGGGTGTCAGGCACCAACTTATCAACCTCCATGATCAGAAACACAACCAAGTATGAAAATGGGGCAGCGATAAGCCGGTAACGGTATTCCTTATGATAAATTGTCCTGGGTAATGGAGTCGACTTTCCCTTACGGGATGTTCGGCTCTATCTCACTAGGAGAGCACGTGCAGGTAGGGCGACTCCAGTTTCCTGCCAACTTAATTGAGTGCTGGACTACCTGGAATTTTTTCCAGTCTTCTTCCCTTTTCTTTTCTTCTTATCAGCATGATCATGGGCATCTTCCAACACTGCTTCTACCTCAACTCCGAACATGCCTGC
>CAZCTN010000057.1:0-8940 GCA_964501655.1 uncultured Syntrophomonas sp.
TCCCCGGTTAAGATGGTTGCTTTTACTTAATGTACTATGCTAAAATAGCTTAAATATGTGTAATATGCTCCGAGCCTGCTGGTCTAAAGTTGATGCTATGATCATCCGGCCTGTGGGTTCAGTTAGAAATAACTGGGCCTCCCCATATTGTGGAAAGGAGACTAAATGAACCTGTAAGGACAGTAGCAGTATATGGTTTTCACAATATCTGCTGTCCTTTTTTTAATTTAATAGTATTCTCCGAGCTTTTTTGTTCTAAGGCCTTGAGCTATGAGCAACAAGCCTGGGTTCAGCTGGAAACGGCTGGGCCTCCCCGTATTGTGGAAAGGAGGACTTTTATCGAAGTTATATCAGTATAGCTATTATATCAATAAGGCTATACGGTATATACGTATTGTCGTGCCTTTTCCGAGGGGCACGGCTTTTTTCTGTGCTTAGTGGGAGTTAGTATAATAACGAGGCGAAAAAATATCCCCGTTTCTTTAAACGGTCAGGTTTTTCATACCTAAACGGGGGAGAAATGCGAGATGTATACAGCCAGCTTTGGTCTGTGTATTCTGATCAAATGAAAGGGAGGTGAATCTTGACTATCGTTTCTCTAGAAAGCTAAAGGGGAGGGAAAATATTTTGAATTCTATCTTGACGACAAACATTATTGAGATCACGAGCAGTTGCAAAGCCTGCGACCACTGCATTTCCCACTGCCCGGCTGACGCCATTGCGGGTCGGTTGGGTGAACAGCATCATATTGATTACAGCAAATGCTTGAATTGCGGCCAGTGTCTGATCAATTGTCCCTTTGGGGCCATTCATGATCTCAGTTCGGTTGAGCAGGTTTATGAAGCTCTGAATAATCCTGCTCTAACCGTGGTAGTACAGATAGCTCCCGCAGTCAGGGTAGCCTTGGGAGAGGAATTCGGACTGGCACCGGGAACCAATGTAAAACACAAAATGTACGCATCTTTGAGACGCCTAGGCTTCGACAAAGTGTATGATACCGAATTTACGGCTGATTTAACCATCATGGAAGAAGGAACTGAACTTATTCACCGAGTGTATAGTCATCTGGGACTGGAAGGATATGAGGATAAGGGTCCTTTACCGCAGTTCACTTCCTGCTGTCCGGCCTGGATAAAGTATGCTGAGGATAATTTCCCCGCGATTTTGCCTCATATCTCGTCCGCTAAATCGCCCCAGCAGATGTTTGGCCCCCTGGCCAAAACTTATCTGGCTCAAAAGCTCAACATTGATCCGGATAAAATGGTAGTCGTTTCGGTTATGCCTTGCACCGCCAAAAAATATGAGTGCGATCGTCCCGAAATGATAGCCAGCGGCCATAAGGATGTAGACTTTGTAGTCACTACCCGGGAACTGGCCCGAATGATCAAACAGCAACATATCGATTTTCTGGATCTTCCGGATGAGAATGCCGACAAGTTCATTGGTCTTTCCACCGGTGCAGCCACTATTTTTGGTGCTACCGGCGGAGTAATGGAAGCGGCTCTTAGAACAGCTTATGAAATACTCAGTGAAGAAAAACTGGATAAAGTCGAGTTTGAAGCAGTTCGCGGACTGGCTCCCGTCCGGGAAGCCTCAGTAGATATTCCGGTTAAGTCCTTAAATACCGCCTTGCCGGTTAATGTGTGCATTGTTACCGGCACCCAGCATGTTAAAGATGTTATTGAAGATGTCCTGGCAGGACGCAGTCCTTATCACTTTATTGAAGTAATGAACTGTCCCGGTGGATGCATTAATGGCGGTGGGCAGCCTATTCGCAGGGATACCTACTAGGAAAGGAGGAATCTACTAATGTCCATATTTCTGGAAAGAGAAGGAATTACCCGACGTCAGTTTTTTAAGGGAGCCGGATTGCTGACTATAACACTGGTGGCTGGCGGAATATTCGCCAAGATTGGCATTGATATTTTTAAGGCCAGTGACAAATACATTGCCCAGAGAGTTCAAGGACTGTACGATCTGGATGAGAAAATGGCTCTGAGAAGATCACACGAAAATCCCGAAGTCTTGCAGTTGTACCAGGATTTTCTTTCACCTGGCAGTGTTTCTCCCGTAAGCGAAAAGGCCCATCATCTTCTTCATACCCGCTATGGCAAGGAAACAGCTGTTATGATGGATGAATTAAAGCACCACGCGGCTTGATTAAGGAGGAGTAGAGATGAGTGATTTGAAAGGGAAAGTATTGAAACATGATCAACAGACCCGAGTGATGCACTGGGTACACCTGCTGTGCTTCCTGCTGCTGGGTCTGACTGGAATCGGTTTCTACTGGAAAGTTGCACTTATAGACAATATATTTGGCGGGCCAGCCAACGCCTCGCTTGTGCATCGTTGGGCGGCAGTTTTATTCACGGCCGGTCCCGCCATTTATATTCTATTAAATTTCGAGAGATTTTCCAAATTTTTCGACACTATAACCAGTTTTTCCAAAGATGACTTTGGATGGCTGAAAGTGATGGGAGGCTATCTTCCTTTTATCAAGGCAGATCATGTTCCTCCCCAGGACAAATATAATGCAGGTCAGAAAATCCTGGGTATAATGATAATCGTGGGTTGCCTTTTGATTATCCTGACCGGGTTCCCTATGTGGTTATGGCGTCATAGTGTTCCGGCAGTATTTTTGTCTTTATGCTACAATGTTCATTTTTGGACTGCTATCATTATGATCCTGCTGGTAGGCGGCCATTTTTTCCTGGCAGCTATTCACCCCAAATCTAGAGTTGAGTTTGCTTCCATGATGATCGACGGCTATATAGATGCCGAAGTAACCGCCCACCATAATGAAAAATGGTTCAAAGAATTAAGAAAAGCACCCTAAATGTGCTGCAATAACTGATTTAAGCTGCCACAGGGACGGAATCTCTTTCCGTCCCTGTGGCTTATTCCCCAATTTTGACCAATGTATTACCCTGCCCTTCCCGGCTCCGAGCATTCAAATATCTTTTCCATATGTTCCTCCTGGATACTATGCCATAATAATTGGCTGGCATATGTTTTATCCGCATCAATTAAACAAAAAGCCTTAACAAACCCACAGTTTGAGCAACCACAAAACACAAAACAACTCCGGTGGCAGTGGTTATAAGAAAGGTTAGCAGGGTCCATTTTGCACTCCCGGTTTCCTTTTTTATTGTTAACAATGTTGTTCCGCAAGGGAAATGATTCAAGCAGAAAAGCATGGTGCACACAGCTGTCAGCCAGGTCCATCCATTGGCCAGCAATAGAGATCTAAGGGCCTGTAAGCTGTCTAATTCAACCATCTGTCCCGCTGCCATGTAACTCATGATTAGAATAGGAAGTACAATTTCGTTAGCCGGCAAACCAAGGATAAATGCCATTAGTATAAATCCATCCAATCCCAGCAGACTAGCGAAGGGATGGAGAAAATCAGCTGCGTGCCTCAGCAGGCTGAACTCACCTGCATAGATATTAGCCAAAAGCCAGGTTATCATCCCCGCAGGCGCCGCGACAATTATGGCTCGGGCCAGAACAAACAGGGTGCGATCATAAAGAGAACGGACTATTACTGTCCCTATTCTAGGTTTGCGGTAAGGAGGAAGTTCCAGGGCAAAGGAAGAAGGAAGTCCCTTCAAAATGGTCGTGGATAGTAGTTTGGACACTATAAGGGTGATTCCTACCCCTAGAACAATAGTAAATAAGATCCCAAGAGAAGCCACCACAGATTGGTATCCTCCCAGGGTACCGGCGGTAAATAAACCGGTAAGGGCGATCAGGGTCGGGAACCGCCCATTGCAAGGTACAAAGTTATTGGTGATAATAGCTATCAGGCGTTCCCGGGGTGAATCTATGATCCTGCAGGCAATTACTCCGGCCGCATTGCATCCAAAGCCCATACACATGGTTAAGGCCTGCTTCCCATGAGCGCAAGCCTTCTTAAAGTAATTGTCTAAATTAAAAGCGATACGAGGCAAATAACCCAGATCTTCCAGAAGAGTAAATAAGGGGAAAAATATAGCCATAGGAGGCAGCATAACTGATATAACCCAAGCCACGGTCCGGTATATGCCTAAAACTAGCAGCCCATGCATCCAGCCGGGCCAACCCGTCGAGTAAAAGAAATCCGTCAAGTGCTCCTCCACCCAGAAGAAAGCCGCAGCCAACGCCTGGGAAGGATAATTGGCACCCTTGATGGTTATCCAGAAAATTATCCCTAATAGAGCAAGCATAACTGGAATGCCCCATGTTTTTGAGGTGATAATACTGTCTATCATGCGATCCCTGCTGTTATAATCTGACTTTTCACAATACAATGCTTGTTGCGATATCTCTTCCGCAAGATTAACCATACAGTAGACTATATGATCGCGTAAGCTTTCCCTATCCAGTTGTTGCTCTATAATCATCTGATCGGCAAATTCCAGGACATGTGAAACATCGCACCCATTTTTCATAAAAAAATACTTCAAGAAATCCTTGGTGTTGCCATCACCATCCAGCAAACGAAGCGCTACCCATCTCCTGTTCACTTTCCCTCTGACCATTCCCTGCATATACGCTTCTAACAATCCAATACATTTTTCCAGCTCCTCACCGTATGTGACACGCAGAGGATTTGTTCTTGTTTCGCCTAATGCCAGTTGATAAACAGCCTCCTTCAAGGCCGCCAAACCCGCACCATCCAGCGCATTGGTACCAACAACAGGTACTCCCAATATTTTCGACAAAGCTGACAAATCAAGCTTTATCCTCTTCCGTTGTGCTTCATCCAACAAATTAACACAAAGCACAACATTAGGGGTAATTTCCATTACCTGTAACAGTAAATTTAAATTCCTCTCCAGGCAGGTTGCATCAGCAACAACTACCGTTATCACAGGTATTCCGGAATAAATAAAATCACGAGCCACCTCTTCCTCTGCCGAGTTGGCCAGCAGGGAATAAGTTCCCGGTAAATCGACCAGGAAAAAGTCCTTATGCTTATATCTATACTTTCCCTGAGCATGGCTTACGGTTTTTCCGGGCCAATTACCGGTATGCTGGTTTAATCCGGTCAAACGGTTGAAAACTGTACTTTTGCCGGTATTGGGATTGCCGGCTAATGCAATAACCATATCCTCATCATAAAAAGACATTCCAAATGTTTCCGGGGAGATTTGCTGATAGTGTTCCTGTCCGCAGATCACCATTTAGTAATCCTCCATGCCAGGCCTTATACCACTTCAATGAGTATTTGGGCCGCTTCTTCAGAACGCAGTGCGATAACTGCACCACGAATTTCATAAGCGGTTGGATCACCCGAAGGACTCTTTTGCAGAGCCTCCACCCTGGTACCACAGATCAAACCCAAATCAAGCATTCTCCTCCTGTTACTCCCACCAGCGGTCAGTTCCCTTACCTTTCCGCACGCACCCAGTGCCAGATGATGTAACGGGACCAATTTTACCATACATATCCTCCTTGAAAATTCATGCTTTACCAGCAGTGGTCATAAAGTTAGCCAAGGGAAAATATTTTTTACACGTCTTATTCTATGAGAGCCATTATAATTAGGTACCTCAATTCATCTAACATAAAATACCAGAATACAATCAAGGTCTTAACGAGGGAGGTGAAGAATTGGACAGCAAAGTATTTCATACCTTTCGCGGTTATGAAATGATAAAGAAGAACCAGGATCATCTAACTCCCAGCATGGAAGACTACCTGGAAATGATCTATAGAAATTGCCGAAGCAACGGCTACGTTCGAGTCAGTCAATTAGCAAATCAGTTGAACGTAAAAGCCTCTTCCGTTTCCAAGACGGTCAGCAAATTGAGTGCCATGGAATATCTGGCCTATCAAAAGTACGGTATTATCCAGCTGACACCTAAAGGTGAAATGATGGGAGCATTCCTGCTGGACCGGCATGAAACAATCGAACTGTTTTTACAAAACATAGGGGTTGTTGACAGCCTATTGCTGGAAACAGAGCTTATAGAACATTATCTAAGTATTGATACCCTGAAAAACATTAAAATTCTGAATCACTTTTTAGCCTGTAATCCAGATATTTTGGAAAAGCTTAAACAGTTTAAAAGCTCCTATTGCCAAACCGATTTATAAACAGAGTCAACCGTTAATATGGATATACATATTCATTATCCGGTTTGCTGGTTTTCTCCAATCTATCTATCACGATAATCGGCCAGGTTTGCCCATTGTAATCCACGACTTGTATATTTCCAGTTACCTTGATCCAGGAAAGTTCCTCCAAGTTTGCACTATTTTCATAGCGGCATAAAAAGCCGATAGGCACCGTGTCGGCAACGCAACAAGTCATCAATAAGCGGGCCAGGGCAAAATCATTGGTTTCAAATTGCTCATCTCTTAATATAAAGCCGGTTGCTTCTATTTGCATACCTGCATAAGCATCCAGGCCGATAAAGATTTCCTGGCTCCACTGAAAAAAATTATTATCATCTACAACTATGGGTCCGTCCAGGATCTCAATATCAGGGGTGATTACTTCCGATTCCTGGTCTGAATCAGAGTACCGGGCTGATAGACTTTCTTCTGCGCGGCTGGAAATCGAGGGATCACCGGCACTATCATCAGAACTGACCACCCCGGCTTTGGTTGAGCCAAATGATATGGGTGAAGCATCCATAGTCTGGGGAGGCATAAAAGCAGTCAGCAATGGGAGCAAAAATATCAAATAGGATAGACAAACTGAATTATTCGGTCCCTTTCTCAAATCAGGCAGGGAAAACAAAACCATCAAGATTATGGCAATAATAGCAAAGTACATGTAAGGTACTATCCGGGGATGAACATAGATCAGCACTTGCCCGTTCTTAATAATCAAGAAAAAAAACAAGGCAAATCCCAGTAGAATCATTATCTTAAACAGAACATCCAGGTTAAACTCAGCCAGAAATTCTCTAATCATGAATAATCTCCTTTTTAATTCAGCCAGGGTGACACGATCAGCATCACTACAAAGGTAATGCTGAAGATAATTAAGACTAGTTTGACTACAAATCGTTTTTGAAAACTGCTTAAGAGCATCAGCACATTTTTTATATCCAGCATTGGCCCCAGTATCATGAATCCCATTACTGCACCCATTGGAAACTGATTCACAAAGGTTCGGGCAATAAAGGCATCTGAGGTAGAACATACCGAAAGTATGAAGGCGGCTATCATCATTATAAGAATTGAAACAGCTGTTCCGCTAATACCATAAAAAATATCTTTCGGCACCAACACCTGAAGCGCACTGGATAATAAAGCTCCGAAAATCAGGAATTTTCCTACTTGAAAAAACTCCTGAACAGCATGTCGAAAAATCATCCCGATTTTATCCCCGAATCCTGTCGTTTGAACATGGGAACTGCAACAACTGCAGGTAGAAGTACAAAGGTCTAAGCTGTTACTATTGGAAAGCAGGACGTTCTCAGCGGGAAGAACCCTGAACATTAATCCGGCCGCCAAAGCAATAATTAAACCAAAATAGACTCTAAACAGGGCCATATGCGGTTGGTCGGGAAAAGCATACCAGGTTGAAGCAATAACAATCGGGTTGACGATTGGCGCTGCCAGCAAAAAAGTAACCGCAGCGGGCAAAGGCACTCCCCTTTTTACCAGACCGGCTGCAACCGGCACCACAGCACAATCACATACTGGGAAAAATACCCCAGCCAGCATGGCAACAATAAATCCGAAGACTGAATTTCGCGGAAATATTCTGGCAATTGTTTCGCTGGAAATTAAGACCTGTATAGTTGATGCTACTAATACACCCAGCAATAAGAAAGGTAAGGCTTGAATCAGTATACTTAAAAATACGGTGTTTAAAACCGGAAACAAGGAGGAATCAATCCTGGACACTATATCAATCGACTTAATAATGGAAAACAGGAAATATAATGCCGATAACAAGATAAAGGCAACCAACATCCATTCTTTGGGGTTAGGTTTTCTAGATCCTGTTTTCCTATATGAATTTGATTTTAGCGAATTATTATCAGCACCAGGAAAGGCAATTATCTTATAGCCTTTATTTTTCATGGTAAATTTTCCATATCATTCATAATATCCTAACTGTAAATTCTAATTTACTTATCCAAATGTTTGTTTTAGTCGGCAATCCTGGCATATTCCATATACTTCGAAGCGGCATCCCAGGTCGCTGAAGCCGTCGGTCAGCTCAGGGCTCAAGTCGTTGAGGGGACAGGTATTAATTATACTGGTTTTACCACAGGAGCGGCAAATTAAGTGATGGTGATGATCCTCCACTTCCCGCACACAGTAGGCAAAAACCCCATTGTTTTCAAGGTCAACCCGGCATAACACTTCCAGGCTGGTCAGTGTATCAAGATTACGGCATACGGTAGAGAAGTCAACCTGCTCCAGGTGTTTGGATATTTCGTCATATAGTGACTTGGCAGTAATCCAACCGGTTTTTTCTATCAGGAACTCCAGTATTATTCGCCGGGGACGAGTCATTTTGTATCCTTTCCGAGTCAACTCCTGTTTGATAGTATTGTAATTCATCGTCAAACCGGGCTCCTTTCATATTTGTCTTTATAATCTTGACTGTTGCCTAAACAGGAATCAACCATTATCGTCCAGAAGGCAAGCCGGGCTTAAAGCATAGAGCAGTTACAGTGTAAACCGAAACTGCTAAGATCACGATGGCCGCTCCGGTAGGAATGTTATAATAATACGAAAAACACAGGCCGCCCAGGCAAATCCCTGCTCCCACCATAACCGACAGGCACATAACGCCGGGAAGATCATTACGGAAAAAGCGGGAAAAGGCAGGCGGGACACAAAGCAAAGCCAGGATGAGGATAATGCCCACCACTCGTATTAATACCACTACCGTAACAGCTACCATAGCATAGGTTAAAGCTTCAGCCAGGAGAACCTGTAACCCCAGTCCCAGGCAGAATTCTTCGTCGAACCAGTATGCCTGCA
>CAZCTN010000058.1:0-8371 GCA_964501655.1 uncultured Syntrophomonas sp.
AGCAGATCCATCTCCGGGCAGTCGGTTGTTTGTCCGACTGCCGCAAATGGGTCCTGGGCTCTGCTCTCCGGAATATTGCTTTTTCAGATAGTCCTTCTTAAATCTATTAAAACTCTGTCTTGAGCCATTTGTTTGTATGAAACAGCAAGCATTATGATACACAATAGTAATGCAATGGAATCAGTTAGGGGCGTAGATAGCCAAATACCCTTAATATATCCATTAGTCTCGGCAGCAGCACTGCCAGAGGAACGAATAAAGCCGTATAAGGACTATAATCTTGCCAGTGAGCCTTTCCCGAATGCCTGGAAGAAGGTTAAATCCTGCAGTATTTTAATATTCGTCTCCTTTTGCGCCAGCGGTTTGCGCAAATATTCTATCTCATCCGGGCTTAATGTTAAGGCTGACGTCCCGGAGGTTTTCCTTTTCATCCATTGATATTTATAGGTAACATTGCGAAATTCAATCATACGCTGCCTCCTTCGCAAAGCCTTGGATTCAGCAATTCTTTTCCAGGCCAGGTTAACTTCCATTCCTTCGCCCCCTCCTGCGACTGCCAGAGCATCTGGTAGAGTCCGTCTTGCATGATTAGCTCGTCATGGGCGCCTGACTGGACGATCTCTCCCTCGTTAAAGACAAGGATACTGTCTGCCGTACGGATGGTTCGAAGATGATGAGCTATGACAAGAACCGTCCGGTTTTTAGCAAGGTTGCTTATGGCCTGCTGAATTTTAGCTTCGTTGATAGGGTCAACATTGCTGGTGATCTCATCCAGGATGACAATGGGTGCATTCTTTAGAAACGCCCGGGCAATGGAAATCCGCTGCTTCTGGCCGCCTGAAAGGCCAACGCCGTTTTCTCCTACGGGCGTGTCATACCCCTGCGGCAGACTCATGATAAAGTCATGGACCATCGCCTTTTTTGCGGCGGTAATGACATCCTTTCTGGTGGCGTTCCGGTTCCCGACCTTTATATTGCCTTCTATCGTGTCGGCAAAGAGCATGACGTTCTGCATGACGATGCTGATGTTTCCGAGCAGCTCGTCGTAGTCCATTTCCCGGAGGTCAACGCCGCCGATACGGATCGAACCTTGCTGCAGTTCCCAGAAGCGCAGCAGGAGATTGGTCACGGTGGTCTTGCCGGAGCCGGACGGCCCGACCAGCGCGGTCAGCGTTCCCTCCTTCAGCCGAAAGCTCGCGTTTTTCAGTTCAAACTCTCCCTTTTCATAGAAAAAACCGACATCTTCAAAAGCAATATCAAAGCTCTTCGGTTCCTTTGGATTTTTGGGGACCTCTATTATTGGAGCGTCAAGCAAGGTTTGGATACGCCGGTAGCTGTCCGCCACCTTGATATAATTCGTATAGTACCCCTCCATACCCACAAAGGGCTTGTAAAACTCACGGCTGATGATGATAAAGATTATATAATCAAAAAAGGACAGATCATTTCCGGAAACGAGGTATGCGCCAAACGTTGCCAGTACGGCAAAGCAGAGCTCCACAAACAGGGAATATCTGCCTAAGATTCCCGCGAAGGATTTCGATATCTTCTTGCTGCTCTCCCCAAACCGCCCGGTGCTTTGCTTCAATCGAGTCTGAAAGCTCGAACTTTCAGAGAAAGCTTTAAGAAGTGGAATGCCCTTCACATACTCCACAAACAGGCTGACCATATCGGCCAGGTCGTCCTGCGATTCTTTCTGCAGAGCCTGGCCCGATTTTATGCCGTATACCAGTAGTAAAAGCGCTATAGGAAGAAGTGAAACCATGGCCAGGCCCATCTTCCAGTCCACAATAAAAAGCCCGATGCCTAAAATGAGTGCCACCATGAAGTCGCTTGCCATACGCGACCACATATGCGCCACAACTGTCATCATATTTGTAACATCCTTCTGTATGATCGTGCTGATTTCTCCCACGCGCTCCTTGGTATAAAACCCGAGAGAAAAGCATTTCAGCCGCAGGAGAATATTTTTATGGATTGCTTCTCCAATATCAAAACCGGCAAAATGCTTGGCCAGGTCTGCCGTTGCATTGCATACTGCTTTAAATATCACAAGGCCAATCAGCCCAAGCCAGTAGTGGGATAGTGTCATCTCATGTCTCGATAGTATACTTTTAATCATGTCGAGGAGCAGCAGCATCATGGCTGTTCCCGAAAGTGCATACAGGGTAAAAAGCACAATTGAGAGGACCAGCATGGACTTGCCTTTCGACGTCATATTTTCAAATATTCTTTTTATCATGCGGATACCTCCTTGATCTGCCATGCATCGACCCGGTTTTGCTGTTCTACCATTTCGCCATAAAGCGGGCAGGAGGCAAGAAGTTCCTCATGCCGGCCGGAATCTGCAACACGGCCTTCGTCCATTACAACTATCTGATCGGCGTTGGTGATCGTATTCAAATGATGCGCAATCATGATAAGCGTTTTGTTTTCTCCCAGATTGCCGATTGCTTTCTGAATCAGCTGCTCATTGCTCGGGTCGATGGCGGCGGTCGCCTCGTCAAGTATAATGATCGGCGCGTTTTTAAGCATCATTCTTGCAATGGAGATTCGTTGTTTTTCTCCGCCGGAAAATTTAACGCCCGCTTCTCCCGCAAGAGTGCCGTAACCCTGCGGAAGACTCATGACAAAATCGTGAATCTGCGCCTTTTTGGCCGCTTCAACAATTTCATTATGTGTGGCGTCCGGCTTTCCGATGCGGATGTTTTCCTCGATGGACAGATTAAACAGGAAAACCTCCTGCTGTACAATGGATATAAGAGAGGAAAGCGCCCTCTCGCTCATGTCCGTGAGGTTTTGCCCTCCTATGGAGATCTTCCCGCTGTCCGGCAGCCAAAAGCCCATAATAAGGCTCGCCAGTGTGCTTTTTCCTGAACCGGACGCCCCTACGATCGCGGTCACGGAGTTCTCTTTAAAATGCAGGTCAATATTGGACAGGGTTTCTTCTCCATCCTTATAGCTGAAGCATACGTCATCAAACACAATATCCCCGGAATTCGCCAAGGAACGGCTGCTGCCCCACATCGGCGGTTCTTCGTCCAATACAGAAAAAATGCTATTCATGGCACTGTTAAATACGTACCCGCTATGTTGAAATATTTGAAGCTTGGCAAAAGAAGCAGTAAAGATTCCCCCCAGAATCAATGCCAACACAAAGCCTTGCGTGCTGATCTGCCCATCCAAGAGAAGAAGAGAACCCACTATAGCCATTACCACAAATCCGCCCTCAAGTATCATGTCGATAAACCTCATAGGTACGGTTAAACTGAGAGTAAATTTTTTTACCCAGCGGTTATAATCGCGTATACCGTCAAGAATGTTCTGCGTCTTCCGCTCTTCACGGGAAAAAGCCTTGATAACAGAGATTGTAGATATATATTCCAGCAAATCCTCTGACAGCTTTTTGGTACTATTAAAATAACGCTTAAAAGAATCTGAAAAAAGATTATTCGCTCCCCTGCTGAAGAGGAACATCAGCGGAATGGTGCAGACGAGAGCAAGTCCCATTCTCCAGTCAATCAACAATACCATAATAAAAATCACAGCAGGCACAAGAGTCGCCGACATGATTTCTGGAAGAGCGTGGGCCAGATAACCCTCTACCTCCTCCACATCATGATTGATAATGTTGGCAAGATCGCCGGTTTTTCGCTTCTGAAAAAAACCCAGCGGCAGCGTCTTCAGATGCTCGATGATATCGACGCGTATTTCGGTTAATGAACCGTAAGCCGCATCATGAGCCTTCCAGATCGACAGACCATAGAACAAAGCCTTCAGCGCGATGCACACAGCTATTCCAAAACCGCACATCAGAATAATATTTTTGGTTAATCCTCCATCCATCATAAGTCCTGCCATATAAACCACGATGATGATTGGTATTGTTCCAAATATCACATTCATGGTAACCAGAATATTGGTCGGCATATTTTTGTTTTTAATTTTTTTGATATAAGCCTTTTGTTTCTGACTCATAAATTTCTCCTTTGAATTTTATTGATTCAATATAACGAGGCGAAAAGCTGTCCCCGCTTCTTTAAGCAGTCGAGTTCTGATCTCTCCCGCCTCGTCGCAGAGGTGCGGAAGAAACTGCTGAGCAGTTGCTTCCAATGCTTAAAACTTGCTGCAGCAACGTTTAATATTGAATTGTAATTCAATATTATTAAAAAATAAACCCGTCGATTTCCCTCCAATCAACTAAAATTGGTTTTCAATGAAGCTCCTTTCTTTTTTTATTTTATATTTGAACATAAGTTCAATATTGTTCGATTTTTAAACCCGTCAGCAAGTGATAAACTAACGGGTTAATTATTGCATATGGTAATCAAAGCGAGTTGCTGCCAAGAAAATGCTGTCTGGCTATAAGATTAAGCATTTTCTCAGCCCACTCGTGATTTTTGTAATGGCGAGCGATTTCAAGCACACTCTCGGTAAAATTGCTGGCTAGAATATGAGGAAGCAGGTCGTCATATTCTCTGCCGTTTCTTTTTTTAAGGCCTATTCTTATATGTTCTTCGATAAGCTTTATCATGTTTTCTTTCGCATCACTATGACTTGTGCCGGCACTTTTATCCATAAGAATGATAAATTCACGATGCCTATCAAGCAATCCTAAGAAAAACTCCCTTTCTATATTCACAAACTTGTCGAAAGCCTGGCCGGGTGCTTCTTCGGCCTGCTTTAACGTATCCGGAAACTTCAGCAAGACTGGCCGTATGATTTCATCGAAAAGCCCCTCTTTATTTTTGAAATAGGAATAAGTAAGGCCGGTGGGCACATCCGCTTTTTGCGCGATATCCCTCATAGTGGCGCTTTTGAAGTCCTTTTGGAAAAATACGTCAAGCGCTGCTTCATAAATGCGCTCCCTTATCTCATCCTTGAGCACTTGTGCCATAAACGACCTCCTCTCTTAATACTGAACCTAAGTTCAGTATATTGCTACTATACCAAGAAGTCAAGTTATAATATTCTAACATTTATTTGGCAAAAAGATTGGTAATAAAGATATTCTCTTGATGTCTATCGAGTATTTGTTCTATGTTTGGAAGTGAAGCTACTAACATCCGCGAATAATCCGTATGCAGATCGTCTAATGAATGGATGTTTTGGGCAAACTCCACGATTTGACCATCTTTCATTACGGCGATGTTATCCGCAATATATAGAGCCGCCTCGATATCATGCGTAATAAATAAATAAGTACAATGGATTTCTGCGCGGAGGCCAAGGATTAATTCCAAGATTTGCTTTTTTATCGTGGAGTCAAGTCCGCTAACCGACTCATCCAATATCAAAAACTTAGGCTCGGTAATCAAAGCGCGGGCGATGCAAACCCTGGTCTGTTCCCCGCCGCTCAATTCATGCGGACGCTTATTCAACACACTTTGCGGCAGATGAACCAGATTGATGTATTGTGTGATCCGTTGCAGACACTGTGCTTTATCTAAAACACAGCGGTTTACCAGCGGTTCCGCTATGCTGTCACAAATTGACCATCGAGGGTTCAAAGCACTCCCGCTGTTCTGAAAAACCATTTTGAAATCACGCCGTAAACCCAAAAGTGCTTTGCCGTTTAACCGCGAGATATCATTTCCCTGATAGAGGATTTGTCCTTGTGAAGGTTTTTCAAGCCCCATGAGAAGCTTAGCCAATGTACTTTTGCCGGAACCGCTTTCTCCTACCAGAGAATAGCTTCTTCCGTATTCAAATTCAAAAGAGACATCGTTTATCGCTTTAATTATAATGGATTTACCATTTTGGCTTTTCGCTTTATATTCTTTGCATAGGCGGACTGCTTTCAACATCCGATCAACCAATCTTTCTTAATATGCTGGCATCTATGAGTTCTCTTGTATATGCCTGTCCCGGATTCATCAAGAGGTTGCGAGTGGTGTCCTGTTCCATGATTTCACCTGCTTTCATGACGATTATTCTGTCTGCAAGCTGGGCAATGACACCAAAATTATGAGACACGACGAGCATGCTAATTCCCGTGGCTCTGATCCCTTTGAATTCTTCCAGAACGATTGCCTGGGTGCTGATGTCAAGAGCGGTAGTTGGTTCATCGGCAATGATCAAGTCCGGCGACATCATCAGGGCGATGGCAATCATAACCCGCTGCAGCATGCCGCCGCTGAGCATATGCGGATAACTGTTCATCAGTTCTTCGGTTCTTGGCAAATTCATCTTTTTCAGATGCGTAATGGCCAGATCATATGCCTCGCGCCTTGACACGGAAATGTGCGCCCGGAGCGTTTCCATCACCTGATTGCCGATCTTGAAGACGGGATTAAAAGCGGTCATGGGATTCTGCGGGATAAACGCGATTTTCCTGCCGCGTATTTTATTACGTGAAGCCTCCCGCAAACCCAGCATGTCCATGCCTTTATACAGGACTGCTCCGGATATTGCAAAAGCACTTGCCGGCAGCAGCCCCATAACCGCTTTGCAGGTCATGGACTTTCCGCTGCCGCTTTCGCCAATAATACCGATGCATTGGTTATATCCAATAGCAAAACTGCTATTTTCGACCAATATCGGGCCGCCTTTTTGCTTTACTGATAGATTCCTGACACTTAACAGCGTTTCATGCTTCATACTTTGTCCTCCGGCATTACAATATCGCGCAGCGCTTCCCCAAGCAGGTTGAACCCGGCTACGCAGAGCAGGATACACACTCCCGGATAAAGGATAAATTGCGGATAGCTGTAAATATACTGCTTTGCATTGCTCAGCATGGAACCCCATTCGGGTACGCCGGTTCCCACGCCTAATCCCAAATAGGAGAATCCCGAAATCATGATGACCACTCCGCCGATGCTAATCGTAAAATTTACCAGAAGAATCGGTATGATGTTGGGGATGATATGCCGAAGCATGATTTTGCTGTCAGAGCTTTCATACACCTTCGCGGCGGTGATATAGTCCTTGTTTTTTTCTTGCAGTACATAACTCCTGACAATTTTGCTGTACCATGCCCACATGGTCAATACCAGCGCAATAAACAGATTGATAAGCGACTGTCCAAGCCCCCCAATTAAAGCGAGGATAATAACAATGGGTGGAAAAGCCATGACGATATCGCAGAGAACGATAAACACGCAATCAACTATTCCGCCATAATAGGCCGACAGCGTACCCAAAACAAGGCTGACGCAGAAAATGATAAGAACAATGGGAACGGCGATTCCAAGAGAATATCTTGTCCCATAAAGCAGTCTTGACAAAATACAGCGTCCCAGTTCATCTGTTCCCAGGGGATATTCCAATGAAGGCGCTTGGAATTTTATCAGTACATTGGCAGCCCCAGGGTCATGAGGAGCCAGCACCGGTGCAAATATGGCAATGATTGCGAAGACCAGGATGATAAAAAGGCCCAGTACCGCCTGTTTGTTATGCAGGACTTTTTTCATCATCACAAATCACCGCTCTCTGTGAGAAGTTTCGGATTAATTTTGATTTGGAGTATGTCCGCAATTAAATTGCACACGACAAATATCACCGCCATAATTAAGACATACGCGGTGATCACCGGCAGATCCCGGTTAAGAATGGCACTTATCGCATAGTTGCCTACGCCCGGCCAGGAAAACACGTTTTCCACAATTATCGAACCAGCTGCGGTATGTCCAAAGGTCTGCGCGAAAATCGTGAGCATCGGCGCGGCGGCGTTTTTCAGAACATGCTTTCCAATGATTTTTTGCTTGGACAACCCGCGTGCCTTTGCGTACAGGACATAATCGTCATTTATGTTTTCCAGAATGTTCGCGCGCAGTATTCTGACATTCATCCCTATAATCGGTACAGCCAGTGTCATTGCGGGCAGAAATATGGTTTTCAAATCACCGTAACCGGTGACGTTAAGCAGCTTGAAATGGATGGAAAACAATAAAACCAGGACATAGCCCAGCCAAAACTGCGGTGTGGATGCCCCCATCAGCGTCAGCGCATGAATAATCTTGTCAAGCCATGAATTTCTGTACAGAGCGCTTAGTATTCCTAATAAGGACGTAACCAGTGACGCTGTCACTATTGCGGCGGTCACAAGGAACAGTGTGGACGGAAGGCGGCTCATCAGTTCATCAATAACATCTTTTTTCGACACATAAGACTTTCCGAAATCCAGCTTTATAACATCTCCCAACCAATTTACATATTGGACTGGAACGGGTTGATCCAGCCCCATCTCCTGCCGCATGGCCTCAATGTTTTCCTCTGTAGCGACTGCGATGTTCATACGCAGATATGCCTCCGCCGGATCAACGGCGGAAACGTTGGCGATAACAAAAGACAGTATTGTGACACCAAGCAATACAACGACCAGCCCAAGAAGCCTCTTAGCAATATATCTCAGCAAACCATACCCTCC
>CAZCTN010000059.1:0-7537 GCA_964501655.1 uncultured Syntrophomonas sp.
TGAATTGATGGTACGGATTCTGTAAATAGGGGGTACGAAAACCATGAAATAATCAGAGAAAAACAAAGAGGAATTAATACAATTGACATCTAGAAATTACACGTATTAAAATATTATCATAAATCGATATCGAAAACTGATAATTAAATTTAATTGGGGGAGCGCTGTGTGAGTAGTTTTTTAAATAGAAAGATATTTAAAGGACTTATTTGCCTTCATATACTCCATCACGCCGATGAGTCTCCGGTTTATGGAAGTTGGCTATTGGAGGAGTTGTCTACACATGGATATAAAATAAGTCCAGGGACATTGTATCCCATGCTTCATTACATGGCAAAAGAGGGGCTGCTTGAGCACTACGAAGAAAATGTTGGGGGCAAAATAAGAAAATACTATGTAACTACAGAAATGGGCAAAAAGGAGTTTTATAAGGCAAAGAAATATGTCTTGGAACTGGCCCATGAAATAGGGATAGAGGAGATTTAATATGTTTGAGCTCATTGAGGTGAAGTACCAAAAGTTAGTTGATATTCCCCATTTATATATAACCAAAGGGCTAACTGTCCTGCTGGGTGCAAGCGGCAGCGGTAAGACCACTGTTTTGAAATTGTTGAATAAAATGATTTCCCCTACTCAGGGTCGGATTCTATTTTATAGCAACGACTTAAAACAAATCCACTCTGTAGG
Organism: uncultured Syntrophomonas sp.; assembly: GCA_964501655.1. Taxonomy (GTDB): domain Bacteria; phylum Bacillota; class Syntrophomonadia; order Syntrophomonadales; family Syntrophomonadaceae; genus JAAYJK01. The sequence goes on from CAZCTN010000059.1 coordinate 688, forward strand.
ACATCGAAGAAATGTAATGATGTTATCCCAAAATCCTGCCATGTTTGAGGGCAATATTAAAGACAACTTAACGATTGCTTTTAGATTTCAGGCGAAAGAAATTCCTGTTGACGAAGAATTATATAGAATTCTTGCCAAAGTTCAATTGGACAAGGGTCTTGACACCCCTGTCAACCAACTGTCTGGAGGGGAAAAGCAAAGGCTTGCATTAGGTAGGATATTCCTCCTTAATCCATCTGTTTATCTCCTTGATGAACCGTCTTCAGCTTTAGACGAGAATACTGAAGATATCATTATTAAAATGGTTTCAGAACACATAAAGAAAGCTGATAAGTCAGCATTAATGGTTACCCATTCCAAGTCCGTAGCAGAAAAATATGGAGACGAAATTATAGAAATGGCTCAGGGCAAAATCTTATACAGGAGATTGAGGGATGAATGGAATAATTGATTTAACAATTTGGCAGGTGTTTTTAGCCTATGTTTTTGTACTTGTAGTGCTGGCTATTACCAGAATAAGAGGAATAGGCCGGGAGAAAGAGATATTGATATCGTCGGTAAGGATGACGATTCAATTGGTACTAACCGGGTATGTGCTTGTATATGTGTTTGCCAATCCCAGCCCATTGTTTACTGCGGCAATAATAATAGTAATGGAGTGTTTTGCAATTTATACGGTATTTAAGAGATTTGAAGGAAGGGTGTCAAAAAAACTTAAGATAACTATTGCTCTTTCCATGATAGTCGGCACTTTATCCTGTCTTTTGTACTTTTTGTTTGTTGTGGTAAGGATTGATCCCTGGTATAATCCGCAATATTTCATCCCTATCGCGGGGATGATGGTAGGCAACTCAATGACAGGAGTATCATTAGGAGTTAAATCACTAGTTGAAGGCATGACAACACAGAGGAATCTGGTGGAGGAAGCCATGATCCTTGGAGCAACACCTCAAGTAGCAACGAGGTCCATTGTAAACAACACATTTGAAGCAGCAATAATGCCAACTATCAATTCAATGTTGGGCATGGGCATTATCTTTCTGCCAGGCATGATGACAGGACAGATTTTGTCTGGTACTTCGCCTGCGACAGCTGTCAATTATCAGATAGCGATTATGCTAGGTATACTTGGGGCGGTTGCTATTACAGTTATTTCAATGCTTCAACTTGGGTATCGCAGTTTCTTTAACGATGAAGACCAACTTGTCCAATCATAACCTGGGAAGTGGAATATTTTGATGTACTTGATTATATGTATTGTAGCTTTATTGGCATCAGGGCTGACGCTGTTTTAGGGATTGACCCTGTTGACAGAGATGCCGATGATTACCAGTTACATGATAGGGTTAAGAGAATTTCATGTGACAGTTGTAATGGTTGTTATAGGTCTGCTAATGATGGTGCTGGAGAAGGAGTCTTTGGGGTTATAAAAGCAAGAAAGCGATATAAATAATGTTTTGAAAAATATTAGTATTTGCGAGATTCTTTTTATAAATTTAATAAAAGAAAGAGGTATTTGTAATGAAGATTGGATTAATCAGATGTATGCAAACTGAAGATATGTGCCCAGGTACAACAGATTTTAAAGTAATAAAAGACAAAAAATGTGCTTTTGAGGGTGTTGAAGGCGAAATACAAATAATTGGTTTTGTTACCTGTGGTGGTTGTCCTGGGAAAAAAGCAGTTACTAGAGCAGCCGAAATGGTTAAACGTGGAGCCGACACAATCGTTCTTTGTTCCTGTATCACAAAAGGTAATCCAATAGGATTTATATGTCCGCACGCAGAACAAATGAAAGCTGCAATTGAAAAGAAGGTTGGAGATACAATAACAATCATAGATTATACTCATTAAGAAGAAATAACAGCACCGGAGCATTGGAAAATGTTGCCTGGGAACAAGTGCGGGCGTTTTGCAGCCCGCAAGGTAAATCTGCATATGCTTAATATTTATTTTGCCATCCGTTGTGGCGGCGATGTGGGTGTGAGCGTTATATGACGGCTCCAGGCAATCAAAAACTTGACAGGTTATATTAAAAGCTCAACTATCGTCTAAAAATGATAGTTGAGCCCTATTGGTGCGTAAAACTTCAGATTGATCCCTTTGAAAACCGCTCTCGTGGAGTCCGCCTATTTGTTGACTGTAATGCTTACCAGCGGGTCATTATTGCCAATCCTATACTGCCCGATGGCGACTGATACGGTGTAACCCTTGGTTTCGCCCTTGAATGTCTCGGATACCATGGTCTCTGACTTAAATGTCTTCGATTTGAGACCCAGCTCTTTTTCATAAAATGCTACTGCATCCTTGTAGGCATCATGAGGCAGCACCAAATTGACAAAACCACCCTTCCCGCTTGGTGTCATGGAACATTCGATCACTTTGGCCGATGGATAGATGGGAACCACGTCGGCCGGATAGCTTGTGTCCAGCGCGACTTCCTGGGCATTGATATAAGTGATCTGCTCAGGTTCTGATGACTCGCCCACATACTCGTCATCATAATCATCTCCTGCTCCGGATTCTTTGCTATAATCACGCAAGGTGATGAAAACCTGGGTCTGGTCGTCAGCATCGGTTATAGTCAGGCCATTGATATGTATATCGCCGATGTCCATTCCTTCAAAATATGATTCATCCTCACCTATACCTGAATCATCCAAACCTTCAATGTTCTGAAGGTAGAAATCAACCACTTTTTCATAGGGGTCCTCTACCGCATATACAACCGTGTATCCATCCGAGCCATAGTTGTGGGCTTCGATTATGGTGGCATTGGCATAAAAAGGTACGGCGGATGGGAACCCCTGCGGCAAACCGGCCGGTTGTTTGGTATTTTTGCCAAGCAGATTCTTGGCGGTGTTTTCATCAACCGACTGACCATTGATGGAAGCATTTGTACCCTGCCCATTTTCCGCCTGGCCAGCCGGGTTGCTGTCCTGCTGGGATCCGCAACCAGCCATACCTACCACAACCAGAGTAATCGTAATCAGTCCAATAATTATTTTTCTCAGCATCATATTTCCTCCTCGTTATACTTTCCCGGTTCCCACCACGGCGGCATATGTTCACCCGAATAGGGATAGTCGAACCATTCCTCGTGCCAGTCCCGGGGATATTCAAATAAACTCTGATCCCTCACCTCCTGTATGAAATCCGTAAATTCATATTGGTACGCCTGAGTATCACCGATAAAGTATTCCAGCTTTTTAAGTATTCCATTTTGCATGTAAAATCTGTAAAGCAGGGTTATGGTCTCATCCTGGGAAAACGGCAATCGGTGTTCATATATTTGGTATCCTTCCGCTTCATATTTTCTGGTGGTTTCAGCGGCAGCAGCTTTCATCATATCATCGATTATGAAATCCTGGGCCGGAGCATGATAGCTTTTTACCTGGCAGGTTTCCTCCATGATGTAGTGTACCCGTCCATCCATTTCCATTTCCCGTACTGTGACTTTCCTGCCGTTCATATCCCTGGCAGTAAAGAGTGTTGCCCACTTCTCACCGGATTTATAGAAAGAAGCCGTTTCTTCTTCCTGGCTCTCACAGTTCAGAACCTTATAATGACATGATATTTGCTCCGCATTTCCTAACATAAGATTCAGAAACTGGTAGGGTGTTATCGAATCATTATGACTGTCATCCGCCCTCTTTTGATCGGAGGTTGATCCAGCCCCAATTTTTAATCCAACCGGGGTTTCAGAGCTTTTCTTTTCCATAACCACGGCTTCCTGATTCAGCGGTACTGCTTCTATATCAGCGCATCCAACCAGCATGAGCATTAGCATTACTGCTGTTAAAACAATTAGACTTTGATATTTCATCGTATCATCCCCTTACAGTGAGTCAACAATACCGGCATCGAAAGCAAGCTTTTTCAGCAGTTCTATAGCCATGATGCAATCGCACCAATCTGCATAAGCCTTACTGCTGAATAATACCTCACCGGCAAAACCGAACAGGGAAAAGAACAACCCCCCCGGACCCTCATCTATTCTGAACAAGGGTGGATTCTCACCTACTCCCTCAACTGCAATATCTGCTACCAGGGCTGCCTCGCGCACCTGGGCCAAACATTTTTCCAGTTGGGCGCGATCATAAAAACTTCCCGATACAACCAGAGCCGCCTCATTGGCGTCACGAAATATGAAATAATACCTGCCCACTGCATTTCGCTTTATTTCAAATACTGCCTGTTTCACTTTATTTTTCCCTGCCTTTACGTGCATAATTGGTATATCTACACTGTATATACATAACGGTTTCAAAGACAGTGCCTAAGGTCACAGAAAAAGTTGTATATTTTTCAAGAAAGTCATAACTTTGATGGGTATTGGTCACTAATCGAATTATTGGTTGAAAAACCAGTGGAATGAGAATGGAGAGGTGGAGAGCCATTGGCCGTATCAGATAAGCTAGCAGGGGAAATATATACCATTGTCATTTTCCATGTTATAGCGTTGTTTATGCTCTTTTCTTTCAGCTTGTACATATACCTGCGTGCCAAAAAGACGCCTGTCCTCTACAGCTATCTGGCTGTAGTGGCCATGATTATTCTCTGGATGGCATCGAAAATAATGAAAACGGTAGCTCCCACCGAGGGCCTCAGGTGGTTTTTTATTGTCACCCAGTATTTTGGTGTCGATTTCTTAGGCTTTTGTCTGGTTGTTTTTGCATATATTTATGCCCGGGACAGAATTCCTTCTAAAAAAGCATTAATATTGTGGGGAGTTCTACCCATGTTATCGTTTATCCTGGTATTAACCAATCCCCTTCACATGGGCTTTTACTCCTACTATGATTTTTATCGGGACTACTTCGGACCGTTGTTTTATCCCGCCCAGGCCATCCAATACGCTTACTTGCTCGGCGGTATTGTAATGCTGTCCCGAGGGTTTACCAGCCAGCAGAGCTTTCACGGCAAAAAGCACTTTGCCATCCTCTTTGCCGTCATTACTCTTATGCCGCTTTTAGGGAATTTTTACTATATTCTGTTTAAGGCCAATGTATTCTCGTGGGTATTTCCCTTTCCGGTCTTTGATTTTACCCCTATCGCCTCTTCTATCGCTTTGATACTTTTTATGATACCGGCTTTGACTTTTCGTTTTTTTGATATATCCGCTGTATCTTATGCCAGCTTGCTGGAGCATATGCCGCATGGAATTGTCTTTTTGGATAAGAAAAAGCTGCTGTATGGCGGCAACAGCAGCTTTTACCAGATGTTCGGCCTGCGTCAGGAAAGTATCCCGCTGCTTTATTTCGCAGATCAGTTTACTAATAGGCAATTGGACAAAAAAGGCTTGCTGTCATTTGTGACTGACAACACTGGCAAAGAGGATATGGAAATGCATCTGCAAAGCAACAAGGCATATAGAATTGTGAAAAAGAGGCAGAATAATGGTCATTTGCTGATCTCTTTCAGTGATATTACTGATATCACTGAAAACCGCATCATGCTGACCAGGCAAAATGCAGAACTAAACCAAATCCACCATAAACTGGATAGGCTGGCGGAAGAAACGAAAGAGCTTACCATAACCAGGACAAAATCATTAATGGCTCAAAATGTTCATGACATTTTAGGCCATAGCTTGACGGTAGTCATAGGAACCCTGGAACTTGCTGCTGATGATAACCGGGAGGCAGCCCGCAGTAAACTCTCCCAGGTAAGTGAATTGCTGCACAGCAGCCTCAGCGATCTTAAGAACATTGGAATCGTGGATGGCAATTACTGGGGGCGGACTTCCTTGATGAAAGCTGTTGGACATCTAGAAAACCCGAATATAATTGTGGATTTTACTGTTCACGGCAATGTTTACGAATTAAGCAGCCCCCGGACTGAAGCGGTATTTCGTCTTTGCCAGGAGGCAGTAACCAATGCTATCAAACACAGTAATGCTGAAACCATTTATATCATCCTGCGCTACAAGCCGAACGAGGTAGAGGTTTTTGTTATTGACAATGGCAAAGGCTGCAGCAGAATTGTCAAAAGCCACGGCCTTAGCGGAATGGAAAGCAGATTTAAAGCACTTTCCGGCCAGGTGGATTTCAGTTCAGATGGTGAATCTGGCTTTACTATTCATGCCTCGCTGCCTATACTATCTGGTTATTAACAGCAAAAACGGATATTTCCGAGCGGTGCGAAAACCCGGTTACTGAAAGTATCTTTGATACCCTGTTCTTTATCGTGCCTTCACTGTAATGCAGTAGGGCTGCAATTTCCCGGTTGGATTTTCCTTGTACAATCAGCTTTATAATGCTTATATCTACGGCATCAAAGACCATGTCTCCGATAGCCAGCTTTTGCTCCCTTAAATTCTGCTGAGCTTCCAGAGCAGATTGCAATACATGGTAAGCTCCCCGGTGAAACAAAATCATGTCGTTGTGAATACTCTTAATCGCCATAATCAGAGCATCCGGGGTAAGTTCCTTGATTAAGTAGCCATCCGCACCCAGAAGTACAGCGGTTTTAATGTTTTCATCATCCTCAAAAGTAGTGAGCATGACTACCCGGACATCAGGCAATACGGCCTTCAACTCGCGCAGAACCTCGATACCGCCTTTGTTGGGCATCCCTATATCAAGCAGCACCATGTCTGGCATTAATTTAAAACAGGCTGCTAATGTTTCTTCTCCATTCCCGCATTCTGCGGCGATTTCTATTTCCGCATCTTTTTTCAGCATTTCGGCCAGCATGGTACGAAAGAGAAGCTGATCATCCGCAATAATAATTCTTACCATTGATTATATCTCCTTTGCCGAGATTTGATTGACAGACTCCCTGACATCTCTGTATAGAGAAAATTTCATACTTAAAACCCTAATAAAATAGGGGTTTAGCGAAGCAA
>CAZCTN010000060.1:0-5068 GCA_964501655.1 uncultured Syntrophomonas sp.
CTTTCTGCTCCAGCTTTTCCTGCCGCTCAGCTTTGCATTTAGCCTTTAGCTCGTCAACACTGATACCCTTCTCTTTAGCTTTCTGCTCCAGCTTAAGCTCTGCTTGAATTAAATCGTCTGCCTGAGCAAAACAAAATCCACCATACATGCTTGCTGATAAAACAAAAGACAGCAGTAGACTCAGTGCCGCTTTTCTCAAATTCTCACCTCCTTTCTCCTAATCATATTATTAACAAATATACTCTGCTAAATCGCTACTTCAAAAAGAAAAAGGTGGAAAGATATATTTGATATGAATCATCTGTCAGCAGGCATCGATCAAACAAGGTATGGAAATCTTAGTCTTTCTACAGCTTCATTGAAAATCGATGTACCCTAGCCGCTTCATGCGTTCAGTATAATTTTGCATAACCGCAAAAATTGCCTCCCGTTTAGGAGAATTCTTGGGCAGCGCCTGCCGTCCCTCTGGGACGTTGTTTCTCATTCTTCCAACCCGGTCGGCATTTTGGTATTCTTCTGGTTCCATATAATTACAGGCTTTAATCCAATCCATCTCATCCAATAAAAACTGTTTATTCTTCTGATCGATCAGATTTACCGCTGGATAAATCTTTTGCATTTCCGCTATGCACTGAGCCATCACATCATATTTTTTATTATTGTTTATTTCATATTTACGGCCGGTTCTCTTCTTGTATCTCGCATAATACTTGTGCATCAAACTATCCATGGTGGTAATATCTATCTTCTCGCCATCAGCTTGAAAAAGACTTTCAAAGCCTATCTGGCTTTCTTCCTCAACCTTGCTATACAAATACTTGAAATAATTGACCAGGGTTTTATTGTAGGTAACCAACAATATCCGGTCATCCACGTCAAAGCAGTAATTATGTAATAAAAACGGCAGGCGGGTAACAGCAATGGTAGTTTTCCCTGAGCCAGCCACGCCTTTTAATAAAGTATGTCCGTTCGGTTTGGCATTGATAATCCGCTTTTGTTCCTGGTTTAGCTGCAATATGGTCACCTCCGGTGAAAATAGGTATATCTAGGGGTTAATCGTCTAGTTTTATGGATAATAAGAAGCAGCAAAATACTTTCTTAATAAATCCGTGTTGTGATTTGAATCACCGATATTGTCAACAACCCCGTCCCCCCAGCACATACTCCATGTACATTTAATAATAAAACTTAACCACTTATACTTTTCATCAAAGCTAAATATTGGCCTTCGTCTTCTTTAAGCTTATTAAATTCTTCTCTCCATCCTAATTCACCCGGCAGATTATAGGCCCTTCAAGTATCTCTAATAAATTCGCTTAGAAGGTATAACTCCCCGGACACCTCCGCGTGGATTATCGATATCGCCAATATAGCGAGGAATCAAGTGAACGTGCAAATGAAAAACAGTTTGTCCGGCCGCCTCCCCGCAATTAATTCCAATATTATAACCATCCGGTTTAAACTTATTGTCAAGCAATTCCTTGCACTCTTCTATTAGATCATTCAATGCCTTTCGCTCTTTCGGGGTACTAGTCCAGAAGTCCTCCACATGCCTGTAAGGAATGATTAGCATATGCCCCTCGTTAACGGGGTATCTATCGTAAATTGCATAGGCCAGATCATTCGATAGTATGATTTCGTTGGGGTTACAAAATGGGCAGACTGAATTCATGATTTCCTCCAAAGTCTCAATTGGTATAAGGATAACCTCGATAATTTTTATCCCTTCAAGTTTTCTGTGAGGGTAGATACTACAATGCTTTTATTTTTGTACATATCAAGGGAACAGTGTTCTTAAATTATCGTACATACCGTATTTAATATTGTCGGTAATCCCTTCCCCCTGACACTGTTCGCACCTTATATATCCAGCGTGGCTGCCTCTGGCATCTTGTAGAAAAACTGGTTCATTGACTATAAATTAAACAGAAGATAGATTTTACCTTGATTGCTTCCTAAGCGCTTCAATTGCATCTGAAATTACATCGGATGTAGAATCACGCTGCCATTCATCCCAGAAATCAATGGTTGCGCTGTTAGGTTCACAAGATGGTTTTGACATCTTAATTCTGCTTGGAAGTAATGAAGCATCCCCAACAACTAAAGCTTCACCTATATCAAGAATTGGTAATAAATCCGCATATCCACCCAGACTATCGGGTAAAAGTCTTTTGATCACGGCCTGATCCTCTGCGTTTGTTAGCCGCATTGCAACAAAATTATTGCTTTGACTTAAAATAGTTCGGTTGACTTCTGCCGGACGCTGGCTAATTACAACTAACCCTATTCCGTATTTACGGCCTTCTTTTGCAATTCGTTCAAAGTTCTGAAGGCCTGCATCTTCTAACGAATTTCTAGTTTTCCCTGGAAGATATAAATGTGCTTCATCACAAAATAGTGCTATAGGGTGCCGATTTTCTTTTTTAATCCATTGCTGAATTGAAAATACAATTCGTCCAACTAAACTAACCATTAAAGGGAGAACGTCAGAAGGTACTTCGGAAAAATCAATTATCTTAACGCCTTTATTTAATTGTAAACTACTGGAATGCATCAAAACTTTGCTAAGATGTTCCATATATTCATAGGCCAATAATTCTGGACTTTCATTAAAAAGGAAATTAAGTCGTTTGTCACTTTTTTTGGATTCCAAACGTTGAATAAATCGTGTTAATTTACTATGTAACGGACCCTGTTTTTCTGTTCTTGCACCGGGGACCATTTCTTCATCTAATCTTTTAAATTCAACAAGCAATTCTGATAATTTGTAAGGAACAGGGCTATCAATTGTGAAACTTCCGACAACATCTGTTTTACCGAGCATTTCAAGATTTTTCCGTTTTTGCTCTATAACTGCATTTGAAAAAGCCATTGCTTGATTGGGAGCATTATTATCACTTCGATCAAGCATTAAAGATATCATTTCTTCATAGGTCAACAACCAATAAGGGAGAAATAGTATTCCACCTGTACTGACGTCGTTAGGCCCTGCAATTTTTATATGCTGAAAGCCGCTACCGTTAAGAGATGCATATTCGCCGTGAATATCAAAAACGAGGATATTTGCAGAGGGGAGTTTGGCTATCTGTTCAAGAAGTCTAGCTACGGTCCATGATTTCCCTGAACCGGTGCTTCCAACTATCACAGCATGTCGTTGAAAAAACTTGTTCCCATCAAGCCATGCTTCTGCATTCTCGTCGAGGGTATAGTGGCCCAATGAGAGCGGATTTTTACTTTCTATCGCCATTTGAGAAATGGCTTTCATAAAGCCAGTCAACCTTTCTCCATATAACATAAAACAATCAGCATCTATTTCAGGTACCGTTTCTAAAGTTCGTTTAAATACATTAGTTTTTGTTCCGGACTTATCAAGATGAGTCCCTATGAGAGTCGCTTTGACAACGTTTTGAATGCTGTATATTGGTTGATTATCTTCATCAATTGAATCAATTGATGAATTCCGCATTATTTTATTTACTAAAGCGATAAGATGCTGCCCAACTTTTGAGCTTTGAATAACCACAAGGTGATTCACCTGCATCCTTTTTAGTTTTTCTTCATTTTCAATTTTGATTATAATGTTTGCGGTATCGACACTTTCAACAATGCCAATCTTGTCAGGCGATTCTTTCTCAAAATCAAAAATAGCCATGATATTACCTCCTTATTCGAGCCACAACCTGTAAAATGAATCCAAGCTCCAATAGTCTTCTGGAAAATATTCATTTTCTGACTTACTGTAATGAACAATGGTTCCACCACCGCTTTTTTCGGAGATAATCAGACAATTACAGTCGTCATCCTGTAAAAATAAATCTATAATTCGTGAAGTAACTTCTTTAGTTACTATAACAATGGGTTTGTTTCTATTTCTATTTTCATCAATAATTATGGGTTGAACATGCTCATCGTTAAAACCATAACCGATACAAAGATATGATGGGGAGTTACGCAATGCTTTATCGGCTTCGGCTATAACAGTTCTAAAAGGGTCATTATGTGTTTCTTTGTATTTACCGTTTCCTGGGGTTACAATCAGCGGTAAATAGAAATCCGAAAAATCGGCATATTCGGGAAAATGTGTTGCTAAAATATTTTGGTTTGATTTGTGTTTAAACCAGTCTATTGAACCATGAACCTTAAACAGATTTATAGTTCTTTTTACTGTAGTTGCTTGTAAATTGCCAAAGCTCCTAATATAGTTACCAGAGAATCCTGTTTCTATTTTGCCTTGAGCAAAATCAATAGAATACTCAATAAGTTGATCATAATTGGTAGTGATAATATTTGTTTCTCCAGCTCTTTGAACAAACTTTTTAAGAATCATGGTAAGAGCCGGATATTTTCCAAATCTAACGAAATCCAAAAATGCTTCACGATTTTTTTTATTAATGCATGACCAAATCGTTGCTACTATTGAATTATGTATTTCATCTTTAAGCACGATGTTGTCTAAAGCTAATTCAAAGTTGCTGGTATTTTTCAGTTCAGCAACGAAAGCTTTCCAGCTGTCTTCACCATGGTAAATTGGCTCTAGTTTATTAACAATTTCTGTTGCCAATGCTTGCATTGATGGCAAGCCGTAGGGAACTGAGCCCCCACTGCCGATTAGTATAGCTGGGCATCCATCTAATCTCCGTTGAAGGTTTGTTGCCAATTTTTCTAGTTTGTCATCTGTCTTCAAGTTTAACCTCCCTTCTATTGAGACTTCTATCCAACTGTTCCGAAATTATTTTAAAATAAACTGGCAGTTTCTGTATAACTTCTATGTAAAATAATTCTATTCCTGCATATAAATCCTATTTTCAGCATTAACTAAAGTATTGTCGCACTTACACCGTCACAGCCTCTTTCAGCACAAACCCCGGCATGGGCTCGTGCATTTTCCAGACAATACTTATAGGGGCGGAGCCGTAATGGCTTAGATAATCAGCTAAACCAATACATGTGTAGGGTACCGCTGCCTGTCCGTCCTTTTTATAATCCCTCACAAAAATAAGCACTCGGTTGCCGTTGTTTTGTTGATTAATGTATCTTTGCCCGGTAGCCGATCCTACACTGGTTATGC
>CAZCTN010000061.1:0-4611 GCA_964501655.1 uncultured Syntrophomonas sp.
CATATTTTCGGCTTTATCCAAGCGGTTTTTCTCTCTCAACTGTCAAAGACAGGTAATGCTATCACATAAATATTTGAACGTCAAGCCAGTAAGCTCATTTTAGTCTTCTTTTTCCTCTTCTTCGCTTTTTTGCAGCAGCCTTTCTATATCCTCATCGTCCAGGGAATACTCTTCCTCGATCAGTTTGTTGACCCGCCTTACATAAGTCAAATACCATACGGTTATGCCTATAAACCCGAACAGCAAAATGGTCAAACTTATGGCCAGCCCGTTGAAAGTCAATATCTCCATAAATACCGGTGACTGCTTGAGTTGGTCTAAACCAGTCCCCGCAGTTAAATACCAGATGGCAGTGGGATTCTGGCTCATATTATCAATTTCAGCATCGGGAGCCTCCTGTATTATGCCCCCTGTCTGAATACTAATAGTTCCGTCCGCTTCAGACAGCAGTTGCTGGAACAGTCCGGACTGATCTGTCTGCCCATGGTAGTTCAATATCGTAGTTGAGAATAACAAGTAGTTTTTTATCTGAGCTTTTACCGGAAGACCATTGGATGTCTGGACATATTGCTGCCAGTCCTGATGAACCCGGCCCAGGGTCAGCATGCCTTCGCTGCTGTGGGATTCCCAACCTTCCAGGTTGAAATCCGACTGCATTCCCTCTATGCTTACGGTCTCAATGATACTGCCCTGCTGGTCAGTCTCTATCTGCCATTGGTACTGACCGGCTAAAGCATCAGGAGCAAAAACTATAACCAATAATCCGATCAGGCATAGAGCTAAAATATTTTTTTTCACCCCTTGTTCCCTCCCCTCTCCACAAAATATCATTAGTTAAAGCTTATACCAGAAAATAATGTAATTCAACTACAAACACACACCAAACAAGGGGACGGTTCTTTTGTTTGCTTGCGGGCAAGCAAACAAAAGAACCGTCCCCTCCCCTTGTTTGGTGTGCTATTTAATACTTATTTTACGTCTACGCTGCCGCCGGCTTCTTCGATTTTAGCTTTAATGGCCTCTGCTTCTTCTTTATTGATTTTCTCTTTAACCGGATTGGGAGCTTCGTCAACTAGAGCCTTGGCTTCTTTGAGGCCGAGGCCGGTGATTTCTCTTACCACTTTGATAACATTGATTTTCTTGTCTCCGGAAGAGGTCAGAATTACATCAAATTCGGTTTTTTCTTCTTCTGCTTCAGCTGCAGCAGCAGGAGCAGCAGCAACCGCTACCGGAGCAGCTGCGCTTACGCCAAATTCTTCTTCCAGGGCTTTCACCAGTTCTGATAATTCGAGAACGGTTAGTTCTTTAACGATATTAATAACTTCCTGTACTTTACTCATTATTATTACCTCCTAATTAATTGTTCATTTTATTTAACCGGCCGCTTTTTGTTCCCTGATACCATCCAGCACCCTAGCCAGGCCGGTTAGATTGGCATTAAGCACATATACGAAACTGGTAATAGGAGCCTGCATAGTACCTACTACCTGAGCCAGCAGTACCTCACGCGGCGGCAGATCAGCCAAATTCTTGATCTTTTCGGCTGAAACCACTTGACCTTCCAATATCCCAACCTTGACTTCCAACTTCTTATACTGCTTGATAAATTCATATATTGTCTTAGCTGGCCCTACTAGATCTTCATTACTGAAGACAACCGCATTGGGTCCTTCCAGTTTCTCAATAACCTGGCTGTAACCTGTATTCTGCAGAGCAAATTCGGTCATAGTGTTTTTTACTACCCGGTATTCAACTCCAGGAACTCTTAGTTTATCTCTGAGAACCGTCATTTCTTCAACATTTATTCCCCGGTAATCGGTGAATATCACTAGGCTTGCATCCTGCAGTTTCTGTTCCAGTTCTTTTACCACTTTTTGTTTCTCTTCTCTTTTGGGCATTCTCAAGTTCACCCCCTTTTTAGCTTACTCGGTTGTGACTACAAATCAAAAACCTCTGCAGACGTGCAGAGGTTGAATATTAACGATAATAATCATTCTATATCATAACCTCGGCAGGCGAACCAGGTTCTTTAAGGCATCAGCCACCGGCTATCTACAGTTTCAATTTGCAGTTTTTGGTTACTGGTAACTGGCTTACTTATTGGCCGCCATCAATACCAGAGGATTCACTTTAACTCCTGGTCCCATAGTTGAACAAACGCTCACCGATCTCATATACTGGCCTTTGGCCGCTGCCGGCTTGGCTTTGATCAGAGCTTCGGCTAGAACGTTCAAATTATCCTGCAGCTTTTCTGCGTCGAAGGAGATTCTGCCAATGGGAGCGTGAATTATGGAGGTTTTGTCCACCCGGTATTCGATTCGACCCGCTTTCAACTCATTTACGGTTCTTGCAACATCAAAGGTAACAGTCCCCGCCTTGGGGTTGGGCATCAGGCCTCTGGGGCCCAGTATTTTCCCTAGTTTGCCTACTACCGCCATCATGTCCGGGGTAGCTACTGCTACATCAAAATCGAACCATCCACCTTGAATTTTTTCTGCTAATTCTTCTGCTCCAACATAATCAGCTCCTGCCTGTTCAGCCTCTTTGTGCTTTTCACCTTTAGCAAAAACCAGCACTTTCCTGGTTTTACCCGTTCCATGAGGAAGGCTGACGGTCCCCCTGACCTGCTGATCGGCATGACGGGGATCCACCCCCAGTTTAATATGAACTTCTACGGTCTCGTCAAACTTGGCTGTTGATAATTCTTTAACTAATTTAAGGGCCTCCGCCGGTTCATACAACTGGTTCCTGTCAAATTTCTTGACCTGTTCCTGATACAATTTTCCACGTTTCATATTATTACCTCCTGGTGGTCAAACGGATATTATCCTCCCACTTAGTCTACTACTTCCAGCCCCATGCTGCGTGCAGTACCTTCAATCATCCTGATGGCGGCCTCAACATCAGCCGCGTTCAAATCTTCTTTCTTCAGTTCTGCGATTTCCAACAGTTTAGCCCGGGGTACTTTGCCTACCTTTTTTGTATTTGGCTGCCCCGAACCCTTTTCTACATTAGCAGCCTTTTTCAGAAGATCTGATGCCGGCGGAGATTTAAGTACGAATGAAAATGAACGGTCTTCATAAACCGTTATCTCTACCGGAACAATGTAACCGGTCTGGTTAGCGGTTTTGGCGTTATATTCCTTGCAAAAGCCCATAATATTGACTCCATATTGACCTAATGCCGGTCCAACCGGGGGTGCAGGTGTAGCCTTGCCTGCGGCGATCTGCAAAGATATTTTGCCCATGACTCTTTTTGCCACGATTTCACCTCCTTATGTTGTTTTGTCTATTTGTTCATAATCAAGTTCAACCGGGGTTTCCCGACCAAACATGGTGATATTGACCCTTACTTTGCCCCGATCAGGAAGCAATTCCCTGACTATTCCAGTAAAATTGGCAAATGGTCCGGTCTTCACCTTGATGCTTTCACCAATATCAATATCGATAAATTTAGGCTTACTGTCAGCCAGGCCCATCTGTTTGAGTATCTTCTGTATTTCTTCTTCCCGCAGAGGAATAGGTTTGCCGCCACTGCCAACAAATCCAGTAACTCCAGGAGTATGGCGTACAACATACCATGAGTCTTCACCCATAATCATGTTCACTATTACATAACCCGGAAATACTCTTTTGCTGGTAACCTTCTTTTTGCCGCCTTTAAACTCAACTTCCTGTTCTTCGGGAATAATGACATCAAAGATTTTATCCTGCATATTCATGGACTCTACTCTTTTAGCCAGGTCAACCTTAATTTTGTTTTCATATCCCGAGTATGTATGAACCACATACCATTCGCCCTGTCTATCTGGCTGGACTGCTTCCTCTTTCGGCAGTGGATTCTGATCGAGTTGTTCTTCTATGGTAATTGCATCCACCTCCTTTTGTGCATCATGCAAAGAAGTTAAATAGTTTTTCCAATAAGAAACCCAGGCCGGTATCAAACAACCAAATGATGAAGCCTACTATTACTACTGATACCAGTACTACTCCTGTATATGCCATTAACTGTGTCCTACCTGGCCAGTGGACTTTTTTAAGTTCATTATATACGCTGGTAAGGTATGACTTTGCTCTTTGATACAGGCTAATCACGGCACCGTCTTTATTTGCGGTGTTGTTGTTGGTTTTATTAGCCAAGACATTCACATCCCTGTTTACTTAATCTCTCTGTGTACAGTATGTGCATTACAGAACTTGCAATACTTCCTGAACTCTAATTTTTCGGTCTGTTTCTTCTTGTCTTTAGTGGTCATATAGTTACGTTGTTTGCATTCAGTACATGCAAGAGTAATCCCTACTCGCATTGTGTCAGCACCTCCATCCTGTACGCAAAAATCCTACAATACTCTATCACAATGAAAGAGCCCGTGTCAATAATCTCTTGTTCAGCACAAGAAGAAACACAGCAGGAATGATAGCATTCCTGCTGCAGTTTTCCAGCACCTTATCCTAACAATAATTGCTTTTACCTGCTATTATTCGATCCCAGTGACAACCCCGGCGCCAACGGTCCTGCCGCCTTCTCTGATGGCAAATCTCAATCCTTCTTCTATGGCTATCGGGGTTATTAGTTCTATCTTCATCTGGATATTATCTCCCGGCATTACCA
>CAZCTN010000062.1:0-4159 GCA_964501655.1 uncultured Syntrophomonas sp.
AAAAACTATCCACCCACGGCAAGTTCATAACCGAAACCGAACTGCAGAAGATCTCCCGGGAAAGGGATTATCTGCTGTTTCATGCTGAAATTGAAGACATGGTGGAGGGCGGTTTGCTCAGTCCGGTTAAGGCTTCGGGAAAGAATGGGAGAATACCCCCTCTTTTTAATAAATACCGCATCATCAGGCCTAAAGAAGATTATAGCGAGTATCTGGAAAGTATCCGCCGGCTCAACCCGCGCTTGAACATATCCGCCTATCTGAAGCGCCCGGAGTTGTATAAAAAGCATCGTGAACTGCTGGAAGGTTTAAGCCAGTACTTATGGCATCGGGGGGAATTGCTGGAAGAGCCCATGTCCCGCAAGGAGCGTTCCTTTTCCATCTGGGGGCGGGAGAAGTTTATCGATGAGAACTTTGCTCTGCTCCGGGAGGTCTTGCGTTTCAATGGCCTGGGGGAGGATTTTCTCCATTATTATGATACCCCGGAGCCCTTTTTTGAATATGTTCACAGCCAATCTGCTGAAATGTCGGTGCTGATCCTGGAGAACAAGGACACCTGGTTTACCTTCCGGAAGTTGATGCAGGCTAGCGGCCGGAATCTTATTGCTGGCCAGAGGGTGGACTTGCTTATTTACGGGGAAGGCAATAAAATAACCAAAAAGGCTGCTTTGGAGGATTACGCCCGGGGTATGCTGCGAAGGCAGGCCGGACAGGCTATAAGATTCAAGTATTTCGGGGATCTGGACCGGGAGGGTATCCGTTTGTTCTTCCGTACCCGGGAGGCCAACCCCGCTTTGTCTATTGAGCCTTTTGTACCTCTGTACCTGCTTATGCTGGACTTGGCCCGGGGCCGGGAGATGCCGGAGTCACCGGATAAAAGGGATATACCGGCGGCGGCGGAGGATTTTGCTCAGCTCTTGGGCTCTGATCCGGCAGGAATTATAGATTTATTGAACCAGGGCCGCTATATACCCCAGGAAATAATTAATTATCAGATTTTGGCCGGCATTTTAACTTAGAACGGGGTTCATCATGCAAGATTTAGGATTTCTCGAAGGCTTCGAGAAAAGGATGCAAATAATGGCTGCTATTGACTCCATTGTCAACCGCTATAATCGCAATATGGACATGGAGCGGCTGTTTGAGCGGGGCCACCTGGACAATATCATTTTCTCGGTTTTGGTTTTCATAATGGAAAGAACCTTAAGCGAGGATGAGGAATGCACCATGGACAGCATCAGCACTTTCTTAAGGGAGATTATTCCTGCCTACCATCCGGACTTTCCCGCCGAGAACCTTCGCCCCCTGGCGGAGTATATCATCAAGGATATTCTGCAAAATGGGGGAGAGGCCCGTTACTATCCGGTGATGAAGTATGGGGAGGGTTTAAGCCCCATTCGCATTCGCTTAATAGACGATAAGCTTAAGGACAGTGAAAATGGCTACACCGTTACTTACCAGCTTACCAACCAGGGTTATGACCTGCTGTTTCGCACCAAGGAAGTGGAAGAGGAAATCAGTTTCACCATTGAAGAACTGAAATTGCGCGAGCTGATTAAGCGTAAAAACTATAAAAAGGCCATCAGCCAGAGCGCCAACCTGCGGCAGATGATCAGGCAGAAGCGGAATGATATCAGTCAGTTTATTCAGAAGATTCGGGAAAATATTTATGAGGTGGATATCCGGGAATACGAGAACCTGGTTAGCAGCACCTATGCCCTGTTGGAGGAAGAGTACGGCACCATGAATGAAATCCGGGATATGATTGTGCTTTCGGAGCAGCGCTTGCAGGAAGAGGAAAGGGCCCGGGGCCAGCTGGATGAAGAGATGAAGAAAGCCCGCAGGGAGATCGCCATTATTCGTCGAAATATTATCGATACCATAGACGAACAGAAACAGGTCATTCTGGAGCGGCACAGCCTGGCCCAGATTTATAAGGAAATGATTGAGGATTCATTTGCCTTGTCCCTGGCCCGGGTCTATAATTTTGAGCAGGAAATCCTGGTTCCCCTGGAAAAGTGCGGGGAGGAAACCATCCCCAGGCTGTGGCAGTTGTTGAACCCCTTGTTTAAGCCCAGTATGGACAAAAACTTAAGCCTCCTGCCCCTCTATGACCGGCAAGCCCGCATTCGGAATGAAGAGGAGACAGCTGAAGGGGTGGCCATGGAAGAGCTGCAGGAAGACCGGGAATGGCTGGAAATCAATAGAATTAATGAAGCTCAGGTGGCTTTGGTCCAGGCCCTGTTAATAATGGCCGGCAGCAAAGGCTCATCCTTTCGCTTCAGCGAGTTTTATGCCTATTTGCAGAGCCAGGGAGACCTTTTTACCCAGGTAGTGCAGGGTGAGCTCTTGTTTAAATCCATGCTGAAGCTCTATGACCTGAACTCTATTGACATCCTGGCCTGGCAAAAAGGGCATGATGAAGTGGTAGCCAATGCCACCGGGGAGCTGGACCTGAACTATTGCCTGCATCGAATTGAATTCGGGCAGCCGGATATGTACGGGGTCAGCAGGATTCAGATAAAAAAACCGGATGAAGAGATGTTGGAGGACGACCTTTCCTATAGCCATAAGGATGCGGTTTTCAGCCGCCATATCCTTATCAGTGACTTTTTAATCGAGGTAGATATTGTATGAGTTCATTAAATACCGCCTTAAGAATATTCAAAAAGCTTCTGGATCGGGGCCAGCTGGACCGGGATAGCGACGGGGATCTGTTCCTGGAATACCGCAGTGGGGAAGTCAGATCCATCCTGGCTCAGATGGAGGAGGAAATGGAGTTTACCATCGTGGAAGCCTCCAGCACCCTGTACCTGGTTCCGGACAGCAGCAACGGCCTTCTGGGCTTCGTCAGCAAGGATTTGCGGGAATGGGTGGCATCAGATGCCAGGCTGTTGGACAGCTACCTGCTCTGCTATATCGTTATGTTCATACTTTATCTGTTTTACGGGGGCCGTAACCGCAATCCCAAACAGCGGGATTACTTGCGGGTCAGCAAATTATCGGAGGAACTGGATCAGCGACTGGGGCTGGCTCTGCTGGAGCAGGAGGGAGCCTCGGGGCTGGAGGAGCGTTATGGTATAAATTTTATTAAAATCGCCGAGCTGTGGGAAAGCAAGCAGGATTACGAAGAAAAAGCCCGCAAGACCAAGACCGGCACCATTCTTAACACCTGCCGACTGCTGGAGCGCCATAACCTGATCCGGCTGGTGGACAATGACCGGGAGATCCGCTGCACCCGCAAGCTGGATGATCTGATGCTGAACCATTATTTGAGTGACAGCCGGGTGGAAGAGATTCAGGCCTTGTTTGAAGGGGGAGCAGCAGCCCATGCCCAATATTAATCGAATCAGGATCATCAATTTTTCCTATAATCACGATTCCCGCCATATTGTGGATGAAACCTTCAATTTCCACGGCGGTGAAGACGCCCTGCTAAACCTCGCCAACGGCGGGGGCAAAAGCGTTCTAGTGCAGCTGTTTTTGCAGGTAATCGTTCCCGGGGCCAAGATTCAGGGACGCAATATCGCCAGTTTTTTCCGCAAAAAAAGCCAACCCACTTACATAATGATCGAATGGAAACTGGATGGCGGGGGCGGCTACCTCTTAACCGGTATTGGCATGACTTCTGCCGAGGCGGTGGAGGGGGAAGGAGCCAAACCCCGGGTTCGGTTTTTTAATTTTACCTCCAAGTACAGCGCCGCCAATCCCTATGATATTATGAACATTCCGATAGCCAACCGCAACGGAGGGGTCTTGGAGCTTAAGCCCTTCCGGGAGGCCCGCAAGCTTTTAGCCGATAAGGAGAGAAAGGACCCCTATTTATTGGGGTATTACCCGGAAGATGATCGTAATGGCTATGCCAGGCGCCTGGCTGAATTCGCTATCTCCCAGGATGAATGGCGCAATGTGATCACCCGCATCAATGACAGTGAAAACGGCCTGGAGGATCTGTTTCAGAAGTACCGGAGTTCCAGCCAGTTGCTGGATGACTGGATCATTAAGACGGTGGAAAAGGTCATGTTTAAAGGCCGTTCCCAGCAAGGGCAGTTGGAGGAGATGCTGCAGCGCCTGGTACAGGAAGTGATTGAAAATGAACGCTTCATTATGGAAAAACAGCTTTTCAGCGGATTTTTGGACCGCCTCCAGAGCATATGGG
>CAZCTN010000063.1:0-3296 GCA_964501655.1 uncultured Syntrophomonas sp.
CTATTATAAGAACCGTCAAAATTATATGGATGAGACGATTTCGGCGTTTAACCGGGAAATACAGTATTATATTGCGTATTTGGATTTCATCGTCCAATTTAAAGAGGCAGGCTTGAAATTCTGCTATCCGAAAATCATTGATCAAACCAAGGAAATATATAATTCTGATGGATTTGATCTGGCCTTGGCAAATAAACTTATTCAAAGTGATGCAATGGTGGTGTGCAATGATTTTTACCTGAGAGACAAGGAAAGAATACTTGTTGTATCTGGTCCCAATCAGGGTGGCAAAACAACCTTCGCCCGTACCTTCGGGCAGATACATTACCTGGCCAGCATCGGTCTCACCGTACCGGGAAGAGAAGCGCAGCTATTCATGTTTGATCGGCTTTTTACTCATTTTGAAAAGGAAGAAAGTATAAGCAATCCCGGAGGCAAATTGCATGATGACCTGCTCAGGGTCAAAGATATTCTTCGTCAATCTACTTCCGATAGCATTATCATTATGAACGAGATTTTCACATCTACTACCCTGAATGATGCGGTTTTTTTGAGTAAAAAGATTCTGGCTGAAATTATCGAACTGGATATACTTTGTGTGTGGGTAACATTCATAGATGAATTATCTTCTTTAAGCGAAAAAACAGTGAGCATGGTAAGCATGGTGTACCCCGAGAATCCCAGTATAAGAACTTTCAAAATTGCCAGGAGGACCGCAGATGGACTCTCCTATGCGATATCAATTGCCGAAAAGTATGGGCTTACGTATCAGCGATTAAAGGAGCGTTTAAAAACATGAAGGTATTTCTCATGTACAAAGATCGGGATTTTAATTCTCAATATAAACTGTCTGCAACGCAAGAGGAACTTTGTAGGGATTTGGAATTGGAAACCCTTTTTGCCGGTATGGCAACCGGGGATGAATTTTTGTTTTCAGTGGCCCAGAAAGCTGTTTTATCTAATATGTATGATGAGGATAGCATCTTGTACCGTCAGGATATTCTTAAGGATGGCCTGGAAAACCAATCGGTGGTTAGAGATTTGTATGATATCGCAGTAAAAGCCATAGAAGGAGAAAAAAAACATTATTTGGGAATAAGCCGATATCCGGATTCGATACTGCGCAGGTCCATAGAATGCCTGCAAATGTATGTGGGAATATTTAAAGAATTAAAACATATAGCTGACATACATGCCGGCAAATTTCAATCCGATGGTTTTACCACCTTCTTTGAAATGATCAAAAGGGATCTGAATGAGGAATATTTGAACAGTGTTCAGGAGCATTTGAGAGAGCTGAAATTTGATAGAGGAGTATTTATAAGCGCCGATTTAGGAAAAGGAAACCAAGGTTATAACTACCGCTTGCGGAAAATTGAAGAAAAAAAGAGAAACTGGATACAAAATATTATCTTCACTAGAAAACTGCCTGCTCACGCTTTTTATATCAGTGATAGAGATGAAAGCGGCCATAGAGCCATTAGAGAATTAAGAAACAGGGGCATTAACCTGGCTGCCAATGCTCTTGCCCAGTCTAATGATCATATTTTAAGCTTTTTCAGTGTGATGCGGGTGGAGTTGGCATTTTACATTGGTTGTCTTAATTTATATGAGCATATATTAAAGCTAGGGAAATCAACTTCCTTTCCCGTGCCAATGAGTTCAGATACTCGAAATCTATCTTACCAGAACTTGTACGATGTTTGTCTGGCCTTAACCTCGGGAGAAAACATAGTCGGCAACCATGGTAACGCAGACGATAAGAATATAATAATCATAACCGGAGCCAATCAGGGCGGAAAGTCGACTTTCCTGCGGAGTATAGGCGTAGCTCAAATAATGATGCAGTGTGGCATGTTTGTACCTGCTGATTATTTCCGCGCAAATGTCTGCAATGGAATATTTACTCATTTCAGAAAAGAAGAAGATTCTGACATGAATAGTGGGAAACTTGATGAAGAGCTTAGCCGGATGAGTGATATCGTCGACCAGATAAGACCTGACTCACTTATCCTGTTCAATGAATCATTTGCTGCGACCAATGATAGAGAAGGTTCCCAGATTGCAAATGGGATAGTTCGAGCCCTATCGGAAAGGCACATTAAAGTTTTCTATGTTACCCATTTGTATGAATTTGCCAACGACCTTTACCAAAAGGGGCTAAAAGAGGTCTTATGCTTGAGAGCTGAGAGACAGGCAGGAGGAAAACGTACTTTCAGAATAATTAAAGGCGAACCTTTACAAACCAGTTATGGGCATGATCTATATGAAGTGACATGGGGACGGGGGAATTGACACAAAGAACAAGCAGTGATATGTTGACGGGGACGTTGACACAAATAACAAAATATGCAAATAATTACCACAGGGGTGGTTTTGGTGCCGAGAGTTGCACGGGAAAAAAGTAAGACTGGAATATACCATATTATTATGAGGGGTATTAACCGTCAACTCCTATTTGAGGAGAATGAAGATTGCGCCAAGTTTATTCAAACCTTGCAAAAATATAGGGAGATTTGCAAATACGATTTATATGCTTATTGTCTGATGGGTAATCATGTCCATTTACTATTAATGGAAGGCGACGCGCCCTTGGAAAATGTGATGCGAAGGATTTGTAGCAGCTATGTTTTGTGGTATAACAAAAAGTATGACAGGATAGGGTACTTGTTTCAGGATAGATTTAAAAGCGAGCCTGTAGAAGATGATCGATATTTTCTGACAGTACTTAGATATATATTTCAGAATCCCGTAAAAGCTGGTATTGTAACTAAGATCGAAGACTATTCCTGGACTAATTATATCGAATACATTGAGGGAAGTAATAAGAGCGATATGGACTTTGTTCTTGATGTTTTTGATACAAACAAAGAAAGAGCATTAAGAAGTTTTATTGAGTATATAAACCAAGAAAACGATGACAAATGTTTGGATATGCCGGAGAAAAGGCAGTTAACGGATGAAGATGCCAAGAAAATCATCAAGGATCATTGTCATGTTAACCATGCGCTAGATGTGCAAAAGTTTGATGTTAATATGAGAAATCAATACTTAAAAGACCTAAAGGCAGGTTATGGCCTATCAATAAGACAAATTGAAAGGTTGACTGGAATTGGCAGGGGGATTATCCAAAGGGCCTAGCGTGACAGTACCCCCGTCAGACTGTGTGACAACATTAGTCCTCGTGTCTCCTCAACTAAATCAACATTAACTATGTTTTAGTTACTAATAAAATATTGATATTGAGGGGAGTGTAAATCCTTCTGTGTAAATGGAATAACCCACCATTTGTTTGG
>CAZCTN010000064.1:0-2548 GCA_964501655.1 uncultured Syntrophomonas sp.
CGTATATACCAAATCTCCACTGAAAGCAAATCCTTTTGGTATTATCAAAACAAATAAAGGTCCTAGTGGAATTGTTTCTACACTTTATGCCGTTTATCATCCAAATGAAAATGTTTGTCCGGATTTCATCCAGGTTTATTTTGAACAACACGCTAGGATGAATCAATATATGCATCCTTTAGTTAATAAAGGTGCAAAAAATGATATGAAAGTATCAGATGCAAATGCATTAAAAGGGGATGTCATTTTTCCAAAAGTGGATGAACAAAAAAACATAGTAGAGTATTTCTCGAGTATTGACCAACTCGTTACACTTCATCAGCATGAGTATGATAAGTTGCTAATTGTGAAAAAAGCCATGTTGGAAAAAATGTTCCCGAAAAAAGGAATGAATGTTCCAGGAATTCGATTCAAAGGATTTACTGGTCCTTGGAAACAGCGTAAGTTCACTGATATTACTTATCCGGCAGGAGAAAAAAATCGAGATAATCTTCCCCTTGAGAGTTACTCAATCACAAACGGAAGTGGATTTGTTCCTCAAAATGAGAAATTTGAGAATGGTGGAACGATGAAAGATGCTAATAAAACAATGTATTATATCGTTTCTCCAAATTCGTTTGCTTATAATCCTGCAAGAATAAATGTCGGGTCTATCGGCTATCAAAATCTTGATAGAAATGTGATTGTAAGCTCACTTTATGAAGTTTTTAAGACAAGTGAGGATGTCGATGATCGGTTCCTCTGGCATTGGTTTAAGAGCGATGCTTTTCAAAAAATGATAGAACAATATCAGGAAGGAGGTGTCCGACTCTACTTCTACTATGATAAGTTGTGTATGTGTTCACTTGCTCTACCTTCTGTTGAAGAACAACGCAAAATAGGGGAACAGCTAGATGCTATCGACCACCTTATCACCCTTCATCAGTGTAAGCTTGAAAAACTAAAAAATATCAAGGCCGGTTGCTTAGAAAAAATGTTTGTGTAAATCAAGGAGGTGATTGATATGTCTGAAATTATATATACAGAAGAAAAAGACTTTGAAGATGCCGTCATTAAAACCCTGATTGAATATGGCTGGGAGCCGGATGTTATACGATATCCTACCGAAGAAGATTTGATTCAAAACTGGGCAGATATTCTTTTTAATAATAACAAGCAGAATACACGTTTGAATGATTGTCCTCTGACCGCAGGTGAAATGGATCAGATTATAAATCAGGTAAAGGCGCTACAGTCACCACTTCTACTGAATGAATTTATCAACGGTAGAAGTATTTCAATCACTCGCGATAACCCAGAAGATCAATTACATCTTGGAAAAGAAGTTAGTTTGAAAATTTATGACCGTCAAGAAATTGCTTTAGGCCAAAGCCGATACCAAATTGTACAGCAACCACAATTCAAGACTAAGTCTCCTATTCTCAACAATAGGAGAGGAGACTTGATGTTACTTATTAATGGTATGCCAGTAATTCACCTAGAGTTAAAACGTAATGGTATCCCAGTAAGCGAAGCGTATAACCAGATTGAGAAATATTCCCACGAAGGTGTATTCCGTGGAATTTTTTCTATGGTTCAGATTTTTGTGGCAATGCAGCCAAAGGAATCAGTTTATTTTGCCAATCCGGGTGAAGGTGGCGTGTTTAATAAGGCGTTCTACTTCCATTGGGCTGACGTTAATAATAATCCCATCAATGATTGGCATACTTTCGTGCAAAGGTTTTTGTATATACCTATGGCACACAAGTTAATCGGTTTCTATACGATTGCAGATACTGATGATGGAACTCTTAAGGTTATGCGAAGCTATCAGTATTATGCTGCTGTAGGCATTGCTGACATTGTGGCAGATAAGAAAAGCCACTGGGATGACGGTAAGCAGTTGGGAGGCCATATTTGGCATACAACGGGCAGTGGTAAAACTATGACCAGCTTTAAGGCGGCGCAGCTTATTGCCAGTAACCATGATGCAGAGAAGGTAGTATTCTTGGTTGACCGTAAAGAACTAGGTATTCAATCCTTAAAAGAATACCGTTCTTTTGCATCTGAAAGTGAATCAGTACAGGCAACTGAAAATACGACGATTCTGACTTCTAAATTGAAAAGTGATGATCTTGATAATACGCTAATTGTTACCTCTATTCAGAAACTCAGTAATATTACTGCTGAGGATTCTGGATTAAATGATGCAGACCTCAAAGCAATACAGCGTAAGCGGATGGTTATCATTATTGATGAATGTCATCGTTCTACATTCGGAGATATGCTGATTGACATCAAGAATACTTTTAAGAATGCTATTATTTTTGGTTTCACCGGAACACCAATACAGGATTTAAATGCAAAGAAAGACAGTACCACACCTACTATTTTTGGAGATGAAATTCATAGATATACTTTAGGAGATGGAATAAGAGACAAGAATGTGCTTGGGTTTGATCCATACCTTGTTCGTATCTATGATGACAACGATTTGAGGGAACAAATTGCATTAGAAAAAGCAAAAGCATCTTCTCAGCAGGAAGCCATGAGCGACCCCAAAAAGAAG
>CAZCTN010000064.1:2560-3053 GCA_964501655.1 uncultured Syntrophomonas sp.
TATGGATTCATCACAGGTGAAAATGTACGGAGAGCTTGTTAATGGTAAATGGATCAATGGTATAGAGGATTACATTCCAAACGAGCAGTATCAAACACCTGAATATAAGATGGGAATTATTACTGATATTAAAAAGAAATGGCCCCTTTACAGCCGAGACAGACAATTTTATGCTATTTTTGCAACCAGCAGTATTCCAGAAGCAGTAGAGTACTATCGTCTGATGGTAAAGGAAATGCCGGAACTAACGATTACTGCTATGTTCGATCCGTCTATTGATAACGAGGGTGGTGGCTCTCTGGAAAAGGAAGATGGCATTGTAGAAATGTTGGATGCCTATAACAGTAAGTTCTCTCAATCATTTTCCATTGCTTCATACGATAAATTTCGTAAAGATGTTAGTTTGCGTATGTCACATAAAAAGCCTTATGAACGCTTAGGCAAAGATGAGCAAATTGATATTTTGATTGTTGTAAATCAAATGTTAACTGGC